>NZ_CAWPHW010000052.1:0-268090 GCF_963888145.1 Cronobacter sp. EKM101R | reverse complement strand
CCGAGGACGTTAAGATATCAGTGCCCCGAGTGCCCACACAGATTGTCTGATAAATTGTTAAAGAGCGGTGCGACGCGGCTTTCGGCCTGCTGTCGCGAGGTGGCGTATATTACGCTTTCCTCTTTCAGAGTCAACCCTTAATTTCAGGATTTTTCTCTTTCCGACTCACCGTCGCTGTGTGATGTTTCTCATCAGCGCCGTGTCGATGGAGGCGCATTATAGGGAGCTCAGAAGTAATGGCAAGCGGAAAACTTAAAAAAATCACAACCGCTCACCTTTTCATCATTGCGCGCATTTTTAGCGCTTTTTGATAGCTTCCGGCAGCGCCGCGAGGCTATTTAACACCCAATCGGCCGCCGCTTCTGCTTCTGGCGTCACGGGTTTGCCGGTACGTACCAGCACTTTTGTGCCGACGCCTGCCGCTGCGCCCGCCTGCATATCTTCTAATTTATCGCCCACCATATAAGAAGCGTCCATATCGATGTGCAGAAAATCACGAGCGGAGAGCAGCATGCCCGGTTGCGGTTTACGGCAGTCACAATTCTGACGAAACTCTTCCACTGCGGCTTCAGGATGATGCGGGCAATAATAGATGCCATCAAAATCGACGTCCCGGTCGGCCAGCGACCAGTCCATCCATTCTGTGAGTTGTTCAAACTGCGCTTCGGTAAACTTCCCGCGCGCGATGCCGGACTGATTCGTCACCAGCACCAGCGCAAAGCCCATCGCTTTGAGTTCGCGCATCGCATCGATAACGCCGTCGATAAACTCGAAGCGGTCAATCTCAGAGACATAACCGTGATCGATATTAATAGTGCCGTCGCGGTCGAGAAAAATTGCCGGTACAGATTTAGCCACCTGAAAAACTCCTGCCTTAAATAATGCTGTCTAGTATCGCATGATTCTTAGACGGAGAAAGCGCTCATTGCAGACAGTCAGATTGATTTAGACGTCTGGATGCCTTACCATCCATTCTGTTTACGGTCACCGCCCGTATAAGGCAGAACAAAATGCCACGGCTAACTCCTATAAGATAATAAATAACCTGATGATCAAACTGTCGAATATCACCAAAGTGTTCCAGCAGGGAAACCGCACCATTCAGGCGCTGAATAATGTCAGCCTGCATGTCCCGGCAGGACAGATTTATGGCGTGATTGGCGCCTCCGGCGCCGGTAAGAGTACACTCATCCGCTGCGTCAATTTGCTTGAGCGCCCCACCCAGGGCAGCGTCCTGGTAGGCGGCCAGGAGCTGACCGCGCTTTCTGAATCAGAACTGACCAAAGCCCGTCGCCAGATTGGCATGATTTTCCAGCATTTTAATCTGCTGGCATCACGTACCGTTTTTGGCAACATCGCGCTCCCGCTGGAGCTGGACAACACGCCGCGCGACGAAATCAAACGTCGTGTAACCGAGCTGCTGGATCTGGTTGGCCTAAGCGAAAAGCAGGACGCTTACCCGGCGAATCTCTCGGGCGGTCAGAAACAGCGCGTGGCGATTGCTCGCGCGCTGGCGAGCAACCCGAAAGTGCTGCTGTGCGATGAAGCCACCAGCGCGCTCGACCCTGCCACCACCCGCTCCATTCTGGAGCTGTTGAAAGACATCAACCGTCGCCTGGGTCTTACTATTCTGCTCATTACGCATGAAATGGATGTCGTGAAGCGTATCTGCGACTGCGTTGCGGTGATCAGCAACGGCGAGCTTATCGAGCAGGACAGCGTCAGCGAAGTGTTCTCGCACCCGAAGACGCCGCTGGCTCAGCAGTTTATCCAGTCCACGCTGCATCTGGATATCCCGGAAGATTACGCCCAGCGTCTTAACGCGCAATCCGGCGATAACCGCGTCCCGCTGCTGCGCCTTGAATTCACAGGCCAGTCGGTTGACGCGCCGCTCCTTTCCGAGACCGCACGCCGTTATAACGTGAACAACAACATTATCAGCGCGCAGATGGATTACGCCGGCGGCGTGAAGTTCGGCATCATGCTGACGGAAATGCACGGCACACAGGAAGAAACGCAAGCGGCCATCGCTTACCTGCAACAACATCATGTAAAAGTAGAGGTTCTGGGTTATGTCTGAAGCAATGATGTGGTTACTGGTGCGCGGCATCTGGGAAACGCTGGCGATGACCTTTGTTTCCGGCTTTTTCGGTTTTGTGATTGGCCTGCCGGTTGGCGTACTGCTGTACGTCACGCGTCCGGGCCAGATTATCGAGAACGCGAAACTCTATCGTATTCTCTCCGCGCTGGTGAATATCTTCCGCTCCATTCCTTTTATTATCTTACTGGTATGGATGATCCCGTTTACCCGTACTATCGTCGGCACTTCCATTGGCCTGCAGGCGGCCATCGTACCGCTGACCGTCGGCGCCGCGCCGTTTATCGCCCGTATGGTGGAAAACGCCCTGCTGGAGATCCCGTCGGGTCTTATTGAAGCCTCGCGCGCAATGGGTGCCACGCCGATGCAGATCGTTCGTAAGGTACTGCTGCCTGAAGCGCTGCCGGGCCTCGTGAACGCCGCGACGATTACGCTTATCACCCTTGTCGGCTATTCCGCCATGGGCGGCGCGGTTGGCGCAGGCGGCCTGGGCCAGATCGGTTATCAGTACGGCTACATCGGCTATAACGCCACCGTAATGAATACCGTATTAGTCTTACTGGTGGTACTGGTGTATTTAATTCAATTCTCAGGCGATCGTATCGTCCGGGCTGTCACTCACAAGTAACGTTACACACAACATCAATATACTTTTCAGTTAAGGAATGGTTATGTCTTTCAAGTTTAAAACCTTTGCGGCAGTAGGCGCCCTTCTCGGCACGCTGGCCCTGGCAGGTTGCGGTCAGGAAGAAAAAGATCCGAACCATATTAAAGTGGGCGTGATTGTGGGTGCGGAACAGCAGGTTGCTGAAGTCGCCAAAAAAGTCGCCAAAGAGAAATATGGTCTGGACGTCGAGCTGGTCACCTTTAACGACTACGTACTGCCGAACGAAGCGCTGAGCAAAGGCGATATCGACGCTAACGCCTTCCAGCACAAACCGTATCTGGATCAGCAGATCAAAGACCGCGGCTACAAGCTGGTTTCCGTCGGCAACACTTTCGTTTATCCGATCGCCGGTTACTCCCGCAAAATCAAATCGCTGGATGACCTGCAACCGGGCGCGCAGGTTGCCGTACCGAACGATCCGACCAACCTTGGCCGTTCCCTGCTACTGCTGCAGAAAGTGGGTCTGATCAAACTGAAAGACGATATCGGCCTGCTGCCGACCGTGCTGGATATCACCGAAAACCCGAAAAACCTGAAGATTGTCGAGCTGGAAGCGCCGCAGCTGCCGCGCTCGCTGGATGACGACCAGATTGCCCTTGCGGTGATTAACACCACCTACGCCAGCCAGATCAACCTGACCCCGGCGAAAGATGGCATCTTCGTGGAAGACAAAGATTCTCCGTACGTGAACATGATTGTGACCCGCGAAGATAACAAAGACGCGGAAAACGTGAAGAAATTCGTTCAGGCTTACCAGTCTGACGAAGTGAATGAAGCCGCAAATAAAGTCTTTAACGGCGGCGCCGTCAAAGGCTGGTAAGCCGTTTTGATTGCTGACGGTTATAATTTCAGGACGGGCTTAAGCCCGTCTTGTTATTTCTGCAAGCTCCTGATTCAATAAGCCACGTTTTTATCACCGACGAGGAATTATTATGCGTGCTTTACCGATCTGTCTTTTAGCATTCATCCTGAGCGGCTGTTCCGTGCTAAACAGATCCCCTGTAGAACCTGTTCAAAGCACCGCGTCGCCGCAAAAATCCGAGCCTGTTCGCCAGAAAACGGTTCGCCCTGCTCCGGTAAAAATCTATACCAACGCTGCAGATCTGGTCGGCAAACCCTTTCGCGATTTAGGCGAAGTGAGCGGTGAATCCTGCCAGGCCACTAACCAGGACTCTCCGCCGAATATCCCGACGGCCCGTAAGCGCCTGCAGATCAACGCCTCTAAAATGAAAGCGAACGCCGTTCTGCTGCACAGCTGTGAAGTCACCAGCGGCACGCCGGGCTGCTACCGCCAGGCCGTTTGCGTAGGCTCTGCCCTTAGCGTTCCGACCAAATGACCACCTTTGCCTTTGAGCAAATTGGTGTCATTCGCTCGCCTTATAAAGAAAAATTCGCCGTGCCGCGCCAGCCAGGACTGGTCAACAGCGCGCTCGGCGAGCTGCATTTAATCGCGCCCTACAACCAGCCTGACGCCGTGCGCGGGCTGGAGGCGTTTAGCCATATCTGGGTCGTGTTTGTTTTCCATCAGACGATGGAAGGCGGCTGGCGCCCTACCGTGCGTCCTCCGCGTCTTGGCGGCAATGCCAGAATGGGCGTTTTCGCCACGCGTTCTACCTTCCGCCCGAACCCCGTCGGCATGTCGCTGGTGGAACTTCAGGGCATCCGCTGCGAAAAAGACCGCGTGATCCTGACGCTCGGCGGACTGGATCTGGTGGACGGCACGCCGGTGATAGATATCAAACCCTATCTCCCGTTCGCCGAAGCGTTGCCTGACGCGCGCGCGGGCTATGCCCGGCAGGCGCCGGATGCCACGGTGCCGGTCACCTTTACCGACGACATCGCGCACGCCCTGCCGCACCTTGAGAAGCGCTACCCGAATCTTGGCCAGTTCATCGTTGAAGTGCTCGCCCAGGATCCGCGTCCGGCTTACCGTAAAGATGAGGAAACCGGCAAAAGCTACGCCGTCTGGTTGCTCGATTTCAATGTCCGCTGGCGTGTTACGCCGCAGGGCTTTGAGGTCTACGCGCTGGAGCCGCGTTAATTTCCGTAGCCTCTCTTTTGGCGGCCCATTCTCACTGGTACACTAAACCACTTTTTTGTGTCAGGCTTTACAGTGCCTGAATTCACACGTTCAAACGGAACCGTAACAACATGCGTACTAGCCAATATCTGCTCTCCACTCTGAAGGAGACACCTGCCGACGCGGAGGTTATCAGCCACCAGCTGATGCTGCGCGCCGGGATGATCCGCAAGCTGGCCTCAGGGTTATACACCTGGCTGCCGACCGGCCTGCGCGTCCTGAAAAAAGTCGAAAATATCGTGCGTGAAGAGATGAACAACGCCGGTGCTATCGAGGTGTCGATGCCAGTGGTTCAGCCTGCTGAACTGTGGCAGGAGAGCGGCCGCTGGGAGCAGTACGGTCCGGAGCTGCTGCGCTTTGTCGATCGCGGCGATCGCGCGTTTGTGCTTGGCCCGACGCATGAAGAAGTCATCACCGATCTGATCCGCAACGAGCTGAGCTCTTACAAACAACTACCGCTCAACTTCTATCAGATCCAGACCAAATTCCGTGACGAAGTGCGCCCGCGTTTCGGCGTGATGCGCTCACGCGAATTCCTGATGAAAGACGCCTACTCTTTCCATACTACGCAGGAATCGCTGCAGCAGACCTACGACGCGATGTATGGCGCCTACAGCAAAATCTTCACCCGCATGGGGCTCGATTTTCGCCCGGTGCAGGCGGATACCGGCTCGATTGGCGGCAGCGCGTCTCACGAATTCCAGGTGCTGGCGCAGAGCGGCGAAGACGATATCGTCTTCTCTGACACCTCTGATTTCGCCGCCAACATTGAACTCGCCGAAGCGGTTGCCCCGCTGACCCCGCGCGCGGCGGCAACGCAGGACATGACGCTGGTCGATACGCCGAACGCGAAAACCATCGCCGAGCTGGTTGAGCAGTTCAGCCTGCCGGTTGAGAAAACCGTGAAAACCCTGCTGGTGAAAGCCGCTGAAGGCAGCGATTTCCCGCTGGTGGCGCTGCTGGTGCGCGGCGACCACGAACTGAACGAAGTCAAAGCCGAGAAACTGGCGCAGGTCGCCAGCCCGCTGACGTTCGCCACAGAGGCCGAAATCCGCGCCGCGGTTAACGCAGGTCCGGGTTCGCTTGGCCCGGTGAATATGCCGGTGCCGGTCGTGATTGACCGCAGCGTGGCCGCCATGAGCGATTTCGCCGCAGGCGCGAACATCGACGGCAAACACTACTTCGGCATCAACTGGGATCGCGACGTGGCGACGCCGCAGGTTGCCGATATCCGCAACGTCGTGGCCGGCGATCCGAGCCCGGATGGTCAGGGCACGCTGCTTATCAAACGCGGTATTGAAGTGGGCCATATTTTCCAGCTTGGCACCAAATACTCCGACGCGCTGAAAGCCTCCGTACAGGGCGAAGACGGCCGTAACCAGGTGCTGACCATGGGCTGCTACGGCATCGGCGTAACGCGCGTGGTGGCGGCGGCGATTGAGCAGAACCATGACGATCGCGGTATCGTCTGGCCGGACGCGATCGCGCCGTTCCAGGTCGCGATTCTGCCAATGAACATGCACAAATCTTTCCGCGTGCAGGAGCTGGCGGAGAAACTCTACGCTGAGCTGCGCGCCAAAGGCATCGATGTGCTGATGGATGACCGTAAAGAGCGTCCGGGCGTGATGTTCGCCGACATGGAGCTTATCGGTATTCCGCACACGGTGGTGATTGGCGATCGCAACCTCGACAACGACGAGATTGAATACAAATACCGTCGCGATGGCGAGAAGAAAATGATCAAAACCGGCGACATCCTTGATTACCTGGTGGCGAATGTGAAGCGCTAAGCGCTTTCCATGTTGCATTAAAAAGGCCCTCCATGGAGGGCCTTTTTCTTATCGGCTTACCTGTCACCGTTACGGGTGGTCGCAATCTTTGCCGGGCTTAAACGCCACTTTGCGGTCGGCCACCAGATGCTTTTGCACCGCGCCGTTCGCCGGGTCAACCGTCATCGTGAAGTGCGCTTCCACCACCAGCAGTACCGGTTTCTGGCTCGCGCCGCGAGCGCGCTGGTAATCATGCGCCAGCACCGCATGATTCGCCACGCCCGTCTCGCGCCCGGTGGCGCAGTCGGTAAAGGTGGCTGCATTTGCGCCGTGCTGATACATCCCCGTCATCGTCATCGGGGTTTGCGGCAGCGGATCGCTGACCGGATCCAGTCGATAATTCAGCGATGATTTAATCGGGTTGCCTTCCCGGTCGAGCATCTCCAGCGCCTCGCCGCGCGCGCGGAAATAGTTTTTCTCACCCTGGCTGTCGGTGAGCACCAGCTTATCGGCGGTGCGCGCCCAGGTGCCGTAAGAGGCGAACACCGCCTGCCCTTTCGCGCCCAGATAGTGTTGATTCATCACCCAGGTGCCGTCTTTCTCTAAAAACAGCGCGGTCTCGATGCCTTCGCAATCGGCGCAGGGCAGCACGCCTTTCCAGCTCTGCTGCATCGGCTTCAGCTCTGCGGCGCTGGTCGGCGCTAAGGTCTGCATTTCTGCCCGGTTGTTACAGCCAAACAGCGCAAACAGGCTTAAGGCCGCCGCTGCGCAAAAAATGAGTTTTTTCACCGTATTTCCTTATTGTTCGTGGCGCTTTTAATCCGGCATACCGCGCACTTTGCCCCGCATGGCTTTGGTGGCGGACTTATGGGTTTTCGCCTCCAGGCGGCGCACTTTCGACGCGCGCGTCGGGCGAGTCTCCTTTCGACGCTTTTGCGTAGCAGTAAGTTCCCGGACCAGCATAACAAGACGCGCCAGCGCCGCCTCGCGGTTCATCTCCTGGCTGCGATACTCCTGCGCCTTGATAATCACCACGCCCTCGGCGGTGATCAGATGATGACTCGCCGCCAGCAGGCGCGTTTTCCATTCATCCGGCAGGCTGGAGGCGTTGATGTCAAACCGCAGGTGAATGGCCGTCGAACTTTTATTCACGTGCTGCCCGCCCGCGCCCTGCGCACGGATGGCGCTGAACGTCACCTCTTCATCGGGCACCGCCACGCTTCGCGAAAACGTAATCATGCCTGACCTTGCCAGACGGCAGGATGAAGCTCCAGGCTGTCCTCGCCGCCGGAAAGCCAGATGATGCCTTCCTGCAACGTGGCCTGTAACGTCATAGTTCTCTGCGCCAGCGCGCTCAGCTGGGCGAGCTGTTCATCATTGATATTCCAGATAGTCAGGTTTTTATACTGCCGCAGCTTATCCTGATTCTGCTGCCACCAGACCTGCGCTGCGCGGTCATTATAGGTAAACAGCGCCACCTGCTGCGACTGGCTCACCGCCTTCTTAAGGCGCCGCTCTTCCGGCAGCCCGAGCTCAATCCAGAGTTCGATGCCGAGATGATCGTTACGCAGCCAGATCTCCGGCTCGTCATCGGCGCACAGGCCGCGGGTAAACTGCAACCGCTCGTCGGCGTACATCATCCAGGCCAGCAGACGCAGCATCATCCGCTCCTGCGTTTCCGAAGGATGACGCGCCAGCGTCAGGTTGATGTCGAGAAATTGCTGCCGGTCGAGATCGGCCACATTGACCGCCGCTTTATAAATGGTTGCTTTTAACGCCATAGGGCCCCCTGAAAAGTTGGGGGGTATTGTAGCCCAATACGCGTCGGCTGGCTGCCGATTCAAGCGGAGCGCGGTAACGCCGCCACAGCCTGCGCTATGGCTCTGATGACTATGGTATAGTCACCTTGCTAAACAGAGTTTAACTACGTAGGCTTAGACTTGCATCCCGCGGTGAAGTCTGTCGTCAGGCTCTGACAGGAGGGTATGTGGATAAATATTGTGAATTAATACGACAGCGCTATTCGCAGATAGCCAGCGGCGATCTGGGGTATATTCCCGACGCGCTGGGCTGCGTATTAAGGGCTCTGAATGAGGTGGCCTCTGATGAAGCCCTCTCAGAGTCGGTCAGGGAACAGGCGGCGTATGCTGCCGCGAACTTACTGGTGAGCGATTATGTCAATGAATGATGCCTATCAACCCATCAACTGCGATGACTATGACAACCTCGAGCTCGCCTGCCAGCATCACTTATTACTGACGCTGGAACTCAAAAGCGGCGAGGTCATTAAGGCCAAAGCGCAGGATCTGGTTACGCGCAAAAACGTCGAATATTTAATTGCTGATGAAGCCGGAGCCGAGCGCGAAGTGCGTCTCGACAAAATTGCGAGCTTCAGCCATCCACAAATCGGTACGGTGGTCGTTAGCGAATCCTGACGCGCGTTCCACCCTGGCGGGCAGCCCTGCGGCTGCCCGTTTTTTTCAGGGCTTCTGCCCGGCATAGTAAGCCGCGAGATTCGCGATATCTTCATCCGACAGCCCACTGACATACGCCTTCATGATTTCCGCCTGTCCGCCGCTACGCTCGCCTTTTTTATATGCCTGAAGCGCGTGCTCAAGATACGCCTCATTTTGCCCCGCGAGATTAGGATAAAGGGGTGCGCTGGCTTTCCCGGACGCGCCGTGGCAGGCGACGCACATGACCGCTTTCTCCTCCCCCGCCGCCGCATCGCCTTTGGCCTGCGCCGCCAGGCTTAGCGCCATCAGGCTCACCAGCACCATGCCATGTTTAATCATCGTTATGCTCCTTATGCCAGGCCAGCATCCAGCCCGGTTCGTTCTGCGCCTGGCCCTCACGGGTAATAAACAGGCCGGGCGCGCAAATGGGTTGCTCATCATAAAACAGGACGGGCGTTATCTCGCGCTGCCAGGGCGGCACCTGCAGTTCCTGCCAGAGTTTTTTCAGCGTGCGCCCGCGATCGCGCCCGACGATATACAACATGCCTGGCGCGCTGAAGCGCACCGAGACTGACTCGCCGGGACGCGGCGGACGCACGGCGTCGCCTGCTTCGCCGAAACTCAGGCGGCCCAGCGCCTCCGGCAGAGGCAACGCCACATGCGGATCGGGCCAGGCAAGCACCGTCTGGCGCTGCCCCTGCCGCGCTCTGATCCACCACAGCCGCCCCTGATAACGCCGCGCCTCATAGTCGCCGGATTTAAGGCGCGGCGCGGCATCCTCACGGCTTTGCGCCACTTCATCCCAGAGACGTTGCAGCGTGGCGCGGGCGGGCATCGGCGCGTTCAGGGCGGCCAGCCAGCGGCGCAGCAGCGCGGCGCGTTTTATCTCGCTCATGGTTTCGAGCGGCGCGATAGCGAGCGTTTTGCCGTCCATCAGCGCGGCAAGCTCCGGCGCCAGCAGTTCATCCAGCAGTTGCTCCTGCTCGCCGCAGAGTTGCGCGCTGCGCGCCGCCGCCTGGGTGAAGTGCGGCCAGCGCGCTTGCAGCGCAGGCAGAATGCGCAGGCGTAAAAAGTTGCGATCGAAGCGATCGTCCTCGTTGCTTTCATCGTCGATCCACAGAAGCTGGTGACGATCGGCCCACGCCTCCAGCTGCGCGCGCGACGTATTCAGCAGCGGGCGCAGGATAGCGCTGCCCGCAAAAGGCAGTTCGGCAGGCATCGCCGCCAGCCCCGCCGGGCCGCTGCCGCGCTTGAGCGCCAGCAGCAGAGTTTCACACTGGTCATCGAGATGCTGTGCCGTGACCAGCGCTTCACCCGGCAAAAGCGCCGCTTCAAACGCCTGGTAGCGCGCCTTGCGGGCCTGCGCTTCAAGACCGAGCCCGTCCTGCGCCAGCTCCACATACGCCAGCTCAAACGGCACCTGCCAGCGGTGACACAGCGCCTGACAGTGCGCCGCCCAACGGTCGGCGTTCGGGCTGATGCCATGATGAACGTGGATGGCGCGCAGGCGCAGTTCAGGATGCGTCTCGCGCAACCGCACCAGTTGATGGAGCAATACCGTCGAATCGAGCCCGCCACTGTAAGCCACCAGCAGCTGGCGTCGGCCCCGCAGGGCAGAGAGCAGAGAAGTGTCCATTGCGTCGAAAGAAAGAAGGGCCATTGCCAGGCAACTTACCGGGCAATGGCGCCGGGAGCAAGCGTTACTGCTGGTAGAGCTCCAGCGGCAGGCCGTCCGGATCGTTAAAGAATGTGAAGCGCTTGCCGGTGAGCGGATCCACACGTACCGCCTCGCACGTCACGCCGCGGCTTTCCAGAAACGCCACCGCCCTCTCGACATCATCCACGCTGAACGCGAGATGGCGCAAACCGCAGGCTTCCGGACGGCTTGGCCGCGCGGGCGGAAACGGAAACGAGAAAAGCTCGATCACATACTGCCCGTTCAGCGCCAGATCGCCCTTCCAGGAATCGCGCGCCTCACGGTAAACCTCCGACTGCAGAGTAAACCCCAGGGTATCGCAGTAGAACGCTTTGCTGCGGTGGTAATCCGTCGCGATAATGGCGATATGGTGAATCTGTTTTAAACCCAGCATAATCCCTCCTTATGATTGTCTGGCACGTTACTGAGCCTGATGCGGCAAAACAAGGGGTTACTCGCTTTTTAGGACACGTACCCTATAGACGCCGTCTTCGCCGCACTTCGCCCCGTGGATGTCCGTTTCAAAGCCGGGATAGTGTCTGCCGATGGAGCAGAGCATGAGCAGGAAATCGAGCACCGCGCGCGACGCCTCCGTGATCATCTCGCCAGGCATCACCAGCGGCACGCCGGGCGGATATGGCAGGATCATATTGGCGGACACCCGCCCGATCAGCTTCTCGATCTCCACCGTTTCCACATTGCCTTTTACCTGCTGCTGATACATTTCATGCGGCGTCATTTTCATTTCCGGCAAGACGTCAAACGCGCGCAGCATCAGATCCGGCAGATCGTGCTGTTGGATAAGCTTGTGGATCCCCTGGGCTAACTCCTGCACGCGCATGTTGCGGTAGAAGTCCGGATCTTCCGCCCAGAGATCGGGCAGCATGTTTTTCACCCGCAGATTAAGATCATAAGCGCGCTTAAACTCCGTCAGCCCGCGCAGCAGGCCCATCGCGCGGGTTTTATCGATGCCGATACTAAACAGGAACAACAAGTTGTACGGCCCGGTTTTCTCCACCACCACGCCGCGTTCGTCGAGGAATTTCGCCACGAGAGCCGCGGGGATCCCCTCTTTCTCCATATTGCCCTGCGCGTCCATGCCCGGCGTCAGAATAGTGACCTTTACCGGATCGAGATACATATGATCGTGATCAGCATGAGTAAAGCCGTGCCAGTCATCGCCGGGCGTGATAGGCCAGCAGTCCGCTTCGTCAATCTCCTCCGGCTGCCAGATATCGAAGAACCAGCTGTCGGTTTCCTCACGAAGACGCTGCACCTCTTTACGAAAATGCAGCGCCCGCTCCACCGAGCGGTTGATCAAACGGCGGCCCGGATTGCCGCGCAGCATCGCCGCGGCGGTTTCAATGGACGCCACCAGCGGATAGCTCGGCGAAGTGGTGGTGTGCATCATGTACGCTTCGTTGAACGTCTCTTCGTCATAGTCGCCTTTAATGTGGATCAGCGACGCCTGCGACAGCGCCGCCAGCATCTTATGGGTCGACTGGGTTTCAAAGAACACTTTGCCGGGCACGCGCTCGCCGCTCATGCCGCTCTTGCCTTTGTAGATCGGGTGAAAATGGGTATAGGGCACCCAGGCGGAATCAAAATGGATCGAGGGAACGTCCAGCGTCTGTTTGATCCAGTTGGTGTTATACAGCAACCCGTCATAGGTGGAGTTAGTGATGACCGCATGAACCGGCCAGCTGGCGTCCGGGGTTTGCGCCACTTTTTGGGCAATCGACTCGCGGGTAAATTCCCGCTTCGGAATGCCGCCCAGAATGCCGAGCGCGTTGCGCGTGGGCTTGAGCCACAGCGGCACAATATCGCTCATCATCAGCAGATGCGTGAGCGACTTGTGGCAGTTGCGATCGATGAGTACCGTGCTGCCGGCGTGCGCGGCGTACATCCCGATTATCTTATTGGAGGTGGATGTGCCGTTGGTCACCATATAACTCTGTTCGGCCCCAAAAGTGCGGGCGATATACTCTTCCGCCTCCAGATGCGGCCCGGTGTGATCGAGCAGCGATCCCAGCTCGGTGACGGAGATCGAGACATCCGCCTTTAGCGTGTTGCCACCGAAAAAATCATAAAACAGGCAGCCGACCGGGCTTTTCTGATACGCCGTGCCGCCCATATGGCCCGGCGTGCAAAACGTGTATTTGCCCTCTTTCACATACGTGAACAGCGCTTTGGTAAACGGCGGCGTGATGTTGTCGAGATACTCCTGGGTGTACTGGCGAATGCGCGTCGCGATGTCGTCGGCAATGCCCAGCGAATATTCGAAAAACCAGAGCGCCATGCGCATCTCATTCGCGCTGACATCAAGCGTAGAGTGCGTATTGATAAACGCATAGAGCGGCAGATATTCATTGAGCTGATTGATTTCACAGCATAAATCGAGACTGTACTCATCCCAGTCGAAAATGACGCCGCAGATGCGCGGGTTGTGCTCGATAAACTTCAGCAGATCGTTGCTGTTTTTCGGCCAGATTAGCTGAAAGCCCTGCTGCTGGAGCGCCGCCTGCAACTCTTTCATCGGCTCGTCTTTATAGAAAACGCCGTGCGGCCCCATGATGGCGATGATGTTCACTGCTTACCCCCTGGCAAAAAAAACCGTCTGGTAAGCATAGTTGAGCGAAGCGGAACAACAGGCGAGAAGGCAAAAAACCTGGCATACGCTTTTCGCCTTCTTGTGCGTCATCAAAGACTGAAAGCCAGCCCGCAGGCTGGCTTTTGCCCTTACCGCGCGTCCCAGGCGTCCTGCCAGTTCAGGCCTGCGCCAGGCTCATAGTAAGCCGGCGCCACGCTGCACCAGCCGCCCGCCGGGAACGGTTTGCACTGGTAGAGCGCGCCATGGTTAAGCACGATATCGCCCGGCTTCCAGCTCTGGCTGGCACTCCACGACGGATAGCTCACCGGACCGGCGTCCGGCGTTTTGGCTTTCGCCTTCACGTTGAGGACATAGCTGGTGGTATCGCTCAGCTTGCCATCGTCCACTTTCAGGCTGATGGTGTACTGCGCGTCGCTGGAGCTCTCCGGCGCATTGAAGGTTACTACGTTCTTATCTTTGCCGCTCAGCGTCTGCCCGGTCTGCGCCATCCAGGTGTAGGTCAGCGCATCGCCGTTTTCATCGCTGGAGCCGGTGGCGCTTAACGAAACTTTACTGCCCGATTCCACCGCACCCACCGGGCCGCTGATGCGTGCGATCGGCGCTACGTTGCCGCCAGAAGGCGCTGGAGACGGTTGCGGTTGCGGTTCAGGCTGCGGCGCGGGCGTTGTGCCGCCGGAGGCGTCGTTGACGATGTTCACATTAAAGTGGTTCTGCACGCATTTCGCGTAATCCCCCTCTTTGAACGCGCTGAATGGCGTCTGATAACCTACCAGCTGGCAGGCGTAAGCCTGGCCGTCCGGCGTGGTGGTGCTCCAGCTCCAGTCCATCTCCCAGTAAATAGGCAACGCGCCCGAACCGCCCGCATCGAACTGCTTCATTTTCTTACAGCCGAGCACTTCATCCGCCGGGACCGGCACCTTCAGGTATTTGGCAAACTCTTTGTAATACGCGATACGGTTAAGCGACTGGGCGTTTTCCGCTTCGCCGCCGCACTCCACGCCGCCGTTGATAATCTGAATGGTGACGCCAAAGCCGGGCACCAGTCCGCTCTCTTTATCGTGTTCATTCGGCGTCCAGGTGCCGTCGATCACATGCAGCATGCCAGGCTTAGGCGGCTGCGGATAGACAAAGAAAAAGAGTGCGCTGGCGAGATTTAGCCAGGTATCGGCGACCATTTCCGGTTTATCAAGCAGCGGGCGGACGTCGCCATACATAGCGTCAGAGAACGGCCCGTAGTTGTAGTTATACGAAAGCTGTTTGGCGCCGCGCCCGAAGTAACTCATGTAATCGCCGTCTTTATCCCGCCCGCACGGCCAGGTCTGCCCCTGCCAGGTATCCGGATTACATTCGCCGTTATAGCCGCCCTTCTGCCCCTCGTTCCAGCCCATTTCACGCAGATAAACCAGCGCCTGCCGCCACTCCGGCTGCTCGCGCCAGCTTTCATGGCCGCCGGTTTCCTGCGCGAAGTGCGCGAACATGGTGGCGAGCGATTTCCGACAAATAGCCTCGGCGTTGCGCCCGTCGCTGTAATCGCCGCACACCGCCGGGAATTTGCCGACGGCTTTCAGGAAATTCGTATAGGTGTATTCCGGCGCGCGCAGCGGAAAGAGAAACTCCCAGTCCTGGGCGGTGAGGATTTTCTCGACGCGTTTGACGTTGTCCGGGTTCGCGGCGCGCCCCGGCGCTATCTGTTCGACCTGCGCGTTATCCAGCGTGCGGATAGCGCTTTTTACCGACTGCATCAGTGGAAAGTTACTTAGCTCCTGCTCTTTTTTAGTGAGGTCGCTGGCGTTGATGGTGTAAGGCGTACTGCTGCTGAGCAGCGGCGCGGCCAGCGCCTGCGAGCCTGCGAAAAACCCTGCGGCGCCAATCGCCGCGATTTTTACTATTTCCATTCCGGTGTCCCCTTGTGGTTGTGGTTCACCAGCGAGTGTAGGAAGGGAGCCAGACGGGGTATCTCACGTTAACTCATTGCAAAAATCACATTTCATCAGCGGCGAGCGCCCATAAAAAAGGGCCGCTTGCGCGACCCTCATTGAGATTTTTATTCGCCGTTTATCAGGCGTAACCGTAGCTCATCAGACGCTGATAGCGGCGGTTGAGCAGATCGTCTTTGCTCAGCACGTCGAGATCGGCGAGATCCGCCAGCAGCTGCGCTTTCAGCGACTGCGCCATGACTTCCGGGTTGCGGTGCGCGCCGCCCAGCGGTTCAGGGATCACGCTGTCGATAAGTTTCAGCTCTTTCAGGCGCGGCGCGATGATGCCCATCGCTTCGGCCGCGATCGGGGCTTTATCGGCGCTTTTCCACAGAATCGAGGCGCAGCCTTCCGGTGAGATAACGGAATAGGTGCTGTATTGCAGCATATTCACTTTATCGCCAACGCCGATAGCCAGCGCGCCGCCGGAGCCGCCTTCACCGATAACGGTGCAGATAACCGGCACTTTCAGGCGAGACATTTCACGCAGGTTACGGGCGATAGCCTCAGACTGACCGCGCTCTTCCGCGCCCACACCTGGGTACGCGCCCGGGGTGTCGATGAAGGTCACGATCGGCATGTTGAAGCGCTCGGCCATTTCCATCAGGCGCAGCGCCTTACGGTAACCTTCCGGCGCCGGCATCCCGAAGTTGCGGCGAATTTTCTCTTTGGTTTCGCGCCCTTTCTGGTGGCCGATGATCATCACCGGACGCCCGTCCAGACGCGCGATGCCGCCCACGATCGCTTTGTCGTCGGCATAGGCGCGATCGCCTGCCAGCTCGTCAAACTCCTCAAAGGCCAGGCGGACATAATCCAGGGTATAAGGACGCTGCGGATGACGCGCCAGCTGGGCAATTTGCCAGGCTCCCAGATCGGCGAAGATTTTACGCGTCAGTTCTACGCTCTTTTCGCGCAGACGATGCACCTCTTCATCGATGTTAATATCCAGTTTCTCATCCTGACGGCTAACCGCAGTCAGGGAATCGATTTTCGCTTCCAGCTCTGCAATCGGCTGTTCAAAATCAAGGAAATTCAGACTCATAGTATTCCTGTATTAGTCAAACTCCAGTTCCACCTGCTCCGAACCTGGCAGGCCACGCGGGTTGAGTCCAGCGATTCAGGCGCCCGGAACCTGATGCAGCGCATCAGTCAAACTCCAGTTCCACCTGCTCCGAACCAATCAGGCCACGCAGATCGTTGAGTAAACGATCGTTCGGAGAGACACGCCACGTCGCGCCAAAGCGCAGCCGGGCGCGTGCATCCGCCCTCTGATAGTAGAGATGTACTGGAATGGTTCCCGAACGGTGGGGTTCCAGAGACTGACGGAGTCGGTTTAAAAGCTGGTCATCAATTTGCCTGTCCGTCAGCGAGATAGCAAGCCCGCGCGCATACTTTTCGCGGGCTTCGTCAATGTCCATGACTTCACGGGCGGTCATTTTAAGGCCCCCGCTAAAGTCATCAAAGCTGACCTGTCCGCTGACGATAAGGATTCGGTCTTTTTCCAGCAGATGCTGGTATTTTTCCAGAGCATCGGTGAACAACATCACTTCAAGACGCCCGGAACGGTCATCCAGCGTACAGATGCCGATACGATTGCCGCGCTTGGTGACCATAACCCGCGCGGCAATTATCAAACCCGCCGCCGTGGTCACTTTGCCACGTTCGGTAGGATGCATATCTTTTAAGCGCATGCCGCCGACATAGCGCTCGATCTCTTTCAGGTACTGGTTAATGGGGTGACCGGTGAGATACAGCCCCAGCGTTTCACGCTCGCCATCCAGCACCACCTGCTCCGGCCACGGCTGGCAGCTGGCGTAGGATTGCTCGACTTGTTCCGGCTCCTCCGCCAGTACGCCGAACATATCCGCCTGGCCGATAGCCTCGGCTTTCGCATGTTGATCCGCCGCTTTCAGCGCGTCGCCGAGCGAATTCATCAGCGCGGCGCGGTGCGGCCCGAGGCGGTCGAACGCCCCGGACATGATCAGTTTTTCCAGTACGCGGCGGTTGAGCTTTTTGGTGTCGGTACGGGCGCAGAGATCGAACAGCTCGCGGAAGTAGCCGTCTTTATTACGCGCCTCGATGATGGCCTCGATGGGGCCTTCGCCGACGCCTTTAATCGCGCCGATGCCGTAGACAATCTCCCCGTCGTCGTTGACGTGGAAATGGTACAGCCCGGAGTTGATATCCGGCGGCAGGATCTTAAGCCCCATGCGCCAGCACTCATCCACCAGCCCAACCACTTTATCGGTGTTGTCCATATCGGCGGTCATGACCGCCGCCATAAACTCCGCCGGATAGTGGGCTTTGAGCCACAGCGTCTGGTAGGAAACCAAAGCATAGGCGGCGGAGTGCGATTTGTTAAATCCGTACCCGGCGAATTTCTCCACCAGGTCAAAGATTTTCATCGCCAGCTCGCCGTCGACGCCGTTATTTTTCGCGCCATCTTCAAAGATGGAGCGCTGCTTGGCCATCTCTTCAGGTTTCTTTTTACCCATCGCGCGACGGAGCATATCCGCGCCGCCGAGGGTATAACCCGAAAGCACCTGGGCTATCTGCATCACCTGTTCCTGATACAGAATGATGCCATAGGTCGGCTCCAGCACCGGCTTCAGGCTCTCGTGCTGCCACTGAATATCCGGGTAAGAGATGGCTTCGCGCCCGTGCTTACGGTCGATAAAGTTATCTACCATGCCCGACTGCAGCGGCCCTGGGCGGAACAGCGCCACCAGGGCTATCATATCTTCGAAGCAGTCCGGCTGCAGACGCTTGATAAGATCTTTCATGCCGCGCGATTCAAGCTGGAAGACCGCGGTGGTTTCCGAGCGCTGCAACATGTCGAAGCTTTTCTTGTCATCCAGCGGGATAGCCGCGATATCAATCGGCTCCAGCCCTTGCTTCGCGCGCCGGGCGTTAATCATATCCAGCGCCCAGTTGATAATAGTGAGCGTGCGCAGACCTAAGAAGTCGAACTTCACCAGGCCCGCGTATTCGACATCGTTTTTATCAAACTGCGTGACCGGATGATGGCCCATCTCGTCGCAATAGAGCGGCGCGAAGTCGGTAATTTTGGTCGGCGCGATCACCACCCCACCGGCGTGTTTACCGGCGTTGCGCGTCACCCCTTCGAGCTTACGCGCCATGTCGATAAGGGCTTTGACCTCTTCATCGGCATCGTAAATTTCCTGTAGCTGCGGTTCGGCTTCGAACGCTTTCGCAAGCGTCATACCCGGATCGGGCGGCACCAGTTTAGAGATGCGATCGACAAACCCGTAAGGGTGCCCCAGCACGCGGCCTACATCGCGAATAACCGCTTTCGCCGCCATGGTGCCGAAGGTGATAATCTGGGAAACCGCGTCGCGACCATACATGTCCGCCACGTGCTCAATCACCTGGTCGCGTTTTTCCATGCAGAAATCGACGTCGAAGTCGGGCATGGAGACACGTTCCGGGTTGAGGAAGCGTTCGAACAGCAGGTCAAATTCCAGCGGATCGAGATCGGTGATTTTTAGCGCATACGCCACCAGCGATCCCGCGCCCGAACCACGGCCCGGCCCTACCGGAATGCCGTTATCCTTCGACCACTGGATAAATTCCATTACGATCAGGAAGTAACCAGGGAAACCCATCTGGTTGATAACCTGGAGTTCGATATCCAGGCGCTCGTCATAGGGCGGACGCTTCTGTACGCGTTCTTCCGGGTCCGGGAACAGGAACTCAAGGCGCTCTTCCAGACCTTCTTTCGATTTCATGACCAGGAAATCTTCGGTGGTCATGTCGCCGGTCGGGAATTGCGGCAGGAAATACTCGCCAAGACGCACCGTCACGTTACAGCGGCGGGCAATCTCCACGCTGTTTTCCAGCGCTTCCGGGAGATCGGAGAACAGCTCGCACATCTCCTCTTCGGTACGCAGGTATTGCTGCGGCGAATAGTGGCGAGGTCTTTTCGGATCATCGAGCGTAAAACCGTCGTGGATAGCGACGCGAATTTCATGGGCGTCGAAATCGCCGGGCTCAATAAAGCGCACGTCGTTGGTGGCAACGACCGGAACGCCTTTTTCTTCCGCGAGCGCCACCGCCGCATGAAGATAGCGCTCTTCATCCGGACGGCCGGTGCGAACCAGCTCCAGATAATAACGGTCCGGGAAATGTTCCTGGTAAAACGCCAGCGCCTGCTCGGCCATGACGTTATTACCACGAAGTAAACACTTACCAACGTCACCCTGACGACCGCCGGAGAGCAGGATCAGCCCTTCGCCCAGCTCCGCCAGCCACTGCTGGTCAATCCACGGGCCGGCCGCGCCATAACCGCGCTGATAGGCGCGAGAGATAAGCAGCGTCAGGTTCTGATAGCCGGTATTGTTCGCCGCCAGCACGGTGATATGCGAGAAATCTTCACCCAGCAGGTCGCACTGCATATTGAAGTCGGCGCCGATAATCGGCTTCATGCCGACGCCGTGCGCGCCGCCGTAAAATTTTACCAGCCCGCACAGGTTGGTGAAGTCAGTAATGGCAAAGGCAGGCATGCCAAGCGCGGCCGCCTTTTTTACCAGCGGCCCCGTTTTTGCCAGTCCATCGATCATGGAATAGTCACTGTGCACTCTCAGGTGCACAAAACGAGGTTCAGCCATTTCTGTTTCCGGTTAACTCTGTTTCGTCGTTAAGAGGCAATGCCCAGCGCGCGTCTGACCGGCGCGAAGCTGCGCCGATGATGCGCCGTCGCGCCGTGCTCGGCAAGCCGCTCAAGGTGAAAGGCGGTCGGATAGCCCTTGTGCTGGGCAAATCCATACTGAGGAAAGGTGAGGTCCAGTTCAGCCATTTCCGCGTCGCGCGTTACTTTAGCCAGTATCGACGCAGCGCTGATTTCCGCCACCCGGCTGTCGCCTTTGACGACCGCCATGCTGGGCATCGGCAGGGCCGGACAGCGATTGCCATCTATCAGCACATATTCGGGCGTGACGGCAAGCCCCGCCACCGCGCGCTGCATAGCCAGCATCGTGGCGTGGAGAATATTCAGCTCGTCAATCTCGTGCGGCTCCGCGCGTCCAAGACTCCAGACGATCGCCTTCTCTTTGATCTCGTCAAACAGCGCAAGACGACGCTTTTCAGACAGCTTTTTGGAATCCGCCAGCCCGACGATGGGGTTGAGCGGATCGAGGATCACCGCAGCGGTGACCACAGCGCCGACCAGCGGGCCGCGGCCCACTTCATCAACGCCCGCCACCAGATGCGTATGGGGATAGATAAATTCCATCATTGCGCCAGTTCCAGCACCGCGTCCGCCGCCTGTTCATCGGCATTGCAGCGGATCTGCTGATGCAGTTTACGGAAAGTGTCGTGCATATCATGGCTCTGCTTGCCATCAGCCAGCAACGGCAGCAGCGCGTCGGCGAGCTTCTGCGGCTCGCAGTCGTCCTGGAGCAGCTCTTTTACCAGCTCGCGCCCGGCCAGCAGATTAGGCAGCGACACAAATTCAGTTTTCACCAGACGTTTCGCCAGCCAGAAGGTGAACGGCTTCATGCGATAGCCAACCACCATCGGGCATTTCGCCAGCATACATTCGAGCGCGGCGGTGCCGGAGGCAAGAAGCGCCGCGTCGCTTGCGATCATCGCTTCGCGCGCGTGGCCGTCAAGAAGATGCGCGGTCAGCTGTGGCGCGACTTCCGCTTTGATGCGCTCGAACTGCTCGCGCCGCTTCGCGTTAACGAGCGGCACGACGATTTCGAGATCCGGGTAATGCTCGCGTAAACGCAGCGCGGTTTTCAGGAAATCCGCACTTAGCATTTCCACTTCCGCACTGCGACTGCCTGGCAACAGCGCCAGACAACGGGCGTCGTGGGCGATACCCAGCACGTCACGCGCCGCGTTTTTATCCGGATCCAGCGGCATCGCGTCCGCCATGGTATGCCCGATAAAGCGACACGGAACGTTAAATTTGTCATAAAACGCTTTTTCGAAAGGCAGAAACGCGAGCACCAGATCGGTGGCTCTGCCTATTTTGAAAACGCGTTTCTGGCGCCAGGCCCAGACGGACGGGCTGACGTAGTGAATAGTGCGAATGCCCTGCTGTTTCAGGTTGCCTTCCAGCGTGATGTTGAAATCCGGCGCGTCGATACCGACAAACACATCCGGTTTCAGCGCGGTGAAGCGCTGCGTGAGATCGGCGCGGATATGCAGCAGGCGGCGCAGACGGCCCAGCACCTCCACAATTCCCATCACGGCCAGTTCTTCCATTTCATACCAGGCTTCGCAGCCTTCGGCCTGCATACGCGGGCCCGCGACGCCGACAAAACGCGCGTTTGGTACGCGCGCCTTGAGCGCACGGATGAGACCGGCACCAAGAATATCGCCGGAGGTTTCTCCGGCGACCAGGGCAATCGTAAGCGGACGGGTCATTAACGAATCAGACCACGCGTGGAGCGGGCGAAGAAATCGTAGAACGGCTGCACTTCAGGATGCTTCGCGGCAATCTCTGCGATTTCCGGCTTCACTTCATCCAGCGTCTTACCGCTGCGGTAAAGCAGCTTGTAAGCGTTACGGATAGCGTGCAGCGCTTCTTTGCTGAAGCCGCGACGCTTGAGCCCTTCGATGTTCACGCCAAACGGGGTCGCGTGGTTGCCCTGCGCGATCACATAAGGCGGTACGTCCTGCGCGACGCCGGAGCAGCCGCCCACCATGACGTGCGCCCCGATGATGCAGAACTGATGCACGGCCGTCATGCCGCCGATGATAGCGAAATCATCAACGGAAACATGTCCGGCAAGCGTGGCGTTATTGGCAAGAATGCAGCGGTTGCCTACTGTGCAGTCATGCGCGACGTGCGCATTTATCATCAGCAGGTTATCGCTGCCCACCTTCGTCAGACCACCACCCTGTGCCGTGCCGCGATGAATGGTGACGCTTTCGCGGATGCGGTTGCGATCGCCAATCTCGACGCGGGTCGGCTCGCCAGCATATTTCAGATCCTGGTTTACCTCGCCGATAGAAGCGAACTGATAGATCTCGTTATCGCGACCGATCGTAGTATGACCATTCACGACAACGTGCGATTTCAGTACGGTACCTTCACCGATTTCGACATCAGGGCCGACAATACAAAACGGACCAATGTGGGCGTTAGCGCCGATAACGGCGCCCTCTTCCACAATGGCGGTGGGATGAATAAAGGCGGTCTTATCAATCACGTATCAGGCCTCCCGGCTCCGTGCACACATCATGGTGGCTTCACACACCACTTTACCGTCAACCAGCGCGACGCCTTTGAAGCGAGTCACTCCACGGCGCGTTTTTTCAAAGGTAACTTCCATCACCATCTGGTCGCCTGGCACGACAGGGCGCTTAAAGCGCGCTTCATCGATGCCTGCAAAATAGTAAAGTTCACCCGGTTCCAGTTTGCCAACGCTTTTGAAAGCCAGAATGCCGGTGGCCTGCGCCATGGCTTCTAAAATCAACACGCCCGGAAAAATGGGTTTACCAGGAAAGTGACCCTGGAAAAAAGGCTCGTTTACAGAGACATTTTTTACTGCGCGTAGAAAACGACCTTCCTCAAAATCCAGCACGCGATCCACCAACAAGAATGGATAACGGTGCGGCAGAAGCTCTAAAATCTCTTCAATGTGCAGAGTATGAGTTTCAGTAGTCAAAATACTCTTCCTGTCTAAAAATATACTGAATGGGCAATAATAACACGGCCTGCGGCGATTCTGGATCGCTTGCAGGCCGCGGTTCTGTTGGCGGGCAGGCTTTATTTACCGGCGAGTTAGTCCTGGTGAGTGACTTTACGCTCAACTGCTTTTAAGCGTTTGTTCATTTCATCAATATTCATCACCAGCGCCGCCGTTTTGCGCCACACTTTGTTCGGTTGCAGCGGTATGCCTGAAGAGTAGACCCCAGGTTCAGTAATAGGACGCATGACCATCCCCATCCCTGTTACCGTTACTTTATCGCAGATTTCCATATGGCCATTAATCACGCTGGCGCCGCCAATCATGCAATAGCGGCCAATTTTCAGGCTGCCAGCCATGATGACGCCGCCTGCGACCGCCGTATTGTCGCCAATCACGACGTTATGTGCAATCTGGCACTGATTATCAATGATCACGCCATTGCCGATAATCGTGTCGTCAAGCGCGCCGCGATCGATAGTGGTACAGGCGCCAATCTCAACGCGATCGCCGATAATGACGCGGCCAAGTTGTGGAATTTTAACCCAATTACCGCGATCGTTAGCGTAGCCGAAACCGTCGGCACCGATGACGGTGCTGGACTGGACCAGGCAATTTTCGCCAATCTGAATATCGTGATAAATACTGACGTTCGCCCACAGGCGAGTACCGGCGCCAAGCTTGCTGTTTTTACCGACGAAACAGCCAGGGCCGATAACGACGTTGTCGCCAAGCTCCACGCCGGATTCAATCACAGCGTTGGCGCCGACGGCCACGTTATTGCCAAGCCGCGCAGAGGCGTCAATCACCGCGCTCGGCGCGATGCTGGAGGCTGGCTGCGGCGTGGTATCGAGAATCTGGGCCATACGCGCGTAAGTCAGGTAGGGATTTTTCACTACCAGCGCAGCGCTGTTGGCATAGGGAAGATCGGCCTCGGTCATGACGACCGCGGAGGCCTGGCAGTGCGCCAGTTGCTCACGGTAACGCGGGTTTACCATGAACGTGATTTGCCCACTCTTTGCAGATTGCATGGAAGCGACGCCGGTGATGGCGATATCGCCATCACCGTGTAACTCCGCATCCAACTGCTGGGCTAAATCAGCCAGTCGAATTGAAGGCATTACTTATTTAACCTGTTTCAGCACATCGGCGGTGATGTCTTTTACATCGCTGCTGGTGTAAGCCACAGTATTGGCGTCTACCACCAGATCGATATCCTGGTCAGCAGCCACTTTTTTAACGGCGCTCTGAATGCGAGTCACCAGTTTGCCGCGTTCTTCGTTAGAACGACGTGCGCGATCCTGTTCGAACTGCTGCGCTTTGCTGGAGAACTCCTGGCGACCCGCCATGACGTCTTTCTCCAGTTTGCTGCGATCGCTCGCTTTCATGGTAGAGCCGTCACGCTGCAGACGCTGCATTTTAGCTTGCAGGTCGGTTTCCATGCGCTGCAGTTCGCCGGCGCGGCCTTTGAACTCGTTTTCCAGCGTTTTAGAAACGCCAGTGCTCTGTGCAACCTGCTGGAACAGATTACCCATGTTAACTACAGCGATCTTGTCAGCAGCCTGAGCTGATGCTGCCATTGCCAGGCCAAGACCTGCAGCGAATAACCACTTTTTCACAATAAACTCCTTACCATCCCATATGTGCCCGAAAGCACTATTCTTTGCGTGGCCCGGATGCGTACTCTGCGTACGCACCGAAAGTCATCGCGACTGCTAAACGCATTCCCTTGTAATGAACATTACCAGGTCTTGCCAATATTGAACTGGAACTGCTCTGCTTTGTCTCCCTCGTATTTCTTGAACGGCTGGGCATACGAGAACACCAGCGGCCCAAGCGGAGACATCCATTGTAACGCAATACCCGCAGACATACGGATGTTGCTCGGATCGCTATAATCCGGCACGCCCGCCGCGCGCATGGCTGCTGTGTTCTTCCAGTTGGTATCCCAGACGGTACCCGCGTCGGCGAACAGCGAGGTACGAACAGAGTTCGCGTATTTCTCGCTCAGGAACGGCGTTGGGGTAATAAACTCAAGGCTTGCGACACCCATTGCGTTACCGCCCACCGCATCGTCAGACGAGCAGTAGCCGCCCACCGCTTTGTCACAGTTATCCAGACCCGGACCACTGTAGTAAACGGCTTTAGGACCGATGTTGTTGGACTGGAAACCACGTACGGTGCTGGAGCCGCCCGCATAGAAGTTTTCATAGAACGGCATCTCTTTACCGCTCAGGCCGTCGCCGTAACCCCAGCGCGTACGACCCAGAACCACCCATTTGTGGTCGTCATCGATAGGAACATAGGTTGCCGTATCGAGCGTGAGTTTATAGAACTCGTTATCAGAGCCCGGGATCGTCACTTTACCGTTCAGGTTTACACGTGAACCTGACGTCGGGAAGAAGCCGCGGTCAAGATGGTTATAGGTCCAGCCGTAGTTCAGCGTGAAATCGTCTGCCGAGAAGCCGTTGTCATCAGAGGTCGTTTTCGCGCTCTGGCCCAGGGAATCCAGGTAACGCCACATCGCCACCTGCGGTTCCATATTCGACAGGTCATTGTGTACGTAACCTAAGCCGAGGCGCAGCGTGTTGTATTCGTTAACCGGGAAGCCCAGCGTACCATCCACACCATAGCTTTTGTTGGTGTAGGAGGAGAGGTCCGCATCGTCCGCTTTAAAGTCGTTGTAGAAGATGCGCCCGCCGAGGCTCACGCCATCTACCGTGAAGTACGGGTTAGTTACGGAGAACTCAGAGTACGTCTGGTAATCGTTTTTGGTGCCGTTAATGCCAACGGAATAACCAGTACCGAGCCAGTTATCCTGCTGTACGCCCACCTGGAAGCTCACGCCGCTTTCGGTGCCGTAACCTACGCCGAAGTTAAAGCTGCCGGTGTTACGCTCTTTGACTTTGTACACCACGTCGACCTGGTCCGGGCTGCCGGAAACGCGCTGCGTGTCTGCATCGACGGTTTCGAAATACCCGAGGCGGTTCAGACGTTCTTTGCCCTGATCCACCAGATCGCTGCCAAGCCACGCGCCTTCCATCTGACGCATTTCGCGACGCAGTACGGCATCTTTGGAGGTGTCGTTACCTTCAAAGCGAATCTTACGCACATAGAAGCGGTTGCCGGAATCGACATTCACATGCAGCTTGACGGTTTTATCGGCGTCGTTGATTTCCGGCTGCGTCTGCACGCGCGGATACGCATAACCGTAACGGCCAAGCAGTTTTTTGATGTCGTCTTCCATACGGGTCACTTTCGTGCCGTTGTAAAGCTCGCCCGGCTGCATTTTGGTCAGCGACTCGATTTCAGCGGAGTGACCCGCCAGGTTGCCGCTGACTTCCACGCCTGCAATCTTGTACTGATCGCCTTCAGTCACGTTGATAGTGACATAGATGCCTTTTTTATCCGGCGTCAGGCTGACCTGCGTGGAATCGATATTAAAACGCGCGTAACCGCGATCGAGGTAGTAGCTACGCAGCGTTTCGAGATCGCCCTGAAGCTTTTGCTTCTGGTATTTGCGATCGCCCACCACGTTCCACCACGGCACTTCGTCACGCAGCTGGAAGTTGGAAATCAGCTCTTCGGTGCTGAACGCGCGGTTGCCGACGATGTTGATCTGCTGGATTTTGGCAGAAACGCCTTCCTGGAAGACGAGCTTCAGGTCAACGCGGTTACGCGGCAGCGGCGTGACCACGGCTTTTACGCTGGCGCTGTATTTACCCACGCTGTAGTAAAAGTCTTCCAGACCCTTTTCGATATCGGAAAGCGTAGTGCGGTCGAGGGATTCACCCACGCGCACGCCAGAGGCTTCGAGGTTCTGCTTGAGCATGTCATCTTTCACCGACTTGTTGCCGGAGAAAGTAATGCTGGCGATCGTCGGGCGCTCTTTCACCTGAACGAGCAGCGTATCGCCGTCGCGCAGCACCCGCACATCCTCGAAGTTGCCGGAGGCAAACAGCGCGCGGATAGTATTACTGATATCCTCGTCATTTACCGTATCGCCAACGCGAACCGGCATGCTGAGGAGGGCCGCACCAACGGCGACTCGCTGCAGGCCTTCGAAATGAATGTCCTTCACTACGAACCCGTCTGCACCGTATACGGTGGCGCTGCTAAACAGCAGCGACGCTATGAGCAACTTTTTCATCGCCATCGTTGTTATGCGTTCTTCCTAACCTGCTCTCTATAGCCGAGAGAAATCATTGAAAAGTGCAAGCCCCATTAACAGCACCAGCAAAATTGAGCCAATGCGATAACTAAAGTCTTGAACTCGCTCGGAAACCGGCCCGCCTTTAAGCTTCTCAATCGCCAGAAACAGCAAATGCCCCCCGTCGAGTACGGGTAGCGGGAACAGATTGATAATCCCTAAGTTCACGCTGATCAGCGCCAGAAACATCAGGTAGTAAATCAACCCGAACTCCGCTGACATCCCTGCTCCCTGGGCAATCGAGATTGGCCCACTGAGGTTGTTCAGTTTAACGTCGCCGGTCAGTAATTTTCCCAGCATGTTGACCGTCAGCTTCATCAGTTGCCACGTCTTCGTCGTCGCTTCTGTTATCGCATGGAACGGCCCATACTGGCGCACTGTCTTGTACTCATTGGGCAGCGGCGCAATTTTCGGCACCACGCCTGCAAACCCTTCCGCCTTATCGTTACCGGGTTTTGTATCCGGTATCAGCGTCAAAGACAAGGGGCTCCCCTGTCTTTCTATCTCGATTGCGAGCGGCCGCGCCGGATTATCCCGCACCGTCGTCACAAAGGTTGACCACTCACTGAGCGGCTGCCCATCGACTTTAACGATCCTGTCTCCGGCTTGCAAACCCGCTTTACTGGCGGCGGACTTCGGTTGCACCTGCGCAAGCACAGGTTCAATCTTCGGACCAAACGGCCTGATGCCAAGCGACGCAACCGGATCTTCTTTATCTGGCTCGAACTGCCACTGGCGAAGATCGAGCACTTTATCCGTGGCCGTTGTGTCCCCTGGCGAGGCAATGCTGAGCGTCACATTCTCGTCGCCGATACGGGCGACAAGTTCAAGACGCACAGCATCCCAGTCTGGCGTTTCGATGCCATCTACAGCTTTTAGTTCCGTGCCAGGTTCGATTTGTGCCTTCGCCGCGATGGAATTGGGCGTTATTTCACCAATCACCGGTTTGAGGCCCGGTACGCCCATCATAAAAACGAGCCAGTAGGCGAAAATAGCGAAGAGGAAGTTGGCGATGGGCCCGGCGGCGATAATCGCGGCGCGCTGCGCCACGGTTTTATTATTGAAGGCTTCGTGACGCAGTTCCGGGGCAACCGGCTCCACGCGCTCGTCGAGCATTTTGACATAGCCGCCCAGCGGGATGAGGGCGATAACGTATTCTGTGCCGTGGCGGTCAGTGCGCCGCCACAGCGCTTTACCAAAGCCGACGGAGAAGCGCTCCACGCGCACGCCCGCTTTACGCGCAACCCAGAAATGGCCGAACTCATGCACCGTAATAAGAACGCCCAGTGCGATAATAAAAGCCGCCAGATTCCAGAGTATGCTCAACATAATTTATTCCGTTAAATCGTCCTGAAGACCAGCAGCAACAGGCAGGCGAAAACCGGCACCGCCGCTGTCAGGCTGTCGATGCGATCGAGAATGCCGCCGTGACCGGGGATGAGATGCCCGCTGTCTTTAATGCCTGCTTCACGCTTGAACATGCTTTCTGTCAGGTCGCCCAGCACAGAGGCCAGCGCGGCAACGATAGAACAGGTCAGCAGCGTCACAGGCGCGACGTTAAGATCGGCCCACGCACCGTAAATCCAGGAGATAATCGCCGCGGTAAAAAGCCCGCCGATAAAGCCCTGCCAGGTTTTACCCGGGGAGACTTTCGGCGCAAGCTTATGCTTGCCGAACATTTTGCCGAACATATACGCGCCGGAATCCGCACCCCAGACCAGAATCATCACATACAACAGCCAGAGCGCGCCGCTGTAATGATTGGCGTCGTAATGCCAGGCGCGCAGCGCCACCATGCCCCAGAAAAACGGAACAATCGTCAGCAGGCCGAACACCAGACGCAGCGCTTTAGAATGGCGCCAGAATGCCGCGGAATTGGGGTAGAACAGCACCAGTAACAGGGCAATCACCCACCAGCCCAGCGACGCCCAGAGCGCGCCTTCGACCAGCGGAACGTTAATCGGCGCCTGGTAGATGGGCAGAAAAAAGAGCATCAGCGCCAGAAGCAGCCCACAAAGCAGCGCCAGCCATACCCGCTGAGATCGGGAAACGAAACCGCTCAGTTGCCCCCATTCCCAGGCGGCCAGCACGCAAACGACCAGCGTCGCAATCGCGAAACCCATCGGTGGCAGCAAAAACAGCGCGGCGATAACAACCGGTATTAAAACAAACGCAGAAATCAGGCGATACTTCAGCAAAAGCTACCCCCATCAGGCATCGATGCCACCAGGTGCTGTGCCGCCGAACCGACGTTCCCGGTTGGCAAAGGCATTTAGCGCACCTTCAAAGTCTTGTTCATCAAAATCAGGCCAGAGAACATCGGTAAAATAGAGTTCTGCATAGGCAATTTGCCACAGCAGGAAATTACTGATGCGATGCTCTCCCCCTGTCCTAATCACTAAATCTACGGGAGCCAGCTCATTCATGCAGATCTGCTTACTGAGCATCTCTTCATCAATCTGGTCAGGACGCAGTAAACCTTCCTGGACCTGTGCCGCTAAATGCTGCACTCCCTGAATAATATCCCAACGTCCGCCATAATTCGCGGCGATATTCAACGTCAGCCCGCTATTCTGGCTGGTTAACGCTTCGGCTTTGTGGATACGGTCCTGTAAGCGGGTGTTAAAACGGCTAATATCGCCGATGACCCGCAGACGCACATTATGGCGATGCAGGCTTTTGACTTCGCTGTCGAGCGCCCAGACAAATAATTCCATCAGCGCGCTGACTTCCTGAGCAGGGCGGTTCCAGTTCTCGCTGCTGAATGCGTAAAGCGTCAGTGCCTCAATACCATTGTTTGCAGCGAAAGAAACCGCGCGGCGAACTGACTTCGCTCCCGCTTTGTGGCCAAAGGCTCTGATTTTCCCTTGTCTTTTCGCCCAGCGACCATTGCCATCCATAATAATGGCAACATGGCGCGCGCCATGTGCGGGCAAGTTTTCGCTTAATGGAAGGTTTACAGACAACATAACGCGTATTTATTCCCTGATAAGGATTAAGCGGTACTCAGGAATACTGAAGCCTTTGCATAAAAAAGCCGTGACAACCACGGCTCGCCCGACCGGCCAGGCTCACCCACCCGTATTCAGGTGGCGCAGACTATATCACCGAAGCAGAGCGCTCACAAATAACGTCGCCTTCGCCGCGTGATTAATCATCAGCTTGCGAGACGCGTCACCCGATTATGCGCAACAGTGCGCGCTTCGGCATCTACGGTGAGCACTTCATCCACACTTTGCGGTTCACGAAGATCCATTTCATCCAGCACCGCCTGATTAAGCGCTGCGATATCCGTAAAACGAATCTCTCCGGCAAGAAAAGCGGCGACCGTAATCTCATTCGCCGCGTTAAGCGCTGTCGTCGCCGCCTGCCCTTTTTCAAAGGCGTCAATGGCGAGCTTCAGACACGGATAGCGCTGATAATCCGGTTCACCGAAGCTCAGCGTCGCTATCTTGCAAAAATCCAGATGCGTCACGCCGGAAGGGACGCGCGCCGGCCAGGCCATCGTATGCGCGATGGGGGTGCGCATATCGGGTTCGCCCAGTTGAGCCAGCACGCTGCCGTCGGCATAGCGCACCATGGAATGAATCACCGACTGTGGATGAATCAACACTTCCATCTGGTCTGCCCGGGCGTTAAATAGCCAGCGAGCTTCAATGTATTCGAGACCTTTATTCATCATGGTAGCCGAATCGACGGATATTTTACGCCCCATCGACCAGTTAGGATGACGACACGCCTGGTCCGGCGTCATTGCCGCCAGTTCAGGCAAAGGCGTCTGTCGAAACGGTCCACCAGATCCGGTGAGGATAATCGAAGAAACTCCGCTTTCCTCAAGTTTAGCGTACCCCAGGTTGTGTTGAATTGTTGCCGGTAAACTCTGAAAAATCGCGTTATGCTCGCTATCCACCGGCAGCAGTTGCGCCCCGCTGCCCGCGACCGCCTCCATAAAAAGGCGTCCGCAGGTCACCAGCGATTCTTTATTCGCCAGTAACACTTGCTTACCGGCCGCGATAGCGGCAAGCGTCGGCAGCAGCCCGGCGGCGCCGACGATGGCCGCCATTACCTGCGTCACCTCATCAAGCGATGCCATCTCGCAGGCCGCGTCGCGCCCGGCTAATACCTCAGTGCGGCTGCCCTGCTCGCGCAGCGTGTCACGCAATTCACGGGCGCTCGCCTCATCATCCATCACCGCGAAACGCGGGCGGAACTCCAGACATTGCTCAACCATTCGGGCGACATTCTTGCCCGCCACCAGCGCGGTAACCGCAAACTTGTCCGGATTATGACGGATAACATCAAGGGTGCTGCAACCGATAGAGCCGGTAGAGCCGAGAATGGTTAAATGCTTCATGAGGCGCTCAACGTGAAATAAGAATAAACGCACCGCGCAGACGCGCGATCCAATGCAAAACGCCGCCAGCGAAAACCGCGATGCGGTTCTCCTGTACGGCGTTTACGGTATCATCAGAAAGGGATTAGAACTGCATCAGCTCGGCTTCTTTATCAGCCAGCGCCGCGTCCACTTTCTTGATGGCGGCGTCAGTCATTTTCTGAACGTCGTCCTGAGAGCGGCGATCTTCATCTTCGCCGATCTCTTTATCTTTCAGCAGCGCTTTCACTTTATCGTTCGCGTCGCGACGGACGTTACGGATAGCCACGCGCGCCTGCTCGGCTTCGCCACGCACCACTTTGATGAGGTCTTTACGACGCTCTTCGGTCAGCGGCGGCAGCGGAACGCGGATATCGCTGCCCGCGGAGCTTGGGTTCAGGCCGAGGTCAGATGCCATAATCGCTTTCTCAACGGCCGGGCTCATAGAGCGATCGAATACGTTGATTTTCAGCGTACGGGAATCTTCTACGGTAACGTTAGCCAGCTGACGCAGCGGCGTCGGCGTGCCATAGTATTCCACTACGATCCCGTCCAGCAGGCTCGGGGAAGCGCGGCCGGTACGCACTTTGCTGATTTGGGTTTTGAATGCTTCAACGCATTTGTCCATGCGTACTTCAGCATCTTTTCTGATATCGCTAATCACGTTACGAATCCTTGAAAACTGGTTATCAGGCAGACCACACCTGCGCCACGATGCCTTGCGGCTGCGTGCTAAGTATAGCCTCTTTATCTTGCGGCACCCGACGGGTCGCCTGGTCACGGAAACTGATTTTAAAGCGGAATCTTACCCTGATTCCTTTGAAACGAAAATTATTCCGTAATCAAAGTGCCTTCTTTTTCGCCCATTACCACGCGGCGCAGCGCGCCCGGCTTATTCATGTTGAAGACACGAATCGGCAATTTGTGGTCGCGTGCGAGCGTAAAGGCCGCCAGATCCATCACTTTCAGCTCTTTTTCCAGCACTTCCTGGTAGGTCAGCTGATCGTAGAGCGTCGCGGTTGGATCTTTCATCGGGTCTGCGGAATACACGCCGTCGACTTTCGTCGCCTTCAGCACCACTTCGGCTTCAATTTCGATACCGCGCAGGCAGGCAGCGGAATCGGTGGTGAAGAACGGGTTGCCGGTACCGGCGGACAGAATGACCACGCGGTTGTTACGCAGCAGGCTGATAGCTTCAGCCCAGCTGTAGTTGTCGCATACGCCATTTAACGGGAAGGCAGACATCAGGCGCGCGTTAACATAGGCGCGGTGCAGTGCGTCGCGCATCGCAAGGCCGTTCATCACGGTCGCCAGCATCCCCATGTGGTCGCCCACGACACGGTTCATACCGGCTTTGGCAAGGCCAGCGCCGCGGAATAAGTTGCCGCCGCCGATCACCACCCCGACCTGGATGCCCAGCTCCACCAGCTCTTTAATTTCCTGCGCCATGCGATCCAGAATGCTCGCATCAATACCGAAGCCTTCTGCTCCTTGCAGCGCTTCGCCACTCAGCTTGAGCAGAATGCGTTTATAGACGGGTTTTGCATTGGTAGCCATGTTTCTTTCCTGGAACTGTCAACGAATGGGATGGTTAATTCAGGCGACATGATGCGTCGCATTCCGGCTCCGGCTATATAAGAGCAGGCCGAAATTTATGAATGACGGATAAAAAGGAGCCGCCCTCAGGCGGCTCTTTTACACCATTAAGACTGGCGGGACATGGCAGCAACTTCTGCTGCGAAGTCAGTCTCAACTTTCTGGATGCCTTCGCCCACTTCAAAGCGGATGAAGTTAGTCACGTCAGCGTTGTGCTCTTTGAGCAGTTGAGCAACGGTTTTGCTCGGGTCCATAACGAAAGGCTGACCGGTCAGAGAAACTTCGCCGGTGAATTTCTTCATGCGGCCTTCAACCATTTTCTCTGCGATTTCTTTCGGCTTGCCAGACTGCATGGCGATGTCCAGCTGTACCTGGTACTCTTTTTCTACCACGTCAGCAGACACGTCTTCCGGCTTAACGAATTCCGGCTTGCTTGCAGCAACGTGCATCGCCAGCTGTTTAACCAGCTCTTCGTCAGCGTTTTTAGCCGCAACCAGAACGCCGATACGCGCGCCGTGCAGGTAGCTTGCCAGAACGTCGCCTTCCAGGGATGCGATACGACGGATGTTGATGTTCTCGCCGATTTTAGCAACCAGAGCAACGCGCTCTTCTTCGAACTGCGCTTTCAGTGCTTCAACGTCGGTGATTTTGCCCGCAAAAGCAGCGTCCAGTACTTTGTCAGCGAACGCCTGGAAACCGCCGTCTTTAGCAACGAAGTCGGTCTGGCAGTTAACTTCCAGGATCACGCCGTAGTTGCCTTCGATCTTGGTTTTGATCACGCCGTCAGCAGCTACGTTGCCTGCTTTTTTCGCTGCTTTGATCGCGCCAGATTTACGCATGTTTTCGATAGCCAGCTCGATGTCGCCATTAGCTTCAACCAGAGCTTTTTTACATTCCATCATGCCTGCGCCAGTACGTTCGCGCAGCTCTTTTACCAGGGAAGCGGTAATTTCAGCCATTCTATAATCCTCGGTTATCTCGTGCGGGGAGATAAGTCCAGGCCTGCCGGAAGCGTCCGGCACACCCGACTCAAACAAAAAAGGGAGCCTGAGACAGGCCCCCTAACCAAACTTGTTACTACCTGGTTAATAAGGGCTCTAAACGAGCATGCCTTATTATTCAGCTTCTACGAAGCTTTCTTCCGCCTGAGCAGCCAGATCCTGAGAACGGCCTTCACGAACGGTTGCAGCAACAGCATTCAGGTACAGGCTGACAGCACGGATGGCGTCATCGTTACCCGGGATAACGAAGTCAACACCGTCCGGATCGGAGTTGGTATCAACGATAGCAAATACCGGGATACCCAGGTTGTTTGCTTCTTTGATAGCGATGTGCTCGTGGTCAGCGTCGATAACAAACAGTGCGTCCGGCAGGCCGCCCATGTCTTTGATACCGCCGAGGCTGTTTTCCAGCTTTTCCAGCTCACGAGTGCGCATCAGCGCTTCTTTTTTGGTCAGCTTATCGAAGGTGCCGTCCTGAGACTGAGTTTCCAGATCTTTCAGGCGCTTGATGGACTGACGAACGGTTTTCCAGTTAGTCAGCATACCGCCCAGCCAGCGATGGTTCACGAAGAACTGGTCGCAGCTGTTAGCAGCTTCTTTCACCGCTTCGCTTGCAGCGCGTTTGGTACCGACGAACAGAATCTTACCTTTACGGGAAGAAATTTTGCTCAGCTCAGCCAGGGCTTCGTTGAACATCGGTACAGTTTTCTCAAGGTTGATGATGTGAACTTTGTTACGCGCACCGAAGATGAACGGCTTCATTTTCGGGTTCCAGTAACGGGTCTGGTGACCGAAGTGAACACCAGCCTTGAGCATGTCGCGCATGGAAACAGTTGCCATGATTTAAAACCTCTGTTTAAAAGTTGGGGTTATGCCTCCACGTATCCCATATTACCGACCCCGAAGGGCACCCCGGAATATGTGCCGATACGTGTGTGTTATTACACAAAGTGAGAGTAGTCGCCTCTGTGCCAGGATTCTGGTACAGAAGTCCGGCGCGCTTTATATCACAAATTCGCCCCCGACTCCAATAGTTGTTCACGGGAGGCGTCCTTAATGATTCTCAATTTGGCACCTTCCTGATGCCCTGATACCATTGTTTTACATTTATCAGTATTGCCGAATTTTCCGGCACCAGCGGACCAGATTATGGCTATTTCAATTAAAACCCCTGAAGAAATCGAAAAAATGCGCGTCGCGGGCAGGCTTGCCGCTGAAGTGCTTGAAATGATCGAAGAACATGTGAAACCAGGCGTCAGCACGGGCGAACTGGATCGCATCTGTCACGATTATATTACCAACCACCAGCATGCGATCTCCGCAAGCCTGAACTACCACGGCTTCCCGAAATCCGTGTGTATTTCTATTAACGAAGTGGTCTGCCACGGCATTCCCGATGACGGCAAACTGCTGAAAGATGGCGATATCGTCAACATAGACGTCACCGTCATTAAAGATGAGTACCACGGCGACACGTCTAAAATGTTTATCGTCGGCAAGCCGACCATTCTGGGCGAGCGCCTGTGCCGTATTACGCAGGAAAGCCTGTATGTCGCGCTGCGCATGGTGAAGCCGGGCATTCGTCTGCGCACCCTCGGCGCCGCCATTCAGAAATTCGTCGAAGCGCAAGGGTTCTCCGTGGTGCGCGAATATTGCGGACACGGCATCGGCCGCGGCTTCCATGAAGAGCCGCAGGTCCTGCATTACGATGCCGATGACGGCGGCGTGGTGCTGCAACCGGGCATGACCTTTACGGTCGAGCCGATGGTTAACGCCGGCGACTACCGCATCCGCACCATGAAGGACGGCTGGACGGTGAAAACCAAGGATCGCAGCTTGTCTGCGCAGTACGAGCATACTATTGTGGTGACGGATAACGGCTGCGAAATTCTGACGTTGCGTAAAGACGACACCATACCCAACATCATTTCGCATAACGACTAATAAGAAGCCGGCAAACGCCGGCTTTTTTTATGGGTGGCGCATGATGAGTAACACATTACCCGAGCAGTCGGTGAATACCACGCTTGCTCCTCTTCCCGGACAGCCTGAAAACCCCGCCACCTGGCCTGCCGACGCGCTGAACTGCGCGCAAATCAAACACCATCTCGACGCCTTTCAGCAGTGGCTGGGCGCCGCGTTTGACGATGGCTATAGCGCCGAACGGCTGATTGAAGCGCGTACTGAATTTATCGACCAGCTCCTGCAACGGCTGTGGCTCGCCGCGGGTTTTGGCGAAACCACCGACGCCGCGCTGGTGGCGGTAGGCGGTTACGGACGCGGCGAACTACACCCGCTATCGGATATCGATCTGCTGATCCTGAGCCGCAAACGCTTAAGCGAAGCGCAAGCGCAAAAAGTGGGCGAGCTGTTGACGCTCCTGTGGGACGTGAAGCTGGAAGTGGGGCACAGCGTACGCACGCTTGAAGAGTGTCTGCTGGAGGGGCTTTCGGATCTCACCGTCGCCACTAACCTTATCGAATCGCGCCTGCTGATTGGCGACGTGGCGCTGTTCCTTGAATTACAAAAGCACATTTTCAGCGACGGCTTCTGGCCTTCGGAGAAATTCTTCGCCGCCAAAGTCGAAGAGCAGAACGAGCGCCACCAGCGCTATCACGGCACGAGCTACAACCTGGAGCCGGACATTAAAAGCAGCCCCGGCGGTCTGCGCGATATACACACGCTGCAATGGGTGGCGCGCCGCCACTTTGGCGCCACGTCGCTGCGTGAAATGGTCGGTTTCGGCTTTCTGACGGAAGCTGAGCGCAACGAGCTTGACGAGTGCCAGCATCTGCTGTGGCGCATTCGCTTTGCCCTGCACCTGGAGCTCAACCGCTACGACAACCGTCTGTTGTTCGACCGCCAGCTGAGCGTAGCCCAGCGCCTGCGTTATGAAGGCGAAGGCAACGAGCCGGTTGAGCATATGATGAAGGATTTCTACCGCGTCACGCGCCGCGTCGGCGAGCTTAACCAGATGCTGCTGCAACTGTTCGACGAAGCTATCCTTGCGCTGACGACCGATGAAAAACCGCGCGTGCTGGATGACGATTTCCAGCTGCGCGGCACGCTTATCGATCTGCGCGATGAAACGCTGTTTATCCGCGAGCCGCAGGCCATCCTGCGCATGTTTTATATGATGGTGCGTAATCGCGACATCACCGGTATCTATTCCACCACCCTGCGTCATCTGCGCCACGCGCGCCGTCATCTTAAACAGCCGCTGTGCTACATCCCGGAAGCGCGCTCGCTGTTTCTGGCGATGCTGCGCCATCCGGGCGCCGTGAGCCGCGGCCTGCTGCCGATGCACCGCCACAGCGTATTGTGGGCCTATATGCCGCAGTGGTCGCATATCGTCGGCCAGATGCAGTTCGATCTGTTCCACGCCTATACGGTGGATGAGCACACCATCCGCGTGCTGCTGAAGCTGGAAAGCTTCGCCAAAGAAGAGACGCGCTCGAAACATCCGCTCTGCGTGGATCTCTGGCCGCGCCTGTCGCACCCGGAGCTGATCCTCATCGCCGCGCTGTTCCATGACATCGCCAAAGGGCGCGGCGGCGACCACTCGGTGCTGGGCGCGCAGGACATCCTGAAATTCGCCGAGCTGCACGGCCTGAACTCGCGTGAAACGCAGCTGGTCGCCTGGCTGGTTCGCCACCACCTGCTGATGTCGGTCACGGCCCAGCGCCGCGACATTCAGGATCCGGAAGTCATTAAACAGTTCGCCGAAGAAGTGCAGACCGAAAACCGTCTGCGATTCCTGGTTTGCCTGACGGTGGCGGATATCTGCGCCACCAACGAGACGCTCTGGAACAGCTGGAAGCAGAGCCTGTTGCGCGAGCTCTACTTCGCGACGGAAAAACAGCTGCGCCGCGGCATGCAAAGCACGCCCGACATGCGCGAGCGGGTGCGTCATCACCAGCTCCAGGCGCTGGCGCTGCTGCGTATGGAGAATATCGATGAAGAGGCGCTGCACCACATCTGGGGACGCTGTCGCGCCAACTATTTTGTGCGCCACAGCCCGAACCAGCTCGCCTGGCACGCGCGGCATCTGCTCCACCACGATCTCAGCCAGCCGCTGATCCTGCTAAGCCCGCAGGCGACGCGCGGCGGCACCGAGATATTCATCTGGAGCCCGGACCGCCCTTACCTCTTCGCCGCGGTCTGCGCCGAGCTCGACCGGCGCAATCTGAGCGTGCACGACGCGCAGATCTTCACAACCCGCGACGATATGGCGATGGATACCTTTATTGTTCTGGAGCCGGACGGCAGTCCGCTCTCCCCGGACCGCCATGAGGCGATTCGCCAGGGTCTCGAGCAGGCGATCACCCAGCGCACCTGGCAGCCGCCGCAGCCGCGTCGCCAGCCGGCCAAACTGCGGCACTTTACGGTGGAAACCGAGGTGAATTTCCTGCCGACCCACACCGACAGAAAATCGTTTCTGGAGCTTATCGCGCTCGATCAGCCCGGCCTTCTGGCGCGCGTCGGACAGGTCTTCGCCGACCTCGGCATTTCGCTGCACGGAGCCCGAATCAGTACAATCGGGGAGCGAGTAGAAGATTTATTTATAATCGCGACAGCGGACCGGCGTGGGCTTAATAATCTGCTCCAGCAAGAGGTGAGACAACGGTTGACAGAGGCCCTCAATCCAAACGATAAAGTGTAGTGAATTTTTAATACCCAAAAGTTATCAGGAAAGAAGCTAATTATGCAGCAGCTACAGAACGTTATTGAATCCGCTTTCGAGCGCCGCGCCGACATTACGCCGGCGAACGTCGATGCCGTCACCCGCGAGGCGGTCAACCAGGTTATCGCCCTGCTGGACAGCGGCGAACTGCGCGTCGCAGAGAAGATCAACGGCGAGTGGGTCACCCACCAGTGGCTGAAAAAAGCGGTGCTGCTCTCCTTCCGCATTAACGACAACCAGGTGATTGAAGGCGCCGAAAGCCGCTATTTCGACAAAGTGCCGATGAAATTCGCTAACTACGACGAAGCGCGCTTCCAGAAAGAAGGCTTTCGCGTGGTGCCGCCCGCCGCCGTGCGTCAGGGCGCGTTTATCGCCCGCAACACCGTGCTGATGCCGTCTTATGTCAACATCGGCGCGTATGTCGATGAAGGCACCATGGTGGATACCTGGGCTACCGTCGGCTCCTGCGCGCAGATCGGTAAAAACGTTCACCTCTCCGGCGGCGTCGGCATCGGCGGCGTACTGGAGCCGCTGCAGGCCAACCCAACCATCATTGAAGACAACTGCTTTATCGGCGCGCGCTCTGAAGTGGTGGAAGGCGTTATCGTCGAAGAAGGCTCTGTTATCTCGATGGGCGTTTACATCGGCCAGAGCACCAAAATTTATGACCGGGAAACCGGCGAAGTCTTCTACGGCCGCGTGCCGGCAGGCTCCGTGGTGGTTTCCGGCAACCTGCCGTCGAAAGATGGGACATACAGCCTCTACTGCGCGGTGATCGTGAAGAAGGTCGACGCGAAAACCCGCGGTAAAGTCGGTATCAACGAACTGCTTCGCACCATCGACTAAGCAGAACGAAAAAAGGCGTGCCTGGCCCGCCTTTTTCACATCTGAGGGTGGCGCGATGAGATCTTTTCATTAATTATCTAAAGGTTAATATTTCCCCTGGGGGATCGCTATGTACGACAACCTTAAGAGTCTTGGCATAACCAATCCTGATGAAATCGACCGTTACAGTCTGCGCCAGGAAGCGAACAACGATATCCTGAAGATCTACTTCCATAAGGATAAGGGCGAGTTCTTCGCCAAAAGCGTGAAGTTTAAATACCCACGCCAGCGCAAAACCGTGGTCGCCGACGGCGTCGGTCAGGGTTACAAAGAAGTGCAGGAAATCAGCCCTAACCTGCGCTACGTGATAGACGAGCTGGATCAACTCTGCCAGCGCGACCGCACCGAAGTGGATCTGAAACGCAAAATCCTCGACGACCTGCGCCATCTGGAAAGCGTCGTGGCGAACAAGATCTCCGAGATCGAGTCCGACCTCGAAAAGCTCACCCGCAACAAATAAGCGTTGCCCCCGCGTTTTATCGCAGGGCATCAGACATAAAAAAGGCCGCAATCGCGGCCTTTTGTTTTCAGAGCGTCTCTTACTGCATCAGCAGATAGATAGAGCTGTCGCCACGCTGAATATTCAGCGCCAGCACCGACGGTTTGCTGTCGAGGATTTTGCGCAGTTCGGCGATATTGCTCACCGGCTGCTGGTTCGCGCCGACAATAACATCTCCTTTTTTCAGGCCAATGCGTGCCGCAGGCGAACCCGCTTTCACACTGTTGACCACCACGCCTTTCTCCTTACCGGCACGGTTGCTCATCTCCGCCCCTTCGATACCGCTGAAGATAGAAGACGAGTCTACCTGCGTCTGGCTGCTCTGCTGCAGCACCAGATCGACGTTCACCGGTTTGCCGTCGCGCAGCAGGCCGAGCGTCAGTTTCGTGCCGACCGGCATGGTGCCGACCTGCGCACGCAGCGCCGCGAAGCTGCTAATCGGCTTGCCGTTCAGCGACACGATCACGTCTCCCGCTTTCACGCCCGCTTTGGCGGCGGAAGAGTTCGCCAGCACCTGGCTTACAAACGCGCCGCGCTGCGCGTCCACTTTCATCGCTTTGGCGAGTTCAGAGTTCAACTCGGTCCCCATGATGCCCAGCTCGCCGCGTTTCACCTGGCCATATTCGACCATCTGCGACGTCAGGCTTTTCACCATGTTGCTCGGAATAGCAAAGCCGATACCGATGTTGCCGCCATCCGGCGCCAGAATAGCGGTGTTGATGCCGATAAGCTCGCCGTTCAGGTTCACCAGCGCGCCGCCGGAGTTCCCGCGGTTAATCGCCGCATCGGTCTGAATAAAGTTCTCGTAGTTTTCCGCGTTCAGGCCGCTGCGGCCCAGCGCCGAGACGATACCGGAGGTTACCGTTTCGCCAAGACCGAACGGGTTGCCGATGGCGACGGCATAGTCGCCGACGCGCAGGCTGTCGGAGTCGGCAAGTTTAATCGCCGTCAGGTTTTTCGGGTCCTGAATCTGGATCAGCGCGATGTCGGAGCGCGGATCTTTGCCTACCATTTTCGCGTCCAGCTTACGGCCGTCGCTCAGTTGCACTTTGATGGTGGTGGCGTTATCCACCACGTGGTTGTTGGTGACCACATAACCTTTAGCGGCGTCGATAATCACGCCGGAGCCCAGCGCCATAAATTTCTGCTGCTGCCCATTGCCGTCAGCGCCGCCCTGACCACCAGGGCCGCCCTGGCAGAACGGAGAGCTCTGGAACGGAGAGCCATCCTGGCAGAACGGCGAATCATCGCCGAAAAACTGCTGGAAGTTGCGCGGCATACGCGGCGTATTGACCGTTGTGCTGCCTTCAACGTTAATGCTGACGACAGAAGGCATGACTTTTTCCAGCATCGGCGCCAGGCTCGGCATCGCCTGCGACGTCACGGCGGACGCGGTTTCAGCGGCGAAGGAAGCCGGGCTTAATGCCAGCCCCAGGCTCAGGGCCAGCGCACTCATTGCTAACGTGGTTTTTTTCATCGATTCATTCTCAACTAACAAGTAACGCAAATAAATTGCTGTGAAGGTGTCTGTCAGAGTCGATTTATAGCGCGAAGTTCCATTGTTAATTTTCTGAAAAAAGTAAAAATTTATTGGGCGTCTTTACAAAACGAAGCGGGGTTATTCTACCGCCATCAGTTTACGATATTCATCCCAGGCGTAGAGATCGGTCATGCCGCTGATATAGTCCTGGATAAGACGGCAACGATAATAATATTCCCAAACCGGGAAATCCGCCGCCTGTGGATGAAGATGACTCACGGCTTCGATATAAGCCAGCCGGTGCCGGGAAGAAAGTTTATGATAAAGGCGCGATTCAATCGGTAACGTTCGCACGCTCTCTTTTTCCACCAGCTCACGAAATTGCGCCAGCGTCAGCGAGAGCAACGGCCGATAAATATCCAGCAGCCCGCTAATAACCCGGTAGCCCTGCAACTCCAGTTGCTCGACGTCAGGGTGGTTAAATACATGACGCACCGCGACATTTTTATACAGCTCCAGCAGGCGGCTGTACGGGCTGTCATCTTCAAGCAGCGCATGATTAAACGAGCCGTCAAAGACCTCAGGCAAATTATCAATAAAGCGCTGCGCGGCGTATGGCGCCAGTCGATTTAACGTATTGACGCGCAGATACATAAAAAACTGGTCTTCCGCGCTGTGATGCAATTGATTGGTTCCCGATTTATCCCAGGCGTTTTGCACCACCAGATTAAAGAGATCGCCAGGCGCATGTTCGCCCCAGGCGTCGTAGAGATGTTGATATAACTGCTCGACGCTGAAAATGCGTTTTTCCACCGCATCTTCAAGATCCGCCACGCAATAAGAAATATCGTCGGCCGCCTCCATAATCCAGGCGAGCGGGAAGCGACTGTAAGTTTCTAATTGCAGTTCTTTACGCAACCTCGAAATATATTGATCTTCGGAGAGATAAAACCCAGGCTTTTTCATCAGGTAGCTGTGGGTTTCCGGCACTGCTCCGCTATACCAGGCCGGGCGCGTATATTTAAGAATACCGCCGACCTGCGCCCAGGTAAGATTCATGCGCAGCAGCGTATGCACCAGTCGTATTCCCTGCGCGTTACCCTCGAAATGACACAAATCCCGGCGCACATTGCCGCGCAGCGCGTTAAGCGCCTCTTCGCCCTCCTGCAGGCGCAGCGTCTGCACCGTACAGCGGTCCTGGCTTACGGGCTGGTTTTCGGCATCCGCCGGAAAGAGTCGCTGGCTGAACCAGTCGTTAATCGCCGCTTCGCCGAAGTGACCGAACGGCGGATTGCCGATGTCATGCATCAGACACGACATCTCGACAATGCTCTCAAACGGCCCGGTCAGCTCCGCCAGGCCATACGCCTCAAGCAGCCCCTGCTCTTTCAGGCGGCTTAACACCTCTTTGGCGATATAACGCCCGACCTGCTGGACTTCCAGCGAATGCGTAAGACGGGTGCGCACCGCGGCGTTGCGCTCAAGGGGAAAAACCTGGGTTTTCTGCTGAAGACGGCGGATCGCGGGCGAGTTAATAATGCGACCGCGATCGCTTTCAAAGATGCGCAGGATCTCGTGTTCACTCTTCACGCCCTGCGGTGAGCGATACCGGCGATGCCAGTTGATTTTGTTTCGGAAATCGATTTTCTCCATTCGCCCTCCCGGTCTGCGCGCACGCGAATTAAATCCTTGCTGTATGCCATGATAGACTATGCCTCTGAATCCATCATTTAGCGAGTATCTCTATGAAAGCAGGCATTATTGGCGCAATGGAAGAAGAAGTGACGCTGCTGCGTGACAAAATCGACGACCGCCAGACCCTGAATATCGCCGGCTGCGAAATTTACACCGGCGCGCTCAATGGCGTGGACGTGGCGCTGCTGAAATCGGGCATCGGTAAAGTTTCCGCCGCGATGGGCGCGACGCTGCTGCTGGAGCACTGCAAACCTGACGTGATTATCAATACCGGCTCGGCGGGCGGTCTCGCGCCGTCGCTGAAAGTGGGCGACATCGTGGTGTCCGACGAAGTGCGCTATCACGACGCCGACGTGACCGCGTTCGGCTACGAATATGGCCAGATGGCGGGCTGCCCGGCAGCGTTCAAGGCCGATGAAAAACTGATCGCGGCGGCGCAGGAAACGATCGAACAGCTCAACCTGCACGCAGTACGCGGGCTGGTAGTGAGCGGCGACGCCTTTATCAACGGCTCCGTGAACCTCGCGAAAATCCGCCATAACTTCCCGCAGGCGATTGCCGTTGAGATGGAAGCGACCGCGATTGGTCACGTCTGCCATAACTTCGGCGTGCCGTTTGTCGTGGTGCGCGCCATTTCTGACGTTGCGGATCAGCAGTCGCACCTGAGCTTTGAAGAGTTCCTGGCGGTGGCGGCGAAGCAGTCGAGCCTGATGGTCGAAACGCTGCTCACGAGCCTGAACCGTGGCTAAACGCTGGCTTAACAGGGCGCTTGTCGCCCTGTTTGTCCTCCCGGCGTGGCTTTTTGCCGCGCCGCGGGTGATTACCCTCTCCCCCGCCAATACCGAACTCGCCTTTGCCGCTGGCATTACGCCGGTTGCGGTCAGCGCTTACTCTGACTACCCCGACGCCGCGCGTCATCTCGAACAGGTCGCGAACTGGCAAGGGATGAACGTGGAGCGTATCGCGGCGCTCAAACCCGATCTGCTGGTCGCCTGGCGCGGCGGCAATCCGGAGCGGCAGATAAATCAGCTCACATCGCTCGGCATCCACGTGCTCTGGCTCGATCCGCAAAATGTCGCGCAGGTGGCCGACGCGCTGCGCGCGCTTGCGCCTTACAGCCCGACGCCGGAAAAGGCGCAGGCGGCGGCGCGTGAGCTCGAACAGCGCTGGCGCTCACTCGCCGCGCGTTATAAAGGCCAGCCGAAAAAGCGCGTCTTTGTGCAGTTTGGTACGCGCCCGCTCTTCACCACCAACCACGCGTCTATCCAGAATGAGATAGTCGAGACCTGCGGCGGCGAGAATATTTTCGCCGACAGCCCCGTTCCCTGGCCGCAGGTGAGCCGCGAACAGGTGCTGGCGCGCCATCCTGCGGCGGTGATTATCACCGGCGGCGAGACGTCCGTCACCGCCACGCGGCAGTTCTGGCGGCCTCAGCTTAATGTCCCGATCATAAGCATTAACGATGACTGGTTTGAACGCGCCGGCCCGCGTATTATCCTCGCCGCGAATCAGCTCTGCCAGGCGCTGGCGGAGGTAAAATAACGAGTCGAGGAACATCATGCTGGTTTACTGGCTGGATATTATTGGCACCGCGGTGTTTGCCATCTCCGGCGTTTTGCTGGCGGGCAAACTGCGTATGGATCCTTTCGGCGTACTGGTGCTGGGCGTGGTGACCGCGGTGGGCGGCGGTACGATCCGCGATATGGCGCTCGATCATGGTCCGGTTTTCTGGGTGAAAGATCCCACCGATCTGGTGGTGGCGATGGTGACGTGTCTGCTGACGATTGCGCTGGTGCGCCAGCCGCGTCGCCTGCCGAAATGGGTGCTGCCGGTGCTGGACGCCGTCGGGCTCGCGGTGTTTGTCGGCATCGGGGTGAATAAAGCGTTTATGGCCGGCACCGGCCCGCTGGTGGCGATTTGCATGGGCGTAGTGACGGGCGTCGGCGGCGGCATTATTCGCGACGTGCTGGCGCGCGAAATCCCGATGATCCTGCGGACCGAAATCTACGCCACCGCGTGCATCGTGGGCGGCATCGTCCATGCGACGGCGTTTTATACCTTTGCGGTGCCGCTGGAGCAGGCGAGTATGATGGGCATGGCGGTGACGCTTGCGATACGGCTTGCGGCGATCCGCTGGCATCTCAAGCTCCCCACCTTCGCGCTGGACGAAAAAGCGTAAGCCATAAAAAAAGCCGTGTCTTAAAACACGGCTTTTTTGTTTCAGCAAGGCAATCAGATGCTGAAGGAAGAACCACACCCGCAGGTGCTGGTGGCGTTCGGGTTGTTCACCACGAAGCGCGAGCCTTCGAGGCCTTCGGTGTAATCCACCGCGCCGCCGACCAGATATTGCAGGCTCATCGGGTCAACGACCAGCGACACGCCCTGCTTCTCGATAGTCATATCGCCATCATTGATCTGGTCATCAAAGGTAAAACCATACTGGAAGCCGCTGCAACCACCACCGGTGATGTAGACGCGCAGCTTGAGATTCGGGTTGTCCTCATCGGCGATCAGGCTTTTTACTTTATTGGCTGCTGCGTCGGTAAACTGCAGCGGCAGCGCTACGTCATCACTCATTTTTTGCTCCCGTTGAAACCAGCAATCGGGCAAAGAATAACCCGATCTTTAGGGCCATTATCTATTACCCTGGTAAATCGTTCAAGTATTCCGCCCGTCGGCCTGCGCCTGTCGCTCCGCCTCCTGTTTCGCAAGCGTTCGCGCGAGGATCGTAGAATAGAGCGGCTTGCCGCCGAGGAACTGGGCGAGCAGTGTCGCGCCGAGACAGGTAATAATCATTGGCAAAATGAGCTGGTAATTATCGGTCATCTCCAGCACCAGCACGATGCCCGTAATCGGCGCTCTGACCGAGGCGGCAAGCAGTGCGCCCATCCCGGCGATAGCAAATGTGCCCGCCTGTAGATGCCAGTCCGGGAACCAGGCGGCGCAGGCCATGCCGAACGCGCTGCCAAGCAGCGTGCCGAGCGCCAGCATCGGGGCGAAAATCCCGCCCGGCGCGCCGGAGGAAAAACAGAACACCGTCGTCAGCACGCGCGCGATGAAAATAAACAGCATCATACCGATGGTAAAATTGCCCGCCGCCGCGATGGGGATCAGGCCAAATCCGCCGCCCGCTGCCGCAGGCTCCCACAACGCCAGCAGGCCGCACGTGCCGCCGATAACGCCGCCAAGCAATACCCAGCGGGTGATATTTCCGCCATGAATACGTGCGAACACATCCTGCATCCCCAGCACCAGACGGTTAAACAGCGGTCCCACCGCACCGAAAATAATGCCCAGTAGCAGATAGAGCCAGAGCGTGTAGACGGGCGCGTCGGCCAGTTGCCCCACCTCAATCACCGACCCTTCGCCATTGAAAATGCGAAAGACAATGGTCGACATAATGACGCCGGTGAACACCGCTTTAATGGAGATAAGGCTGTAGTGAAACTGCGTGCGCATCTCTTCGATAATAAACAGGATGCCCGCGAGCGGCGCGTTAAAGGCCGCCGCAAGGCCCGCCGCCGCCCCCGTTGCCAGCAACGTATGGCGCGCCTCGGCGTCCGGACGGTGAAAAATATCCAGCACCATGCGCCCGATATTGCCGCCCATCTGCACCATCGGGCCTTCGCGTCCGAGCACCATGCCCGCGCCGAGCGTGCCCATACCGCCGAAAAACTTCACCGGCAGCACGCGCCACCAGCGCACCGGACGTAACTCCTCCAGCGCCCCTTCGATTTCAGGAATGCCTGAACCGCCCGCCTCCGGCGCGAAGCGGCGCACCAGAAAATACCCTGCCATCGCCAGCAGCGCGGAAAACAGAAACGCCAGCAGCCAGACGAGCCAGGGACTGTCCGCCACCTGCGCCAGTCCTTCAATACGATGCGCCGTGACCCAGGCGACCGATTTTTCAAACGCCACGCCCGCAAGCCCTGTCAACAGGCCGGTGAGCGTCGCCAGCAGTAAAATTGTCAACGGTGTTTTGTCGCGCGACAGTAACTGGCGGATAACAGCGGCGTGTTGAAATCCTCTGACGCGGCGTGGGGATGTCGTCTGCGGGTTCATGCGAACAGATTCTCCGGGATTCATTCAGGCTACGTATTATACGCCGCGCGACGGCGTCATTCAAAAAAGCCCTGCCCGCTGTCGGGGTTTAATCGGGCAAAACTTTCATAACCAGGAAGGGATGACTTAGAATAACCCGTTATCCCTCTTTTCCCCGAATCAGGAGCCGATTCATGAGTAAGTCTGAAAACCTCTTTGCCGCCGCCCGCGAACTTATCCCAGGCGGCGTTAACTCGCCGGTGCGCGCCTTTACCGGCGTGGGCGGCACGCCGCTGTTTATCGAACGGGCGGACGGGGCTTATCTCTATGACGCCGACGGCAAAGCCTATATCGACTACGTCGGCTCCTGGGGCCCGATGGTGCTGGGCCACAACCACCCGGCGATTCGCAACGCGGTGATTGAAGCGGTGCAGCGCGGCCTGAGCTTCGGCGCGCCGACAGAGATGGAAGTGAAAATGGCGCAGCTCGTTACCGATCTGGTGCCGACGATGGATATGGTGCGTATGGTGAACTCCGGCACCGAGGCGACCATGAGCGCTATCCGCCTGGCGCGCGGCTTTACCGGCCGCGATAAAATCATCAAATTCGAAGGCTGCTACCACGGCCACGCGGATCACCTGCTGGTGAAAGCGGGTTCCGGCGCGCTGACCCTCGGCCAGCCGAACTCGCCAGGCGTACCGGCGGATTTCGCGAAACATACTCTGACCTGCACCTATAACGATCTCGCCTCCGTGCGCGAAGCCTTCGAGCGTTACCCGCAGGATATCGCGTGCATCATCGTTGAGCCTGTGGCGGGCAACATGAACTGCATTCCGCCGCAGCCCGATTTCCTGCCGGGCCTGCGGGCGCTGTGCGACGAATTCGGCGCGCTGCTGATCATTGATGAAGTGATGACGGGTTTCCGCGTCGCGCTGGCGGGCGCGCAGGCGTACTACAACGTGGTGCCGGATCTCACCTGTCTTGGCAAAATCATCGGCGGCGGTATGCCGGTGGGCGCGTTCGGCGGACGTCGCGAAGTGATGGAAGCGCTGGCGCCGACCGGCCCGGTTTATCAGGCGGGCACGCTCTCCGGCAACCCGATCGCGATGGCGGCAGGCTTCGCCTGCCTGAGCGAAGTGGCGCAGCCTGGCGTGCACAGTACCCTTGACGCGCTGACGACCCAACTGGCGGACGGCCTGCTGGACGCCGCGCGGGACGCAGGCGTGCCGCTGGTGGTGAACCACGTCGGCGGGATGTTCGGTTTCTTCTTTACCGATGCCGACAGCGTGACCTGCTATCAGGATGTGGTGAAATGCGATGTCGAGCGCTTTAAGCGTTTCTTCCATCTGATGCTGGAAGAAGGCGTGTACTTCGCGCCGTCGGCGTTTGAAGCGGGCTTTATGTCCGTCGCGCACAGCGAAGAGGATATCAACAACACCATCGACGCCGCGCGCCGGGTGTTCGCGAAGCTGTAAGGTTTTTTTGACCGTGGCGGGTGCGCTTACGCTTACCCGCCCTACGATGCATCGACAAAGGTGAGTCTATGTAGGGTGGGTAAGCGTAAGCGCACCCACCTTTTCACCAACACAACGCCCCATGTAGGGTGGGTAAGCGCAGCGCACCCACCATTTCCCCCTCCAGCGCCCTGCCTTCTGATTAACGGCTCTGCTTACGCAACAAATACACGAAATACGGCGCGCCAATAAACGTCGCCAACAGCCCCGCCGGGATCTGGTACGGGAACATCGCCATCCGCCCCGCCCAGTCCGCCAGCATCATCAGCATACCGCCCAGCAATGAGGCGATAACCAGCTGCGGCAACGCGCGGCGAAAACCGAGCATCCGCGTAATGTGCGGCGCCATCAGCCCGATAAAGCTCAGCGGCCCGATGGTCAGCGTCGCCGCCGCGGTCAGCGCCGAGGCCAGCAACAGCAGCACGATGCGGGTCGGCGTCAGCGCCATCCCCACCGCACGCGCGGTCTCGCCGCCGAGCGGCAGCACCGTCAGCCAGCGACGGCACAGCGGCGTCAACGCCAGCAGCGCCAGCATCACCCACAACGAATTGCGCGCCTGCTGCGGCGTCACGCTGTAAGTGGAGCCGGAGATCCAGGTGATCACCTGCGCCATACGCGGATCGCCGCTCGCCTGAAGCATCACCAGCAGCATCGTAAACGCGGTGCTGAGCGCCATCCCGGCGAGCAACATCCGGTGCGGCGAAAACCCGCCGCGTCCGGCGGCCATCAGAATAATCATCAGCGTCGCCGCCGCCCCGACGCTGCCCGCCGGCAGCAGCCAGCCAAACGCGTCGCCCGGCACGAACAGCAGCATCAACACTACGCCGAACGCGGCGCCGGAACTGATGCCCAGCACTTCCGGGCTCGCCATCGGGTTGCCGGTCAGCCGCTGGATAATACAGCCCGCCGCCGCCAGCATGGTGCCCGCGCACATCGCCGCCAGCACGCGCGGCCAGCGCCAGCCCAGCAGTTCGCGCAGCACGTCGCCCTGCGCCCATACCCAGCCATTCGCGTCGCGACCAAAACAGAGCGCCAGCGCCGCCACGCCCAGTAACAGCAACAGCCCGCCCAGCGCCCAGCGCCCTACCTGCCCGCGCTCGGCCGGGATCGTGTCGCCCGCATTCATCGCCGGCGCGCTCATGGTACGCAGACGCGGCAGGAGCCATAGCAACAGCGGCGCGCCAAACAGCGCCGTCGCCATCCCGGTAGACACTTCCAGCCAGACGCGGGAGAGCCAGAGGATAAACTGATCCGACAGCCACAGCAGCAGCGCGCCAATGAATGCGGCCAACAACAGCCGCGCCAGCAGCCGACGCGCGCCGAGCATTTTCGCGAGCAGCGGCGCGAACAGGCCGATAAACCCGATGATCCCGACCGCGTTGACCAGCAGCGCGCTGATGACAATCGCCAGCGTCAGCGTCGCGAGCCGCGCCAGCGACAGCGCCAGCCCCAGATTGCGCGCCACGCCGTCGTCCAGCCCCATCAGGGTAAGCGGGCGCAGCAGCAGCAGCGTCAGTAAAAAGCCCGCCAGCAGTTGCGGCCACAGCCGCGCCGCCACGCTCCAGTCGTTCTGGTTAAGCGCGCCGGTGCTCCATAAAAACATGCTTTGCAGCTGATCGTGGTGGAACAGCACCAGCAGTTGATTGACGGCGCCGCAATAGAGGCTCACCACCAGGCCCGCCAGAATGAGCGTGACCGGCGAGAGACGTTTACCCCAGGCGACGCCGAACACCAGCACCCCGACCACGCAGGCTCCGGCCAGCGCCGCGAACTGCGCGGTCAGCACGCCGCCCGGCAACGCCCAGAGCGTCGCTACGGTCACGCCAAGCTGCGCGCCGGTCGCCACGCCAAGCGTGGTCGGCTCCGCAAGCGGGTTACGCAACACCTGCTGAAACAGCACGCCCACCAGCCCAAGCCCCGCGCCGACTAACAGCGACACCGCAAAGCGCGGCAGCAGGCTGTAGTGGAACAGCATCTGGTCGATGGCGTCGATATCCGGGCGCCACAGCGCCTCGCCCCATTGCGCGCGCGGCAGCCAGGCGTTCAGGTTAGCCCAGCTCAGACCGAGCGCCAGCGCGAACAACAGCCCCAGCAACAGCGCCGGGAACAGCAAAGAACGTTGTCTCATGCCCGGCCTCCCAGCGCGTTATCCAGCACGCGGCCAAAGCGCATCGCCGAAAGCGTCGCGCCGTAAAACCAGACGGCGGGCACGCGCTGAAACCGGCCCTCGCGCACAAACGGCATCGCCTGCCAGAGCGGCGTGGCGGCAAGCTGGCGCATCGCCTGATCATCGCCATGCTCAAAGCAGATGACGTCAGCGTCGCGGAACTGCGCGAGGCGCTCGACGCCGACAATCGCGCTGCCCCAGAAATTGGTCTTATCCTGCCAGGCGTTGGGAATATTTACCGCATCCAGCACCGGCTGGAACAGGCTGTTCGTACCGAGCGTTAGCGCGTGGCGTGAGTCCAGTAACGACATCATCAGCAGCGGACGCTGGCCGCGGCCCGCAAAGCGCAGCTTCATCTGCGTCAGGAACCGTTCAAACTCATCAAGGTGAGCCTGCGCCGCGCTCTCCAGCCCCAGCCGTGCGGCCAGCGCTACTAGCGACTGGCGCGCCATGGCAAGCGGCGCCTTGCCGTCGGTAAACGTCACGCCCATACCAGGCGCGATACGCTTAAGCTGCGCCTCCGCGGGGCCATAACCGGCCGACCAGATCATCAGCGATGGCTGAAGCTGGGTAAGCAGCTCCAGATTCGGCTCGGTACGCAGCCCGACGTCGATAACGGAATCCGGCAGCGGCGGGTAGTCAACCCACAGGCGATAGTTCGGCACATCCGCGACCGCGAAAGGCACCACGCCGAGCGCGATAAGCTGTTCGACGGGCAGCCATTCGAGCGCCACGATACGTTTGAGATCCACCGATGCCGCACGGGCTTTCGCCATGTGCCACATCAGCGGCGAGAGGGCCATCGCCGTCATCAGACGCCGACGGCTGAAAGGCGTAGAGAGAATATCGCGCATCAGCAGACAAAGCTCACGGGTGCCAGGCCCGCCGGATGCGGCAGAATGCCCATCGGAATGCCATAAATCTGTTGCAGCGTTTCGCCGTTCATAAGTTCAAGCGGGCTGCCCTGAGCTATCATCTCCCCGCCGCGCAGCGCCACCAGATGGTCGCAGTAACGCGCCGCCATGTTGATGTCGTGCAGCACCGCGATCACCGTTAACCCGCGCTGCTGGCTTAAGCGGTGAATCAGCGCCAGCACGTCAACCTGATGGGCGATATCCAGCGCCGAGGTCGGCTCGTCGAGCAGCAGGCAGCGGCTGTTCTGCGCCACCAGCATGGCTATCCAGGCGCGCTGGCGCTCACCGCCGGAAAGGCTGTCCACCAGCCGGTGCGCAAGGGGTTTAAGCCCTACCAGAGTAATCGCTTCCTCCACCCGTTCGCGATCTTCCGCCCCGAAACGCCCGAGCGCGCCGTGCCACGGGTAGCGGCCAATCGCCACCAGTTCACGCACCGTCATGCCCTCCGCGGCGGGCAGTTGCTGCGGCAGATACGCGACTTCACGCGCGAACGCTTTGCTGTTCCAGTCCGCGAGCGGCTCGCCGTTCAGCAGAATGTCTCCCCCGGAGGGTTTCTGGTGACGCCCCAGCATTTTCAGTAGCGTGGATTTGCCGGAGCCGTTATGGCCGATGAGACCGGTGACTTTGCCCGCCGGAAAGGTGAGCGATAAGGGATGCAGCAGCGTGCGTCCGGGCACACGAAAAGTGAGATCTTTTAACGAAAAACCAGCATCGGGCGGGGAAATTTTGTCCTGCATGGTAGCCAACTTGTTGAAGGGCACGCGCAGGCGTGCCCGAAGACGGATCAGAAGCGGAATGTGGCGGTCGCCGTAACCTGACGTTCCGCGCCCCAGAAACAACCATAGGTCTGGAAGCAACTGGAGACATATTCACGGTCAAGGAGGTTATTAACGTTTACCGCAACGCTTGAGCCTGGCAGGCCCACTCGCGCGAGGTCATATTTGACCACAGCGTCCATGACCGCGGCGCTACCGACTTTAAAGGTATTCGTCGGATCGCCGTAGCTGGAGCCGATAAAGCGACCGCCGGTGCCAATCGTCAGCCCGGAGAGCGGGCCATTATTAAACGTGTAATCGCCCCACAGCGAGCCCATATTGCGCGGCACCTGCTCAACGTGATTGCCTTTGAGATTGGTGTCTTTGGTGTATTCCGCATCAATATAGGTGTAAGACGCCGTCACGTTGATGTTCGCGTTAACTGCGGCTTTGGCTTCCAGCTCGACACCGCGTGAGCGCACTTCACCCGATGGCACCTGTAAGGTTGCATCATTAGGATCGGTAGTCAGCGTGTTGGTTTTGGTCAACTGATACACCGCGCCGGTAATCACGATAGGCATATCTTTCGGCACATATTTCACGCCCGCTTCATACTGCTCGCCTTTAGACGGCGCAAAAGCCATGCGCGGCGTGCTGTAGAGATCAAAAGCGTTCGGCTCGAAAGACTGGCTGTAGCTAACGTACGGGGAAATACCGTTGTCGAACAGGTAGTTCACGCCGCCGCGCCAGGTAAACTGGTGGTCGTTGCGCTCAATAGAACCACCATCAGCCCGTACGGTCGTCCCTTGTTGAGACCAGTCATAGCGGCCGCCGAGCGTAAACACCCATTTATCCCATTCAGCCTGATCCTGAACGTAAATACCGGTCTGTTTCGTTTCGTTAAGCTGATATGGCTCGGCATTACCAAAATCAAAGTCTTCCGGCGTGTAAGAGCCGTAAAGATCGATGGCTGGCGCTGAGCCAAACGCGGCATTGATGTCGTTGCGCATACGCATGAAATCGACGCCGGTCAGCAGCGTATGGTCCAGAGCGCCGGTGGCGAATTTGCTTTGCAGTTGGGTATCGACGCTGAAGTTCTGCAGACGCTCGTTATCAACGACGGTGCCGCGGTTCAGCGTATGGCCATCGGCCTGAACGCCTGTGCCGTAGACGCTCTGCTGCGCCGTTTTCATCTCTGCAAAACGCAGGTTCTGACGCACGGTAAAGGTGTCGTCGAAAGCGTGCTCGAAGCTATACCCCACCATTTTCTGGTTGCGGGAATAGGAGTTATTAGACGCGCCTTCGTTAAAATCGCTGCCGATACGTTTGCCGTTCGGTAACGGTTCGACCGTTCCCTCTTTCGGCAGCCAGCCGTAGTAGCCGGTTTGCGGTTCGTTCTGGAAATAAGAAAGGAACGTGAAATTCGTGTTTTCATCAGGACGCCAGGTAAACGACGGCGCAATCGCGTAGCGTTTCTGTTTAGCGTTAACCTGCTGCTGATCGTTCGAGCGCGCCACGCCGGTCAGGCGGTAAGAAAACTCGCCGTTATCGTCCAGAGAGTCGCTGAAGTCAAAACCGGTCTGGTAAAGATTATCCGTGCCCATTTTGAACTGGACTTCATGCAGCGGTTCGGTGGTCGGACGCTTGCTGACCATCGCGATAATGCCGCCGGGGTTGCTCTTACCATAAAGCACGGACGTCGGGCCGCGCATCAGTTCAACGCGCTCCAGCATGTAAGGGTCGATAACCGCATCGTTGTAAAAGTTGCCCTGCAGTTTCAGCCCATCCAGATAGTTGTTCTGGCTTAAGCCCACGGACGTAAACCCGCGAATGCTGACAAAGTCATAAGTGGTAGAGGCGCCACGGTTGCTGACGACCACGCCCGGCGTATAGCCCAGCGCTTCTTTCACCGACTGAGACTGATGCATGTCCATCTCTTCGCGCGTCACGACGGACACGGACTGCGGCGTTTTTTCAATCGGCGTATCGGTTTTGGTGGCGGTCGCGGAACGTTTTGCCGCAATGGTCGGGGCCGGGCCCCAGGCGCTCTCCTGCGCAGCAGCAGCGGAAACGGTGATGGTTTCCTCTTTCTGGCCGTCGGCGGCTAACGCGGAGGCGGCAAAACCGCCGCACGCCGTTGCAACAACAACCACCAGTCTGCAAATCCTGGTATTGATCTGAGTGTGAGTAGAACGCGCCATGCTAATTTCTCTGAGTGATAGTGACAAATGATAACGTAAACGAGAATTATTATTATGCGCCCGAGATGATATGCGAAAGGTTGTTTATATAGCAAGCGCCTGGCGCAGCGCGGGCGGCCAATGGCCCAATTAATCACCAGAGGAAATTATCTGGTTAATCAGCGGCTATCGAAACGTTATCGGCACTTTAAAGACCCGTGACAATAAAAAAGGGCTTAGCCCTGCTCCCGCCGAAGCCGGAGAGGCGCTAAGCCCTGTGTCACCGAAGCGGACGTCAGTTGCTGCCGAACATATCTTTAATCCAGCCCGCGACGCCGTCGCTCTTCTCTTCCTGCTGCGGCGCCTGTTGAGGCTGCTGCTGTTGCGGCTGCTGCGGCGCGGACTGATCGAACGGATTGCCCGACGGCGCGACCGGCTGGCTCTGCTGGCAGAGCGCATTCGGATCGCTGGTCCAGACCGGCAGCGTACGCATACCACCGCCGCCGCACAGGAAATTGCCCATATCATCAACGCCCATGTCGACGATATCTTCAGGCGGCGTCAGATCCAGCGGGATCGGCGACTGATTGGTCAGATAGCGCTGGTAAATCGCCATCGCGCCGCTGGCCCCGTAGAGTTTGGTCGGCTGGTTATTATCGCGTCCCACCCAGGTGATCACCACTTCACGCCCGTCGATACCGGCAAACCAGGTGTCGACGTTGTTGTTGGTGGTCCCCGTTTTCCCGGCGAGATGCAGTTTCGGGAATTTCACCGCCAGCGCATGGCCGGTGCCGCGCTGCACGACCTGCTGCATCGTCCAGAGCGTCAGGTAGGCGGCCTGCGCCGGTACGGCGCGCTCCGACTGCGGGAAGCTCTGATACAGCACGCTGCCATCTTCGGCGATCACCGAACGCAGCACGGAAAGCTGGGCGCGATTGCCGCCGCTCGCGATGGTCTGGAACGCCTGCGCCACTTCAACCGGCGTCAGGTTCAGCGCGCCGAGCAGCATAGCCGGAACCGGATGCAGCTGATTTTCCGGCGCGCCGAGTTTTTTCCAGGTCTCGGTCACGGCGGGCAGCCCCAGTGCCATACCGAGGTTGACGGTCGGCACGTTCATGGAGCGCGTCAGCGCATCCACCAGCATCACCTGGCCGCTGTAGCGGTGATCGTCGTTCTGCGGCGACCACACCTGCCCGTTCGGCTGGCGCAGGGCGATCGGCGCATCGGCGATCCAGGTGTTGAGACGGTACGTGTTTGGCTGACTTAGCGCGGTCAGGTAGGTCGCCGGTTTGGCGAGCGAGCCAATCGAGCGGCGCGCCTGCATGGCGCGGTTATAGCCCGCGAACTGCGGATTCGCGCCGCCGACCATCGCACGGACTTCGCCGGTGAAACGGTCCACCACCACCATCGCGGTTTCCAGATCCTTCAGCTTGCGCTGTTTAATCAGCGCCGGAATACCTTCCACCGCCGCTTTCTCCGCCGCATCCTGCGCGACCGAGTCAAACGTGGTGAAAATCTTCACGCCGGAGAGATCTTTCACTTTGTCGCCAAGCTTCGCCTGCAACTCCTGACGCACCATCTGCATAAACGCCGGCTGCGGGGAGATGACGCCGCCGCGCGGCTGCACCCCCAGCGGGCGGGCGCTCAGCATGTCGTAGAGCTCCTGGTCGATGACCTTTTGCTCCTGGAGCAGGCGCAGCACGAGGTTACGACGCTCCAGCGCCAGTTTCGGGTTACGCCATGGGTTATAGAGCGACGCGCCCTTCACCATGCCCACCAGCAACGCCTGCTGATCGAGGCTCAGCTCTTCCACCGGACGGCCGAAGTAGTAAAGGCTCGCCAGCGGGAAACCGCGGATCTGATCGTCGCCGCTCTGACCGAGATACACCTCGTTCAGGTACAGCTCAAGGATACGATCCTTGTCATAACGCGCGTCCATGATAAGCGCCATGTACGCTTCGTTGGCTTTACGCCACAGGGTGCGCTTGTTAGTCAGGAACAGGTTTTTCACCAGCTGCTGCGTCAGCGTACTGCCGCCCTGCACCGCGCGGCCCGCCGTCAGGTTCGCCAGCACCGCGCGACCAATCGACCAGACGCTGATGCCGTCATGCTCATAGAAGTGGCGGTCTTCCGTCGCGACCAGCGTATCGACCAGCAGATCCGGGAAGCCGGAGCGCGGCACAAACAGGCGCTGCTCGCCGTTGGGCGATGACAGCATCGTAATCAGCCGCGGATCGAGGCGGAAGAAACCGAAGTTACGGTTGCTGTCCATGTTCTCGATAGAGGCCAGATGGTCGCCGTCAAACTCCAGGCGCGCGCGGATCTGCCCCTCTTTGCTGTCCGGGAAATCGAACGGACGGCGAATCATCTCAATGCTGTTCGCCTGGACGGTAAATTCGCCAGGGCGCGTCATTTTCGTCACCTGACGATACTGCGTCGCCTCCAGCAGCTTCACCATCTCCTGCTTGCTGATGGTCATATCCGGCTCAAGGTTAACCATGCGCCCATAGACCGCCGCCGGCAGTTGCCAGACTTTGCCATCGATACGGCTGCGGATTTTTTGATCGAGATAGACGCCGTAAATAACCAGCAACACCACAAAAATCACAAACAGCTTTAACAGAAGCCACAGCCAGCGGCGTTTGCCGCCCTTGCCTTTTTTGCCTTTTACTTTACGCGGCATCGGCTCCTCATCATCGTCTTCATACTCATCGTCATAATCCTCTTCCCTGAGACGACGACGGCTTACCTTCTGTTTAGTCGGACGCGTCGGTCGTCCTTTGCGTCCGATAGGTTCGCGGTCATTCCCCGCCATGCTTTTTCTCCACAACGTACAGGCGCAAAGGCCAGATTCTTGGCTCTTCCGCCCGCAGGCGGAAGAAGAAAGCTCTCAAATCATCACGACGGCAAGGCCGTCGTTACTGATACTTTTTGGTGCGCCGGGTCGGCTGCGCATTCGCCGGATCGTCCGGCCAGACATGTTTCGGGTAGCGCCCTTTCATCTCTTTCTGCACCTCTTTCCAGGCGCCGCGCCAGAACGCGCTGAGATCGCGCGTGATCTGTAGCGGTCGCTGGGCGGGCGAAAGCAGTTCAAGGGTGAGCGGCACCCGGCCTTCGGCGATAACCGGCGTGTCGGCCTCACCGAACATCTCCTGAATGCGCACGGCCAGCGCCGGTGGGTTTTCCTCATGATAGCGAATCGCTATCCGGCTGCCGGTCGGCACAGTGTAATGCTCTGGCAGCGCACTATCCAGCCGTTGCCGCTGCGTCCAGTCGAGTAAATGCAGCAGCGCCTGGGCGAGATTGATATTTTTCAGCGCGCGCAGCGAATGTACGCCGCGAAGCGCGGGTAACAGCCAGACATCGAGCGAGGCCAGCAGCGCCTCGTCGCTGACGTCCGGCCACGGATGTTCCGGCAGAAAACGCGCCGCGCACTGCAAACGCAGGCGCAACTGCTCCGCCTCTGGCGTCCAGTTAAGAACAGAAAGCCCTTTTTCGCGAATGCCGTTAAGCATCGCCTGGTGAAGCTCCTCTTCGGAAGGCTTTGAGAGCGGCTGGGTTTTCAGCACCAGTTGCCCAACCTGCCAGCGACGCTGCGCGCGCAGCGTGCCCTGTTCGTCATTCCACTCCAGCGAATCGCGCTGGCTCAGCAGATGCGGGCATGCGTCAATGAGCGCGTCGATGTCGAGCGGCAGCGCCTGTAAAATGCGCGCGTCGGCGCTGTGGCTGCTCTGAAGCAGCAGCGGCGCGATAAGCCACTCATAGCGCGTCAGCGCGTCGTCCTGACTGAGCATCGCGCCCATGCCGTTGGCGAGCTGATAGCGCCCCTCCTGACCGCGACGGCGCGCGATACGGTCGCTGAACGCGCAGGCCAACAGCGCGGGTGCAAAAGAGAGCGACGGCGTGCCGCCGCGGGCGTTAAGCCGCTTCATCAGTTGCGCGCAGCGGGCCTGCCAGTTGCCCTGGCTGCGGGAAAAGGCGCTGCGCAAATCCGCCTCCGCCCCGCGAGGCGGCTCTTCGAGTATTGCGGCGAGCCGCGCCGCCGTCGCCTGAGCGTCAGCGCCTTCTGCGCAGGCCAGCATCGCGGCGAGGCGCGGATCGTTGCCAAACTGCGCCATCTGGCGTCCGCGCGCGGTGAGCTGACCGTCTTTCAGCGCGCCCAGCGCGGTGAGCAGTTCGCGCGCGGCGGCAAGGTTCGCCGCGGGCGGCAGATCCAGCCACTGGAGATCCGTTACGTCTCGGCATCCCCACATCAGCAGCTCCAGCAGCAGCCCGGAGAGATCGCTTTGGGTAATTTCGGCTTCAGACTGCGCGGCGGCGCGCTCCGCCTGCTCTTTCGGGAGAAGATGCAGACAGATGCCCGGCTCAAGGCGTCCGGCGCGGCCGGCGCGCTGGGTCATCGACGCCTGGCTGATGCGCTGCGTGATAAGCCGCGTCAGGCCAGTGCGGGCGTCAAAGCGCGCCACGCGCTCCTGGGCGCTGTCCACCACCAGCCGGATGCCTTCGATGGTCAGACTGGTTTCCGCGATATTGGTGGCGAGCACCACTTTGCGAAAGCCGGACGGCGCGGGCAGGATAGCCTTGCGCTGCTCGGCGAGCGGCAGCGCGCCGTAGAGCGGACACAGCAGCACATCGCGCCCCACACGTTCTGCAAGCTGCGTCTGCACCCGCTGGATCTCGCCGACGCCCGGTAAAAACAGCAGCAGCGAACCGGATTCTTCACGCAGCAAGCCGCTCACGGCCTGCGCCACCGCCTCATCGAAACGCTGATGCGCAGAGAGCGTCTGGTAGCGCCGCTCCACCGGGAAGCTGCGCCCTTCAGACACCACCGTCGGCGCCTGCGGCAGCATCGCCTGCAGGCGCGCGTTGTCCAGCGTCGCAGACATAATCAGCAGCTTGAGATCGTCACGCAGCCCCTGCTGGACATCGAGCAGCAGCGCCAGGGCGAGATCCGCCTGCACGCTGCGCTCGTGGAATTCATCGAGGATCACCAGCGACACGCCGGAAAGCTCCGGGTCGCGCTGCAACAGCCGCGTCAGAATGCCTTCGGTCACCACTTCCAGCCGGGTGGCCGGGCCGGTGCAGCTTTCGGCGCGCATCCGGTAGCCCACGGTTTCGCCGCACGGCTCGCCGAGCAGATCCGCCAGACGCTGCGCCACGTTGCGCGCCGCGAGCCGTCTGGGCTCCAGCATAATGATTTTCCCGTCCAGACCGCCGGATTTTAAGATTTCCAGCGGCAGCCAGGTCGATTTCCCGGCGCCGGTCGGGGCGCACAGCAGCACCTGCGGCGCGTGCTGCAGGGCGTTGAGAAGGTCAGGTAAAACGGCGGCGACCGGTAAAGACGACACGACAGGCTCCAGAGGGTTACTATGAAAGGCACGCATTGTAGCATTCCGCCCGATCATTACGAGTTACCGCTATGTCAGACCAGAAACGGCTGTTTTTCGCGCTGCCGCTGCCAGCCGACCTTCAGCAACGCATTATTGAGTGGCGCGCCGCAAGCTTTGCGCCCGACGCGGGCAGGCCCATCGCCGCCGCGAATTTGCATATCACGCTCGCCTTTTTAGGCGACGTCAGCGCGCAAAAACAGCGCACGTTAAGCGCGCTTGCCGGGCGTATTCAACAGCCAGGGTTTACGCTTGCGCTCGACGACGCCGGGCACTGGCCCCGCTCGCAGGTGGTCTGGCTCGGCTCCCGCCAGCCGCCGCGCGGCCTGTTGCAGCTCGCGAATCTGCTGCGTGCGCAGGCGGCGCGCAGCGGTTGCCCACAAAGCGCGCAACCCTTTCATCCGCATGTCACATTACTGCGTAACGCTCAGCACCCGGTCAGGCTGCCGCCGCCAGGGTTTGGCTGGCAGCTTCCGGTGCGGGAGTTTGTGCTGTATGAATCGCGATTTGAACAGGGACGTACCCGTTACCAGCCGCTGCAAAGCTGGTCTCTGAACCCATAAGGAAGCGACATGGAATTTACGCCCGCACTGCAACCGGCCCGGCTGATTCAGCGCTACAAGCGCTTTCTCGCCGATGTGGTCACGCCGCAAGGCGACACCTTAACCCTGCACTGCCCGAACACCGGTGCGATGACCGGCTGCGCGACGCCAGGGGATACCGTCTGGTATTCCACCTCAAGCGTCGCGACGCGCAAATATCCGCACACCTGGGAATTAACTGAAACCCGTGACGGCGCGTTTATTTGCGTGAATACGCTGCGCGCCAACACGGTGGTGAAAGAGGCCTTGCAGGCGCAGAGGCTGCCTGCGTTAGCCGGTTACGAGAGCCTGAAGAGTGAAGTCAAGTACGGCGCCGAACGCAGCCGCATCGACTTTATGTTGCAGGCGAGTGACAAGGTTAACTGCTATATTGAGGTGAAATCCGTGACGCTGTCGGAGCAGGATTCAGGGTACTTCCCGGATGCGGTGACCGCGCGCGGTCAGAAGCATTTGCGGGAGCTGATGAGCGTAGTGGAACAAGGGGATCGCGCCGTGCTGTTGTTCGCCGTGCTGCACTCCGCCATTACGCAGGTTGCCCCGGCGCGCCATATTGATGAACGCTATGCCGAGCTCCTGAGCGAGGCGCAGCGCAAGGGGGTGGAAGTGCTGGCCTGGAAGGCCTCGCTTTCCGCCAGTGAGATAACGCTGACGTCGCCTTTGCCGGTTCGCTTATAACCAGTTGATCCGCAATCGACTAATAATGATACGGCCGCGTGCGCAAATACGCTTTTCCTCACAGGGTTGTCAAGTGTAACGTTTAGATAATTGCTATCCGGAAAAGCTTCTGTTATTTATAGCGGCCTGATTTTTCCCCCGAGAAGGGGATCGATAGTGCGTGTTAAGGAGAAGCAACATGCAAGAAGGGCAAAACCGTAAAACATCGTCCCTGAGTATTCTCGCCATCGCTGGGGTGGAGCCTTATCAGGAGAAACCGGGCGAAGAGTATATGAACGAAGCCCAGCTGGCGCACTTCAGGCGTATTCTTGAGGCATGGCGTAATCAACTCCGGGATGAAGTCGATCGCACCGTAACCCATATGCAGGATGAAGCTGCAAACTTCCCGGATCCGGTAGACCGTGCCGCCCAGGAAGAGGAGTTCAGCCTTGAGCTGCGTAACCGCGACCGCGAACGCAAGCTTATCAAGAAGATTGAAAAAACGCTGAAAAAAGTGGAAGACGAAGATTTCGGCTACTGCGAATCCTGCGGTGTTGAAATCGGCATCCGTCGTCTGGAAGCCCGTCCGACCGCCGATCTGTGCATCGACTGTAAGACGCTCGCTGAAATCCGCGAAAAACAGATGGCCGGCTAATCGCCGACGCAAATTAATAACACTTACGGCGGGATTTTCCCGCCGTATTCTTTTATATCTGCCATCACCATGTCTGTTAAGCCATACGTTGGGCGTTTCGCCCCCTCACCTTCCGGCGAACTGCATTTCGGCTCGCTGATTGCCGCGCTCGGCAGTTATCTTCAGGCCCGTGCGTTGCAGGGCACCTGGCTTGTGCGTATCGAAGATATCGATCCGCCGCGCGAAGTGCCGGGCGCCGCCGACGCGATTTTGCGCCAGCTTGAGCATTACGGCCTGCACTGGGATGGCGAGGTGCTGTATCAGTCGCAGCGTCACGAGGCCTACCGCGAGGCGCTGGCGTACCTGCGCGAGCACGGGCTAAGCTACTACTGCACCTGCCCGCGCAGCCGCATTCAACAACGGGGCGGCATTTACGACGGCCACTGTCGCGCGTTGCATCACGGCCCGGAGAACGCCGCCGTACGCCTGGTGCAGACGCACCCGGTTATGGCGTTTACCGATACGCTGCGCGGTGAAATCATCGCCGACCCGGCGCTCGCCCGCGAAGATTTTATTATTCACCGCCGCGACGGCCTGTTCGCCTATAACCTGGCCGTCGTCGTCGACGATCATTTCCAGGGCGTGACGGAAATCGTGCGCGGGGCGGATCTCATCGAGCCGACGGTGCGCCAGATTTCGCTCTACCAGCAGTTTGGCTGGCAGGCGCCGGATTACGTGCATCTGCCGCTGGTGGTGAACCCGGATGGCAATAAGCTTTCCAAACAGAACCACGCGCCGCCGCTGCCCGAAGGCGATCCGCGGCCAGTGCTGGTTGAGGCGCTGAGGTTTTTAAACCAGCCGGTCGATGACGACTGGCGTTCGCTTTCCACCGAAGCGCTGTTGCGTCAGGCGGTGGAAAAATGGGTTCTCAGCGCGGTGCCTGCGGCGGTAGCCGCGAATCCGGCATTCTCAAATGCGTTGCGCTGAGCTATATTAGCCGCTGTTTTTTGTCCAGAGTCTGACACTACCGAGGTGCACCATTTTTACCCGAGTCGCTAATTTTTGCCGTAAGGTGTTAAACCGCGAGGAGAGCGTGGTTGACGAAGGCGTCGCACAGCCCGCCATAACCATAATCCCGCGTGAACAGCACGCTATCTCCCGCAAAGATATCAGCGAGAACGCGCTTAAAGTGATGTACCGCCTGAATAAAGCGGGCTATGAAGCCTGGCTTGTCGGCGGCGGTGTGCGCGATCTGCTGCTTGGCAAAAAGCCGAAAGATTTTGACGTGACCACGAACGCCACGCCGGATCAGGTCCGTAAGCTGTTCCGCAACTGCCGCCTGGTCGGCCGTCGCTTCCGCCTGGCGCACGTGATGTTCGGGCCGGAAATCATTGAAGTGGCGACCTTTCGCGGCCATCACGAAGAGAGCGAAAGCGATCGCGCCACCTCCCAGCGCGGCCAGAACGGCATGCTGCTGCGCGACAACATTTTCGGCTCCATCGAAGAAGACGCCCAGCGCCGCGATTTCACCATCAACAGCCTTTATTACAGCGTGGCCGATTTCACGGTACGTGATTATGTCGGCGGCCTGAACGATCTCAACGAAGGCATTATTCGTCTTATCGGCGATCCGGAAACGCGCTACCGCGAAGATCCGGTCCGTATGCTGCGCGCGGTGCGCTTCGCCGCACGCCTTGATATGCGCATCAGCCCGGAAACCGGGGAGCCTATCCCGCGCCTTGCCACGCTGCTGAACGATGTGCCGCCAGCGCGTTTGTTTGAAGAATCGCTGAAGCTGTTGCAGGCCGGTTACGGCTATGCGACGTATCGCCTGCTGTGCGAATACAACCTGTTCCAGCCGCTGTTCCCGGGCATCAGCCGCTATTTCACCGAGAAAGGCGACAGCCCGATGGAGCGCATCATCGCGCAGGTACTGAAGAACACCGATCACCGCATTCACAATGATATGCGCGTGAATCCGGCGTTTCTGTTCGCCGCGATGTTCTGGTATCCGCAGCTCGAAATGGCGCAGAAAATCGCCCAGGAGAGCGGCCTTGCTTACTACGACGCGTTCGCGCTCGCCATGAACGACGTGCTGGATGAAGCCTGCCGCTCGCTGGCTATTCCCAAACGCATTACGACGCTTATCCGCGATATCTGGATGCTGCAACTGCGCCTGTCTCGCCGTCAGGGCAAACGCGCGTGGAAGCTGATGGAGCATCCGAAATTCCGCGCCGCCTACGATCTGCTGGCGCTGCGCGCCGAAGCGGAAAGCAACAGCGAGCTGCAACGCCTGACGAACTGGTGGGGTGAATTCCAGTCCGCCGCGCCGCCGATGCAAAAAGATATGCTCAACGATCTGGGCGACGAACCGGCCGCGCGTCGCCGTACGCGTCGTCCACGTCGTCGCACCACCCCGCGCCGCGAGGGTAACGCGTGACGCTGGCCTTTATCGCGCTCGGCAGCAATCTTGCCGAGCCGCTTTCTCAGGTCAATAACGCGCTGGCCGCGCTGGCGCGTATTCCTCACAGCCGCATCGTGACCACCTCTTCTTTCTATCGCACCCCGCCGCTTGGCCCGCAGGATCAGCCCGATTACCTGAATGCCGCCGTGGCGCTGGAGACGACGCTTAGCGCCGAAGCACTTCTCGATAACACGCAGCGCATCGAGCTTGAGCAGGGGCGCGTGCGTAAAGCGGAGCGCTGGGGGCCGCGCACGCTCGATCTCGATATCATGCTGTTTGGCGACGCGACGATAAACACCGAGCGGCTGACCGTTCCCCACTACGACATGAAAAACCGCGCCTTTATGCTGCTGCCGCTTTCAGAGATAGCGCCCGCGCTGCGCTTCCCGGATGGCGAGCGTCTGGCCGATGTGCTCGAACGCCTTGATTGTTCAGCAATTCGCCACTGGTAAATCAAAAAGTTCCCCTTCGTATTTCCTCGCGGTATCCTCCCGTAAACGCATCGTTTACACTGCTTTTTTTCTGTTTGCGGGACACCCATGAAACCGACAACCATTTCTCAATTGCGACGCCTGAAGGAAACCGGCAAAAAATTCGCCACCATCACCGCCTACGATTTCAGCTTTGCGAAACTCTTTGAAGAAGAAGGAATTGGCGTCATGCTGGTGGGAGATTCGCTGGGCATGACCGTCCAGGGACACGATTCGACCCTGCCGGTCACCGTCGACGACATCGCCTATCATACGCGCGCTGTACGCCGCGGCGCGCCGCACTGTCTGTTGCTCGCCGACTTGCCGTTTATGGCATATGCCACGCCTGAGCAGGCCTTTGAAAACAGCGCCGCCGTCATGCGCGCGGGCGCCAATATGGTGAAAATCGAAGGCGGCCAGTGGCTTGCCGACACGGTACGTATGCTGACCGAGCGCGCGGTGCCGGTGTGTGGGCATCTGGGGCTGACCCCGCAATCCGTCAATATTTTCGGCGGCTATAAAGTACAGGGCCGCGATGAAGCCGCCGCGCAGACGCTGTTTAACGACGCGCTGGCTTTAGAAGCCGCAGGCGCGCAGCTTCTGGTGCTGGAGTGCGTGCCGGTCGCGCTGGCGCAGCGCATCACCGACGCGCTTTCCATTCCGGTTATCGGCATCGGCGCCGGTAACGTCACTGACGGGCAGATTCTCGTGATGCATGACGCCTTCGGCATTACCGGCGGCCACATCCCGAAATTCGCTAAAAACTTCCTGGCTGAAGCGGGCGATATGCGCGCCGCGGTGCGCCAGTATATTGCTGAAGTGGAGTCCGGCGCGTATCCGGGCGAAGAACACAGTTTTCACTAAAGGAGTGTCATTGTGCTGATTATTGAAACCTTGCCGCTGCTGCGCCAGCAGATCCGTCGCCTGCGCATGGAAGGCAAACGCATCGCTCTGGTGCCGACCATGGGCAATCTTCACGACGGCCATATGAAGCTGGTGGACGAGGCGAAAGCCAACGCCGACGCGGTGGTGGTAAGTATTTTCGTTAATCCGATGCAGTTTGACCGCGCCGACGATCTGGCGCGCTACCCGCGCACGCTTCAGGAAGATTGCGAAAAGCTGAAAAAACGCGGCGCCGATTTCGTGTTCGCCCCTACGCCGGAAGAGGTCTATCCGCAGGGCATGAATGACCAGACCTATGTTGACGTGCCGGGCCTCTCCACCATGCTGGAAGGCGCAAGCCGTCCGGGCCATTTCCGCGGCGTCTCGACCGTGGTCAGCAAGCTGTTTAACCTGGTGCAGCCGGATGTCGCCTGCTTTGGCGAAAAGGATTATCAGCAGCTCGCGCTGATCCGCAAAATGACGGCCGACATGGGTTATGACATCGAGATTGTTGGCGTGCCGACGGTACGCGCCAAAGACGGGCTGGCGCTCAGCTCCCGTAACGGCTATCTCACCAGCGACCAGCGTAAAATCGCGCCGGGCTTAAGCAAAGTAATGAACGCGATGGCGGACAAACTGCGCGCGGGCGAGCGCGATCTGGAGGCGATTATCGCCGCGGCAAGCGACGAACTCAGCGAGAAAGGTTTCCGTCCGGACGACCTGCAAATCCGCGATGCCGACACGCTGCAGCCGCTCTCACCGGCAAGCCAACGCGCGGTGATTCTGATGGCGGCGTGGCTCGGTCAGGCGCGGTTAATCGACAATCAGACCGTGGAATTAACCCAGTAGACAGCATGGGTAAAAAGGGCAATACTGCCCGGGATAAATTCCTGGAGCCGGGTCACCGCCCGGCTCTGACGACATTCAGGTAAACAGGGTTCAAGTTATGATTCGCACCATGTTGCAGGGCAAACTGCACCGCGTCAAAGTTACTCAGGCGGACCTGCATTATGAAGGCTCCTGCGCCATCGATCAGGATTTCCTCGAGGCCGCGGGCATTCTGGAATATGAAGCCATTGATATCTACAACGTGACCAATGGCAAACGCTTTTCGACTTACGCCATCGCGGGCGAGCGCGGCTCGAAGATCATTTCGGTGAACGGCGCGGCGGCCCACTGCGCGGATGTCGGCGATATCCTGATTATCGCAAGCTACGTGACCATGCCGGATGAGCAGGCGCGCAGCTGGCAGCCGAAAGTCGCCTATTTCGACGGCGACAACGAGATGAAACGTCTCGCCAAAGCGGTGCCGGTGCAGGTAGCGTAACCGCCCTCCCGCCTCGCCGTAACGCCCTCCTCGCGAGGGCTTTTTTTATCCCTGCGGCTGATTACTGATGATTTTCGCCATCGTCTCCAGCGAGTCGGTGCGCAGAATATAGAGCCGCTTGAGCAAATACGGGTTATCGCCCGGCTTCACTTTCCCCTTCACCGTCGTCACCGCCAGATGAAACCCGGCGTCGCCCGCCGCCTTCACCGCCTTGTCGTCATACCCGCCGAACGGATAAGAGAGAAACAGCACGTGCGGATTGAACTGTGAGAGCGCGCGGCGAGACCGCTGAAAATCAAAGAGAATGTTGTGATACGTGCGGCTTAACAAAATCGGATGGCGCGCGCCGTCGGTGCGATGCAGAAAATGGGTGTGCGACTGGATATCAAACACGTCCTGAATCGATTTCAGCTCGGAAACGCTCATAAACTGGAGCGATTTCGGCTCCCACCGCTGCGGCTGGCGCTTAATGCGCGACGAGATAATAAACGCCGTCGCTTTAAAGCCATATTCTTTCAGTACCGGATACGCGTAGCGATAAACCGACTTCAGCCCATCGTCGAAGGTGATCGCCACCGCGCGGGCGGGCAAATTCACGCGGTTATGCACGTAGCCGTCGAGATCGTAGAGGCTAATCGTGGCATAGCCCTGATCGCGCAGCCATGTCATCTGGTTGCTGAACGCGCGCACGGACGTGGTGGTCGAGGTGTGGCGAAACCGGGTGTTCTCTTCATCGCGCAGGATATGGTGGTACGTCAGCACCGGAATGCCGTTATCTTCCTGCGCGTCCAGGCTACTGATATAACCCAGCCGGTCGCCGATGCGGATCTGATACCAGGTCTGGTTGAGGCGGTCTTTCAGCTTGCCGACGACAGGGTAACGCAGATTTTCCGCGAGCGTGCCGAACGGCGCGCTGTTCGCATCCGGCTCGTTATAGATGGTGACATCCCGCCAGGTGAGCAGATTCTGGTTGCTGAGCGGCTTATTCAGATCGCCGAGACTGTCTTTTACGCGGTTACTGCCCTGCACGTCGGTCAGATGCGCTTTATCGATAAACCCGGTGCCGAAGCCGAAGCGAAATTCATAGTAGTCGGCGGCAATCGGCACCACGGCGAGCAGTTGCCCTTCGCGGACGGTGCCGACCGTCTGAACGCTATCGCCGACCTTCGCCCAGATCGCGGCATCTTCGGTGATTTGCATATATTGCGCAGAGGGTTGTTCGCGACCGAGCAGGCTGGCCTGCGCGACACCTGCGGCCAGCAGCAGCAGACAGAAAAAAAGACGATTTAGCATAGGAGTGATGGAACAGTGACTGCCAGAGGTGAAATTATGCACATTTTAACAAAAGTGACATGAATACCAAACCTGGTTATCAGTAATCGTGCAGTAAAACAAACGGGGGATTTTTTTGTTGCTCATGCCACAGGCTGGTAACGCCCTCGCCGCCCGCCTGCACGATAGCATCGCGAAACGCCTCGCTGGTCAACGATTCACGCAGCGGATACATCTGCATCAGCAGCGGTAAGGTGACGCCAGCGATGACTTCACAATGCGGATGCTTGTGACTCATCAGCGCCGCCGCGCGATACGGCGCGCCGCCGGGGGTGTCGGTCAGGAAAATCACACCGTCGCCCGTATCCACATGCCAGAGCGCATCGCACATCATGCGGCTTAACATATTGGTGCTAAGCCCTGCCCAGTAATCAACCGTCCGACACTGCGCAAGCGGGCCAAACTGCGCTTCAAGCTGCTGCGCGTAGTCGCGGGCGATGTAATCGTGGCAGGCGATAACCCAGCCTGGCATGGTGAATCTCCTTCGAAACGGCGGGATAGTGTAGCGAAGTGGCGACGCGTCGGCGTGATTTTCATCAACGCCGACGCGGTTAGCCCGTCAGGAACGCAGGCCGCGCCCGCGGCTGATGAGATACCAGCACAGCAGATAGAACGCGATGATAAAGCACGCCAGCACCGCGACGGTGAACAGCAGCGGGACATCGGAGATCCCAAGGAAACCGAAGCGGAAACCGCTAATCATGTAGACGATCGGGTTCAAGTGCGACAGCGCCTGCCAGAACGGCGGCAGCAGCGTCAGCGAATAGAACACCCCGCCGAGATAGGTCAGCGGCGTCAGCACGAAGGTCGGGATCAGGCTGATATCGTCAAAGGTCTTGGCGAACACCGCATTCAGCAGCCCGGCGAGCGAGAACAGAATGGCGGTCATCAACAGCGTCAGGGCGACAAACAGCCATGAGTGCACCTGGAACGGCACGAAGAACAGCGACACGGCGGTCACCAGAATACCGACGCACAGCCCGCGCGCCACGCCGCCGCCCACGTAACCGGCGATAATCACATGCGTCGGGACCGGGGCCACCAGCAGCTCTTCGATATTGCGCTGGAACTTGGCGCTGAAAAACGACGACGCCACGTTGGCGTAAGAGTTAGTAATGACCGCCATCATGATAAGACCCGGCACGATAAACTGCATGTACGTGAAGCCATGCATTTCGCCGATACGCGAGCCGATAAGGTTGCCGAAGATAATAAAATAGAGGGTCATGGTGATGACCGGCGGCACCAGCGTCTGTATCCAGATGCGGGCAAATCGGTTCACCTCTTTCGCCCAGATACTTTTCAGGGCGACCCAGTAAAGCTGCATCATGCGCGCTCTCCTTGTTTATCATTCACCAGCGTGACGAACAGCTCTTCAAGACGGTTCGCTTTGTTGCGCATACTCAGCACCTGAACGCCCTGCGCGGTCAGCTGATTAAAGACGCTGTTAATGCCCTGCTCGCGCAGCACTTCCACCTCAAGCGTTGAGGTATCCACCAGACGATACTGATAGCCTTCGAGCTTCGGCAGCGGGCTTTTCGAGGCCAGATCGAGGATGAACGTCTCCGATTTAAGCTTGGATAGCAGCGACTTCATCGAGGTGTTTTCCACCAGCTCCCCACGCTGGATGATGCCGATATTGCGACACAGCATCTCCGCCTCTTCGAGATAGTGGGTGGTGAGGATAATCGTGGTGCCTTTATCGTTAAGATCTTTCAGAAAGCCCCACATAGAGCGGCGCAGTTCGATATCCACGCCCGCCGTCGGCTCATCGAGGATCAGCAGTTTTGGCTCATGCATCAGCGCGCGGGCAATCATCAGACGACGCTTCATCCCGCCTGAAAGCATACGCGCACGTTCGTTGCGTTTTTCCCACAGATCGAGCTGATTTAAATACTTTTCGCTACGCTCGACCGCTTCGCGGCGCTCAACGCCATAGTAACCCGCCTGGTTCACCACGATCTGCTGCACGGTCTCGAAGGGGTTGAAGTTAAATTCCTGCGGCACCAGACCCAACTGGCGTTTCGCGTTAACCACATCCCGTTCCAGATCGTACCCAAACACGCGCACCCGGCCGGACGATTTATTTACCAGCGAACTGATGATGCCGATGGTGGTGGATTTCCCCGCGCCGTTCGGCCCTAGCAGGGCGTAGAAATCTCCCGCTTCGACTTGTAAATCAATGCCGCGTAGCGCCTGCACGCCGCCGGGATATGTCTTTTTAAGCTGCTCCAGTTCCAGTGCAATGGTCATGAAAGTACAGTCACCTTATTTACTTGCAGAAGTTGTGTGGTTTAAAAAAAAGTTTAGTTGCCCTATATTACCCCAACGCAATTGTCTGGTTACAGGTTGTTAACCTCTATGAAAGATATCAGCACACTCATTAGTAATAACGAAGTCTGGTCAAAAATGCTGGTGGAAGAAGACCCTGGCTTTTTTGAACGTCTGGCGCAGGCGCAGAAACCGCGCTTCCTGTGGATCGGTTGTTCCGACAGCCGCGTACCGGCTGAACGCCTCACTGGCCTTGAGCCGGGCGAGATTTTCGTTCACCGCAACGTGGCGAACCTGGTTATCCACACCGACCTTAACTGCCTCTCCGTGGTCCAGTACGCGGTTGACGTGCTGGAAGTTGAGCACATCATCATCTGCGGTCACTACGGCTGCGGCGGCGTGCAGGCGGCGGTGGAAAACCCGGAACTGGGCCTGATTAACAACTGGCTGCTGCACATTCGCGACATCTGGTTTAAACATAGCGCGCTGCTGGGCGAACTGCCGCAGGAAAAACGCCTCGACACGCTGTGCGAACTGAATGTGATGGAGCAGGTCTATAACCTCGGCCACTCCACCATCATGCAGTCCGCCTGGAAACGCGGCCAGAAAGTGACGCTTCACGGCTGGGCCTACGGCATCCACGACGGTCTTCTGCGCGATCTGGACGTGACCGCCACTGACCGCGAAACGCTGGAACAGGGCTATCGCAAAGGCGTATCCAATATCCAGAAAACTCACGCCAGCCATAAATAAGGGCGAGCGTGAAATAAAAAAAGGGGCCGCTGGCCCCTTTTTTGTGCGCCGGATTTACTCTTCCCGCATCACGACGTTGCCGATATACGGCAGATGGCGATAGCGCTGGGCATAATCGATACCGTAGCCCACCACGAATTTATCCGGGATGGAGAAGCCGACATATTCCACGGCGACATCCACTTCACGGCGCGACGGTTTATCAAGCAGCGTACAGATAGCGAGCGATTTCGGCTCGCGCAGGCTCAGGATTTCACGCACTTTGGAGAGCGTGTTGCCGGAGTCGATAATATCTTCGACGATCAACACATCTTTGCCACGGATATCTTCATCCAGATCCTTAAGGATTTTGACATCGCGCGTGGAGGACATGCCGCTGCCGTAGCTGGAGGCGGTCATAAAGTCGACTTCATGCGCCACGTGAACCTGACGGCACAGGTCCGCCATGAACATAAATGAGCCGCGCAGCAGCCCTACCAGCACCATTTCGCTGCCGCTGTCCTGATAACGTTCAGTAATCTGACGGCCCAGTTCTTCGACGCGCGCTTTAATTTCCGCCTCGGAAATCATCACTTCAACAGTATGTTTCATATCGCTAACCGTTTGATTTAAAAATAAATCACCGATACCCGCTGCGGCTGCCGCCGGTAACGATAGATAAGCGGGGCAGTATACCAGCAAAACGCCCTTCCGACAGAAAAGTGCGAAAAGCTCTTTTTGTGATTAAGATCACATATGTTAACAACTATAATAACTTGCTACTTAAAAATTAAGAGTGTGGTTATGGAAGAAACAAAAAAGACACAATCACGACTTCTCGTGATTCTCACAGCCCTGTTCGCAGCATTATCAGGACTGTATTTATTGGTTGGTGGTATATGGCTGGTTTCAATCGGTGGTTCCTGGTACTACCCCATCGCCGGGGTAGGCATGCTGGCGACCGCCTGGCTGCTGTGGAAACGTAACGCTGCGGCGTTGTGGCTCTACGCAATCATCCTGTTAGGTACGATGGCGTGGGGCATCTGGGAAGTCGGCTTCGACTTCTGGGCGCTGACGCCGCGTTGTGACGTGCTGGTGTTCTTCGGCGTATGGCTGATTCTGCCGTTCGTCTGGCGTCGCCTCAGCACGCCGTCTCGCGCAGGCGTACCGGCGCTGCTGGTCTCGTTAATCATCACTGCTGGGCTGCTGTTCTGGGCAGGCTTTAACGATCCGCAGGAAATCAACGGCACGCTCAGCGCGGACAGCACCCCTGCCGCCGTGAACGGCAGCCAGAGCATTCCTGACGGCGACTGGCCGGCTTACGGGCGTAACCAGGAAGGCCAGCGTTACTCCCCGCTCAAGCAGATCAACACCGACAACGTTCATCAGCTGAAAGAAGCCTGGGTGTTCCGCACTGGCGACCTGAAGCTGCCGAATGACCCAGGTGAAATTACTAACGAAGTGACGCCAATTAAAGTCGGCGACACCCTGTTCCTTTGCACCGCGCACCAGCGTCTTTTCGCCGTTGATGCCGCGACCGGTAAAGAGAAATGGCACTTCGATCCGCAACTGAATACGAACCCGACCTTCCAGCACGTCACGTGCCGCGGCGTGTCGTATCACGAAGCGACCACGGCGAATGCCAACCCGGATGTCGTCGCGGATTGTCCGCGTCGTATTATCCTGCCGGTGAACGACGGTCGTCTGTTTGCGGTGAATGCGGATAACGGCAAGCTGTGCGAAAGCTTCGCTAATAAAGGCATTCTGAACCTGCAAACCAACATGCCGGTGACCACACCAGGTATGTACGAGCCGACATCGCCGCCGATCGTCACCGATAAGGTGATTGTCATTGCAGGCGCGGTGACCGATAACTTCTCCACCCGTGAGCCGTCCGGCGTCATCCGTGGTTTTGATATCAACACCGGTAAACTGCTGTGGGCGTTCGATCCGGGCGCGAAAGACCCGAATGCGATCCCGGCGGATGAACATCATTTCTCGCTGAACTCCCCGAACTCCTGGGCGCCGGCGTCTTATGATGCGAAACTCGACATGGTTTACCTGCCGATGGGCGTGACCACGCCGGATATCTGGGGCGGTAATCGCACACCGGAGCAGGAACGCTACGCGAGCTCCATCGTCGCGCTGAACGCGTCTACCGGTAAGCTGGTATGGTCTTATCAGACCGTTCACCACGACCTGTGGGATATGGACCTGCCTGCGCAGCCGACCCTTGCCGACATTACCGTGAAAGGCGAAACCGTTCCGGTCATCTACGCGCCAGCGAAAACCGGCAACATTTTCGTGCTGGATCGCCGCAACGGTAAGCTCGTCGTTCCGGCGCCGGAAAAACCGGTTCCGCAGGGCGCCGCGAAAGGCGACTACGTGACGCCGACGCAGCCGTTCTCTGACCTTTCCTTCCGTCCGAAGAAAGATCTGAGCGGCGCGGATATGTGGGGCGCCACGATGTATGACCAGCTGGTCTGCCGCGTGATGTTCCACAGCCTGCGTTACGAAGGTATCTTCACGCCGCCGTCCGAGCAGGGCACGCTGGTGTTCCCGGGTAACCTGGGGATGTTCGAATGGGGCGGCCTGGCCGTTGACCCGCACCGTCAGGTGGCGATTGCCAACCCGATGGCGCTGCCGTTCGTATCGAAGCTTATCCCGCGTGGTCCGGGTAACCCGATGGAGCAGCCGAAAGACGCGAAGGGCACCGGTACTGAAGCTGGTATCCAGCCGCAGTATGGCGTGCCGTACGGCGTTACCCTGAACCCGTTCCTCTCTCCGTTTGGTCTGCCGTGTAAGCAGCCGGCATGGGGTTATATCTCCGCGCTGGATCTGAAGACCAACGACGTGGTGTGGAAAAAACGTATCGGTACGCCGCGCGACAGCATGCCGTTCCCGATGCCGTTCGCGGTGCCGTTTAACATGGGTATGCCGATGCTTGGCGGCCCGATCACCACCGGCGGCAACGTGCTGTTCATCGGTGCGACCGCGGATAACTATCTGCGCGCGTACAACGTGACCAACGGCGAGAAGCTGTGGGAAGCCCGCCTGCCGGCTGGCGGCCAGGCGACGCCGATGACCTATGAAGTGAACGGCAAGCAGTATGTCGTGATCTCCGCAGGCGGCCACGGTTCGTTCGGCACCAAAATGGGCGACTACATCGTTGCCTATGCCCTGCCGGATGATGCGAAGTAAAACCGTATCGGAAAGCAAAAAGCCCCTCATCGAGGGGCTTTTTTTATGGGCGCGGGTTGTGGGCCGGGTGTTATTTGGGACCAGTGTATTTATTCGGGAACCGGTGGGTGCGCTTCGCTTACCCACCCTACACAGAGCTCACTGTAATCCTTTTGTAGGGCGGGTAAGCGCAGCGCAGCCGCCATATCAATCTCACCGCCCTTACCGTAGGGCAGGTAAGCGAAGCGCACCCGCCATTAACGCGCATCCATCACGCCACCGTAAACCCTAACATCATCCCGGTGTCTTCATGCTCTAACAAATGGCAATGCGCCATATAGGCATGCTCGGCTGACGCCGCGTAATCAAACCGCACCAGCACTTCGCTGCGCGCGCCTTCCACCCATACCGTATCTTTCCATCCGGCGCGATGCGCGGCGGGCGGCTTGCCGTTCTCGGCCAAAATGCGGAACTGCGTACCGTGGATATGGAACGGATGCAGCATCATGTCGCCCTCGCCGGAAATGGTCCAGCGCTCATATTTGCCAAGCGCCGCCGCAAACGCGGGCGTGTTCATATCAAAGGCTTTGCCGTTAATTTTGTTGGCGTTATGGAAATCGAACCCGTGACCATCGTGGCCCATGCCGCCATGCGACATCTTCCCGTGCCCCATCTGGCCCATCATCTGTCCGTGCGAATTCCCTGCCAGCGCCTGCTTACCGTAGCGCTTTGCCAGTTCATCCATGCCCATCATATCCAGCATCGGGTCCATCATTAATTGCAGCCAGCGCGCCTGAAGGCCGTCGAGCGAAGGCAGCGCCGGAACGTCCACCAGCTTATCCGGCAGCGTCCCTGAGGCGGGCACCACGACAGGCTGAATACGCACCACCGGCTGCGGTTTATCAAATGGCGCGACCGTCATGCCCATTTGTGTGACCGGCAATGTCACGATATCGAAAGGCCGCGCGTCGCTGGTATCCACCAGCACTTCAAAACGCTCGCCCATCAGCATCGGCAGTTCAGTCACTTTCACCGGCTCCGCCAGCAGGCCGCCGTCGCTGGCGATAACGTACAGCGGGCGGTTATCGCTCGCGGCGATTTTCAGCGAACGCGCGTTACAGCCGTTCAGCAGACGCAGACGCAGCCACCCTTTCGGCGGCGTATGCTGCGGATAAAGCGCGCCGTTGCACAGTAGCGTATCGCCAAACCAGCCCACCGCAGCGGTCATGACATCCAGCTGATAATCGACCTGGCCGTCAGCGGTAAATTTCTTGTCCTGAATGATCAGCGGCACGTCGTCGACGCCCCAGATTTTGGGCAGCATCAGTTGCAGGCTTTCGGTATCTTCGATAAGCAACAGCCCCGCCAGCCCCATCGCTACCTGATGACCGGTTTTGCCATGCTGATGCGGGTGAAACCAGCAGGTTGCGGCGCGCTGCTCGGGCGTGAAGCTCACGCTGCGCGTCTGGCCCGGCGCGATAATGCCCTGCGGCCCGCCGTCCACCGCCCCCGGCACTTCCAGACCGTGCCAGTGCAACGTGGTCGCTTCGGCGAGGTTATTGCGGATATTGACATTTACCGGCTTGCCCTGGCGCAGTTTTATCGCCGGGCCCAGCAGCGAACCGTTATAGCCCCAGGTCGTGACATTTTTGCCCGCAAACGCGGTTTTACCCGCCTGAACCGTGAGCTGAATACTACTGCGGGCGTCCGGCGTCAGCAGCGCGGGGATGGGCAGCGCGGGTTGCTCTGCGGCAAACGCGGCCCGGCTCCATGTCGGCAGCGCGCTTATCGCCCCCAGCGCGGCGGTATACTTAATAAAATCTCGGCGTTGCATCTTCCCGTCCTTATCGTCAACGTGCATTCGTTGAGCTTAAACCCTCCCCTTGCGGGAAGGTCAAGTTCTGCGCGTCATTACGGTAATACGCACAGCGAATTTGTGAATAAAAACGCGTTCAGAAAGGCGCTGGAACCGCCGTCTGCCCGCATAAATCTCCTCGTCGCGCCTGAACGAAATGTGCTATCGTTGGGTATCGGTTGGCGAGTGGTAGACGTGATGAGAAAAGTAGTCAGGCTGATGTTTCTGGGCTGTCTGTTGGCCTTTTCCACCAACAGTTTTGCGCTCAGTGAATCAGAAGCGGAAGACATGGCCGACCTGACGGCTGTTTTTGTATTTCTGAAAAATGATTGTGGCTACCAGAACCTGCCGAACGGCCAGATCCGCCGCGCGCTGGTCTTTTTCGCCCAGCAGAATCAGTGGGATTTAAGCAATTACGACAGCTTTAATATGAAGGCGCTCGGCGAGGACAGTTACCGCGATCTGAGCGGCATCGCTATTCCTACCGCTAAAAAGTGCAAAGCCCTGGCGCGTGATTCGTTAAGCCTGCTTGCCTACGTGAAGTAATCCCCCTCCCCTGCTCCTTTGGTGAAATGGTGACCGTGCATCCACGGTCATAGTTAGCTATGATGTTGCGCCCGTTTTTAAGGGTTGTTAACGAAGGAGGTATCAGCCAGTGACCGAGAATCCAATGTGGCACGAAACGCTGCACGATCAGTTTGGTCAATACTTTGCCGTCGACAAAGTGCTCTATCGCGAAAAGACCGATCATCAGGATCTGATCATTTTCGAAAACTCCGCCTTTGGCCGGGTGATGGCGCTGGACGGCGTGGTGCAAACCACCGAACGCGACGAGTTTATCTATCACGAGATGATGACGCATGTCCCGCTGCTGGCCCACGGCCACGCGAAACGCGTGCTGATTATCGGCGGCGGCGACGGCGCCATGCTGCGTGAAGTGACCCGCCACCAGGGCGTGGAATCTATCACGATGGTGGAAATCGACGCGGGCGTGGTGGCGTTTTGCCGCGAGCATCTGCCTAACCACAATGCCGGTAGCTATGACGATCCGCGCTTTACGCTGGTGATTGACGACGGCGTGAATTTCGTCAACCAGACGACCCAGAAATTCGATGTGATTATCTCCGACTGCACCGATCCCATCGGGCCGGGAGAGAGCCTGTTCACGTCGGCGTTCTATGAAGGGTGCAAACGCTGCCTGAATCCGGGCGGGATTTTCGTCGCGCAGAACGGCGTCTGCTTTCTCCAGCAGGATGAAGCCATCGACAGCCATAAAAAGCTCAGCCACTACTTCGGCGACGTGAGCTTTTATCAGGCGGCCATTCCCACCTACTACGGCGGCATTATGACGTTCGCCTGGGCGACCGATAACGACGCCCTGCGCAAACTCCCGCTCGAAACCTTACAGGCGCGCTTTCACACCGCGGGGCTGAAGTGCCGTTATTACAATCCGGCCATTCATACGGCAGCTTTCGCTCTGCCGCAATATTTGCAAGATGCCCTGGCGTCTCAGGCATCCTAAGGAGGTGATAAAAATTGAAAAAGCTGAAACTGCATGGCTTTAACAACCTGACCAAAAGCCTGAGTTTTTGTATTTACGATATTTGCTACGCCAAAACGGCGGAAGAGCGCGATGGCTATATCGCGTATATCGATGAACTCTATAACGCCAACCGTCTTACGGAAATCCTGACGGAAACCTGCTCGATTATCGGCGCCAATATTCTGAATATCGCACGTCAGGACTATGAGCCCCAGGGCGCCAGCGTCACGATTCTGGTGAGCGAAGAACCCGTCGACCCGCAGCTTATCGACAAAACCGAGCACCCCGGCCCGCTGCCGGAGACGGTGGTCGCGCACCTCGACAAGAGCCATATCTGCGTCCACACCTACCCGGAAAGCCACCCTGAAGGCGGCCTGTGCACCTTTCGCGCCGACATTGAAGTGTCGACCTGCGGCGTGATTTCGCCTCTGAAGGCGCTGAATTATTTAATTCACCAGCTTGAATCCGATATCGTGACCATCGACTATCGTGTGCGCGGTTTTACCCGCGACGTGAATGGCATGAAACACTTTATCGATCATGAGATTAACTCAATACAGAACTTTATGTCTGACGACATTAAATCGCTGTATGACATGATGGACGTGAACGTTTATCAGGAAAACATCTTCCATACCAAAATGCTGCTTAAAGAGTTCGACCTTAAGCACTACATGTTCCATACCCGGCCGGAAGAGTTAACCGAAGAAGAGCGCAAGGTCATTACTGACCTGCTCTGGAAAGAGATGCGTGAAATCTATTACGGACGCAATATTCCGTCCGTATAACCCTGCGCGGCGCACGGAGGCGCCGCGTTATCCGTATTGCGCCAGAAAGTCGCGGTACGCCTGCACCACCTGAAGGAAATCCTCAACGCCGCAGAGCGACAGGCTCTCTTCATCGTAGTAGCTCATCCCTTCTTCCATTTCGTCGCCGGAAAACTCCAGCTGATTGGCGCGCACCATCACTTCTTCGCCATCCAGCCACAGCGTGTATTCATGGCCGGTTTTCTGCCACTGCCGCTCGCTGCCCTTTACGTCTCGCGCTGCCGCTTCAACTTCATCCAGCAGCGCCAGATTGCCTTTCACCTCTTCGTTGAACCAGTGCCCGAGCGCTTCGTGGCCCATTGAGAGGCGGACTTTCACCACGCCGGTGATGTCGCGCAAGAATTCATAATCCATGGTGTTTTCCTCTGGTCAGGCGTCGCCTGGCCGCTGCATTGTTTATCTCTTGTTATTATCGCAGCATGAAACGGAAAGAAAAGCGCAGCCGCCGACGAAACTGAAAACACCGTCGTAGACGAGCCGTTGCATTCGCTGTGTTACTCTTGGTTTATCTTAAGTGCTGTTGTAATGGGGTTGCCTGTGAACTTTACTCTTCTGCGCCGCGCGCTGCTGCTCGCCGCGCTGCCGCTCTCCCACGCGTATGCCGGCGAAGCGGTTCGCCTTGAATGCGTTAACCGCGGCAACGTGCTGGTCTCCTTTTTTAAATATCATCTCTCGACCATGAAGTGGGAAGACCACTTCCAGATAGCCTCCGGCATTGAGAAGAGCAAAACCGACAACGGCACGCCTTATGAAACCATTTCGTTTCGTAACGGCGACGATCTGATCTATTTCCCGGAAAAGGAGCGCTATGTGCTGTTTGATGCCGGCAAGCAGAAACCGGAACGCTGTCAGGTGGAGGGCGAGTTTACCTACCCGGTCGTGAGTCTGCCGCGCTACGACGGCAAAGCGGAATCCTGAGCCGTTCAGCGCAATAAAAAAGGGAAGCCACTGGCTTCCCTTTTTACTGGCTGTCCCGACGCGAGTCACGCCGGGCAGGCTTGCGTTATACCGCCGTCTGGAAAATCACGCCGTCTGCTTTCTCAGTGTACTGATCCAGCTGGTCGAAGTTCAGATAACGGTACGTGTCCAGCGCAGTTTTATCGACCTGGGACATGAACTGCTGATACTCGTCCGGCGTCGGCAGGCGACCAATCAGCGCCGCGACGGCGGCGAGTTCGGCAGACGCCAGATAGACGTTTGCGCCAGTACCGAGACGGTTCGGGAAGTTACGGGTTGAGGTGGACACCACCGTCGCGCCGTCTGCCACACGCGCCTGGTTACCCATGCACAGCGAGCAGCCCGGGATCTCGATACGCGCGCCGCTCTTACCGAAGACGCTGTAATAGCCCTCTTCAGTGAGCTGCGCGGCATCCATACGGGTCGGCGGGGCCACCCACAGACGGGTCGGCAGCTGGCCTTTATGGGTATCCAGCAGCTTACCCGCCGCACGGAAGTGACCGATGTTGGTCATGCACGAGCCGATAAACACTTCGTCAATCTTATCGCCAGTGACGTCAGAGAGCAGACGCGCGTCGTCCGGATCGTTCGGTGCGCAGAGAATCGGCTCTTTAATCTCATTGAGATCGATCTCGATCACCGCCGCGTATTCGGCGTCAGCATCGGCTTCCAGCAGTTGCGGATCGGCCAGCCACTTCTCCATGCCCTGGATACGACGCTCCAGCGTACGACGATCGCCGTAGCCTTCCGCAATCATCCACTTCAGCAGCACGATGTTGGAGCTGAGATACTCAATGATCGGCTCCTGGTTGAGCTTGATGGTACAGCCCGCCGCAGAACGCTCGGCAGAGGCGTCGGTCAGCTCAAAGGCCTGCTCAACTTTCAGATCCGGCAGCCCTTCGATTTCCAGAATGCGACCAGAGAAGATGTTTTTCTTCCCTTTCTTCTCAACGGTCAGCAGGCCCTGCTGAATCGCGTAGTACGGGATTGCATGCACCAGATCGCGAAGCGTAATGCCCGGCTGCATCTGGCCTTTAAAGCGCACCAGAACGGATTCCGGCATATCGAGCGGCATCACGCCGGTCGCGGCAGCGAACGCTACCAGGCCAGAGCCCGCCGGGAACGAAATCCCGATCGGGAAACGGGTGTGGGAATCACCACCGGTGCCGACGGTATCCGGCAGCAGCATGCGGTTCAGCCAGGAGTGAATGACGCCATCGCCAGGACGCAGCGACACGCCGCCGCGGTTCATGATGAAGTCCGGCAGGGTGTGGTGCGTGGTAACGTCAACCGGCTTCGGATACGCCGCCGTGTGGCAGAAGGACTGCATCACGAGATCGGCGGAGAAGCCGAGGCACGCCAGGTCTTTCAGTTCATCACGGGTCATCGGCCCGGTGGTGTCCTGTGAGCCTACGGAGGTCATTTTCGGCTCGCAATACGCGCCCGGACGGACGCCGGCGACGCCGCAGGCGCGACCGACCATTTTCTGCGCCAGCGAGTAACCGCGGTTGCTTTCAGCCACATCTTTCGCGTGACGGAACACGTCGCTGTGTGGCAGGCCCAGCGCTTCACGCGCTTTGGTGGTCAGGCCGCGGCCGATAATCAGCGGAATACGACCGCCCGCGCGTACTTCGTCGATCAGTACGTCGGTTTTGAGTTCAAAATTCGCCAGCAGCTCGCCGGTTTCGTGATTACGTACTTCGCCTTTGAACGGATAGATGTCAATCACATCGCCCATATTCAGCAAAGAGACGTCCACTTCGATAGGCAGCGCGCCCGCATCTTCCATAGTGTTGAAGAAAATAGGCGCGATTTTGCCGCCCAGCACCACGCCACCGCCGCGTTTGTTCGGCACGTACGGGATGTCATCGCCCATAAACCACAGCACGGAGTTGGTGGCGGATTTACGGGAGGAGCCGGTGCCGACGACATCGCCGACGTAGGCCAGCGGGAAGCCTTTCTGGTTCAGCGCTTCGATCTGTTTGATCGGGCCGACCACGCCAGGTTGATCCGGCTCAATGCCTTCACGGGCGTTTTTCAGCATCGCCAGGGCGTGCAGCGGGATATCCGGGCGCGACCAGGCATCCGGCGCCGGAGAGAGATCGTCGGTGTTGGTTTCACCGGTCACTTTAAACACGGTGACGGTGATTTTGTCTGCCAGCGCGGGACGAGACAGGAACCATTCGGCGTCGGCCCAGGACTGCATGATCTGCTTCGCGTAAGCGTTACCCGCTTTCGCCTTCTCTTCCACATCGTAGAAGTTATCGAACATCAGCAGCGTATGGGACAGCGCTTTGGCGGCAATCGGCGCCAGCGTGTCGTTATCCAGCGCTTCGATCAGCGGATGGATGTTGTAACCGCCCTGCATGGTGCCTAAGAGTTCAACGGCTTTTTCAGGGGTTACCAGCGGGGAGGTGGCTTCGCCTTTGGCGACAGCGGCAAGGAAACCTGCTTTTACATAGGCGGCTTCGTCAACGCCCGGGGGTACGCGGTTGATCAGCAGGTCTAACAGAAACTCTTCTTCACCCGCAGGCGGGTTCTTCAGCAGCTCGACGAGTGCGGCCATTTGGGTTGCATCTAAGGGTTTGGCTACAATCCCCTCGGCGGCACGCTCAGCTACGTGCTTACGGTATTCTTCTAGCACGACGGTTCTCCTCGCTCTCATTGTCATAGTGGGAGCCAGGCTTCTCTCTTCACGCTCCTGTGAGACAGCAGTTTGTAGGGTAAATGCCCGGATCCGCGACGGGGAGAATAGCAGGAATTTGATGGGGTGTTAATCTGTTTACAAAAAAGCAACATTAAATATTTGCTGAATCGTTAAGCTGCGCAGAAGGCGTTTCAGAAGTGTGTTTTGGGGCACAAAAAAACCGCCGTGTGGCGGTTTCTCTGTTGTACGCGGGTGGTAGCAGGCACCGTTGTACAGTTTGTGCGGCAAGCTCAACACACGATGAAGCATGCCATTACCTGAACCGGCGATCAAGCGTATCTGTACGTTTTGCGTACTGCTTTCAGAATTTACATGTAAGCCGCTGCAACCCCTGAAAACCGCTTCCGGCCACCTCTCTGGCCCGCTACAGTAGCGCCTGGCCTGCTTCGCTGGTGTAGCAGCCAGTCACCGGGCCCGGAAGCAGTTCCAATAACCTACGTGGCAAGCTCAACATACTTGCCTGGTTCTGCCTTTCCCGGTGAAGAGAGGATCAACGTAGCGCCTTCGGGACTACTCGCAATGGAGATGCGTTGGCTTTTTGCGCTCATCGTTGCGCTGGGTTCGCTGCTGGCGGCGTCGCACGGTGGCTGGAATATTTCCGACATCACGGTGCTGCTGGTGGTGAATCTGGGCAATTAAGCTGCTGACCGCCCGTAAGGGCGGTCTTTTACGTCTCCCCGCCCTGCGCTCCGTTATCGGTTATAATCGTGTAATAAATACTCACATTCTTATTCCGGACTATGCGGTCCCTTTCCCCATTTACGTTAAAAAAGGAAAACACGAGTAGATAATACTCGCGGCAACACCACGCCGTAAGGCACCGTTAGCCCCGGAGTCCTCTATGAAGTTGCCTTTAAAGCCACACCTGCTCGCGCTACTGTGCAGCGCCGGGCTGTTTGCCGCCTCGGGCGTCCTGTTTGTGAAAAGTCAGGCTCCCGCCGCCCCTGCCCAAACGCCTGTTGCCGCGCAACCCGCGCCAACGCAGGCTCCGCCTGCGCCTGCTACGCCAGCCGCCCCAACGTTTTCAGCCGCGCAAATCGATCAATGGGTGGCGCCCGTCGCGCTCTACCCTGACGCGCTGCTATCCCAAATATTGATGGCGGCCACCTATCCCACGAACCTGGTGCAGGCCGCGCAGTGGTCGCAGGACCATCCCACGCTGCAGGGCGACGCCGCCATCCAGGCGGTGGCCGGGCAACCGTGGGACGCCAGCGTGAAATCACTGGTCGCTTTCCCGCAACTGATGTCGCTGCTGGGACAAAACCCGCCGTGGATACAAAACCTGGGGGATGCCTTTCTGGCACAGCCCGATGACGTCATGGCCTCGGTACAGCGCCTGCGCGCGCTGGCCCAACAGACAGGCGCGCTGACCTCCTCGCCGCAGCAGAAGGTGACGACCCTGACCAAAACCGCGCCGCCCGCTCCGGCAGAGAAAACGACCGCCGCCCCGCGCAGCTCAACGATTATTGAAATCGAACCCGCCACCCCTGACGTGGTTTACGTTCCCGCCTATAACCCGGCCACGGTTTACGGCGCCTGGCCGAATGCCGCTTACCCGCCCGTTTATTTGCCTCCAACGCCTGGCGAGCAGTTCAGCAGCAGTTTTGTTAAAGGTCTGGGATACAGTCTCGGCGTCGCCACGACTTACGCGCTCTTCAGCGCCATCGACTGGGATGATGACGATCATCATCATGACGATGATTACCATCACCACGATCATCATGACGGCGGCTATTCGCATAACGGCGATAACATCAATATTAATGTGAATAACTACAACCGGATCACCGGTGAAAACCGGCCGGGGAACACGATACCCTGGCACCATAATCCGGCGTATCGCTACGGCGTCGGCTATGCCGATAACCGCGTCGCCGCGCAGTATCACTCTCCTGACAGCGCCACAGGCCTGAGCGCGACTCAGGCGCCCGCCAGCCGGGCGTCGCAGCGTCAGGCCGCAGCCGCGCGGTTTCAGCAATCGACAGGGCATAGCGCCGCGCCCAATGCTTCGCATCAGCCAGGCCGCCAGCCATTGCAGGCGCGCGCGCAGCGCAGTAACTACCGCGGTTACGATATCAGTAAGCCCGCGGTACAACGGCAGGAAAAACGTACGCATAACGCGCAGGAACGCCAGGCTTCACGAAACGTGGCTTATCACGATACGCGCGCCAGCGCGCTCAGCGGTAACGACAGCCGCTCCGCCAACTGGCAGGCGCAGCAGCAGCGCGGTTTACAAAGCCGCCAGCGGGCAGCCATCCCTCATTCGGACACGCCGGTAAACGCGCAGCATCCTGTCCGTCATCACGCTGAACGCCATCACTAAGGAGAAAAAGGTGAAACTCACATTCCTCGCCGCCCTGGCGTTCGGTTTAACCTCAACATACGCCCTCGCGCTGGCGCAATTCGCCACGCCGGAACAGGCCGCCGATGCCCTGACGCAGGCTATCGACACGCAGAATGAGACCGCACTCAATCATCTTCTCGGCGATGACTGGCGTCAGATATTGCCGCCCGAAGGAGCCGATCCTGAAGCGGTTGACCGCTTCCTGCGTGACTGGAGCGTCAGTCACCATGTGGTACAGCACGGCGACACCGCGCACCTGGAAGTGGGCGCGCAACGCTGGCAGTTGCCGATCCCCATCGTGAAAAGCGCGCAGGGCTGGCGGTTCGATATGCAGGGCGCCGCGGATGAAATCGCCACCCGCACGATAGGGCGCAACGAACTCGCCGCGATTGAGACGCTGCACGCCAGCGTTGACGCACAGCAGAGTTATTACGCCCTGCATCAGCGCTACGCACAGAAAATCGTCAGCAGCGAAGGGAAAAAGGATGGGCTCTACTGGCCGGTAAAACCTGGCGAGGCGCCAAGCCCGCTCGGCCCGGCGTTCAGCCCGCAGACCGCGGATACCGGCTATCACGGTTACCGTTTTCGTCTTTTACCGGCTCACGATAACGGCTTTACGATGATCGCCTGGCCCGTCCGTTACGGCGAGACCGGGGTGATGAGCTTTATCGTGAACCAGGATGACACCGTTTATCAGAAAGATTCTGGTCAGCAGTCGTCGCAAAAGGCGCAGGCGCTCGCCGCGTTTGATCCGGATGACGGCTGGCAGAAAGTCACTGCTGAATAACAGGCATAAAAAAACGCCTCCGAAGAGGCGTTTTTATTTAGCGAGAGAAACTTACTTTTTCTTCGCTTTCGGGTTCGGCAGGTCGGTGATGCTGCCTTCGAACACTTCTGCCGCCAGACCTACAGACTCGTGCAGGGTCGGGTGCGCGTGGATGGTGAGCGCGATATCTTCAGCGTCACAACCCATTTCGATAGCCAGACCGATTTCACCCAGCAGCTCGCCGCCGTTGGTGCCGACAATCGCGCCGCCGATAACACGGTGGGTTTCTTTGTCGAAAATCAGTTTGGTCATACCGTCTGCGCAATCGGAAGCGATAGCACGGCCAGATGCCGCCCACGGGAAGGTGGCGGTTTCGTAGCTGATGCCTTTCTCTTTCGCTTCTTTCTCGGTCAGACCCACCCATGCCACTTCCGGCTCGGTGTAAGCGATAGACGGGATCACTTTCGGGTCGAAGTAGTGCTTCATGCCCGCGATAACTTCAGCGGCAACGTGACCTTCGTGAACGCCTTTGTGCGCCAGCATCGGCTGACCGACGATATCGCCGATAGCGTAGATGTGCGGCACGTTGGTGCGCATTTGTTTGTCAACGCGGATGAAGCCACGGTCGTCCACTTCCACGCCCGCTTTGCCTGCATCCAGGTTTTTGCCGTTCGGCACACGGCCGATAGCGACCAGCACCGCATCGTAACGCTGCGCTTCCGCAGGCGCTTTTTTGCCTTCCATGGAAACGTAAATACCGTCTTCTTTCGCTTCAACGGCAGTTACTTTGGTTTCCAGCATCAGGTTGAATTTCTTGCTGATACGTTTGGTGAAGACTTTCACGACGTCTTTGTCGGCAGCCGGGATAACCTGGTCGAACATTTCAACCACGTCGATCTCTGAACCCAGCGCATGGTAAACGGTACCCATCTCCAGACCGATGATACCGCCGCCCATAACCAGCATGCGTTTCGGTACTTCTTTCAGTTCCAGCGCATCGGTGGAATCCCATACGCGCGGATCTTCGTGCGGAATAAACGGCAGCTGAATCGGACGGGAACCCGCCGCGATGATAGCGTTGTCGAAGTTGATAACGGTTTTGCCGTTCTCGCCTTCCACTTCCAGGGTGTTCGCGCCGGTGAATTTACCCAGGCCGTTCACCACTTTCACTTTACGGCCTTTGGCCATACCAGACAGACCGCCGGTCAGCTGATTGATGACTTTTTCTTTCCAGGTGCGGATTTTATCGATGTCGGTTTTCGGCTCGCCGAAAACGATGCCGTGCTCGGCCAGCGCTTTAGCTTCTTCGATAACTTTCGCTACGTGCAGCAGCGCTTTAGAAGGGATACAGCCTACGTTCAGGCAAACACCGCCCAGGGTGCTGTAACGCTCGACGATTACGGTTTCCAGACCTAAGTCAGCGCAACGGAAGGCTGCAGAGTAACCTGCCGGGCCTGCCCCAAGTACCACGACCTGAGTTTTGATTTCAGTACTCATCATGACCTCTTTGTAATTTTCCGGCGGGTCTGACGCTTAAGTTTTAACGCCCATCATCCACCGGGACGTTCTATCCGCTCGCATTTTACAAAACTGTTAACAATTTTGAAACAACAAACGGCAGACGAATCCTTTTGGCATCCAATAATTTCGCACAGTCAGGCGGAATTACCAGAAAAAAGCCGGCCGTCAGGCCGGCTTTTTCGCTTACATCACCAGGCGGCGAATGTCCGACAGGGTGTTGTTGATGATGGTGATGAAACGCGCACCATCAGCACCGTCGATCACGCGGTGGTCGAAGGACAGGGAGATCGGCAGCATCAGGCGCGGCACGAACTCTTTACCATTCCACACCGGCTCCATCGCAGACTTGGAGACGCCCAGGATAGCCACTTCCGGCGCGTTCACGATCGGCGCGAAGTGGGTGGTGCCCAGGCCGCCGATGCTGGAGATGGTGAAGCAACCGCCCTGCATTTCGCCAGCGGTCAGCTTGCCATCACGCGCTTTTTTGGAGATAACGGTCAGCTCGCGAGACAGCTCGGTAATGCTCTTCTTGTTCACGTCTTTGAAGACCGGAACCACCAGACCATTCGGCGTATCAACCGCAACACCGATGTTGATGTATTTCTTCAGCGTCAGGCGCTGCCCGTCTTCAGACAGCGAGCTGTTGAAGCGCGGCATCTGCTCAAGGGCAGCCGCAACGGCTTTCATGATGAAGACCACTGGGGTGAATTTCACGTCCAGTTTGCGCTTCTCAGCTTCGGCATTCTGCTGTTTACGGAACGCTTCCAGATCGGTGATATCGGTTTTGTCGAAGTGCGTAACGTGCGGGATCATCACCCAGTTACGGCTCAGGTTCGCGCCAGAGATTTTCTGGATGCGGCCCAGCTCAACTTCTTCCACTTCACCAAACTTGCTGAAGTCCACTTTCGGCCACGGCAGCATGCCCGGCAGACCACCACCGGATGCGGCGGCAGGCGCAGACTCAGCGCGTTTCACCGCGTCTTTCACGTAAGCCTGAACGTCTTCGCGCAGGATACGGCCTTTACGACCGGTGCCTTTCACTTTCGCCAGGTTTACACCGAACTCGCGCGCCAGGCGGCGGATCAGCGGCGTCGCGTGGACGTAAGCGTCGTTCTCAGCAAATTCAGATTTGCCTTCGGCTTTCGCCGGAGCCGCAGCCGGTTTGTCAGCTTTCGCTGCCGGAGCCGGAGCCGCCGCTTCCTGTTTCGCAGCCGGAGCCGCCGCAGGCGCTGCGCCTTCCACTTCGAAGACCATGATCAGAGAGCCGGTGGAGACTTTATCGCCCACGTTGACTTTCAGCTCTTTCACGGTGCCCGCGAACGGCGCCGGAACTTCCATAGAGGCTTTGTCGCCTTCTACAGTGATAAGAGACTGTTCAGCGGTGACTTTGTCGCCCACTTTCACCAGCACTTCGGTCACTTCAACTTCATCGCCGCCGATATCCGGCACGTTGACGTCTTTCGCGCCTGCCGCTGCCGCCGGAGCGGACGCCGCCTGCTCGGTGACCTGCGGTTTGGCTTCAGCCGCTGGCGCTGCGCCCGCCACTTCGAAGACCATGATCAGGGAACCGGTAGACACTTTGTCGCCGGTGTTGATTTTGATCTCTTTCACGGTACCCGCGAACGGCGCCGGAACTTCCATAGAGGCTTTGTCGCCTTCTACGGTGATGAGAGACTGCTCAGCTTCAACTTTATCGCCGACTTTCACCAGGATCTCGGTGACTTCAACTTCGTCGCCGCCGATGTCCGGTACGTTAACGTCTTTTGCTGCCGCTGCAGCCGGGGCAGCAGACTGCGCCGGTGCCGCTTCTTTCTTCTCTTCTGCCTTGGCAGGTGCAGCGTCTGCTGCACCGTCGGCGGAATCGAAAATCATGATCAGTTTGCCGGTTTCGACTTTGTCGCCCACGGACACTTTGATCTCTTTGACCACGCCCGCCTGCGGAGACGGGACTTCCATAGAGGCTTTATCGCCTTCTACGGTGATCAGCGACTGTTCAGCTTCAACCTTGTCGCCCACTTTGACCAGGATCTCGGTGACTTCAACTTCGTCCGCCCCGATGTCCGGTACATTGATTTCGATAGCCATTCTTTCTTTACCTCTTATGCCAGACGCGGGTTGACTTTATCTGCATCGATATTGAATTTAGCGATGGCGTCAGCCACGACTTTCTTATCGATTTCACCACGTTTAGCCAGTTCGCCCAGCGCTGCAACAACCACGTAGGAAGCATCAACTTCGAAGTGGTGGCGCAGGTTTTCGCGGCTGTCAGAGCGGCCAAAGCCGTCGGTGCCCAGTACGCGATAATCATCAGCCGGTACATAAGTACGAACCTGCTCGGCGAACAGTTTCATATAGTCGGTGGAAGCCACCGCCGGTGCGTCGTTCATCACCTGAGCGATGTACGGTACGCGCGGGGTTTCCAGCGGGTGCAGCATGTTCCAGCGCTCGCAGTCCTGGCCGTCGCGAGCCAGTTCGGTGAAGGAGGTTACGCTGTAGACATCAGAGCCCACGCCGTACTCTTTCGCCAGAATCTCTGCCGCTTCACGGACGTGACGCAGGATGGAGCCGGAGCCCAGCAGCTGAACTTTACCTTTGCTACCTTCGAGGGTGTCGAGTTTGTAGATACCTTTACGGATACCTTCCTCGGCACCTTCCGGCATGGCCGGCATGTGGTAGTTTTCGTTCAGCGTGGTGATGTAGTAGTACACGTTTTCCTGCGCTTCGCCGTACATACGCTGCAGACCGTCATGCATGATGACAGCGACTTCGTAAGCGTAAGCCGGATCGTAGGAGATGCAGTTCGGGATAGTCAGCGACTGAATGTGGCTGTGACCATCTTCGTGCTGCAGACCTTCGCCGTTAAGTGTGGTACGGCCGGAAGTACCGCCGATCAGGAAGCCGCGCGCCTGCTGGTCACCCGCTGCCCAGCACAGGTCGCCGATACGCTGGAACCCGAACATGGAGTAATAGATGTAGAACGGGATCATCGGCAGGTTGTTGGTGCTGTAAGAGGTCGCCGCCGCCAGCCAGGAAGCGCCTGCGCCCAGCTCGTTGATCCCTTCCTGCAGAATCTGGCCTTTCTCGTCTTCTTTGTAGTACGCCACCTGCTCACGGTCCTGCGGGGTGTACTGCTGGCCGTTCGGGCTGTAGATACCGATCTGACGGAACAGACCTTCCATACCGAAGGTACGGGCTTCGTCCGCGATGATAGGAACCAGACGGTCTTTAATAGACGGGTTCTTCAGCATCACGTTCAGGGCACGTACGAAAGCGATGGTGGTGGAGATCTCTTTGCTCTGCTCATCCAGCAGGGAGCGGAAATCTTCCAGCGCCGGCAGCTCCAGCTTCTCGGAGAAGTTCGGCTGACGAGACGGCAGGTAACCGTGCAGCGCCTGACGGCGTTCGTGCAGGTACTTGTGCTCTTCGGAGCCTTCCGGGAAGGTGATGTACGGCAGTTTTTCCAGATCTTCGTCGGCCACCGGCACGCTGAAGCGATCACGGACGTAGCGAACGCCGTCCATGTTCATTTTCTTCACCTGGTGAGCGATGTTCTTACCTTCGGCGGTGTCGCCCATGCCGTAACCTTTAATGGTATGAGCAAGGATAACGGTCGCTTTGCCTTTGGTTTCCTGAGCTTTTTTGAATGCGGCGTAGACTTTCTTCGGATCGTGGCCGCCACGGTTCAGGGCCCAAATCTCATCGTCAGACCAGTCTGCAACCAGCGCGGCGGTCTCCGGGTATTTACCGAAGAAGTGCTCACGCACGTATGCGCCGTTTTTGGATTTGAAGGTCTGATAGTCGCCGTCAACGGTTTCGTTCATCAGCTGGATCAGTTTACCGCTGGTGTCTTTACGCAGCAGCTCGTCCCAACGGGAACCCCACATAACCTTGATAACGTTCCAGCCGGCGCCTTCGAAGATGCCTTCCAGTTCGTTGATGATTTTGCCGTTACCGGTGACCGGGCCATCCAGACGCTGCAGGTTGCAGTTGATGACGAAGACCAGGTTGTCCAGTTTTTCGCGGGTCGCGATGGTGATGGCGCCTTTAGATTCCGGCTCATCCATCTCACCGTCGCCGAGGAACGCGTAAACGGTCTGCTCAGAGGTATCTTTCAGGCCGCGGTGTTCCAGATATTTCAGGAACTTCGCCTGGTAGATAGCGCCGATCGGGCCAAGGCCCATCGATACGGTCGGGAACTGCCAGAATTCCGGCATCAGTTTCGGGTGCGGGTAAGAGGACAGACCGTTGCCGTGAACTTCCTGACGGAAGTTGTTCATCTGCTCTTCGGTCAGGCGGCCTTCAACGAAAGCACGCGCGTAAACGCCCGGAGAGATGTGGCCCTGGAAGTACACCAGGTCGCCGCCGTCTTTGTCGTTGCGCGCACGGAAGAAGTGGTTAAAGCACACTTCGTAGACGGTCGCGGAAGACTGGAAGGACGCCATGTGGCCGCCGAGCTCGAGGTCTTTTTTGGACGCACGCAGCACGGTCATAATAGCGTTCCAGCGGATAGCAGAACGAATACGGCGCTCCAGTTCCAGATTACCCGGGTATTCCGGCTCTTCTTCAACGGGGATGGTATTGATGTACTGACGGGCGGCACTGCCCGCCGCTACGTTCACGCCGCCTTTACGAGCTTCGGAAAGCAGCTGATCGATCAGATACTGAGCACGCTCAACACCTTCTTCACGGATTACCGATTCGATCGCCTGTAGCCAGTCGCGAGTTTCGATCGGATCCACGTCATTTTGTAAACGTTCTGACATGGGGGTATTCCTTATCATCTATCTAATACGTTGATTTATCTGGAACCTGTCCCATTGCACTCTATGCTCTTACAGCGTCCGGCTGCGTCTTTGGCGGCTGTGCGCCCTCTTTTTCAAAGGGCTTCACGCTTGCCGCCGCGATGCAACCTGAACTACGGGCACTTAACAAAGCGCAATAAGACAGGTTCTGGGTTTAGTTGCCGCGCTTGAATGGCGCTTTTGGTACAAATCTTCCGGCGAAAACCGGAAAAATATTAATTCTTACGTTGCTCCAGACGGCGCAGCGAGCGGTCTCGACGGCTCTGCTCACGGCTGCGGTCCAGCAAAATTTCTTCAATGAACGCCAGGTGGCGATGCGACGCTTCCCGCGCCTGCTCCGGCTCCCGCGCCATAATCGCCTCGTAAATACGGGTACGATGGCCGCTGACCAGCGGCAGCATTTCACGTCGCGCATAAAGCAGTTCGAAGTTCTGACGGACGTTTTGCGCCAGCATCGGCTCCATGCAGCGTAGCAGATGAAGCAGCACTACATTATGGGCGGCTTCCGTTACCGCTATCTGATACTGCACCACCGCGTTTGATTCCGCGTCCAGATCGCCGGACTCCTGAGCACGTTCAATGGCCTGATGACATTCGCTTATACGCGCTCTGTCTTCGTCGGTGCTGCGCAGCGCTGCGTAATAGGCAGCAATACCTTCCAGCGCATGACGCGTCTCAAGAAGATCAAACTGGGATTCGGGGTGGTCAGAGAGGAGTTCTACCAGCGGGTCGCTGAAGCTTTGCCAGAGCGTACTCTGAACAAAAGTACCGCCGCCCTGGCGACGAAGCAGCAGGCCCTTCGCTTCGAGACGCTGAATCGCCTCTCGCAGGGAGGGTCGGGAAACGTCGAACTGTTTAGCCAGCTCGCGCTCAGGAGGCAGTTTTTCGCCGGGACGCAGGGTCCCTTCGAGGATCAAAAACTCCAGTTGCTGCTCAATCACATCGGAAAGTTTTGGTTGGCGGATTTTGCTGTAGGCCATATTCCCTGTCTCTGCCATTCGCCCGGAGTCAATTGGTATGACCAATTTAACGTTCGTGTTGGTAAAGTAACAAAGTATTCACCTTCTGTCCATCCTGGTTTTGATTGAAATCAGGAAAGCCCGCATATTTTAACAAGGTTAAAGAAATAACGTTTCAGAAATGTAACTCCGCACAAATGAACCCGTTACCTCAAAAGCGGTAGTTTTAACGCTAGTGAAACGTAAGGGTGTGCAAACTGAACCGATTCATTAGTTTAAAATATGAATATCTATTCAATATTTGCGCTTAAGATGAATACACGCGCCCGTCCGTGGAATAACCGCAGCGATTTACAAATGGTTTCTTTTTATTCACTCCGCGAGCACCCGCTGAGAAAGCAGGTGCATTTGGCAGCGCTTATCACTATTCTTTGCGCTGCGGTAGTCGTTATTAGAAATTTCATCCTTATTGGCTGTAAAGAAAAGACTACACACAGCGACATAACAACATTACAGCAGCGCCACGCTGCGGATTAAAATAACCACAAACGAGGTTTTATGATGGAAGGTCAACAGCACGGCGACACGCTGAAGCGCGGCCTCAAAAACCGCCATATTCAGCTTATCGCGCTGGGTGGTGCTATCGGTACGGGCCTGTTTCTCGGCAGCGCCTCCGTGATCCAGTCGGCGGGGCCGGGGATCATTCTCGGCTACGCCATCGCAGGGTTTATCGCGTTTCTGATCATGCGCCAGCTCGGCGAAATGGTCGTGGAAGAACCGGTCGCAGGCTCATTTAGCCATTTTGCTTATAAATACTGGGGCGGATTCGCGGGCTTTGCATCCGGCTGGAACTACTGGGTGCTCTATGTCCTGGTGGCGATGGCGGAACTGACCGCGGTCGGTAAATACATCCAGTTCTGGTGGCCGGAAATCCCGACCTGGGCCTCTGCCGCCGTCTTTTTTGTGGTTATCAACGCCATCAACCTGACTAACGTAAAAGTGTTCGGCGAGATGGAATTCTGGTTCGCCATTATTAAAGTCATCGCGGTCGTCGCGATGATCCTGTTCGGCGCCTGGCTGCTCTTTAGCGATACCGCAGGCCCGCAGGCCTCAGTCCGTAACCTCTGGGAACATGGCGGCTTCCTGCCGCATGGCGTCTCCGGGCTGGTCATGATGATGGCGATTATCATGTTCTCGTTCGGCGGCCTGGAGCTGGTCGGTATCACGGCGGCGGAAGCCGACGAACCGGAAAAAAGCATTCCGAAAGCCACCAATCAGGTTATCTATCGCATTCTGATCTTCTATGTGGGGTCGCTGGCGGTGCTGCTTTCTCTGCTGCCGTGGACGCGCGTTACTGCCGATACCAGCCCGTTTGTCCTGATTTTCCATGAGCTGGGCGACTCGCTGGTCGCGAACGCGCTCAACATCGTGGTGCTGACCGCGGCGCTCTCCGTCTATAACAGCTGCGTTTACTGCAACAGCCGTATGCTGTTCGGCCTCGCCAGACAAGGCAACGCCCCGAAGGCGCTGCAGAAAGTCGACAAACGCGGCGTGCCGGTGAACACCATTCTGGTCTCCGCCGCCTTTACCGCGCTGTGCGTGCTGATTAACTACCTGGCGCCGCAGGAAGCTTTCGGCCTGCTGATGGCGCTGGTGGTCTCTGCGCTGGTCATCAACTGGGCGATGATTAGCCTCGCGCATATGCGTTTTCGCCGCGCCAAACAGCAACAAGGCGTCACGCCGCGCTTCCCGGCCCTGCTCTACCCCGCCGGCAACTGGCTGTGCCTGCTGTTTATGGCTGCGGTGCTGGTCATCATGCTGATGACCCCGGGCATGGCGATTTCCGTATGGCTGATCCCGGTATGGCTGTTAATCCTGGCTATCGGTTACTTCATTAAAGAGAAAAAAGCGAAAGCGGCGCACGCCCGCTAAGCCATAAAACCCTCACCCGACCGGGTGAGGGTTGTTACCTTCCTCACAAATTCGTCTGCACAACACGATTATCCATCTCTGTGACTTATTACTGCTGCGCAGTTTTTCTTATGTCGAATGATACTTCTGTCCATATTATTCAACGGAGATGTGTCGATGGAAAACAGCAGACTCTCTGTCAAAGAAAAAATCGGCTACGGAATGGGTGACGCCGGATGCAATATTATCTTTGGCGCCATCATGTTGTTTGTTAATTACTTCTATACCGATATTTTTGGCCTGGCCCCGGCGCTGGTCGGCGTATTGCTTCTGTCTATTCGCGTTATCGACGCGGTGACCGACCCGATAATGGGCGCCCTCGCCGACCGCACTCGCAGCCGCTTCGGGCGTTTTCGTCCATGGCTGCTGTGGATAGCGTTCCCCTACGCATTATTCAGCGTGCTGATGTTTACCACGCCCGACTGGAGCTACAGCAGCAAAGTTGTCTATGCTTTTGTGACCTACTTCCTGCTCTCCATCACCTACACGGCTATCAATATCCCCTACTGCTCGCTTGGCAGCGTCATTACCAATGACCCGAAAGAGCGCGTCGCCTGTCAGTCTTATCGCTTCGTGATGGTGGGCATCGCCACACTGCTGCTGTCCCTGACGCTCCTGCCGATGGTGGATTACTTCGGCGGCGGCGACAAAGCCAAAGGCTATCAAATCGCCATGACGATTCTGGCGTTGATTGGCATGTGCATGTTCCTGTTCAGCTTTGCTACGGTGCGCGAGCGTATCCGCCCGGCGGTTCCGACCAACGACGATTTAAAAGCCGATCTGAAAGATGTCTGGAAAAACGACCAGTGGGTGCGCATTCTGCTGCTGACCATCTGCAACGTCTGCCCTGGTTTTATCCGCATGGCGGCGACCATGTATTACGTCACCTGGGTCATGCAGCAGAGCACCAGCTTCGCCACGATGTTTATCAGCCTTGGCGTGATCGGCATGATGATTGGCAGTACGCTCGCCAAAGTGCTGACCGACCGCTGGTGCAAACTGAAAGTGTTTTTCTGGACCAACATCGTGCTGGCGATTTTCTCCAGCGGGTTCTATTTCCTGGATCCGCACGCCACCGTACTGATTGTGGTGATGTACTTCCTGCTTAACGTGCTGCATCAGATCCCGTCGCCGCTGCACTGGTCGCTGATGGCGGACGTGGATGATTACGGCGAATGGAAAACCGGCAAGCGCATCACCGGCATCAGCTTCTCCGGCAACCTCTTTTTCCTGAAGCTGGGGCTGGCTATCGCCGGTGCGCTGGTGGGCTTTCTGCTCTCCTGGTATGGCTACGACTCCGGCGCCAAAGCCCAGAGCGCCAGCGCGCTTAACGGCATCGTCATGCTGTTTACCGTGATCCCGGGCGTCGGGTATCTCATTACCGCAGGCGTTGTGCGTATGCTGAAAGTGGATCGTGAACTGATGGCGCGTATTCAGAGCGACCTTGAAAAACGCCGCGAAAACTACCGCGAGCTGTCTGAATACCCGCAGACCAAACCTGTGGAAGTAAAACCTTAAGGAGCGATGATGAATACTTCTCCCTGGCCAAACCCGCTGATTGAACAGCGCGCCGACCCGTTTATTCTGCGCCATCAGGGCCAGTACTACTTTATCGCCTCAGTGCCGGAGTATGACCGGCTGGAAATTCGCCGCGCGCCGTCCATTGAGTCGTTACGCCAGGCGCAACCGGTCGTGGTCTGGCATAAGCCGCAAACCGGGCCGATGAGCGAGCTTATCTGGGCGCCGGAGCTGCATCACATCAACGGCAAATGGTATATCTACTTCGCCGCCGCTCCGACGCGCGAACTGAAAGACAACATGTTTCAGCACCGGATGTACGTGCTGGAGTGTACCGACAGCGATCCGCTGACCGGCACCTGGGAAGAGAAAGGCCAGATCCAGACGCCTTACGATACCTTCTCGCTGGACGCCACCACCTTCGAACATCAGGGCAAACTCTGGTATTTGTGGGCGCAGAAAGCGCCGGATATTCCGGGGAACTCCAATTTGTACCTGTGCGAGATGGAAAACCCGTGGACGCTGAAAGGTGAGCCGGTAATGCTGAGCAAACCGGAGCTGGAGTGGGAGTGCCGCGGCTTTTTAGTGAATGAAGGCCCGGCGGTGGTGAAGCACGGCGAACGCCTGTTTGTGGCTTACTCAGCAAGCGCGACCGATGAAAACTACTGCATGGGGCTGCTCTGGATAGATCAGGCTGCGGATATGCGCGACCCGCGTAACTGGCATAAATCGCCGCAACCTGTTTTCACTACCAGCTATGAAAACCGGCAGTACGGTCCGGGACACAACAGCTTCACCACGACGCCGGATGGTCAGGACGTGCTGGTATACCATGCGCGTAACTACACGGAAATCGAAGGCGATCCGCTCTGGGACCCGAACCGCCATACCCGTGTGAAGCTGGTTACCTGGGATGACGACGGCATGCCGCAGTTTGGCGTTCCGCCCGCCGATCACGCCTGAGACACGGTCAGCGGCACGCTCACATGAGCGTGCCGTAAATCGTTAACAGCGCGACCACCACCACAATCACCAGCGTCGCTTTCTTCGCCATCGACACCGCCGCCTTCGGCGTTTCCACCTTATCAACATGCGGTTCACGCGCCAGCGCAAACTGCGCAAGGCCGGTCAGCACCTGATACTGCGAGGTGTAGCGATCGAGCAGCGAGGCAAACCACGCGGGCAGCGCTTTTTCCCCATGCCCCACCAGCGCATATACCACGCCCGCCAGACGCACCGGCACCCAGTCCAGCACGTGCAACACGGCATCAATGCCTGAAAGCAAACGCTGATGCGGCGTATGATGGCGGGCAACCCAGCTCTGCCAGGCGCGTAAGAAGGCGTATCCCGTCAGCGTAACCGGGCCCCACATACCGCCCACCACAAACCAGAACATGGGCGCCAGATAAAAACGGTAGTTAATCCACAACAGGCCATTTTGCAGCTCACGCAGGTATTCCCGCTCGTCGCAGCCCGGCGGCACGCCGTGGATAAGCGTCAGTTCATAAGCCATGTTTTCGCGCGCGTGGCTGTCATTCTGGCTCGCCGCTTTAAGATAAGCGTGGTAGTGCCTGCGCACGCCACCTGCGCCGATACACAGCACGCCGATGACAATCCAGAAAATCAGCAGCGGCACGTTGAAAAACCAGCCTTCCAGCGCGTTCAGGCACAGGAAAACGATCAGCATCGCCAGGACCGCCATACCAAGCGTAAAGAACAGCGAGAAATGGCGGACGCGGCGGAAGAGCGGCTCAAGGCGATGATCCAGTTGCCAGTGTTCGCCCAGTTTGAAAAGCCGTTCGGCGATCAGTACCAGCAGCAGGGTAAAAAGCGTCATCTCATCTCCTTATCGGACGGGTCGTTCACCAGAGCGCGAAAGCGCGGCCAGTCAAAAGCCGGACCGGGATCGGTTTTACGTTCAGGCGCGATATCGCTGTGTCCGGTCATATGGTTTTTCATCGCCGGATAAAGGCCCATCAGCGTGCGCGTCACCGCGGCCAGTTGCCGGTACTGCGCGTCGGTGTAAGGTTGCGTATCCGTCCCTTCAAGCTCAATACCGATGGAAAAGTCGTTACAGCGCTCGCGCCCCTGGTAGCAGGATACGCCAGCGTGCCAGGCGCGTTTATCAAAAGGCACATACTGCACAATTTCGCCGTCACGACGAATCAGGCAATGCGCCGAAACACGCAGGTGGGCGATGCCGGCGAAATAAGGGTGCGCCTGCGGATCGAGCGTACCGGCGAACAGCGCGTCAATCCAGGGACCGCCAAACTCCCCTGGCGGCAGGCTGATGTTATGCACTACCAGCAACGAAGGCGCTTCATCCTCTGGCCGGCAGTCGTGATGCGGCGAGGGCGCGTGCCGGGCATCCACCAGCCAGCCATCTTTCACCTGCATGTGCAATTCTCCTTTCTGTGGTACTCAAACTCGCTTCAGAGTAGCATGTTTCATTCTTTTGATTAGCCACCAATCTGGAGTTATATCATGCCACCTCGCCGTTACAATCCGGACCATCGACGTGACGTGCTACTGGAACGAATCACCCTGGATATCCCCTTAACCGTCGCTCAGGCCCTGCGTGAAGATCTCGGCGGCGAGACCGATGCCAGCCGCGATATTACCGCGCAGTTGTTACCGCCAGACAGTCGTTCACACGCGGTAGTCATCACGCGCGAAGCGGGCGTGTTCTGCGGCAAACGCTGGGTTGATGAGGTTTTTATCCAGCTTGGCGGCGATGTCAGCGTGACGTGGCACGTGAAAGATGGTGACGACGTAAAGCCGGATCAGCCGCTTTTTGAGCTCGAAGGCCGCTCCCGCGTCCTGCTGACCGGCGAGCGCACCGCGCTGAATTTCGTGCAGACGCTTTCCGGCGTCGCTACCGAAGTTCGCCGTTATGTGGCGCTGTTGGAAGGCACTCACACGCAACTGCTCGACACCCGTAAAACCGTACCTGGGCTGCGCAGCGCGCTGAAATACGCGGTACTGTGCGGCGGCGGCGCTAACCATCGTCTGGGGCTGTCCGATGCGTTTCTGATCAAAGAAAACCATATCATCGCCTCTGGCTCGGTGCGTCAGGCGGTGGAAAAAGCGTTCTGGCTGCATCCCGACGTGCCGGTTGAAGTCGAAGTGGAATCGCTTGAAGAACTGGAAGCCGCGCTGAAAGCCGGGGCCGATATCATCATGCTCGACAATTTTACTGTCGATCAAATGCGTGAAGCGGTAAAACGTACCGCAGGCCAGGCTCGGCTGGAGGTTTCCGGCAACGTCACGCTGGAGACGCTGCGCGAATTCGCGCAAACCGGCGTGGACTTCATCTCCGTCGGGGCATTGACTAAACATATTCGCGCGCTCGACCTCTCCATGCGTTTTCGCTAACTCACCACAGGGCAGGTTTTCGCCTGCCCTCTCCCTGCCGTTATCTTCGTGTTTCCTCTCGGTGTTGTCCTGCTTTTTTTAGAGCACACTCTTGTTTATTAACGGATTTGCGAGACGTTACGCAACCGCGTTGCGGTTTCGTGCAACGGCGTGAATTTCTTCTGAAGACAGATTCCTGAATCGGTTTGTTCGTCTGGAGACTCTTTTTTGGGTCTGACAGAGTGACGTCACCCAACCAAGGAGAAAACATGAACAAACAAAGCGGCTTCACGCTGATTGAACTGATGGTGGTGATAGGCATCATCGCCATTCTTAGCGCCATTGGCGTACCGGCATACCAGAATTATCTGCGCAAAGCGGCGCTGACGGACATGCTGCAAACGGTCATCCCTTACCGCACCGCCATTGAGCTTTGCGTTATCGATCGCGGCGGGCTTGGCAGCTGCGATGCAGGCACTAATGGCATTCCGGCGCCAAAAACGACCCGCTATGTAAGCGAAATGACCGTTGCGCAAGGCGTAATAAGCGTCACTGGCCAGGACAGCCTCAACGGTTTGTCGGTCACGCTCACGCCCCAGTGGAACAGCGCTAACGGCATGGAAGGCTGGAAGCGAACCTGCGCCACCAGCGACGCCGCATTGCAACAGGCCTGCGAAGATGTCTTTCGCAGTTCGCTACCTTAAGCGGAGGTAGTGCCATGCCACTCGATTACTTACATACGTTATGCCAGCGCTATAACGCGCTGGTTCTGAATATCGACGACGCCACGGTGCATATCGCCGTGGCGGGCGAGCCCAGCAATGAGCTGATGGATGCGCTACGGTTTTCCACGCACAGGCATATTGATATTGAATGCTGGAGCGCCGAACGGCTGGAAAAAGAGCGACAGCTTACGGCCGACCCGCTACGCCCGGCAGCTCAGGATGAGAGCGCCTCTGTGGTTGAGCTGATTGACAAGACGTTGCAACAGGCGCTACAGCGGCGCGCATCTGATATCCATTTTGAACCGGCAGAAGCGCACTACCAGATAAGGTTTCGTATTGATGGCGTTTTACACGCCCTGCCGCCGCTGCCAGCGACGCTTGCCAGCGCGCTGACCGCGCGCCTTAAGGTGTTGGGCAACCTTGATATCGCGGAGCGCAGGCTTCCGCAGGACGGGCAGTTCAGCATTGAGCTTGCAGGCCGGACCGTCTCTTTTCGCATCTCTACCCTGCTTTGCCGCTGCGGTGAAAAAGTGGTGTTGCGTCTGTTACAGCAAACAGAGCAGCCGCTTGAAGTGCAGGCGCTGGGCTTATCGCAGGCGCAGCAAACTCTGTTTTGCCAGGCGTTGCAGCGCCCGCAGGGGCTGATTCTGGTTACTGGCCCCACCGGGAGCGGTAAAACCGTCACGCTGTACACCGCGCTCAGCGCGCTTAACGATCCACAGGTGAATATTTGCAGCGTGGAGGATCCTGTAGAAATTCCTGTCACGGGCCTTAACCAGACGCCGGTGCTGCCGAAAGCTGGCCTGACCTTTCAGGCCGTGCTGCGGGCGCTGTTAAGACAGGATCCGGACGTTATCATGATTGGTGAAATTCGCGATCTCGAAACCGCGGAGATAGCGGTAAAAGCCGCGCAGACGGGGCATCTGGTGCTCTCAACGCTTCACACCAATTCCACAACGGAAACCCTGGTGCGACTCGAACAGATGGGATTGCCGCGCTGGATGCTGGCGTCTGCGCTGGAACTGATTGTCGCACAGCGGCTGGTCAGAAAGCTTTGCCCTTACTGCCGGGTCTTTGCACAGGAGCCAGTAACGCTCCCGGCCTCGCTCTGGCCGCGCCCGATCCATCCTTACAAGGCCTGCGGGTGCGAACGCTGCTATGGCGGGTATTACGGACGCATCGCGCTTTTTGAACTGCTCAGCATTAATGCGGCGCTGCGCCAGACGATAGCCAGCGGCGCCCCACCTGAGGAGATAGCATCGCAAGCGCGGGCTCAGGGCATGACCACACTCTTTGAACACGGGCTACAGGCCGTAGAGGCAGGGCTTACCACGCCCGAAGAGCTTTATCGCGTTTCGGGTGCGCCACATGGATAACATGTTATGGCGCTGGCGCGGCGTTGATAAAGACGGCGCAAGTTGTGAAGGCATGATTTGGGCGCCAGATAAAATAAGCGCGTCGTTGCAGTTGCTGGATGACGAGGTTCAGCCGCTGATACTCAAGCGCGCCAGCGTAAACAAGCGCCACTGGAGCAGCGAGCATAAAATCCTGGCAGTCCGCCAGTTGGCTGCGCTGCTACAGGCGGGCGTCAGCCTGACGCAGGGTCTGGCGATGCTTTCGAGCCAGCATCCCGTCGCCCAGTGGCGCGCGCTGTTTGCGCAGCTTGCGAAACAGCTCGGTCGCGGCGTCGCCTTCTCAGAAACGTTACGCCAGTGGCCAGACATTTTTCCTCCACTCTATATCTCGCTCATGCGTACCGGCGAACTGACCGGCAAGCTCGATATGTGCTGTCAGCAACTGGCGCAACAGCAGGAGGATCAGCAAAAATTACGTAAGCAGGTCATCAAGGCGCTGCGCTACCCGGCCTTTATTTTTACCGTCGCGCTGTTGCTGACGCTGGGTATGACCTGCTTTGTCCTGCCGCAGTTTACGGCTATTTACCGTTCCTTTAATACGCCGCTGCCGCTGGTGACACGCGCCGTTATTGCGCTTTCTGAAGGTTTGATGCAGTACGCGGTATGGTGGCTCGGCGTGTTACTCATAGCACCTTTGCTCATTATCAGGCTTCGGCGAAAGCCACAATGGCAGCTGCGGGAGGCGGCCTGGCTTCTGAAACTGCCGCTGTTTGGTCCGCTGATTCGCGGTCAGTTGCTAAGCCAGATCTATACGGTGCTCTCACTCATGCAGGGCGCCGGTATTCCTTTACTTCAGAGCCTTGGTAGCGTGGAAGAAACGCTGGCCTCGCCCTTATGGCGCCAGGCTGTCGGGCGCGTTAAAGAAGGTATCGCCAGCGGGTTGCCGTTATGGAGAGCGCTGGAGCAGGAAACGGTATTTACCGCGCTATGTATTCAGTTAGTGCGTACGGGAGAAGAAACCGGCTCGCTGGATCTGATGCTGGAGAAACTTGCCGGCTGGCATCTGGGGCAAACATCTGAACGCGCCCAGACGCTGGCCGCCACGCTGGAGCCGCTCATGATGATGATCATAGGATTGATTGTCGGCACGCTGGTGGTTGCGATGTATTTGCCGATATTTCGGCTTGGGGATGCGATGAGTGGAATGAATTAATGCTGGCGCAAAGAGGCGCCAGCATTATATTTAACCGGTTCAGAGGCTGTTGAACACCCGGTTTTCCTGCTCCTGCACGCGAATAAACGTGGTGCGCTTGGTCAGCTCTTTCAGACGGGAAGCCCCGACATAGGTACAGGCAGAACGCAGGCCGCCCATGATATCCCGCGCCGTGTCTTCCACCGGGCCGCGCAGCGGTAGTTTCACCGTTTTGCCTTCTGCGGCACGGTATTGCGCTACGCCGCCGACGTGACGGTTCATCGCAGATTCGGAACTCATACCGTAGAAGAGCATGAATTTTTCGCCGTTCTGCTCAACGACGGTGCCGCCGCTTTCGTCATGGCCTGCCAGCATACCGCCTAACATAACGAAGTCCGCGCCGCCGCCGAAGGCTTTCGCCACATCGCCCGGTACGGTGCAGCCGCCGTCGCTGATTATCTGACCACCGAGACCGTGTGCGGCATCCGCACATTCGATAACAGCAGAAAGCTGCGGATAGCCCACACCGGTTTTTACGCGTGTGGTGCAGACAGAGCCCGGCCCAATACCGACTTTAACGATATCGGCGCCCGCCAGGATCAGTTCTTCACACATTTCGCCGGTAACGACATTGCCTGCGATGATCGCTTTATCAGGCCAGGCGGCACGCGCTTTCGCGACGAACTGAACGAAATGCTCTGAGTAGCCGTTCGCAACGTCGATACAGATAAACTGTAAGGACGGAGAAAGCGCGAGGATTTCTTTGGTTTTTTCAAAATCGGCATCGGAAGTACCAGTCGACACCATGACATGCTTCAGCACATCTGCCGACACGGACTGGATAAACCCGGCCCAGTCCTGCACGCTGTAATGTTTATGCACCGCCGTCAGGATATCGAACGCCGCCAGCGCCTGCGCCATCGCGAAAGTACCAACGGTATCCATATTGGCTGCGATGATCGGAACACCAGACCATTGAACGCGGGAATGTTTAAAGGTGAACTGACGCTCAAGTTCAACATCAGAGCGGCTTTTGAGGGTAGAGCGTTTCGGGCGGATAAGAACGTCTTTAAAACCTAACTTCAAATCTTCTTCAATACGCATTTGCGATTCCTGGGTTAATGGCGATGAGCGCGTAACGTGTGCGGCGGGACAACTGCCAACTCCAGTGACGTTATCATACGCACTAATAATGGCGCCGCAAGACTGCGAAAGCGCTCTTTTTTACGCTACAATCCTATAAATTTACCTTGTGCGCGAGGTCGATAAACGAGCCCGCTGGCGGTGTTTATCGATTCTTTTAACAGACTGAAAAATAAATATTTTCATGCTGTTTAGTTTATTTCAACGATTCGGGATGATGGCCTTATGGTTTATACGGTAGCACTGACGGGCGGTATCGGAAGCGGCAAAAGTACAGTCGCCGACGCCTTCGCCCGTCTCGGCGTTACCGTTGTCGATGCCGATGTCATCGCTCGTCAGGTTGTAGAGCCTGGCACGCCCGGATTAAATGCCATTATCGGGCATTTTGGGCCGACCATTTGTCTCCCCGACGGCACACTCAATCGTCGCGCGCTGCGCGAAATCATCTTCTCAAGCCCGCAGGAAAAAGCCTGGCTGAACGGCCTTCTGCACCCGCTTATTCATCAGCAGACACAAGCGGAAATGGCGCGCGCCGCGTCAGCCTATGTACTTTGGGTCGTCCCGCTGCTGCTTGAGAACCAATTACACAGTAAAGCTAACCGCGTGCTGGTGGTGGATGTCACGCCAGAAACGCAGATACAGCGCACCATGCAGCGCGATAGGGTTTCCCGGGAGCATGCAGAGCTTATCCTCAACGCGCAGGTCTCCCGCGAGGCCCGGTTAGCGGTTGCTGATGACGTCATAGATAATAACGGCTCGCCGGATACGATAGCCCTGGATGTGGCGCATCTGCATCAGCGCTATCTGCAACTGGCGGCGCAGGCCGTACCACAGGAAAATAAGTAATGCAGACTCACGTTCTTTTTGAACATCCCCTGAATGAAAAAATGCGCACCTGGCTGCGTATCGAATTTCTCATCCAGCAAATGAAAGCGCTGCTGCCTGTCAGCGATCATGCCTCTGCGCTGCACTTCTTTCGCAACGTGGGCGATTTGCTGGATGTCTTTGAGCGCGGCGATACCCGCACTGAACTCCTGAAAGAGCTGGAACGCCAGCAGCGCAAGCTGCAAAGCTGGGCAGAAGTGCCGGGTGTTGATAACGAGCGCATTGAGTCGCTGCGCCACGAACTGAAAGCGCGCAGCAGCATGTTGATGGCTGCGCCTCGCCTCGGGCAGACGCTGCGTGAAGATCGCCTTATCGCCCTGGTGCGTCAGCGCCTGAGTATCCCCGGCGGCTGTTGCAGCTTCGATTTACCGCTGCTGCACGTCTGGCTCTGCTCATCACAGGAAGAGCGTGACGTTCAGGTAAACCGCTGGCTTGCTACGCTGCAACCTCTGACGTACACGCTGGATATGATCCTGGATCTTATCCGCCAGTCAGCGCCGTTTCGCAAACAAACCAGCCTGAACGGGTTTTATCAGGATAACGGCGATGATGCCGATCTTCTGCGCCTGCAACTCCCGCTTGAAGAAGCGCTTTACCCACAGATTTCCGGCCATAAGAGCCGTTTCGCGATCCGCTTTATGCCGCTCGACAGTGAGCACGGGCGCGTACCGGAACGTTTCGATTTTGAACTGGCCTGTTGTTAAGGAATTATGATGTCAGACGTTACCATCGTTAACTGCCCGACCTGCGGCAAAGAAGTTATCTGGGGTGAGCAAAGCCCGTTTCGTCCGTTCTGTTCAAACCGCTGCCGGCTTATCGACCTGGGAGAGTGGGCCGCTGAAGAGAAACGTATTCCCAGCAGCGGCGATCGCTCCGACACCGACGGCTGGAGCGAGGAAGACAACCAGCCTTAAGGCTGGGCGCGAAGCTTAGCAATCACGGGCTCGTTGGCAGGCGGAAACGCCTGCGCGTCCAGAGCCTGCTGATGCACCCAGTGTCCCGGCTGCCCCTCTTTCCCCCACGGCTCCCCTTCCCAGCTTTCTACCAGGTAAAACCACAGGCTGACGTGGCGATCCGGGAATTCATAGTCCAGCGTTTCAAACAGGGCGGCGGAAGTTACTGTAATCCCGGTCTCTTCCTGAAGCTCGCGGCGAAGCGCCGCTTCAGGCGTTTCGCCCGCTTCAATCTTACCGCCTGGGAATTCCCATTTATTCGCCATGTGCGCATCGGCGGCGCGCTGCGTAATAAAGATTTCGCCCTTTGCGTTACGCACGATACCCACCGCAATCTGTAATTTTTTCATGCTTTCTCCCTGTAAAAAAGGCGCAGATATCTGCGCCTTTTATGTCGGTTAACAACCGGTTAGCTTAAGCGGCCGTGGCACTGCTTATACTTTTTACCGGAGCCGCACGGGCACGGATCGTTGCGGCCGACTTTACGTTCGCCGGTCTGCTCAGCAAGTGCTGCGGCTGCGGCGGTTTCGTCGTCCTGATGGCTGAGCTGCTGCATCTGCGCCAGGCGCTCCGCCTCTTCACGGCGCTGCTGTTCCATCGCTTCCACTTCTTCCGGCATACGCACCTGCACTTTGCTGATGGTGCTGATGACCTCATATTTCAGCGATTCCAGCATAGCCGCAAACATGGCGAACGATTCACGCTTATATTCCTGCTTCGGATCTTTCTGCGCATAGCCACGCAGGTGAATCCCCTGGCGCAGGTAATCCATTGCCGCCAGGTGCTCTTTCCACAGGGAATCCAGCGTCTGCAGCATCACGCCTTTTTCGAAGTGACGCATCATCTCAGCGCCAACGACCTCTTCTTTACGGGCGTAAACTTCTTTCGCGCTTTCGAGAATACGCTCACGCAGCGTTTCTTCATGCAGATCCGGCTCTTTATCCAGCCATTGCGCAATCGGCAGCTCCAGATCGAAGTCGTTTTTCAGGCGCTCTTCCAGACCCGGAATATCCCACATCTCTTCCAGAGACTGCGGCGGAATATGGGCATCGATGGTCGCTTTGAAAACGTCTTCGCGGATGCTGTTGATGGTGTCGCTGATGTCAGCCACATCCAGCAGTTCGTTACGCTGGGTGTAGATAGCACGGCGCTGATCGTTGGCAACGTCATCGTATTCCAGCAGCTGTTTACGGATGTCGAAGTTGCGGCTTTCTACTTTGCGCTGCGCGTTAGCAATCGCTTTAGTCACCCATGGGTGTTCAATCGCTTCGCCCGGCTTCATGCCCAGTTTACGCATCATGTTGGCGACGCGATCCGAGGCGAAAATACGCATCAGCGCATCTTCCATGGAGAGATAGAAACGGGAAGAACCCGGATCGCCCTGACGACCGGAACGGCCGCGCAACTGGTTATCGATACGACGCGATTCGTGACGCTCGGTACCGATGATATGCAGACCGCCGGAGGCCAGCACCGCGTCGTGGCGTTTCTGCCAGTCGGCTTTGATCTGCGCAATCTGCTCTTCGCCAGGCGCTTCCAGCTCGGCGATTTCCGCCTGCCAGCTACCGCCCAGCATGATGTCGGTACCACGGCCTGCCATGTTGGTCGCGATGGTGACCGCGCCCGGATAACCCGCCTGCGCGACGATATCTGCTTCGCGGGCATGGAATTTGGCGTTCAGGACGTTGTGTTCGATGCCTGCTTTTGTCAGCGCCTCAGAAATCACTTCGGATTTCTCGATGGAGATAGTCCCTACCAGAACCGGCTGACCTTTCGCGGTACGGTCTTTAATATCTTCGATGATCGCGTCGATCTTCTCAGCTTCGGTCATATAGACCAGATCCGGCAGATCTTTACGAATCATCGGACGGTTGGTCGGAACTACGACGGTATCCAGTTTATAGATTGAGCTGAATTCAAACGCTTCGGTATCCGCAGTACCTGTCATCCCCGCCAGTTTTTCATACAGACGGAAATAGTTCTGGAAGGTGATGGAAGCCAGCGTCTGGTTTTCATTCTGAATTTCCACGCCTTCTTTGGCTTCCACAGCCTGATGCAGACCATCAGACCAGCGACGGCCCTGCATGGTACGGCCGGTATGCTCATCGACGATAATAACTTCGCCGTCTTTAACGATGTAGTCAACGTCGCGGGTAAAGAGCACGTGCGCGCGCAGCGCGGCGGTGACGTGATGCATCAGCATGATATTGCCCGGCGAGTAGAGCGATTCGCCTTCGTCCATGATGCCTTCTTTCACCAGCAGCTCTTCAACCAGCACCAGGCCGCGCTCGGTCAGGTTAACCTGACGTGCTTTTTCATCTACCGAGAAGTGACCTTCACCCTGGAACGTATCGGAGTCTTCTTTCTCCTGACGCACCAGATGCGGGATGATTTTGTTCACTTTCTTGTAAAGCTCGGAGCTGTCTTCGGCCGGGCCGGAGATAATCAGCGGCGTACGCGCTTCATCGATAAGAATGGAGTCGACTTCATCCACCAGCGCATAGTGAAGCTTACGTTGTACGCGCTCTTCCGGGCTGAAGGCCATGTTGTCGCGCAGGTAGTCGAAACCATATTCGTTGTTGGTGCCGTAGGTGATATCCGCAGCGTAGGCTTCGCGTTTGGCTGGCGCAGGCATGCCGGACATGTTCACAGCAACGCTCATGCCTAAGAATTCAAACAGCGGGCGGTTGTTTTCGGCGTCACGCTGCGCCAGATAGTCGTTGACGGTTACCACGTGAACGCCTTTGCCGGTCAGCGCGTTCAGGTAGGCAGGCAGCGTCGCCGTCAGGGTTTTACCTTCACCGGTACGCATCTCTGCGATGCAGCGATCGTTAAGCACCATACCGCCCAGCAACTGGACGTCAAAGTGGCGCATGCCAAAGACACGTTTGCTCGCTTCACGGACTACCGCGAAGGCTTCCGGCAACAGACTTTCCAGCGTTTCGCCTTTTTCCAGGCGCGCGCGGAATTCCACGGTTTTTGCTTTAAGCTCTTCATCGGAAAGCTTTTCCAGCGCCGGTTCCATGCCGTTAATAAGCGTCACGGCCTTACGCATACGACGTAAGGTACGATCGTTACGGCTACCAAATACCTTGGTTAACATTTTGATTAACATAATAAATTCTCTGAAGCCTCGCACAGGCAAAAATGAAATAAATAAAAAAGAGAGTACTCAGGCGAGGAGACGAGGACCGGCGCGGATACCCTGAACCTGGCGAATCCATGTGGAAACCGTAAAGGAAAGATGAGGAAGCAAACGCGGTGCGGGCCGCACCTGCGTAGCGGCAGGCTGCAAATCCTGCGTTAGCATCGCGCTGAGCGTATCCAGCAGCGCGAGATGCTGCGCATTCAGCGGCAGGCTTTCTTCCATCGCCATTGGTAGCGCCTGCGGCGCCATGGCGAAAGAAAGATGACGGATAACGGTACGAATGGCGTGCTGCTGCCAGTAATCCACACCGAACGCTGCGGAACGACGTGAAGTTTCACCGATGAGCGCCAGTGAATCGAAACTGCGCAACGTACCGGTATGGCTGGTGCTGGCCTCAGCAGGCGCGGCGGGTTCAGCGTTATTATTGAGCGCAGGCAGGCCAAGGCTGGCCGCGACCATCCCCAAAAGGAGATGCGGCCAGAAGTAGCGTCTTCCTAACTGTCGCCAACGCGTGAATATACCAGGCACTGTAACCCACCGGATAACGCTGGCCTGCGCCCGCGTTATGTTATCTGTTAATAAGGGCATAAATATTACCATCATTCCCGCGAGGCGGCAGCAGTATCGCTGCGATACCTTACGCAATCCGCACAAGAAACCAGCAGTTAATCATCAGCAGGGAGATGGTAAAGCAGGGAAAAAGGCGAAGAGAAAAATGGCGGTCTGAAAGCAATAAAAAACGACTGGTGAACACAGGCCGGAGAGAGTACCTGGTCTACCAGTCGTCTTTAGTCAAACTATGCGGTTACGCCAGCACCAGCGAAGGCGCTTTGAAAGCCAGAGGCAGTTCTGCATCGTCTTCATAGGTGACATATTCCCAGGCTTCTTGTTTCGCAAGAACCGCCTGCAGCAATTTGTTGTTCAATGCATGACCCGATTTATAGGCGGTAAACGCGCCGATAATGTTGTGGCCACACATAAACAAGTCACCGATCGCATCCAGCATTTTGTGACGAACGAATTCATCTTCAAAACGCAGGCCGTCTTCGTTCAGTACGCGATAATCGTCAACAACGATGGCACAATCGAAGCTGCCGCCCAGGCACAAACCGCGGGACTGCAGATATTCGATATCACGCATGAAACCGAAAGTACGGGCACGACTGATCTGGCGCATAAACGCATCTGCAGAGAAATTCATGCAGTAGCGCTGATTGCTCGCATCAATAGCCGGGTGGTTGAAGTCGATAGTGAAGTCCAGCGAAAAACCGTTATACGGTTTAAATTCCGCCCATTTATCGCCATCTTCTACACGCACGGTTTCTTTGATGCGCACGAATTTCTTCGCTACGTTCAGCTCATCGATACCTGCATCAACCAGCAGGTAGACGAACGGCGCGGCGCTGCCATCCATAATCGGGATTTCAGGCGCGTCCACTTCGACAATGATGTTGTCGATACCAAGACCCGCCAGCGCGGCGTTCAGGTGCTCGACGGTAGAAATCCGCACATCATGCTCATTAACCAGGCAAGTACAGAGCATGGTATCACGCACAGATTTGGCATCGGCCGGGAAATCTACCGGAGGATTCAAGTCGGTGCGACGATAGATGACCCCGGTATTTGCCGGCGCAGGGCGCAGCGTCAGGGTGACTTTCTTGCCGGTATGTAAACCGACGCCAGTCGCCTGAACGATACGTTTAAGAGTCCTTTGTTTGATCATCGTATAATCTCGCCAAATAATTCACCTTACCGATAGTGTACATCACAACCGGTGGGGCATTTTAGCACAAAGAGCGCATCTGCCCAACTTCCGGCTTATTCTTAATCAGCCTGCTTACGCAGAAATGCCGGGATATCCAGATAATCTGGCTCTTTCGCCGTCTGCGGCGTCGGGTCGTTAACCACTTTAGAAGCCGGTTTCTGCTCCTGAGTCAGCGGGGCCATGCCGTGCTGCTGATAACGATCCATTGCAGGCTGCTGCGTCTGTTTGTTAGTCACCAGAGTGATTTCAGGACGCTTATCCATGCCGATACCGGTCGCTACAACCGTTACGCGCAGTTCGTCGTTCATATCCGGGTCGAGAGACGTACCGATAACCACGGTGGCGTTATCCGATGCGAAGGCACGGATGGTATTACCCACGGTTTCGAACTCATCAAGACGCAGGTCGAAGCCCGCCGTGATGTTGACCAGAACGCCGCGCGCGCCGGACAGATCGATATCTTCCAGCAGCGGGCTGGAGATAGCCATTTCGGCCGCTTCTTCCGCACGGTCTTCGCCGCTTGCGACACCCGAGCCCATCATGGCGTAACCCATTTCAGACATCACGGTACGCACGTCTGCAAAGTCGACGTTCATCAGACCCGGGCGCGTAATCAGCTCGGCGATACCCTGCACCGCGCCTTTCAGCACGTCGTTGGCCGCGCCGAACGCGTCCAGCAGAGAGATCCCACGACCCAGCACTTTCAGCAGCTTGTCGTTAGGAATGGTAATCAGGGAGTCGACATGACGGGAGAGCTCGGCAATACCCTGTTCGGCAAAAGCCATACGCTTTTTGCCTTCGAAGTTAAACGGCTTAGTCACGACAGCAACGGTCAGGATGCCGAGGTCTTTCGCCACTTCAGCGACAACTGGCGCAGCGCCGGTGCCTGTACCGCCGCCCATGCCGGCTGCGATAAATACCATATCAGCGCCATCTAATGCGGCGCGCAGCGCTTCGCGGTCTTCTTCCGCAGCGTTACGACCGACTTCCGGGTTGGCGCCCGCGCCCAAACCTTTAGTGATGCCGCTACCAATCTGGATAGTCTGGCCGACTGCGGTTTTACGCAGCGCCTGGGCATCGGTGTTGACTGCGAAGAACTCAACACCTTCGATGCGCTCGCGCACCATATGTTCTACGGCATTACCGCCGCCGCCACCGACGCCGATGACTTTAATCACCGCGTCGTTGGTCAGTTCCATAGGTTCAAACATAATGTCTCTCCGTTTTGTGCCTTTCGCCTGAGACCGCTAATTTTGTCCGGTCTCTGAAAAAAATTAAAACTCTTTTCGCAGCCAGCTGTTGATCCGTTTGATCCACGAGCCGACTGAAGTTCGTTTTTCCACTTCCGCCTCACCGCTGAGATGCGATTCTTTACCATAATGCAGTAAACCCACCGCCGTGGAGTAATAGGGCTCCTGGGCGTAATCGGTAAGGCCAGTAATATTTAAGGGCTGTCCAATACGCACCTGCGTATGGAACACCCGCTGCGCGCACGCCGCCAGACCTTCAATTTGCGCCGCGCCGCCCGTTAATACAATCCCCGCCGCAAGATGATGTTTCACGCCCTGCTGGCGAAGCTGCTCCTGCAACTGCAAAATTTCTTCGTTTACCAGATTAAGCAGCTCGGTATAACGCGGCTCAATCACTTCCGCCAGCGTCTGACGCTGGAGGCTGCGCGGCGGACGACCGCCCACGCTCGGCACTTCAACACTCTCGTCTTTACCGACCAGCGACCCCAGCGCGCAACCGTGACGCACTTTAATCGCCTCGGCATCGCTCGGCGGCGTGCCGAAGGCATAAGCGATATCGCTGGTAACCACGTTACCGGCATACGGAATCACTTTAGTGTGACGCAGCGCACCGCCGGTATAGACCGCAATATCCATTGTACCACCGCCGATATCCACTACGCAGACGCCCAGCTCACGCTCGTCTTCCGTCAATACGGAGTAGCTGGAGGCCAGGCCCGCGAAAATAAGTTGGTCAACTTTCAGGCCGCAACGTTCCACTGCCTTGACGATGTTTTTCGCCATGTCATTGTGGCAGGTGATTAAATGCACTTTCGCCTGCATGCGAACGCCGGATAACCCTACCGGGTTTTTAATCCCTTCCTGGTAATCAATAGCGTATTCCTGAGGAATCACATGCAATACGCGATGTTCATCGCGTACGCGTACTGATTTTGCGGTATGGACAACATTTTCAACATCTTCCTGCGTCACTTCCTCTTCGGAGATCGGCACCATGCCGATTTCGTTCTGGCAGCTAATGTGCTTGCCGGAAAGCGCCAGGTAGACGGAAGAGATCTGGCAATCCGCCATCAGTTCGGCCTGGTCTATCGCGCGCTGAACGCACTTCACCACCGATTCCAGATCGTTAACGCCGCCTTTATCCATCCCGCGGGACGGACAGCTTCCCACACCAATGATATTGATCATACCGTCGGGCAGAACTTCCCCTACCAAAGCGGCGACCTTCGCAGTGCCAATCTCCAGTCCAACTACCAGTTTTCTGTCCGTCGCCTTAATCATTGTTGCTCTGCCTGTGCCTGATTCTGTTGCTGATTAATTTCCTCAGTGGGGGCCGGCTCCCAGCCGACCGCCGCGCCGGAGTCATAGCGTAAATCGACATAGCTTATCCGCTTATTGTCAGTTTGCGCTTGCTGTTGCAGAACCGGGTAGAGCTCCACAAAGCGTTCCAGGCGTTTCATTGTGTCATCCCGACCGAGATTGAGCTTAATATTATTGCTCAACGTCACCTGCCAGGAGCGACGTGCGGTCATCGCCGCTTCCTTCAGTGTAAATTTATCTTTCGCCAGCACCTGTCCCATCGACCGGTAACCCTGCAGCACTTCGTTCTCGCTGCCTTCCGGGCCGTACAGTAACGGCAAAACCTGCTTACTGGCGCGATCGGACGGCACGCTGAAGGCCGTACCGTCGGTGTCGATCATGTGCTGGTCATTCCAGCGTGCTATCGGCACATATTCAACCAGATGAATCTTCAATTCGTCCGGCCATTGCTTTCTTACGCTTGCCTGCTTGATCCAGGGCAAACGTTCTATCTGATTCTGAATGATATTCACGTCCTGGGTCATAAACGTGCCCGGCGCGCCCAGCGCCAGGATGGACTGACGAATATCATCGTTGCGGGTGTAATGGCGCTCGCCCGTTACCACCAGCTTTGACAGCGGCAGGCGCTGGGCGTCTTCCATCCACCCCAGCACCATCCAGCCGCCGAATATCACGGTTAACACGACCGCCAGCAGAAAGACGATGCCTGCAAGACGGGTCCCATTATTACGGCGCGAAACCGTATTTTCTTCAGGACGATTTTTCGTGTTCAGCGCAGCCTGCGACATATCAGTTCGCCAGCTCCAGAATACGCACCACCAGTTGCGAGAAGCTCATCCCCGCCTGACGCGCCGCCATCGGCACCAGGCTATGGCTAGTCATGCCAGGCGCCGTGTTCACCTCAAGCAGATAAAACTCGCCGTCGCTGTCCTGCATCACGTCCACGCGGCCCCAGCCCCGGCAGCCCAGCACACGCCAGGCTTCCAGCACCAGCGCCTGTAGCGCCTGCTCGCGCCCGGCATCAATACCGGCCGGGCAGAAATATTGCGTCTCGTCCGAGAGATATTTCGCCTCGTAGTCATAAAACACGCCAGCGGGCTGAATGCGAATCGAGGGCAGAATGTCATCGCCAAGGATGGCGACGGTAAACTCCGGGCCGCTCAACCATTTTTCCACCAGCACTTCGCTGTCGTGTTCAAACGCCAGTTCGAGCGCGGGCAGTAACGCCTGCGTGCTGTCCACTTTCGACATGCCGACGCTTGACCCTTCGCGGCTCGGCTTCACGATAACCGGCAGACCTAACGCCGCGATACGCGCGCTCAGCGCCTCGCTAAGGCCGCCACGGATGTCGCGACGCTCCAGCGCCACCCAAGGCGCCACAGGCAACCCTGCGCCCTGCCAGAGCAGTTTGGTGCGCAATTTATCCATGGTGATAGCCGAAGCCATCACGCCGCTGCCGGTATAAGGCAGGCCGAGATACTCCAGCGTGCCTTGCAGCGTGCCATCTTCGCCGCCGCGACCATGCAGCGCGATAAAGACTTTATCGAACCCTTCTTCTTTCAGGGTTGTCACGCACACATCGCGCGGATCGACGGCATATGCGTCAACACCCGCCTGCTTCAGGCCCGCGAGTACCGCGCTGCCGGATTGCAGGGAGACCTCACGTTCCGCCGAGCTACCGCCCAGCAGTACGGCGATTTTCTCAGCCATGCGCGTTCTCCTCTGGTTGCAGCTTCGCTTCCGCCAGCTGGCGCGCGATTTTACCGATATTGCCCGCGCCCTGAACCAGAATCAAATCATTGCCCGACAGTACCGGCGCCAGCATCGCGGCGACCTGCGCCGGATCGGAAACCAGAATCGGGTCGACCTTGCCGCGCGCGCGGATAGTGCGGCACAGCGAGCGGCTGTCAGCGCCCGGGATCGGCGCTTCACCCGCCGGGTAAACGTCCAGCATCAGCAGCACATCGACCTGCGACAACACGTTGGCGAAATCGTCATACAGATCGCGCGTACGGGTATAGCGGTGCGGCTGGAAAATCATGACCAGATTTTTCTCCGGCCAGCCTGCGCGGGCAGCGCGCACGGTCGCATCCACTTCGGTTGGGTGATGGCCGTAATCGTCCACCAGCATCGCCGTGCCGGATTTACCGTTGACGTTTGCCAGCGGAAACTCGCCCAGGAAATCAAAACGACGCCCGGTGCCCTGGAAGCTCTCCAGCGCGCGCAGAATGGCCTCGTCTTCAATCCCCTCTTCCGTCGCTACAGAGACCGCCGCCGCGGCGTTCAGCGCGTTATGGCGGCCCGGCGCGTTCAGCGTCACGCGCAGTTCCGGCTTGTCCTGACGCACCAGAGTGAAATGCCCCTGCGCGCCGGTCTGGCGATAATTTTCCACACGTACATCGGCATCTTCGCTGAAACCATAAGTGGTAATTTGACGCCCGACGCGCGGCAGCAGCTCGCGGATCACCGGATCGTCCACGCACATCACCGCGCGGCCGTAAAACGGCAGGTTGTGCAGGAAGTTAATAAATGTCTGTTTCAGGTTCTCAAAGTCGCCATGGTAGGTGTCCATGTGGTCGGCTTCGATATTGGTCACAATCGCGACCATCGGCTGCAAATGCAGGAACGAGGCGTCGCTTTCGTCCGCTTCGGCAATCAGATAACGGCTGTGGCCAAGGCGCGCGTGCGTACCCGCCGCTTTCACCAGGCCGCCGTTAACGAACGTCGGATCGAGACCCGCTTCGGCATAAATGCTCGACACCATCGCGGTCGTCGTCGTTTTGCCATGCGTACCTGCCACGGCGATGCCGTGACGAAAACGCATCAGCTCCGCCAGCATCTCGGCGCGGCGGATAACAGGAATACGGGCCTCATGGGCCGCGACGATCTCCGGGTTATCCGCAGAAATCGCGCTGGATACGACGACCACGCTCGCGTCCAGGACGTTTTCCGGACGGTGGTTGAAATAAATAGTGGCGCCCAGCGCCGTCAACTGCTGCGTGACAGCGTTCGGCGCCAGATCGGACCCGCTGATCTGGTAGCCTTCGTTCGCCAGCACTTCCGCAATGCCGCCCATACCGGCGCCGCCGATGCCAACGAAGTGAATGTGCCGGACGCGACGCATCTCGGGCACGATAGAACGCAGTTTCGCCAGTTGTTGTGTATTCATTCTTTAAAAGCCTTTGGCAAACGCCATAACATCATCAATCACGCGGAACAAACATGATCCGCAATCGTTACGCGCGGGCGACCGCGCGTACTTCATCTGCGACCCTTTCGGTCGCGTCGGGAATGGCGGCCGCGCGCGCGCGCTCAGCCATATCGAGCAACGTAGCGCGATCCCATCCCTTCAGCGTCTCGCTCACCGCCTCAACGGTAAACTGCGGCTGCTCCAGAATCTTCGCCGCCCCCGCTTTCTCAAGCGGCAGCGCATTCCAGTATTGCTGCCGGTCTTTATGCTGGAACGGCACAAACAGCGCCGGTAAACCGGCGGCGGCAATTTCACTTACCGTCAGCGCGCCGGAGCGGCATACCACCACATCCGCCCACGCGTAGGCTGCCGCCATGTCGTCGATAAATTCGGTCACTTTATGCTGCGGCTGGCCCGCGGCGGCATACGCCTGCTGAACATCTGCCAGCGCGCCTTTACCACTCTGATGCCAGACAGTGACAGCATCGCCCAGACGCCCCGCCACCTGCGGCATCGTCTGGTTCAGTACGCGCGCGCCCTGCGAGCCGCCGACGACCAGCACGCGCACCGGCCCTTCACGCCCCGTCAGCCGCGCTTGCGGCAACGGCAGCGCCAGCACATCGGTGCGTACCGGATTGCCCACCACTTCCGCGTTCGGGAATGCGCCGGGGAACGCCTGCATCACGCGGCTTGCGATTTTCGCCAGCCACTTGTTGGTCAGCCCCGCGATGCCGTTTTGCTCATGCAGCACGACCGGAATACCCAGCGACCACGCCGCCAGCCCGCCAGGGCCGGATACATAGCCGCCCATGCCCAGCACGACATCGGGCTTAAAGCGCTTCATGATCGCCCGCGCCTGACGCCAGGCGTTAAAAATACGCACCGGCGCCAGCGCCAGTGCTTTCAGGCCTTTACCACGCAGGCCGGAGATACGAATAAAATCGATCTCAATGCCGTTTTTCGGCACCAGGTCTGCTTCCATGCGATCGGCGGTCCCCAGCCAGCGAACCTGCCATCCCTGCGCCATCAGATGGTGCGCAACGGCGAGTCCTGGAAAGACGTGTCCGCCCGTTCCGCCCGCCATCACCATCAGCCGCTTTGGTTGACCACTCATCGTGAACCTCGTGTAAACGCCTGGGCTTTTTCCAGACGCGTTTCATAATCTATGCGCAACAAAAACATAATCGCCGTCGACATTATCAGCAGGCTCGAACCGCCGTAACTGATAAGCGGCAACGTCAGGCCTTTGGTCGGCAGCATACCCGCCGCCGCGCCGACGTTAACCAGCGCCTGAAAACTAAACCAGACGCCGATAGAACAGGCCAGAAAACCCGCGAAGCGCTGATCGGTTTCCAGCGCGCGACGCCCTATCGACATGGCGCGAAAAGCCACGAAGAATACCATCAAAAGCGCCAGTACCACACCGATATATCCCAGTTCTTCCCCAATAATGGAGAAGATGAAGTCGGTATGCGCTTCGGGTAAATACTCCAGTTTCTGCACCGAATTCCCGAGCCCCTGCCCCCACAATTCGCCGCGACCAAACGCCATCAACGACTGGGTAAGCTGGTAGCCGCTGCCGAACGGATCTTCCCACGGGTTCCAGAACGACGTCACACGGCGAATACGGTAAGGCTCGGCGAGGATCAACAGCACAACCGCCGAAATACCCATGCCGATAATCGCGATGAACTGCCAGAGCTTGGCGCCTGCGAGAAAGAGCATCGCAAGGGTCGTCACAAACAGCACCACCACCGTACCGAGGTCAGGCTGCGCCAGCAGCAGCACCGCCATCACCAGGATCACGCCCATCGGTTTTAAGAAGCCGCGCAGGTTGTTGCGCACTTCATCGACCTTACGCACCAGGTAGTTCGACAGATAACAAAAGAGCGACAGCTTGGAGAATTCGGCTGGCTGAATACGCAGCGGGCCAAGCGCAATCCAGCGCGACGCGCCGTTGACCGAACTGCCCACCACCAGCACGATCAGCAGCATCACAATCGAGGCGATAAGCATGGCTGCGCTGTGGCGCTGCCAGAATTCCATCGGCAGGCGCAGCGTAATCAGCGCCAGGCCAAATGCCAGCAGCAGATAAATACCGTCACGCTTGGCGAACAGGAAAGGATCGTTTGCCAGACGCTGACCTACCGGCATTGACGCCGACGTCACCATGATAAAACCAATCGCCGCCAGCCCCAGCGTCAGCCAGAGCAGCGTGCGGTCGTACATCACCAGACTGGTGGTGTCTTTCTCGCGCGAGCCCATCACCCAGCCGCGAACCGCCCGGAAAAGCCAGGCGAGAATGCCCATACCGGGCAGGCGCGGCAGGCGAAGGCGTGGGAGCGATAAGCGCATCAGCCAAGCTCCTTCGCAAGTCGCGTAAAGACGTCGCCGCGCTGTTCGAAGTTTTTAAACTGATCGAGACTGGCGCAGGCAGGCGAAAGCAGCACCATATCGCCAGGCGCCACGCGTCCGGCAATGACTTTCATCGCCTCTTCCATGGTTTCCATACGCTCAGCCACTTCAGGGCGCAGCGCAGCCAGCGCGTCGCCGTCGCGGCCAAAGCAATAAAGACGCACGCGATCGCCCGTCAGATAATGCGCGAGCGGCGAGAAATCGGCGGATTTACCGTCGCCGCCCAGCAGCAAATGCAGCGTGCCGTCGAGATGCAGACCGTTAAGCGCCGCCTCGGTGCTGCCGACGTTGGTGGCTTTGGAATCGTTAATCCAGCGCACGCCGTTATGCTCATAAGCAAGCTGGAAACGGTGCGCCAGCCCGCCAAACGTCGTCAGCGCTTTCAGGCTGCTGGCGCGCGGCAGGCCCGCGGCATCCGCCAGCGCCAGCGCCGCCAGGGCGTTGGTGTAGTTATGCTGGCCGACCAGCTTCATCTCTTTGACGTTGAGGACTTTCTCGCCCCGCACACGCAGCCAGATTTCGCCCTGCTGGCGGTTGAGGTGATAATCCCCGACATCAATACCGAAGCTCACGCAGCGCTCGTCGGCGCCGCGTACCGGCATAGTCAGCGCGTCATCGGCATTGACCACGCACACCGTCGCGTTTTCATAAATCCGTAACTTCGCCGCACGATACTGCTGCAACCCGAGCGGATAGCGATCCATATGATCTTCGGTGACGTTAAGGATAGTCGCAGCGGCGGCCTTCAGGCTAAACGTGGTTTCGAGCTGGAAGCTTGAAAGCTCAAGCACATAGAGTTCGCGCCCCTCTTCCAGCAGCATCAGCGCGGGCAGGCCGATATTGCCGCCGACGCCCACATTAACGCCCGCCGCTTTCGCCATTTCGCCCACCAGCGTCGTCACGGTGCTTTTACCGTTCGATCCGGTAATGGCGACGATCGGCGCCTGCGCTTCGCGACAGAACAGTTCGATATCGCCGACGACCTCAACGCCCGCTTCCGCCGCCGCGCTCAGCGCCGGATGCGCGAGGGCGATCCCGGGGCTTGCGACGATCAGATCGGCGTTCATCAGCCAGGTTTCGTTGAGCGAGCCGAGATGGCGCTCCACCTCTTCCGGCAGCTTATCCAGCCCCGGCGGGGAGATTCGGGTATCCATCACACGCGGCGTCACGCCGCGCGCCAGGAAAAAGTCCACGCAGGAAAGGCCGGTTAACCCAAGCCCAATGATGACGACTTTTTTACCCTGATAATCTGCCATGTTTAACGTACCTTAAGCGTAGCCAGGCCAATCAGCACCAGCATCAGCGAAATCACCCAGAAGCGCACGATCACGCGCGGCTCCGGCCAGCCTTTCAGTTCATAGTGGTGATGAATAGGCGCCATTCGGAAAATGCGCTGTCCGCGCAGCTTAAAGGAGCCGACCTGCAGGATGACCGACAGGGTCTCCACGACGAACACGCCGCCCATAATCACCAGCAGGAATTCCTGACGCAGCAGCACGGCGATAATGCCGAGCGCGCCGCCTAACGCCAGCGAGCCGACATCGCCCATGAAGACCTGCGCCGGATAGGTGTTGAACCACAAAAAGCCCAGGCCCGCGCCGACAATCGCGGTGCAGACAATCACCAGTTCGCCCGCGTGGCGCAGATATGGAATATGCAGATAGCTTGCGAAATTCATGTTACCCGTCGCCCACGCCACCAGCGCGAAACCGCCCGCCACCAGCACGGTGGGCATAATGGCAAGGCCGTCCAGACCGTCGGTCAGGTTCACCGCGTTGCCGGTGCCGACAATCACGAAATAGGCGAGCAACACATAGAAAATGCCGAGTTGCGGCATGACGTCTTTAAAGAACGGCACCACCAGTTCGGTCGCAGGCGTTCCCTTGCCGGTAATGTAGAGCGCAAACGCCACCGTCAGGGCTATCACTGACATCCAGAAATATTTCCAGCGGGCAATCAGGCCTTTGGTATCTTTACGCACCACCTTGCGGTAATCGTCGACGAAACCCACCGCGCCGTAACCGACGAGCACAAACAGCACGCACCAGACATACGGATTGGACGGATAAGCCCACAGCAGCACCGACACCACGATAGAGGTGAGGATCATGATGCCGCCCATGGTCGGCGTGCCGCGTTTGCTGAAGTGCGACTCCGGACCGTCGTTACGCACAACCTGCCCGAAGGAGAGTTTCTGTAAATGCGCGATCAGGCGCGGCCCCATCCATAACGAGATAAACAGCGCGGTCAGCAGGCTGACGATGGCGCGAAACGTCAGATAGGAAAAGACGTTAAAGCCGGAATAATATTTGACCAGATGCTCGGCCAGCCACACTAACATGTCCTGTTCTCCTGTAATGCGCGCACTACCTCTTCCATGGCAGCACTACGTGAACCTTTCACTAAAAGGGTAATGATGGAATGCTCGTTGATAAGCGTCTTCAGGCGTGCAATCACGGCCTGCTTATCGCGGAAATGTTCGCCCACGCCGCTGGCGCGGCTGATGCCTTCGCTGAGCGTGCCGACGCTCAGGACTTTATCGATGCCAGCGGCTTTCGCCGCTTCGCCCACCTGCTGATGGCACGCTTCGGCTTCATCGCCGAGCTCCGCCATGTCGCCAACCACCATCACGCGATATCCCGGCATTTCAGAGAGCACCTGCGCGGCAGCGGTCATGGAGCCGACATTGGCGTTGTAGCTGTCATCCAGCAGCAGTTGGTTTTCGGCGAGATGCACCGGGAACAGACGCCCCGGCACCGCTTTCAGCTTCGCAAGCCCGGCTTTAATGGCCTGAAGCGGCGCGCCGACAGCCATCGCTAATGCCGAAGCGGCGAGCGCGTTGGCGACGTTATGGCGCCCTGGCAGCGGCAGCAAAACGTCCATGTCGCCCACCGGCGTACGCAGCGTAAATTCGGTGCCGTGGCTGGTGATGTGAATATTGGTGGCGCTGAAGTCGCTGGTGGCGAGGTTTGGCGAGAAGCGCCAGACCTTGCGGTCGCCAATCACGCTCTGCCAGTTCAGCCAGTCGTTGTTATCGGCGTTCAGAATCGCGATGCCGTTTGCCGGCAGACCGGAGAAGATTTCGCCTTTGGCTTTAGCCACGCCCGCGAGCGAGCCGAAACCTTCGAGATGCGCCGCCGCCAGGTTGTTGACCAGCGCGGCTTCCGGGCGTGTCAGGCTCACGGTCCAGGCGATTTCGCCCTGATGATTGGCGCCAAGCTCAATCACTGCGTACTGATGTTCCGGCGTGAGACGCAGCAGCGTCATCGGCACGCCGATGTCATTATTCAGGTTGCCTGCGGTGTAGAGCGTGTTGCCGCACTCGCCGAGAATGGCGGCGGTCATCTCTTTCACCGAGGTTTTACCGGAAGACCCCGTCAGCGCGACCACGCGCGCGGGCACCTGCTGTCTGACCCACGCCGCCAGTTCGCCAAACGCCAGGCGCGTGTCGGCCACCACCAGTTGCGGCAGGTCAATATCCAGCTTGCGGCTTACCAGCAGCGCGCCCGCGCCGCCAGCCTGCGCCTGGTCGGCAAAATCATGCGCGTCGAAACGCTCGCCTTTCAGCGCCACAAACAGGCAGCCGGGCGTCAGTTTGCGGGTGTCGGTCGTTACCGCGTCGATATCAGCATCGGCGCCGTGCAGCTCGCCTTTCAGAATAACGGCAAGCTGGCTCAGAGATACGTGAATCATGCCACTGCTCCCAGCAGACGCGCCGCGGTGACGCGATCGGAATAATCAAGACGGCGGGTGCCGACAATCTGGTAATCCTCGTGGCCTTTGCCCGCCAGCAGTACGACGTCGTTTTCCGCCGCCTGCATAATGGCGTTGGTTACGGCTTCGGCGCGGCCTTCAACGACGCGCGCGCGGCCCGCATCCAGCATACCGGTCAGGATATCGGCGATGATCGCCTTCGGATCTTCGGTGCGCGGGTTGTCATCAGTAACCACCACGACATCGGCGAATTGCTCGGCAATCGCGCCCATCAGCGGACGTTTGCCTTTATCGCGATCGCCGCCGCAGCCGAATACGCACCAGAGCTTGCCCGCACAGTGCAGACGCGCGGCCTGCAACGCTTTTTCGAGCGCATCCGGCGTGTGGGCGTAATCGACCACCACGGTCGGTTTGCCCGGCGCGCTGAACACTTCCATGCGGCCATTGACCGGCTGGAGGCGCGGCGCGCTTTCGAGCAGCGCGGCGAGCGGGTAATCGAGCGCCAGCAGCGTGCCGAGCGCCAGCAGCAGGTTGCTGACGTTAAACGCGCCCATCAGGCGGCTGTCGATTTCGCCATCGCCCCAGGAGGAGCTGAAGCGCAGCGTGGCGCCGCGGTCGTGGTATTCCACCGCATCTGCGCGTAACCAGCGGCCGTGACAGCCCGGATTAATGTTGTTTTCCATGGACACCGCGACGGCATCCGGCAGCTTCGCCAGCCACCGGCGGCCGACTTCATCATCGGCGTTGATCACCGCCTGCCCGTAATGATGCGCGGAAAACAGCAGCCATTTCGCCGCTTCGTAATGTTCCATGTCGCCGTGATAGTCGAGATGATCGCGGCTTAAATTGGTAAATACCGTGGCGGCGAATTTCAGCGCCGCCACGCGATGCTGCACCAGACCGTGGGATGAGACTTCCATCGCGGCCACGGTAGCCCCCTGTGCGGCGAGCCCTGACAGCACATGCTGAACGTCCACCGCAGAGCCGGTGGTGTTTTCCGTCGGACTCACTTTACCCAGCAGCCCGTTGCCTACGGTGCCCATCACAGCGCTGGTTTCGCCCAGCCGCTGACACCACTGCGCGATAAGCTGCGTGGTGGTGGTTTTACCGTTGGTGCCCGTCACGCCAATCAGACGCAGACGATCGGATGGCTCATTATAAAAACGCCCCGCCAGCGCCGAGAGACGCTCGTTGAGCTGGCTTAAATAGATAACCGGCACGCCGTGCATTTCACGGACTTCGCCGTCCGTCGCCTCGCCTTTGGCTTCGGCGACGATGGCAGCTACACCTTGCGCTATCGCCTGCGGGATATACCGACGCCCGTCCGCCTGATGACCGACCACCGCCACAAAGAGATCCCCCGCCGCCGCAACGCGGCTGTCCAGGGTCATCTCCCGCAGAGCTCGCGCAGGCAGACCAGCTACCCACGGAGCGAGAAGGTCGCGCAAATTACGATCTGCCACCTGTTCCCTCTTCTCGATTAATTACGAATTCACTTTTTTCGCCCGTTGTCAGCGCATCCGGCTCGATGTTCATGGTGCGCAGCACGCCGCCCATAATGGCACCAAAGACCGGCGCGGAAACGGCGCCGCCGTAGTATTTGCCCGCCTGCGGATCGTTAATCACCACCACCAGCGCGAAACGCGGATTGCTGGCAGGTGCAACGCCTGCGGTGTAAGCAATGTATTTGTTGATGTATCGTCCGTCCGGCCCGACTTTTTTCGCCGTACCGGTTTTAATCGCAATGCGGTAGCCTTTGATGGCCGCCTTCACGCCGCCGCCGCCAGGCAGCGCCACGCTTTCCATCATATGCACCACGGTGCGCACGATAGATTCCGGGAAAATGCGCTCGCCCGGCACAGGCGGATCGACCTTGGTAATCGACAGCGGGCGGTAGACGCCATAGCTGCCGATGGTCGCGTAGACTCGCGCTAACTGTAACGGGGTTACCATTAGCCCGTAGCCGAATGAGAAGGTGGCCCTCTCTATGTCAGACCACCGTTGTTTTTGCGGATATAAGCCACTGCGTTCTCCGACCAGCCCCAGATTGGTCGACTTCCCGAGTCCAAAACGTGAGTAAGTATCTACTAACGCTGAGGAGGGCATCGCTAACGCCAGTTTGGAAACCCCGACGTTACTCGACTTCTGTAATACCCCGGTGAGCGTCAGCTCGCTGTAGCGGGCGACGTCTTTAATTTCGTGACCGTTAATGCGGTATGGCACGGTGTTAAGCACCGTATTTTCCTGCACCACACCGCGCTGCAGCGCCGTCATCACCACCATCGGCTTAACGGTGGAACCCGGTTCGAAGACGTCGGTAATGGTGCGGTTACGCATCACGTCTTTCGGCGTGCCGGTGATGTTGTTCGGGTTATAAGAGGGGCTGTTGGCCATCGCCAGCACTTCGCCGGTGTTCACATCCACCAGCACGGCACTGCCGGATTCCGCTTTGTTGAACGCCACGGCGTTATTAAGTTCGCGGTAGACCAGCGCCTGGAGACGTTCGTCGATGCTGAGCGCCAGGTTGTGCGCCGCCTGGCTGTCGGTCGAAGAGATATCCTCAATGACGCGCCCATAGCGGTCTTTACGCACGATACGCTCACCGGGCTGGCCGGTGAGCCATTTATCAAAGCTTTTTTCGACGCCCTCGATCCCCTGGCTGTCGACGTTGGTAAAGCCGATGAGGTGAGCGGTCACTGCGCCGGAAGGATAGTAACGGCGCGACTCTTCACGCAGATGGATGCCAGGGAGCTTGAGCTTTTTGATGTAATCGCCGATATCAGGGTTGACCTGACGCGCGAGATAGATAAAGCGGCCTTTCGGGTTGGCGTTGACGCGCGCGGCGAGCTGGTCGAGCGGGATTTTCAGCGCGTCGGAGAGCGCCTTCCAGCGGTTATCGAGCGTGATGCCGCCCGCGTCGTGCAGCTCTTTCGGATCGGCCCAGATCGCTTTTACCGGCACGCTGACCGCGAGCGGTCGGCCGGAGCGGTCGGTTATCATGCCGCGTGCGGTGGAGACTTCCTGCACGCGCAGCGAGCGCATATCGCCCTGACGCACCAGCATGTCCGGGTCGATAATCTGCAACCAGGCGACGCGCGCCAGCAGAAACGCCAGAGCCAGCAAAATGCAGCCGCAGAGCAACGCAAAACGCCAACTAATAAAGTTGGCCTGTTCTTCCTGACGTTTTGGTTTAAGCGTCTTTGCTGCTGCTTTCATTCGCCTGGTCAGTCCTTATTTCTGCACCACAATATTTTCCTGCGAGGGATCGACATGCTGCATTTGCAGCTTTTCTGTTGCGACCCGTTCAACCCGGCTGTGATCGCCGAGCGCGTTTTCTTCAAGAATTAGGTTGCGCCATTCGATATCCAGCGCGTCGCGTTCCAGCACCAGTTGCTCGCGCTGCGCGGTGAGCAGGCGAGTGTGGTGCGCGGTGGTGACCACGAAAATCGCGGTCACGATAATGGCGATAAACAAACAGAGCGGCAGTTTCCCGTAGCGCAGAAGATCGCCGCCGATCACAGCAGGCAGCGCATGGCGTTCCGTGCTGCTAAGCGATCCGGTTACTTTGCTGAGGGTCTCTGTCACCCGGCTTATCATGCGCCCGTCCTCTCGGCGATACGTAACACAGAGCTGCGCGCGCGCGGGTTCTCCGCCACTTCGGCCTCACCCGGCATCAGTTTGCCCAGCGCGCGAAGGTGGCGACCGCCGAGTTTCTGGAGCTGCGCTTCGGTCATCGGCAATCCTGCCGGCACCTGCGGACCGCGGCTCTGCTCACGCATAAAGCGTTTCACCAGACGGTCTTCCAGCGAGTGGAAGCTAATAACCGAAAGGCGTCCGCCCGGCGCCAGCACGTCTACCGCGCCTTTCAGCGCCTGCTCAATCTCTTCGAGTTCGCTGTTCACCCAGATGCGTACCGCCTGGAAGGTGCGGGTAGCCGGGTGTTTGAACTTGTCTTTGATGGGCGTCGCGGCGGCCACAACCTCCGCCAGTTCTTTGGTGCGGGTCATGGGCAGTTCGCGGTTGCGCTCGACAATGGCGCGCGCGATACGCTTAGCGAAGCGCTCTTCGCCGAAGGTTTTCAGCACCCAGGCGATATCCGCTTCTTCCGCGTTGCGCAGCCATTCGGCGGCAGATTGTCCACGGGTGGGATCCATGCGCATATCCAGCGGGCCGTCGCGCATAAAGGAAAAGCCGCGCTCGGGATCGTCAAGCTGCGGCGAGGAAACGCCGAGATCGAGAAGAATGCCGTCGATCTTGCCCTGTAGCTCGCGTTCGCGGACATAATCGCCCAGCGCCGAGAAAGGACCATGGATGATGGAGAATCGCGGATCGTCAATGGCAGCGGCCGCCGCAATCGCCTGCGGATCGCGATCGATCGCCAGTAATCGGCCTTGTTCGCCCAGCTGTGAAAGGATAAGGCGCGAGTGTCCGCCGCGGCCAAAGGTGCCGTCAATGTAAATGCCGTCCGGACGTATATTCAGGCCGTTGACGGCCTCGTCCAGGAGCACCGTCGTATGTTTATAATTTTCCATCATATTTTATAAAGACAAATCCTGCAGCCGCTCCGACAACACTTCAGAAGATGACTGCTCAGCGTCGATGTCTTCCCTGACCTGTTGATGCCAGGTCACTTCGTCCCACAGCTCAAATTTATTGAACTGCCCGACCAGCATCACTTGTTTGGTCAATCCGGCGTGTTGCCGTAAAACGGGTGCTAATAAAAGACGGCCCGCGCTGTCCATCTGGCATTCGCTGGCATGGCCCAGCAGCAGGCGCTGCACTCGCCGTTCTGCGGGGTTCATGCTCGACAGACGCGACAATTTTTGTTCGATAATTACCCATTCGGGCAGGGTATAAAGCAACAGGCAGGGATGGTGAATATCGATGGTGCAAACCATCTGGCCGGACGAGGCGTCGTTCAGTAAATCGCGATAGCGCGTCGGAACGGATAACCGCCCTTTGCTGTCGAGATTCACCAACGTTGCGCCACGAAACATTAAAGCCTCACTGAGCTCTGCCCTTTTTCACCACTTTATCCCACAAATTCCCACCCACCGGAGTTTACGGAGCGGAGGAAAAGCTTGTCAAGCCAGCACCGGGGCAGCCTTCAACAAAAGATTCGGCGCTGACAAAGAGAAAGCGGCAAATAAAATCCCTGCCATCCTGACGAGGCAAAATTAACGCTATGAATATTTGTAAGAAAAATGACGAATACACACAGGACCGTTAAAAACCACTTAATACGATCGGTGAAGAGGACTAAGTGTTGAGTTTGCGACGCGAGCGGCATTTTAAGGTAAAAGCCCTGGAGTTAACAGCGTCAGCTAGGGTTTAGCGCGCTTTTCTCCGCCGTTCGGGAACCGACTGAAAATAAAACCCTTCTGCCGGCCAATTCAGAGATTGTGATGGTTACAAATTAACACACAAGAAATGATTGGTTACCACTAATACGGTACGCCGCATCGTTTCTCCGCAGTGAGAAGGAAGAGTGTCAGAATGTGTAAAAATGCGCCGGAATTATCCGAATCCACAGAAAAGGCAGCCGAAGCTGCCTTTTTCTCATTTTTCTCTGCGCGTTAGCGGCGGCTTAAGCTGCCGCGACGGTAGAGATTACGGCGGATGCGGGTAAGGCCAGGCCGCGGTTTGCGCGGCTCATCAAGGCTTGCCAGCACCAGTTCGAGCACGCGCTCCGCGACATCGCGATGACGCTGCGCCACGGCCAGTACCGGACATTGCAGGAAATCGAGCAGTTCGTTATCCCCGAACGTGGCGATAGCGAGTTCCGACGGCAGACGGCCTTCGCGCTTAAGCGTTACGTCCATCACGCCCTGTAACAAGGCGAAAGACGTGGTGAATAGCGCCTGCGGCATCGGGTGCGTTTCCAGCCATTTCTCAAACAGCGCGGCGGCGGCTTCACGCTCGTAGCTGTTGGCATACAGGAAGTGCACTTCACGCGGGTCGTCTTTCCACGCGGTGCGAAAGCCCTGCTCGCGCAAGAAACTGACTGAAAGCTCCGGCAGCGCGCCGAGGTACAGTACGGTTTCCGCCGGGAACGTGCGCAGCTCGCTTGCCAGCATCTCTGCGTCATCCTGATCGGCGCCGACGACGCTGGTGAAATGTTCGCGATCTAATGCGCGGTCCAGTGCGACAATCGGAAACGCGTCATTCGCCCAGCGCTGGTAAAACGGGTGTTCAGGCGGTAAAGAGGTGGAAACAATGATGGCATCGACCTGGCGCTGAAGCAGATGCTCAATGCAGCGCATTTCGTTATCCGGCTGATCTTCGGAACAGGCGATGAGGAGCTGGTATCCGCGCTGACGCGCCTGGCGCTCAAGGTAATTAGCGATGCGGGTATAGCTGGTGTTTTCAAGATCGGGGATCACCAGGCCAATAGAGCGCGTTCTTCCCGCGCGCAGGCCAGCGGCGACGGCGTTCGGGTGGTAGTTATGTTCACGCACCACCGCCATCACTTTCTCAACGGTTTTATCACTCACACGGTACTGCCGGGCTTTTCCATTAATGACATAGCTCGCCGTGGTGCGCGACACGCCAGCCAGCCGCGCGATTTCATCCAGTTTCACGTTTGCCCCTTAACAAGAGTGTTACTCCATAACCTTTCAAGGGTTATAAGTTAAAATCCTTAACATCTAAGCGCAGAATAGTACCCTGAGCAACTGCTTTTGCGCGCGCCTGTCGCGCCCGCTGCAAAAAAAAGCCCGGCAGACGCCGGGCGGATGCATAACAAGAAGGTAATACCATTAACGCATGATCTTTTCGCCGCGCGAGAGGCCCACCACGCCGGAGCGCGCCACTTCCACGATTTTCGCCACGTCGCGGATGCTGGCGAGAAACGCGTCGAGCTTTTCGCTGGTGCCCGCCAGTTGCACGGTATAGAGCGAGGGCGTGACATCGATAATCTGACCGCGGAAAATTTCCGCGCTGCGTTTGACCTCTTCACGCCCGTAGCCGCTCGCCTGGATTTTCACCAGCATGATTTCACGTTCGACATGCGCGCCCTGCCCCAGCTCGCTGACGCGCAGTACGTCCACCAGCTTATGCAGTTGCTTTTCGATCTGCTCAAGGACCTTTTCGTCGCCGACCGTCTGGATGGTCATCCTTGAGAGCGTCGGATCGTCTGTCGGTGCCACGGTCAGGCTTTCAATGTTATAGCCGCGCTGCGCGAAGAGCCCAATCACACGAGACAACGAGCCCGATTCGTTTTCCAGCAATACTGATAATATCCGGCGCATAATCAGGTTCTCTCCGTTTTGCTTAACCACATTTCATCCATTCCACCGCCGCGAACCTGCATCGGATAAACGTGCTCGGTCCCGTCCACGGTGACATCGACAAACACCAGCCGGTTATTGCGCACATGCTCCAGCGCCTCGCTGAGTTTGCTTTCCAGCTCTTCCGGGCGGGTGATGGAGATCCCGATGTGCCCGTAAGCCTCCGCCAGTTTGACGAAATCCGGCAGCGATTCCATATAGGACTGCGAGTGGCGGCCGGAGTAAATCATATCCTGCCACTGCTTCACCATGCCCAGGTATCGGTTGTTGAGGTTAAGCACCAGCACCGGCAGTTCATATTGCAGCGCGGTGGAAAGCTCCTGAATGTTCATCTGTATACTGCCGTCGCCGGTCACGCACACGACGGTTTCTTCCGGTAGCGCGAGCTTCACGCCCAGCGCCGCTGGCAGGCCGAAGCCCATCGTGCCGAGCCCGCCGGAGTTTATCCAGCGGCGCGGTTTATCAAAGGTGTAATGCAGCGCCGCGAACATCTGATGCTGGCCCACATCGGAGGTGACATAGGCATCGCCGTTGGTCAGGCGATAGATCGTTTCGATGGCCGCCTGCGGTTTAATGCTGCCGCTTTCGCGGTCGTAATTCAGGCACTGACGGGCGCGCCATTGTTCGATGTGCTGCCACCAGTCGCGAATATCATCCAGCGGCTGCTGGCTCTCTTCCTGACCCAGCAACTCCAGCATCTGGTTCAGCACCTGCCGCGCGTCCCCCACAATCGGCACATCCGCCGCCACGGTTTTGGAAATCGACGTCGGATCGATATCGATATGCAGCACGGTGGCGTTCGGGCAGTACTTCGCGAGATTGTTGGTGGTGCGATCGTCAAAGCGCACGCCGACCGCGAAAATGACATCCGCATTGTGCATCGTCATGTTCGCTTCAAAGGTGCCGTGCATCCCGAGCATTCCCAGCGCCTGGCGGTGCGTACCCGGAAACGCGCCCAGCCCCATTAATGAAGAGACCACCGGCACGTTGAGTTTCTCCGCCACCGCGCGCAGCTCGTTTTCACAGGCCGCGGTAATCGCGCCGCCGCCCACATACATGACTGGCTTTTTCGCGGCAATAAGCGTTTGCAGGGCGCGTTTGATCTGCCCTTTATGCCCCTGCGTCGTCGGGTTATAGGAGCGCATGCTGACGGTTTCCGGCCAGACATACGGCAGTTTTTTCGCCGGGTTGAGAATATCTTTCGGCAAATCGACCACTACCGGGCCCGGTCTGCCGCTGGCGGCAAGCCAGAACGCTTTCTTCAGTACCGTCGGGATATCTTCGGTTTGCTTCACCAGGAAACTGTGCTTCACCACCGGGCGGGAGATCCCCACCATGTCGCACTCCTGGAAAGCGTCATAACCAATCAGCGAGGTCGCCACCTGGCCTGACAGCACCACAAGCGGAATGGAGTCCATGTAGGCAGTAGCAATACCGGTAATCGCGTTGGTCGCGCCAGGGCCTGAGGTCACCAGCACCACGCCCACCTCGCCGGTCGCGCGCGCCAGACCATCCGCCATATGCACTGCGGCTTGTTCATGGCGCACCAGCACATGATCAATCCCGCCAACGGTATGTAGCGCGTCATAAATATCGAGCACCGCGCCACCGGGGTAACCGAATACTTGCTTTACGCCCTGATCGATAAGCGATCGGACGACCATCTCGGCTCCAGACAACATCTCCATGGTTTGCCTCCAGGCTTTTGTTTACGGACTGACGGCAGAAGTCATTTTCCGCACGGTCACTGGTACAGGTGTGATGTCCTGTCGTTAATTATCGTTATAGGTTCTCCCTAACATAACCGCTGAAAATGAGGCAGGCAATTAGCAATCGGCGGCCGTCGGGCGCGCTAAATTGCCGCGCGGCGCTGAAGAAAAGCGATTAAACGGAGAGATATGCTGAATATAAGCGGCGCTTATGACCGTTAATTTCGCATCGCTCATTTCTGACAGTGATAAATCAAAAAATCGGCAGGTAACGCGATGTGCCGGAAGGCAGGGGATCACAACAGAATAAAATATCAAAAAAGGGTGAATAAACAGAAAAACGGGCGGCTAACGCCACCCGCAGGGTTTTTCTCGCCATTAACGCCGACAGACGTTCGATAACAGCTCCTCCATCCACTGATGGCCCTTATCGCGCCCGGCCGCCTCATGCCAGGAGAGATAACAGGTGCGGCTGTTTAATTTAAACGGCAACGGCATGATTTGCAGTTGCAGCGCTTGCTCATAATCCTGCGCGAGCCAGCGCGGAGCGATGGTAATCAGATTCGTGCGCGACACGACATTTAATACGCTGGTCATCGCCATGCCCTGATAAGCGATGGCGGATTGTTTTTCTGCGGTGTCATACCACGGCAGGCTGAAAGAACTAAAACGATCTAACGCCACCACGGCATGTTGTTCTTTAAAAACTTCACTTTCGCGTAACAGGTTATCTTTACGCGGATGGCTCTTACTGCTCACCAGCACCATCTCATCTTTAAATAGCGGAACACAGGTAAACTCGGGGCGGCGAAATTCGTCATAACCAATCACGAATTCCGTCTCCTGGTAGCGCAGCTGATGTTCGATATTCTGATTTAGCGATGATTTAAATACTAAATGTATATTGGGCGCGATATTCATTACGCTGTTGTAAATAATCGACGTCAGCAGATTATCCAGCGGGCTGCACACGCAGAGATTAAACAGCCTTTCGCTGCTGAGCGGCTCGAAACCTGAGCCCGGCAATTCATTTTGCACCAACTGAAGCGCCTGACGAATCGACCCGAACAGCTGACAGGCCCGGACCGTGGGCTGAATGCCGCGCCCGTAGCGTACAAATAATTCGTCATTAAACATTACTTTAAGGCGCGCCACTGCGTTACTGACGGCGGGCTGAGACATCCCCAGCATATGCGCGGCGCGGGTAATATTTTGTTCCTGCATTACCGCATCAAAAACCGTCAATAAATTCAGATCGACCGTGCGTAATTGAGGTTTCAGCCCTTCAGGTGCGGGTGAGTGTTCAATATGATCACCAGACATAATTTACTCCACTGATACATTATTCCCTTTGCATGCATTACCCAGAACATTCCGTTTATCTTGTAGCAATCTCAGGCAAAAGAGGAGGTTTAAAAATTCATAAAACGTAACTATTAAGAAATAAAAGATCATTAATGGACAATAAAATAAATCTCCTGATACTTTTGGACTTTTATTATCACGCCACTTTTCTTACAGCGTGATCAAATCATAAAAAAGACGAATAAACAATAATTCACTTTATGAATTATCAATTAAGTTTTCGTAAACACTTCACTTTTTTCACAAATGAGACCATGTATTTTGAAATATGACGTCTCAAAAACGCTCACGGAACCCAAAGGTATATCAATCAATTGATATGACGAATAATTTAACGCAATAAAGTTGCTAAAAAGGCACCAAAAATGCGCCCCTTTACGACATCAATACTTACGCTGCGCTTAACTTATACAGATGTTTTATATAATAGCGTTTACTTAGCATAATCCACTAAATCCGCATCTGGCGGGGCACTGGCACGCTAACTGTAGAATTCCGGACAGGGGGTTGACATGGCCTGGGCTATCAAGTACCACTAAAAGCCTATTAACGCATTTATTCGGGACGTGAGTCATGATTCGCATCGTTCGTTTTACTGGTCTACTACTACTAAACGCATCTTCAGTGCGCGGTAGACTGGTGCGCGACGTACGGCGATAACGCTTGAGTCAGGTCATCAGAAATACGAAAACCCGCGCCGCTGCGCGGGTTTTTTTATGCTCACGCAAGGCGCCCCATGACAAATAAGGACACCAACCATGAGCCAGCAAGTCATTATTTTTGATACCACATTGCGTGACGGTGAGCAGGCGCTCCAGGCGAGCCTGAGCGTAAAGGAAAAACTGCAAATCGCGCTGGCGCTTGAGCGCATGGGTGTCGATGTCATGGAAGTCGGTTTTCCGGTCTCTTCGCCGGGCGACTTCGAATCGGTGCAGACCATCGCCCGCCAGGTCAAAAACAGCCGCGTCTGCGCGCTGGCCCGTTGCGTGGAAAAAGATATCGACGTGGCCGCCGAATCCCTGAAAATCGCCGAGGCGTTTCGTATTCACACCTTTATCGCCACTTCACCAATGCACATCGCGACCAAACTGCGCAGCACGCTGGATGAAGTGATTGAGCGCGCCGTCTATATGGTAAAACGCGCCCGCAACTATACCGACGACGTTGAATTCTCCTGCGAAGACGCGGGCCGCACCCCGATTGCGGACCTGGCGCGCGTCGTGGAAGCCGCCATCAACGCAGGCGCCACGACTATTAATATTCCGGACACCGTTGGCTACACCCTGCCCTTCGAATTCAGCAACATCATCAGCGGCCTGTATGAGCGCGTACCGAACATCGACAAAGCAGTTATCTCCGTTCATACCCATGACGATCTGGGCATGGCCGTCGGCAACGCCCTGGCCGCCGTGCAGGCGGGCGCGCGTCAGGTGGAAGGCACGTTAAACGGCATCGGCGAACGCGCGGGCAACTGCGCGCTGGAAGAAGTCATTATGGCTATCAAGCTGCGCCAGAACCTGATGAACGTCCACACCCGCATTAACCACCAGGAGATCTGGCGCACCAGCCAGACCGTCAGCCAGATCTGCAACATGCCGATCCCGGCGAACAAAGCGGTGGTCGGCTCCGGCGCCTTTGCGCACTCTTCCGGCATCCATCAGGACGGCGTCCTGAAAAACCGTGAAAACTACGAAATCATGACGCCGGAATCCATTGGCCTGAATCAGGTGCAGTTGAACCTGACCTCCCGCTCCGGCCGCGCTGCCGTTAAGCACCGTATGGAAGAGATGGGCTACCACGAAAACGACTACAACCTGGACGACCTGTACGACGCCTTCCTGAAGCTGGCGGACAAAAAAGGCCAGGTGTTTGATTACGATCTGGAAGCGCTGGCCTTTATCAATAAACAGCAGGAAGAGCCGGAGCATTTCCGTCTGGAATACTTCAGCGTGCAGTCCGGCTCCAGCGCCATGGCGACCGCGTCTGTGAAACTGGCCTGCGGCGAGGAGATCAAAGCCGAAGCCGCTAACGGCAACGGCCCGGTCGACGCGGTTTATCAGGCCATCAACCGCATTACCGACTACGACATTGAGCTTGTGAAATACCAGTTAGGCGCAAAAGGCCACGGCAAAAACGCGCTGGGCCAGGTAGATATCGTAGTCAGCTATAACGGCCGCCACTTCCACGGCGTGGGTCTGACGACCGATATCGTCGAATCCTCCGCCCGCGCGATGATCAACGTGCTGAACAACATCTGGCGCGCCGGCGAAGTCGAGAAAGAGTTGCAACGCAAAGCACAGAATAAAGAACACAATCAGGAAACCGTGTGATGTCTAAAAATTATCATATTGCAGTTTTGCCGGGCGACGGTATTGGCCCGGAAGTCATGGCGCAAGCCCTGAAAGTACTGGATGCCGTTCGTAGTCGTTTTGACATACGTATCACCACCAGCCACTACGACGTTGGCGGTATCGCCATCGATCGCCATGGCAACCCGCTGCCGCAGGCGACCGTAGAGGGCTGCGAGCAGGCCGATGCCATCCTGTTTGGCTCGGTCGGCGGGCCGAAGTGGGAAAACCTGCCCCCGGCGCAGCAGCCGGAGCGCGGCGCGCTGCTGCCGCTGCGTAAACATTTCAAGCTGTTCAGCAATCTGCGTCCGGCGAAGCTCTACCCGGGCCTGGAAGCGTTTTGCCCGCTGCGCGCCGATATCTCCGCCAACGGCTTTGATATCCTTTGCGTGCGCGAGTTAACCGGCGGCATCTATTTCGGCCAGCCGAAAGGCCGCGAAGGCAGCGGCATGCATGAAAAAGCGTTCGACACCGAGGTCTATCACCGTTTTGAGATTGAACGCATTGCGCGCATCGCGTTTGAGTCGGCGCGCAAACGCCGTAATAAAGTCACCTCAATTGATAAAGCGAACGTGCTGCAAACGTCGCTGCTGTGGCGTGAAATCGTCAATGAAATTGGCAAAGAGTACCCGGACGTCGAACTGGCGCACATGTATATCGACAACGCCACCATGCAGCTGATTAAAGATCCGTCGCAGTTCGACGTGCTGCTCTGCTCTAACCTGTTTGGCGATATTCTCTCTGACGAGTGCGCCATGATTACCGGCTCGATGGGGATGCTGCCTTCCGCGAGCCTCAACGAACAGGGCTTTGGCCTGTTCGAACCGGCAGGCGGCTCCGCGCCGGATATCGCCGGGAAAAACATCGCCAACCCGGTGGCGCAGATCCTCTCGCTGTCTCTGCTGCTGCGCTACAGCCTGGAAGCCGACGACGCGGCGACGGCGATTGAAAACGCGATCAACCGCGCGCTGGAAGAAGGCGTGCGTACCGGCGACCTGGCCCGCGGCGGGCAGGCTGTCAGCACTGATGAAATGGGCGATATCATTGCCCGCTATGTGGCCGAAGGGGTGTAACCATGGCAAAGACCTTATATCAGAAGCTGTTTGACGCTCACGTGGTTCATGAGGCCCCGAACGAAACGCCGCTGCTCTACATCGACCGTCATCTGGTGCATGAAGTGACGTCGCCGCAGGCGTTTGACGGCCTGCGCGCCCATGGCCGCCCGGTGCGTCAGCCGCGCAAAACGTTCGCCACCATGGATCACAACGTCTCCACCCAGACCAAAGATATCAATGCGTCCGGCGAAATGGCCCGCATTCAGATGCAGGAGCTGATTAAGAACTGCAACGAATTCGGCGTCGAACTGTACGATCTGAACCACCCGTATCAGGGCATCGTGCACGTGATGGGGCCGGAACAGGGCATCACCCTGCCGGGTATGACCATCGTCTGCGGCGATTCCCACACCGCCACCCACGGCGCGTTCGGCGCGCTGGCGTTCGGTATCGGCACCTCGGAAGTCGAGCATGTGCTGGCGACGCAAACCCTCAAGCAGGGCCGCGCGAAGACCATGAAAATCGAGGTCAACGGCCGCGCAGCACCGGGCATCACCGCGAAAGACATTGTGCTGGCGATCATCGGTAAAACCGGCAGCGCAGGCGGCACCGGCTATGTGGTGGAATTCTGCGGCGACGCTATCCGCGCGCTGAGCATGGAAGGCCGTATGACGCTGTGCAACATGGCGATTGAAATGGGCGCCAAAGCGGGCCTGGTCGCGCCGGACGAGACCACGTTTAATTATGTCAAAGGCCGTCTGCATGCGCCGAAAGGCCAGGATTTCGACGAGGCCGTGGCGTACTGGAAAACCCTGAAAACCGACGACGGCGCGCAGTTCGATGCGGTCGTGACGCTCAATGCCGAAGAGATCGCCCCGCAGGTGACCTGGGGCACCAACCCCGGTCAGGTGATCGCCGTCAGCGACGCCATTCCCGATCCGGCCTCGTTCGCCGATCCGGTCGAGCGCGCCTCTGCGGAGAAAGCGCTGGCCTATATGGGTCTTAAACCCGGCGTGCCGCTGACCGATGTGGCTATTGATAAAGTGTTTATCGGCTCCTGCACCAACTCGCGTATCGAAGATCTGCGCGCCGCGGCAGAAATCGCCCGTGGCCGTAAAGTGGCGCCGGGCGTTCAGGCGCTGGTGGTGCCAGGCTCAGGCCCGGTGAAGGCGCAGGCGGAAGCCGAAGGGCTGGACAAAATTTTCATCGAAGCCGGTTTTGAATGGCGTCTGCCGGGCTGCTCCATGTGCCTTGCGATGAACAATGACCGCCTGAACCCGGGCGAGCGCTGCGCGTCCACCAGCAACCGTAACTTTGAAGGCCGTCAGGGCCGCGGCGGACGCACGCACCTGGTCAGCCCGGCGATGGCCGCCGCCGCCGCCGTTACCGGCCATTTCGCCGATATCCGTAGCCTGAAATAAGGGGAACCCCATGGCAGAGAAATTTACCCAACACACCGGTCTGGTGGTTCCGCTGGATGCGGCGAATGTGGATACCGATGCGATTATCCCGAAGCAGTTCCTGCAAAAGGTGACGCGTACCGGCTTCGGCGCGCATCTGTTTAACGACTGGCGTTTTCTGGATGACAAAGGCGAGCAACCGAACCCGGAATTCGTACTGAATTTCCCGGAATATCAGGGCGCGTCTATCCTGCTGGCGCGTGAAAACTTCGGCTGTGGCTCCTCGCGCGAGCATGCGCCCTGGGCGCTGACCGATTACGGTTTTAAAGTGGTGATTGCGCCGAGTTTCGCCGATATTTTCTACGGCAACAGCTTTAACAACCAGCTGCTGCCGGTGACGCTCAGCGATGAAGAAGTGGATGAGATGTTTGCGCTGGTGAAGGCGAACCCTGGCATTCGCTTTGAAGTGGATCTGGAAGCGCAGGTGGTAAAAGCGGGCGAGAAGTCCTACAGCTTTAGCATCGACGCGTTTCGTCGCCACTGCATGTTGAACGGGCTGGACAGCATTGGTCTGACGTTGCAGCACGACGACGCCATCGCGGCGTATGAGAAAAAACAGCCCGCGTTTATGGGGTGAGTGTTTTGCAGCTTCCTCGGTGACTACGGCGGGTGCGCGTGGCTTACCCGCCCTACGGCAAACCGTGTAAGGTAATGATGTGGCGGGTGCGCTGCGCTTACCCGCTCTACAAACGCTTAAACGTATTTTTTGGTAGGGCGGGTAAGCGCAGCGCACCCGCCATCAAACCACCTCTTTAAACGTCCTTCACCCTGCTCGTCAGCCACAGCGCCACCAGCGCTATCCCGGCAATCACAGGGTATACCGCGTAATGCCCGAAGCTCTCCACAAGCGCCCCCTGCACTACGCCCGCCAGGATCACCCCGGTCGAAATACTGTTGCTGAACAGCGTGGTGGCAGAACCGGCACGCCCCGGCATCAGATCCTGAAACCAGATCATCCCAAGCCCGGCGACAATCCCGATAAACAGCGCGTTAAACAGCTGCAACCCCAGCAGCGCCTCGCGGCTGTGAAAAAGATTAAGCCCGGCGTAAAACAGCACGCCAGCGCCCACCGCCACCAGCATCATCGGCTTCTTACCGAACCGCTTCACGTAAAAACCGGCCAGCAGCATCGCCGGGATCTCAAGCCCCGCCGCGGTCCCCATCAGCACGCCCGCGAGGCTCTCGGGCAGCGCCAGCTCCTGGCTCACCCACAGCGGCATATCGATGATATACATCGTGTTGCAGGTCCACATCAGCACCGAGGCGATAAACAGCATCCGCACGTTCTTGTCTTTCCAGCCGCTGACCTGCGTCAGCGCCACGTCGGCGGGCTGCTCAATGCGCGCCACCGACGGCAGCGCGAAAAAGATAATCACCAGGCTCAGGATAAAAATCCCGGCGGCGATTAAAAACATCGTGGTAAAGCCGAAGCTCAGCGCCAGCATAAACGACAGCGGCGGCCCGATAACCCAGGCGAGGGACAGTTGGGCGCGCATCACCGAGCTGAACATCACCGCCTCGCGGGCGGAGTTATCGGCATACTCGCGCGCCAGCGCGAAAAGCTGCGGCATGGCGGTATTCGCAAGCGACGCCAGCAGCACGCCTGCGGTAATCAGCGTCAGATAGTGACGGTTAAAAGCAAACAGGACGCAGTTGCCGACCGCCATCAGGCAGCAAAAAAGAATCAGCTTGCGCCGGTCGCCCCGGCTGTCGGAACGCTTCGCCAGCAACAGGCTGACCGCGATCCCGGCGATGGCGTTTACCGTATAAAACAGCCCGACCCAGAATGGCGGCGCGCCCACTTCGCGGCTTAAAAACAGGCTCAGCGTCGGCGCCTGTAGCGCGCCCGCCACCCCCATCATGAAGGCGACGACCATAAAGGAGAGATAGACGACATTAAGACGTCGGACAAACGTAAGAAACCACAACATCAGGCGCATCCTTTCACGTGGGGCGGGCGAAGACGTGTTCATGATAGACGAAAAAAGCCAGCAGTAGCACACTGCTGGCGGGTGAAAAGCACCAATACTCAGTTACACGTGATGTCCGCTTAGCGGCGTTTAAACGTCATCGGGAGCGTCACCTCCCACTGCATGATCTCATCCAGCATTCGTTGCGGCGTTTTACCGTTCAGGCGGGCCAGCCATGAGCGGGAAAGACGTTGCGTTGCGCTGAAATATTGCTGATAAAATCTGCTTGTTGACGACGTTTCCATAAGCCCCTCCGCTTTCATCGAAGAGAAGTATTGCCGTAATATAGGGAATATTAAATTGATGAGTTTACGGCAGGAGTTCCCCTTTTATGCCTTCAGGTCGTCTGCAACAGCAATTCATCCGCCTGTGGCAATGCTGCGACGGTAAACCCCAGGACACCACGCTGAACGAACTGGCCGAGCTGCTAAGCTGCTCGCGCCGCCACATGCGCACGCTGCTGAACGCCATGCAGGCGCGCGGCTGGCTGACGTGGGAAGCCGAAGCCGGACGCGGCAAGCGCTCCAGGCTGCGCTTCCTCTATACCGGTCTCGCGCTCCAGCAGCAGCGGGCGGAAGATCTGCTGGAGCAGGACAGGATCGATCAACTGGTGCAGATCGTCGGCGACAAATCCGCGGTGCGCCAAATGCTGCTCTCGCACCTGGGCCGCAGCTTCCGCCAGGGACGCCATATTCTGCGCGTGCTCTACTACCGCCCGCTGCAAAACCTGTTGCCCGGCAGCGCGTTGCGCCGTTCAGAAACCCATATCGCCCGGCAAATTTTCAGCGGCCTGACGCGCATAAACGAGGAAAACGGGGAACTGGAAGCTGATATCGCGCACCACTGGCAACAGATTTCCCCTTTTCACTGGCGCTTTTTCTTACGCCCCGGCATCCATTTTCATCATGGCCGCGAGCTCGATATGCTCGATGTCATCAGCTCGCTACAGCGCATCTGCGCCCTGCCGCTCTACGCTCATATTCACCAGGTGACCTCCCCCACGGCCTGGACGCTAGATATTCACCTGAGCGAGCCGGACGACTGGCTGCCGTGGCTGATGGGCAGCGTGCCTGCGATGATCCTGCCGCGGGAGTGGCCGGAACTGCCGAAATTCGCCAGTCAGCCCGTCGGCACCGGCCCTTACGCGGTGGTGCGCAATAACAGCAACCAGCTTAAGATCCACGCCTTCGATGACTACTTCGGTTACCGGGCGCTGATTGATGAGGTCAACTTCTGGGTGCTGCCGGAGATAGGCGAGGAACTGAGCTGCGCCGTTCAGCTTGAAGGCCCGACGCGCGACGCCGACGAAAAAGCCGTGGAGAGCCGCCTCGAAGAGGGCTGTTACTATCTGTTATTTGATTCCCGCTCGCGCATCGGCGCCATGCCGGAGGTGCGCCGCTGGATAAGCTCGCGCTTTACGCCCGCCCGCCTGCTGCACCGCGCCGCGCCGCAATATCAGCGCATCTGGTTTCCGGCTTACGGCCTGCTGCCGCGCTGGCACCACGCGCCGCAAATCCCTGAAGCGCAGAAACCCGCCGGGCTGGAGCGCCTGACGCTCACCTTCTATGGCGACCATATTGAAAACCGCATTATCGGCGCGCTGCTGCGCGATATTCTGGCGCAGGAGCAGGTTGAGCTTGAGCTGCGGGAAGTGAGCTATGAAGAGTGGTATCAGGGCGACATCACCAGCGATCTGTGGCTTAACAGCGCCAACTTTACGTTGCCGCTCGACTTCTCGCTGTTCGCGCACCTGTGCGAAGTGCCGCTCATCCAGCATTGCATTCCGCTCGACTGGCAGGGCGACGCGCAGCGCTGGCGTACCGGCGCGCTGAACCTGCCGCAGTGGTGCCGCACCATGCTGGAGCGTCAGGACATTCTGCCGCTGATCCATCACTGGCTGATGCTTCAGGGCCAGCGCAGTATGCGCGGCGTGCGGATGAACACGCTCGGCTGGTTTGATTTTAAATCCGCCTGGTTTGCGCCGCCCGAGCCGTAACCCTTTCGCAACATTACGCAAATCATTACAATGGGCCGTTCTCAACGGGGTGCTGCCGGCTGACCGGTGCGCTGAGATAATACCCGTCGAACCTGATCCGGATAACGCCGGCGAAGGGATTTGAGGCTACCGCTCAAAATCCTTTGCCCCCATTTGATAAAGGTGCAAAGTGTTAAAAAAACTGCTTCCCCTGCTGGCGCTCGCCGCCGCTCCGGCTTTCGCCAAACCCGTTCTGACCGTCTACACCTACGACTCCTTCTCCTCGGAGTGGGGCCCTGGCCCGAAAATTAAAACCGCCTTTGAAGCCGACTGCGGCTGCGAGCTGAAATTCGTGGCGCTGGAAGATGGCGTCTCGCTGCTTAATCGCCTGCGCATGGAAGGCAAAAACAGCAAAGCCGATGTGGTGCTGGGCCTTGATAACAACCTGCTTCAGGCCGCGACCGCGACCGGGCTGTTCGCGAAAAGCGGCGTTCCGGCAAGTGACGTCAACGTGCCGGGCGGCTGGAACAACGACACCTTTGTGCCGTTCGACTACGGCTGGTTCGCCTTCGTCTATGACAAAACTAAACTGAAAAACCCGCCGAAAAGCCTGAAAGAGCTGGTGGAAAGCGATCAGAAATGGCGCGTTGTCTATGAAGATCCGCGCACCAGCACGCCGGGGCTGGGCCTGCTGCTGTGGATGCAGAAAGTTTACGGCGATAAAGCGCCGGACGCCTGGCAGAAGCTCGCTGCGAAGACCGTCACCGTCACCAAAGGCTGGAGCGAAGCCTACGGCCTGTTCCTCAAAGGCGAAGGCGATCTGGTGCTGAGCTACACCACCTCCCCCGCCTACCACATCATCGAAGAGAAAAAAGAGAACTACGCGGCGGCGAACTTCAGCGAAGGCCACTATTTGCAGGTGGAAGTCGCCGCGCGCACCGCCGCCAGCAAACAGCCGGCGCTGGCGGAAAAATTCCTGAAGTTTATGGTTTCGCCCGCGTTCCAGAATGCGATCCCCACAGGCAACTGGATGTATCCGGTGACCAAGATCGCCCTGCCGGAAGGGTTTAACGCCCTGACCCGGCCGCAGACCACCCTGCAATTCACCTCACAGGATGTCGCCACACAGCGAGCGCAATGGACGAGTGAATGGCAACGCGCCGTGAGCCGCTGATCCCAGGCTGGCTCTGGCCCGGCCTCATCGCCGCCCTGCTAATGGCGGCGGTGGCGCTGGCGGCGTTCGCGGCGCTCTGGACGCACGCGCCGCACACCGAGGTACGCGCGCTGCTGCATGACAGCTATCTGTGGCACGTGGTGCGCTTCTCGTTCTGGCAGGCGTTTCTCTCCGCCCTGCTTTCCGTCGTGCCCGCTATTCCACTCGCCCGCGCGCTCTACCGCCGCCGCTTTCCGGGGCGGCGAACGCTGCTGCGCCTGTGCGCCATGACGCTCATCCTGCCGGTGCTGGTGGCGATTTTCGGCCTGCTCAGCGTCTACGGGCGCAGCGGCTGGCTTGCCGCGCTCTGCGCGACGCTCGGCATCGAATGGACGTTCTCGCCTTATGGTTTGCAGGGCATCCTGCTGGCGCACCTCTTTTTTAATATGCCGATGGCGACCCGCCTGCTGCACCAGACGCTGACGCAGATCCCCGGCGAACAGCGCCAGCTCGCCGCGCAACTCGGCATGCGCGGCTGGGATTTCTTCCGGCTGGTAGAGTGGCCCTGGCTGCGTCGCCAGATCCCGCCGGTAGCGGCGCTAATCTTTATGCTGTGCTTCGCCAGTTTCGCAACGGTGCTGGCGCTTGGCGGCGGGCCGCAGGCGACAACCATTGAGCTCGCCATCTATCAGGCGCTGAGCTATGACTACGATCCAGGCCGCGCGGCGCTGCTGGCGCTTATCCAGATGGGCTGCTGCCTGTCGCTTATCCTGTTAAGCCAGCGGCTCAGCAAGGCGATCCCGGTCGGCGCGACGCTGGTGCGCGGCTGGCGCAACCCGGAGGATTCGTGGCGCAGCAAACTTATCGATTCCCTGCTGATTACCGGCGCGCTGCTGCTTCTCCTGCCGCCCCTGCTGGCGGTGCTGGTGGATGGTTTACGCGGCGACATCGGTCACGCGCTGGCCGACCCGGCGCTGTGGGGCGCGCTCTGGACGTCGCTGCGCATCGCGCTCTGCGCGGGGGGGCTGTGCGTTATCCTGACCATGATGCTGCTCTGGAGCACGCGCGAGCTGTACCTGCGCCAGCGTCGTCTCGCCGGGCAAAGCCTGGAGCTCTGCGGCGTGCTGATCCTCGCGATGCCGGGCATTGTACTGGCGACCGGTTTTTTCCTGTTGCTCAATGCCACCGTCGGGCTGCCGGAGCGCGCCGATGCGATAGTAATTTTCACCAACGCCTTAATGGCAATCCCTTACGCGCTGAAAGTGCTCGATAACCCGATGCGCGACATCGCCGCGCGTTACGGCGCGCTCTGCGCCTCGCTTGAGATGCGCGGCCTGAACCGGCTGCGGCTGGTGGAGGCCCGCGCGCTGCGGGCGCCGCTCGCCCAGGCGATGGCGTTCGCCTGCGTATTATCGATTGGCGATTTCGGCGTGGTGGCGCTGTTTGGCAATGAGGATTTCCGCACGCTGCCCTTTTATCTCTACCAGCAGATCGGCGCCTACCGTAGCGATGCGGGCGCCGTCACGGCACTGCTTCTGCTGCTGCTCTGTTTCCTGCTGTTCACCTTGATTGAAAAACTTCCGGGGCGCCATGCTGACACTGACTGATCTCACCTGGCTGTATCACCATTTGCCGATGCGCTTTACGCTGGACGTGCGCGACGCTGAACGGGTCGCGGTGCTGGGGCCAAGCGGCGCTGGAAAAAGCACGCTGCTTAACCTGATCGCCGGCTTTCTCGCGCCTGACAGCGGCACGCTCACTATCAACGGGGCGGATCACACCCACACGCCGCCGTCACAACGCCCGGTATCGATGCTGTTTCAGGAAAATAATCTGTTTAACCATCTGACGGTGCGCCAGAACATTGCGCTCGGGCTCTCGCCCGGCCTGCGGCTGAACGCGCAGCAAAAGCGTCAGGTGGAGGCGATTGCCGACAACATGGCGATTGGCGATCTGCTGGAGCGGCTGCCGAGCGCGCTCTCTGGCGGTCAGCGTCAGCGGGCGGCGCTGGCGCGCTGTCTGGTGCGAAAGCGTCCGGTTCTGCTGCTTGATGAGCCGTTTTCCGCGCTCGATCCGGCGCTGCGTCAGGAGATGCTGACGCTGCTGGAGCACATATGCGAAGAGGAAGGCACCACGCTACTCATGGTCTCGCACAGCGTGGAAGATGCGGCGCGTATCGCCGCGCGCAGTCTGGTGGTCGTTGAAGGACATATCGTCTGGGACGGCCCCACCGCGCAGTTGCTGAGCGGCGAGACCAGCGCATCGGCGCTGCTCGGCATTACGCCTCACTGAGCGCCGGTCACCACTTTCCACAAAATACTGCGATAAACCGGCATCAGCGGGTGGCTCTGAATGGCGAACAGCGCCGCCGCCGCCGCCACGGCCACGCCAGGCGCCAGCCAGTGCAGACGCGCGCGCGGCAGATAGCGCGTGAGGCGGTCTTGCGTTTTGCCGCTGCGCCACCAGCGCCAGAGCAGCCACGCCGCCAGCCAGACCAGCAACGCCACGCCGCCGAGCAGCCACTTAAATGCGGCGCTTTTCATCTCCGGCGGAATGTCGATAGCGGCGCCCGCGAGGATCCCCGGCAGAAAGTAAAACGGCGGCCAGAGCAGGCAACCGACGATATTCGGCGCGAGGAATTTCCGCACCGGCAGGTCAAGCATCCCTGCCACCATCGGCACCAGCGGGCGCGTCGGCCCGACAAAGCGCCCGACGAGAATGGTAAACATGCTGTGCTGATGCAGCGCGTGTTCGGTTTTATCGAGCAGCGCCTTGTGTTTTTTGAGAAATGCCCAACGGTGCAGCGGCTTTTTAAAGCGCCAGCCGAGCCAGAACGAGATCCAGTCGCCGAGCAGACAGCCAATAATCCCCGCCGCCCAGGCCTCATAGAAATTGACCTCGCCGCTGCCGATAAGCGCGCCCAGAGCGGCCATCAGCACAGTGCCAGGCAGCAATAGTCCGACCAGCGCCAGGGATTCAAGGAACGCTACCAGCGCAATGGCAATCAGCGAATAGGCGACTGACTGAGTGATAAAGTGTTCCAGAAAGGCTTCCATAACGCATCCGGTAAAGTGTGGAACAGAGGATTCTCCTGAGCGCTATGTCCTGCGTCAAGCCATCATTCTTTAACCATACTTTACTTTACCGGTCATGACACGAAACCCACGTTCCGTTATTCGCACCCGGCGCGGAATTCACTCGGGCTCGCCCCGGTACACTTCTTAAACACTCGCGAGAAATAGAGCTGATCTTCAAAGCCCACGTTGCGCCCGACGCTCGCTATCGGCATCCGGGTGGTGCTAAGCAGAAGCTTCGCCTGGCTGATGCGCTGATCTTCGCGCCAGCTCAGCACGCTGACGCCTAACTGCTGGCGGAAGAGGTGCGACAGACGCGACGGCGAAAGACAGACATGCTGCGCGACGCTTGCGATATCAAAATGGCTGTCGGCCAGGTGATCGCTGATGTACTGGCAGGCGTCGCGCACGCGACTGTCGAGCGGCGCTTTCAGGGACTCGCTAATCGCCTCGACGCGGCGCAGTAGTAACTGCTCAAGCAGGTTTATCGCCAGCAGTTCGGCATAGCGCCCCGGCCCCTGAGCGGCGTCGATAATCGCCTGAAACAGCGCGGAAAACTGTTCGTGATGCGCCTCATCCGGGCGATAAAAACCGGTATTGGCGAAAATCGCAGGCCAGTTCAGCCACTCGTGCCAGTAAGCGCGCGGGCGGAAATAGACCCACTGGTGATACCACTCTTTGGCCTCCGGGTTGCGGCCATAGTGGTGCACTTCGCCTGGCGGAAAGAGCAGCATATCGCCGGGGCGGCAGAGATATTCTTTCCCCTGGTTTTTCACCACGCCTTCGCCGCGCACCGTCAGGTTGAGAATAAAGCCTTTCATGCCGAGCGGGCGGTCGATGAAAAAATCGAGCCAGCCATCGGCCTCAATCGGCGTCAGCCCGGCCACCAGATGGGCATTGAATGAATAACCAGGCAGCAGAGGATCGTTTTGCGTTTCAGCCATTTTCACGGCGCTCCGAAGCGAGAGAGAAGAAACCATTTGTCCATATCGTTAATTTTGCTGGCAGCGGCAGGCGCCTGAGCGCCCGGTACAATAGCGGCGGCGTCTTAAGCCCGCTTTATTACAGAAAATAACCTGTATTGTCTTCGCTGTCAGGCTTTTTAATCCATAACCGAAGTGTCTATAAGTGCGGCAGAAATGTCCACATCGAATATTTGCGTGGCGTCACAAATTCTCGCTTCACAGCATTTTCGTCCATAAGTTCAGCGGATCCACCCTGACCCTTTTGGCGGGGTAAAACTAATGTTCTCTCCATGTTTGTTTATCGCATGGAGTATGAAGATGGCTATTGCGCTGGGACTCGATTTTGGCAGCGACTCGGTTCGGGCTTTGGCGGTGGATTGCACCACCGGCGCCGAGCTTGCCACCAGCGTGGAGTGGTATCCACGCTGGCAGGAAGGCCGCTATTGCGACGCGGCCCGTAACCAGTTCCGCCATCATCCGCGGGATTACATTGAATCAATGGAAGCGGCGTTAAAAACCGTGCTGGCGGAACTCTCGCCAGAGCAGCGCGCCGCCGTGGTCGGCATTGGCGTTGACAGCACCGGCTCCACGCCCGCCCCGATTGACGCCAACGGCAACGTGCTGGCGCTCAACCCTCAATTTGCCGACAACCCCAACGCGATGTTCGTGTTGTGGAAAGATCACACCTCGGTGGAAGAAGCGGAAGAAATCACCCGCCTGTGCCATACGCCCGGCAAAGCGGACTATTCACGCTACATCGGCGGTATTTATTCCAGCGAATGGTTCTGGGCCAAAATCCTGCATGTAACGCGCCAGGACAACGCCGTCGCGCAGGCCGCCGCCTCGTGGATTGAGCTGTGCGACTGGGTGCCTGCCCTGCTCTCCGGCACCACCCGTCCGGCGGATATTCGCCGCGGCCGTTGCAGCGCCGGTCATAAATCGCTGTGGCATGAAAGCTGGGGCGGCCTGCCGCCGGCAAGCTTCTTCGACGAGCTTGATCCGCTGATTAACCAGCATCTCGATTACCCGATGTTCACCGACACCTTCACCGCCGACATCCCGGTAGGCAATCTTTGCGCCGACTGGGCGCAGCGCCTCGGCCTGCCGGAAAGCGTCGTTATCTCCGGCGGCGCGTTTGACTGCCATATGGGCGCGGTCGGCGCGGGCGCACAGCCGAATACGCTGGTGAAAGTCATCGGCACCTCCACCTGCGACATCCTGGTGGCGGAGAAAGCGGACGTCGGCGAGCGCGCCGTGAAAGGCATCTGCGGTCAGGTGGATGGCAGCGTGGTGCCGGATTTCATCGGTCTGGAAGCCGGGCAATCCGCCTTTGGCGATATCTACGCCTGGTTTGGCCGCCTGCTCGGCTGGCCGCTGGATACGCTCGCGAAGCAGCATCCGGAACTGAAGCCTCAGATCGAGGCCAGCAAAAAACAGCTGCTGCCTGCGCTTACGGAAGCCTGGGCGAAAAATCCGTCGCTTGATCATCTGCCGGTGATCCTCGACTGGTTTAACGGCCGCCGCACGCCGTTCGCCAACCAGCGCCTGAAAGGCGTCATTACCGATCTTAACCTCGCCACCGACGCGCCACTGCTGTTCGGCGGGCTGATTGCCGCCACCGCCTTTGGCGCGCGCGCCATTCAGGAGTGCTTTATCGATCAGGGCATCGCCGTGAACAACGTGATGGCGCTCGGCGGCATCGCTCGTAAAAACCCGGTGATCATGCAGGTCTGCTGCGACGTGCTGAACCGCCCGCTGCAAATCGTCGCCTCCGATCAGTGCTGTGCGCTGGGCGCGGCCATTTTCGCCGCAGTCGCCGCCGGCGCGCATGCCGATATCCCGCAGGCGCAGCAGGCGATGGCCAGCCAGATTGAAAACACGCTACAGCCGCAGCCGGAGAGCGCCGCGCGCTTCGAACAACTCTACCGCCGCTTCCAGCAATGGTCGCAAAGCGCGGAACAACACTATCTCCCTTCAGCCGCCACCCCGCAGTCTGCCGAGCGCGCAGGCCAGGCGGCCCTGACACATTAAGGACACGATGATGACAATTTTCGATCAGTATGAAGTGTGGTTTGTGATTGGCAGCCAACACCTTTACGGCCCTGAAACGCTGCGTCAGGTCAACCAGCACGCCGAACAGGTAGTGAACGCGCTGAACGCCGAAGCGAAGCTGCCGTGCAAACTGGTGTTAAAGCCGCTCGGCACTACGCCGGACGAGATCACCGCCATCTGCCGCGACGCCAACTATGACGATAAATGCGCGGGTCTGGTGGTCTGGCTGCACACCTTCTCGCCTGCGAAGATGTGGATCAACGGTCTTTCCATCCTCAACAAACCGCTGCTGCAATTCCATACCCAGTTCAATGCGCAGATCCCGTGGGGCAGCATCGATATGGACTTTATGAACCTGAACCAGACCGCGCACGGCGGCCGCGAGTTCGGCTTCATCGGCGCGCGTATGCGTCTGCAACATAGCGTGGTGACGGGCCACTGGCAGGACAAACAGTCTCAGGGACGTCTTGGCGCGTGGATGCGTCAGGCGGTATCGAAACAAGATACCCGTCACCTGAAAGTGGCGCGCTTTGGCGACAACATGCGTGAAGTCGCCGTGACCGAAGGGGATAAAGTCGCCGCGCAGATCAAGTTCGGTTTCTCAGTGAACACCTGGGGCGTGGGCGATCTGGTGGCTGTGGTTAACGACGTCAGCGAAGGCGATATCAACGCGCTGGTGGATGAATATGAAAGCAGCTACCGCCTGACCCCTGCCGCGCAGATCAACGGCGACAAACGCCAGAACGTTCTCGATGCGGCGCGCATTGAGCTTGGCATGAAGCGTTTCCTGGAGGATGGCGGTTTCCACGCCTTCACCACGACGTTTGAAGATTTACATGGGCTGAAACAACTGCCGGGCCTGGCGGTACAGCGTCTGATGCAGCAGGGCTACGGCTTTGCGGGCGAAGGCGACTGGAAAACCGCCGCGCTGCTACGCATCATGAAAGTGATGTCTGGCGGTCTTGAAGGCGGCACCTCCTTTATGGAGGACTACACCTATAACTTCGAGAACGGCAACGACATGGTGCTCGGCTCCCATATGCTGGAAGTCTGCCCGACCATCGCCACGCCGGAAAAACCGATCCTCGACGTGCAGTACCTCGGCATCGGCGGTAAAGCCGATCCGGCGCGCCTGATCTTCTCCACCACCACCGGCCCTGCCGTGAACGCGAGCCTTATCGATCTGGGCGATCGTTTCCGCCTGCTGGTGAATTGCGTCGACGCGGTGAAAACTCCGCACGACCTGCCGAAGCTGCCGGTGGCCAACGCGCTGTGGAAAGCCCAGCCGGATCTGCCGACCGCGTCTGAAGCCTGGATCCTGGCTGGCGGCGCGCACCATACCGTCTTCAGCCAGGCGCTGACGCTCGACGATATGCGCCTGTTCGCAGAGATGCATGACCTTGAAATCGCCGTGATCGACAACGACACCCGCCTGCCCGCGTTTAAAGACGCGCTGCGCTGGAACGAAGTCTATTACGGTTTCAAACGTTAAATCCCGGATGCCCGGTGGCGCGTCGTTTGCCGGGCCTGTGGTTTCGCAGGCCAACGCGGCGACGCGCCATCCGGCGTGGAGAGAGGCATGTTAGAAGAACTCAAGCGTCAGGTGCTGGAAGCCAATCTGGCGCTGCCAAAGCATAATCTGGTGACGCTCACGTGGGGCAATGTGAGCGCCGTCGACCGCGAGCGCGGCGTGTTTGTTATCAAGCCCTCGGGCGTGGATTACACCGTGATGACCGCTGACGATATGGTGGTGGTCAGCATCGAGACCGGCGAGGTCGTCGAAGGCAAGAAAAAGCCCTCGTCCGACACGCCTACTCATCGCCTGCTCTATCAACAATTCCCGACCATCGGTGGGATTGTGCATACCCATTCGCGCCACGCCACCATCTGGGCGCAGGCGGGCCTGCCGATTCCGGCGACCGGCACTACCCATGCCGACTACTTTTACGGCGAGATCCCTTGCACCCGCAAAATGACGGATGAAGAGATCAACGGCGCGTATGAGTGGGAGACCGGCGTGGTGATCGCCGAAACCTTCCGTCAGCGCGATATCGATCCGGCCCAGATGCCTGGCGTGCTGGTGCACTCTCACGGCCCGTTCGCATGGGGTAAAGATGCGGTCGATGCGGTACATAACGCCATCGTGCTGGAAGAAGTCGCCTATATGGGGATCTTCTGCCGCCAGCTCGCCCCGGAACTGCCGCAGATGCAACAGACGCTGCTGGATAAACACTACCTGCGCAAACACGGCGCGAAAGCGTATTACGGGCAGTAAACCGCGCCCGGCGGCACGATGCTTACCAGGCCTGCGAGCGGCCTGTGCCGCCGCCGCGCACCTGTATAAAACCCCAGCAAAACAGACGCAACCAGGCTATAATCACGCCTGGTTTTTTACGTGAGTACGCCGCGTGTCTGAAGCGCATCAGGGGTTTATTGTAAGCCGTCACTGGCGGGATACACCGCAGGGAACGGAGATCGAATTCTGGCTCGCGACGGATGCCGGCCCGCTGCGGGTTTGCCTGCCGCCGCAGGAGTCCGTCGCGTTTATTCTCGAAGCCGAACGCGCGCGCGCCGAAAGCCTGCTTGCGCAGGAGAACGACGCGCGCTTCGCGGCACTTTCACTGAAAGATTTTCAGCGTCAGGCAGTGTGCGGCCTTTACTGCCGCTCGCACCGCCAGCTGATGCGGGTTGAAAAGCTGCTGCGCGAAAACGGCGTCACGGTCTATGAGGCGGATATTCGCCCGCCCGAGCGCTTTCTGATGGAGCGCTTTATCACGGCGCCGGTGTGGGTCAGCGGCGAGCGTCAGGGCGAGCGGCTGATTAACGCGCGTCTGAAGCCGAACCCGCACTACCGCCCGCCGCTCAAATGGGTGTCGCTGGATATCGAAACCAACCGCCACGGCGAGCTTTACTGCATCGGCCTTGAAGGCTGCGGCTCGCGGGTGGTGTACATGCTCGGGCCGGAAAACGGCGATGCCCGCGGCCTCGATTTCGAACTGGAGTATGTCGCAAGCCGCCCGCAGCTGATTGAAAAACTCAACGCCTGGTTTGCACGGCACGATCCGGATGTGCTGATCGGCTGGAACGTTATCCAGTTCGATCTGCGGATGCTGCAAAAACATGCTGAGCGTTACGGCGTGCCCTTGCGGCTTGGGCGCGGCAACAGCGAGCTGGAGTGGCGCGAGCACGGTTTTAAAAACGGCGTCTTTTTCGCGCAGGCCGCAGGGCGATTAATTATCGACGGGATCGAAGCCCTGAAATCCGCCTTCTGGAATTTCTCGTCGTTTTCGCTGGAGTCAGTGTCGCAGGAGCTGCTGGGCGAAGGCAAAGCTATCGACAACCCGTGGCAGCGCATGGATGAAATCGACCGGCGCTTCGCCGAAGATAAACCCGCGCTCGCCACCTATAACCTGAAAGACTGCGAGCTGGTAACGCGCATCTTCCATAAAACGGAGATCATGCCGTTTTTGCTGGAGCGCGCCACGGTGAACGGCCTGCCTGTGGACCGCCACGGCGGCTCGGTCGCGGCATTCAGCCACCTCTATTTTCCGCGTATGCACCGCGCGGGCTTTGTCGCGCCGAACCTCGGCGCAGTAGCGCCGCAGGCAAGCCCTGGCGGTTATGTAATGGATTCGCAGCCCGGCCTGTATGACTCGGTGCTGGTGCTGGATTACAAAAGCCTTTATCCGTCGATTATCCGCACCTTTTTAATCGATCCGGTGGGGCTGGTGGAAGGACTGGGCGCGCCGGAACCCGCGACGAGTGTGGAAGGTTTTATCGGCGCCTGGTTTTCGCGCGAGACGCACTGCCTGCCGGAGATCGTCACGCAGATCTGGCAGGGGCGCGAAGAGGCCAAACGCCTCGGCAACAAACCGCTCTCTCAGGCGCTGAAAATCATCATGAACGCGTTTTACGGGGTGCTTGGCACCAGCGCGTGCCGGTTCTACGATCCGCGCCTCGCCTCTTCTATCACGATGCGCGGGCATGAGATCATGCGCCAGACCAAAGCGCTTATCGAAGCGCAGGGCTATACGGTGATTTACGGCGATACCGACTCCACGTTCGTCTGGCTTAAGCGGGCGCACCAGGAAGAGGAAGCCGCAGAGATAGGCCAGCGGCTGATTGCGCACGTCAACGCGTGGTGGCAGCGTCACCTGAAAGAGAGCATGGGTCTTGAGAGCGCGCTGGAGCTGGAATACGAAACCCACTTCAGCCGCTTCCTGATGCCGACGATCCGCGGCGCGGAGATGGGCAGTAAAAAGCGCTACGCCGGGCTGATTCAGGAGGGCGACCGCCAGCGCATGGTGTTTAAAGGGCTGGAAACGGTACGTACCGACTGGACGCCGCTGGCGCAGCAGTTTCAGCAAAATCTCTACCTGCGCATTTTTCGCCGCGAGCCGTATCAGGATTACATTCGCGACACTATCGCCCGGCTGATGGCGGGCGAGCTGGACGATCAACTGGTGTACCGCAAACGCCTGCGCCGCCCGCTCAGCGAATATCAGCGCAACGTGCCGCCGCATGTACGCGCGGCGCGGCTTGCCGATGAGCATAACGCGCGCCTCGGGCGTCCGGCGCAGTACCAGAATCGCGGCACGATCAAATATGTCTGGACGATGAACGGCCCGGAGCCGGTGGATTATCAGCAGGGCGCGCCGGACTACGATCACTATTTAACGAAGCAGTTACAGCCCGTCGCGGACGGCATCCTGCCTTTCATGGAGGATGACTTTGCTACACTGATGACAGGGCAGATGGGGCTTTTTTGACACGTGACGAACGTCCTGGCATCCAGTACCATAGCGCCCTTTTCACATCACCCTGATTGCGACACCCCGCCTGCGCGCAGGCGGGAGTCATACTATTGCCTGCACATTTGATAAGAGAATAGAGCCGATATATATGCCTTTTACACTTGGTCAACGCTGGATCAGCGATACGGAAAGCGAACTGGGACTGGGCACCGTGGTGGCGATCGACGCCCGCATGGTGACTCTGCTTTTCCCGGCTACCGGTGAAAATCGTCTGTATGCCCGAAATGACTCCCCGGTCACCCGCGTGATGTTCAACCCGGGCGATACCGTGACCAGCCATGAAGGCTGGCAGTTGAAAGTGGATGAAGTAAAGGAAGAAAACGGCTTACTTATTTATATCGGCACCCGTCTGGATACGCTTGAGGAAAATGTTACGCTGCGCGAGGTTTTCCTCGACAGCAAACTGGTGTTCAGCAAACCGCAGGACCGCCTGTTCGCCGGTCAGATTGACCGTATGGACCGCTTCGCCCTGCGCTTTCGCGCCCGCAAATACCAGAGCGAACAGTACCGGATGCCGTGGAGCGGCCTGCGCGGTCAGCGCACGAACCTGATCCCGCACCAGCTCAATATCGCCAATGACGTGGGCCGCCGCCATGCGCCGCGCGTCCTGCTGGCCGATGAAGTGGGCCTCGGTAAAACCATCGAAGCCGGGATGATCATTCACCAGCAACTGCTTGCAGGCGCGGCGGAGCGCGTGCTGATTGTCGTGCCGGAAACGCTGCAACACCAGTGGCTGGTGGAGATGCTGCGCCGCTTCAACCTGCGCTTCTCGCTGTTTGACGACGAGCGTTACGCCGAAGCCCAGCATGAATCCGAGAACCCGTTCGATACCGAACAGTTGGTTATCTGCTCGCTGGATTTCGTGCGCCGCAACAAGCAGCGCCTTGAGCATCTGTGCGATGCCGAGTGGGACCTGCTGGTGGTGGACGAAGCTCACCACCTGGTCTGGAGCGAAGACGCGCCGAGCCGCGAATATCAGGCCATTGAACAGCTGGCCGAACGCGTAGCGGGCGTGCTGCTGCTGACCGCGACGCCGGAACAGCTCGGTATGGAGAGCCATTTCGCGCGCCTGCGCCTGCTGGACCCGAGCCGCTTCCACGATTTCGAACAGTTTGTCGAAGAACAGCAGAACTATCGCCCGGTGGCGGACGCCGTGGCGCTGCTGCTGGCAGGCACGCATCTGAGCGATGAACAGCTCAATACCCTAAGCGAGCTGATTGGCGAACAGGATATCGAGCCGCTGCTGCAAACCGCCAACAGCGACCGCGACGGCGCCGAAAGCGCGCGTCAGGAGCTGGTGTCCATGCTGATGGACCGTCACGGCACCAGCCGCGTGCTGTTCCGTAATACCCGCAACGGCGTGAAAGGCTTCCCGCAACGCGAGCTGCACACCATTAAGCTGCCGCTGCCGACCCAGTACCAGACCGCCATTAAAGTCTCCGGCATTATGGGCGCGCGTAAATCCGCCGAGGAGCGCGCGCGCGATATGCTCTACCCGGAGCAGATTTATCAGGAATTTGAAGGCGACAGCGGCACCTGGTGGAACTTCGATCCGCGCGTGGAGTGGCTGATGGGCTATCTCACCAGCCACCGCTCGCAGAAAGTGCTGGTGATCTGCGCTAAAGCGGCCACCGCGCTGCAACTGGAGCAAGTGCTGCGCGAGCGTGAAGGCATTCGCGCCGCCGTGTTCCACGAAGGCATGTCGATTATCGAGCGCGACCGCGCCGCAGCCTGGTTTGCCGAAGAAGATACCGGCGCGCAGGTGCTGCTGTGCTCGGAAATCGGCTCTGAAGGCCGTAACTTCCAGTTCGCCAGCCAGCTGGTGATGTTCGATCTGCCGTTCAACCCCGATCTGCTGGAGCAGCGTATCGGTCGTCTGGACCGTATCGGCCAGGCGCACGATATCCAGATCCATGTGCCGTACCTTGAGAAAACCGCGCAGTCGGTGCTGGTGCGCTGGTATCACGAGGGGCTGGACGCGTTTGAACACACCTGCCCTACCGGACGCGCGATTTATGACAGCGTCTATGAGCAGCTGATTGGCTACCTGGCCGCCCCGGAAAACAGCGAGGGCTTTGACGAGCTGATTCAGGCGTGCCGTAAACAGCACGATGAACTGAAAGCGCAGCTTGAGCAGGGCCGCGACCGCCTGCTGGAGATCCACTCCAACGGCGGCGAAAAAGCCCAGCAGCTGGCTGACGCCATCGCTGAGCAGGATGACGATACGGGCCTGGTGAATTTCGCCATGAACCTGTTCGATATCGTAGGCATCAATCAGGATGACCGCGGCGAACATATGATTGTGCTGACGCCGTCCGATCATATGCTGGTGCCGGATTTCCCTGGCCTGCCGGAAGATGGCTGCACCATTACGTTTAACCGCGACGTGGCGCTGTCGCGCGAAGACGCGCAGTTCATTACCTGGGAACACCCGCTTATCCGCAACGGTCTGGATCTGATCCTCTCCGGCGACACCGGCAGCTGCACCATTTCGCTGCTGAAAAATAAAGCGTTACCGGTCGGCACGCTGCTGCTGGAGCTGATTTACGTGGTCGAAGCCAAAGCGCCGAAGCAGTTGCAGCTTAACCGCTTCCTGCCGCCGACGCCGGTACGCATGCTGCTGGATAAAAACGGCAACAATCTGGCAGGCCAGGTGGAGTTTGAAAGCTTCAACCGCCAGCTCAGCGCGGTGAACCGCCATACCGGCAGCAAGCTGGTGAACGCGGTGCAGCAGGAAGTCCATGCGATCCTGCAGGGCGGCGAGGCGCAGGTGGAGAAAGCGGCGCGCGAGCTTATCGATGCGGCGCGTCAGGAAGCCGACGACAAACTCTCCGCCGAGCTGTCGCGTCTCGAAGCGCTGCGCGCCGTGAACCCGAACATTCGCGACGACGAACTGGCGGCGATTGAGCATAACCGTCAGCAGGTCCTGGAGAATCTTAACCAGGCGAGCTGGCGACTGGATGCGCTGCGTCTTATCGTAGTGACTCACCAGTAACCGGAGCGAAATATGCTGGACGCCTACAACCCGCCGCAAGATCCGTGGCTGCTCATCCTTTATCAGGATGAGCACATCATGGTGGTGAATAAACCCAGCGGCCTGCTCTCTGTGCCTGGACGGCTTGAGGAGCATAAAGATAGCGTGATGACCCGCATTCAGCGCGATTTCCCGAATGCGGAGTCGGTACACCGTCTGGATATGGCCACCAGCGGGGTGATTGCGGTTGCGCTCACCAAAGCCGCGGAGCGTGAGCTCAAGCGACAGTTCCGCGAACGCGAGCCGAAGAAGCACTACGTGGCGCGCGTCTGGGGGCACCCGGAAAAAGCGCAAGGGGTTGTGGATTTACCGCTGATTTGCGACTGGCCGAACCGGCCGAAGCAGAAGGTCTGCTATGAAACCGGCAAAGCGGCTCAAACCGAGTATGACGTGCTGGAGTACGCGGACGATAATACCGCCCGCGTGTTGCTCAGGCCGATTACCGGGCGTTCGCATCAGCTGCGCGTGCATATGATGGCGCTCGGCCATCCAATCCTGGGCGATAAGTTTTACGCCACACCCGAGGCATTGGCCCGCGCGCCGCGTTTGCTGCTGCACGCCGAGCAGCTGACGATTACGCATCCGGCCTATGGCACGCCGATGACGTTCCGGGCGCCAGCCGATTTCTGAATGGCGCTCGTTAACCCATAAATAAAAAGAGACGCAAACGCGTCTCTTTTTTATGGCCTCAAACAGGCTTAACGAAACCCTTTCGCCGTCTTGATCATGTCGTAGGCTTTCTGGATTTCCTGCGCCTTCTGCTGCGCCATTTGCATCATCTGCGGCGGCAGCCCTTTGGCGACCAGCTTGTCAGGGTGATGTTCGCTCATCTGCTTACGGTAAGCGCGCTTGATGGTCGTGGCGTCGTCGGTGGTTTTCACGCCCAGCACGTTGCAGGCGTCTTCCAGCGTCGGCCCGCGCGAGGCTTGCTGCGTGTCGCCGTTGTGCCAGGATTGCTGACCGCCGCCGAACTGCGCGCCGCCCTGCATCATGCGCAGGAACTGATCAAACTGCATGCGGGAAATCCCCAGCTCTTCGCCAATCACGTACAGCACGTCGCGCTCTTTCGGGTGCAACGAGCCGTCCGCGAACGCGGTCTGGATCTGAATTTCCAGAAACATCCTAATCAGATCAAAGCGGCCGAAACAGACGCTGCGCAGCTGACGCATTTTATCGCGCAGCGGATAGTCATTCTCCTTGCCAACGCGAAACGCGTTGCGGGCCGCGTCTCGCGACGCGCCGTGCAGGTTCATGCGATCCATAAACTGCGTCGCCACCTGGATATCGGCCTCGGTGACACGACCTTTCGATTTGGTCAGGTGTCCCATCACCTCAAACGTGGTGGCGAAGAAGAGCGACTGACGTTCCTGCTGGCTGGTGAACCAGACGGTACGGCGGCTGCGCGCTTTGTCTATCATATGGCCTATCACCAGGCCGAGGATGACGCCCCAGACTCCACCGCCGACCAGCAGCCCGGTGAGCCCTCCAACCAGTTTTCCCCAATACTGCATATACTCCCCAAATGGTCATGCCGTCAGCCAGAAATTCCTTTATCATACCTGCCATTCAAAGCGGTGCCTAACCGGCAGGCAGAAAAGCAGACAGGATAACACTGGCGCTGTAGTGATGAGTAAGTTAGTCTCTGACCGTTTGCCGACGCGAAGCCATTGATGATGGAACCACGAATAACTCGTATGAAAAAACGTATTCCCACCTTGCTGGCCACCATGATTGGCACAGCCCTTTACAGCCAACAAGGCATGGCTGCCGATCTTGCTTCTCAATGTAAGCTTGGCATACCCACCTATAATCGTCCTCTGGTGCAGGGCGATACCAACCAGCTGCCGGTGACGATTAACGCCGATCACGCTAAAGGTAACTACCCGGACGATGCGGTATTTACCGGTAATGTGGATATTCAGCAAGGTAATGGTCGCCTGCAGGCGGATGAAGTGCTGCTTCATCAGAAACAAGCGGAAGGCCAGCCAGAGCCCGTGCGCACGGTCGATGCCCTGGGTAATGTGCACTATGATGACAATCAGGTCATCCTGAAAGGTCCTAAAGCGTGGGCGAATTTAAACACGAAAGATACCAACGTCTGGAAAGGTGATTACCAGATGGTGGGCCGTCAGGGCCGCGGCAAAGCGGATCTGATGAAACAGCGCGGCGAAAACCGCTACACCATCCTGGAAAACGGCTCCTTTACCTCCTGTTTGCCGGGCTCGGATACCTGGAGCGTGGTCGGCAGCGAAGTGATCCACGACCGCGAAGAGCAGGTCGCCGAGATCTGGAACGCGCGCTTTAAACTCGGCCCGGTGCCGGTGTTCTACAGCCCCTATTTACAGCTGCCGGTCGGCGACAAGCGCCGCTCAGGCTTCCTGATCCCGAACGCGCAATACAGCAAAACCAACTACTTCGAGTTCTCGTTACCGTATTACTGGAACATCGCCCCGAACTTTGACGCCACTATTACGCCGCACTACATGCATAAACGCGGCAACGTGCAGTGGCAGAACGAGTTCCGCTACCTGACTCATGCAGGCGCGGGCCTGATGGAGTTCGACTATCTGCCGTCCGATAAGGTCTATCAGGACGAAAATCCAGGGATGAGCGACAAACATCGCTGGCTGTTTTACTGGCAGCATGGCGGCGTAATGGATCAGGTGTGGCGCTTTAACGTTAACTACACCAAAGTCAGCGACACGAGCTACTTTAACGATTTCAATTCCAAATACGGCTCGAGCACCGACGGTTACGCCAGACAGTTTTTCAGCGTCGGTTATGCGGTCGAAAACTTCGACGCGACGCTCTCGGCGCTCCAGTTCCAGGTATTTGATGCCAGCCGCGGCAGCGCCTACCGCGCCGAGCCGCAGCTTGACGTCAACTTCTACCAGAATGATGTCGGGCCGTTCGACACGCGTCTCTATGCCCAGGCGGTACACTTTACCAACGTGAACGAAAACCTGCCGGAAGCTACGCGTCTGCACCTTGAGCCGACCATTAGCCTGCCGGTCTCCAACGACTGGGGCAGCCTGAATGCCGAAGCGAAGCTGCTGGCGACCCACTATCAGCAGGATAATCTCGACCGCTATCGCGCGTACCGCGGCGGCAATAACGAAGCGGCGAACAATCTGGAAGACTCTGTGAACCGCGTCCTGCCGCAGTTTAAGCTCGACGGTAAGGTGGTCTTCGAGCGCGACGCCGGTCTTATCGGCGACGGCTTTACCCAGACGCTGGAGCCGCGCGCGCAGTATCTCTACGTGCCCTACCGCGATCAGAGTTCCATTAATAACTACGACTCCTCGCTGCTGCAGTCCGACTACTCGGGCCTCTTCCGCGACCGTACCTACGGCGGCCTGGACCGTATCGCCTCAGCAAATCAGGTCACGACCGGCGTCACGTCGCGTATTTATGATGACGCCTCCGTTGAACGTTTTAACGTTTCTGTAGGTCAAATCTACTACTTCACCCAGTCCCGTACCGGCGATGACGATATTAACTGGGAGAAGAACAAAGATACGGGCTCGATGGTCTGGGCGGGCGACACGTACTGGCGCATCAGCGATCGCTGGGGCCTGCGCGGCGGCGTGCAGTATGACGCGCGTCTCGCGAACGTCGCCACCGGCAACGGCGTTATCGAATATCGTCGCGACGACGATCGCGTGGTGCAGCTGAACTACCGTTACGCCAGCCCGGAGTATATCCAGGCGACGCTGCCTTCGTATTCCACGGCAGAACAGTATAAAGACGGTATTAATCAGGTGGGCATGACGGCGAGCTGGCCGATTGTGGATCGCTGGTCGGTGGTGGGCGCGTATTACTACGATACCAACTCCAACGAAGCGGCCGATCAGATGCTCGGCGTGCAGTACAACTCCTGCTGTTATGCTATCCGCGTCGGTTATGAGCGGAAACTCAACGGCTGGGATACTGATAAGAGCAAATACGACGAGGTCATTGGCTTCAACATTGAGCTGCGCGGCCTGAGTTCCAACTACGGCCTCGGCACTCAGCAGATGCTGCGCTCGAATATTCTGCCGTATCAGCGCTCCATGTAATGCTCAGATTTTGAAACATCCTCCGCTTTGCGGTTAAACGAAATGGAAAAGGTATGAAGAACTGGAAAACGCTGCTTCTCGGTATCACCCTGGTGGTGAATACCAGCTTCGCTGCTCCGCAGGTTGTCGATAAAGTTGCAGCCGTCGTGAACAACGGCGTGGTACTGGAAAGTGACGTTGATGGCCTCATGCAATCGGTAAAGCTTAACGCAAACCAGGCAGGCCAGCAGCTCCCGGATGACAGCACGCTGCGTCATCAGATTCTGGAACGTCTGATCATGGATCAGATAATGTTGCAGATGGGCCAGAAAATGGGCGTAAAAATCAGCGACGACCAGCTCGATCAGGCTATCGCTAACATCGCCAAACAAAACAACATGACGCTCGATCAGATGCGTAGCCGTCTGGCCTATGATGGTCTGAACTACAACACCTATCGCGCCCAAATCCGCAAAGAGATGATTATCTCTGAAGTCCGCAATAACGAAGTGCGCCGTCGCGTCACGATCCTGCCGCAGGAAGTGGAAACGCTGGCCGAGCAGGTCGGCAACCAGAACGACGCCAGCACCGAGCTGAACCTGAGCCACATTCTGATCCCGCTGCCGGAAAACCCGACGGCCGATCAGGTGAGCGAAGCGGAAGCCCAGGCGCGCTCGATTATCGATCAGGCGCGTAACGGCGGCGATTTCGGTAAGCTTGCGATTACCTATTCCGCTGATCAGCAGGCGCTGAAAGGCGGCCAGATGGGCTGGGGCCGTATTCAGGAGCTGCCTTCCGTCTTCGCTCAGGCGCTGAGCACCGCGAAGAAAGGCGACGTGATTGGCCCGATTCGTTCAGGCGTCGGCTTCCACATCATTAAAGTTAACGATCTGCGCGGCCAGTCTCAGACCGTGTCGGTCACCGAAGTGCATGCGCGCCACATTCTGCTGAAGCCGTCGCCGATCATGACCGATCAGCAGGCACGTCAGAAGCTTGAAGAGATCGCCGCGGACATTAAGAGCGGTAAAACCACGTTTGCTCAGGCAGCGCGTGAGTTCTCTCAGGATCCGGGCTCCGCAAACCAGGGCGGGGATCTCGGCTGGGCGGCGGCGGACATTTACGATCCGGCCTTCCGCGATGCGCTGATGAACCTCAGCAAAGGCCAGATGAGCACGCCGGTGCACTCCTCCTTCGGCTGGCACCTGATCGAATTGCTGGATACCCGTAAATCTGACCGCACCGATGCGGCGCAGAAAGATCGCGCCTACCGCATGCTGTTTAACCGCAAATTCTCCGAAGAAGCGGCGACCTGGATGCAGGAACAACGCGCCAGCGCTTACGTGAAAATTCTGAGCAACTGATGGTAAAAACACCCCGCGTGGTCATTACGCCCGGCGAACCCGCCGGGATTGGCCCCGACCTGGTTGTCGCGCTGGCGCAGAACAGCTGGCCTGCGCAACTGGTTGTCTGCGCCGACCCGGCGCTTCTCACCGCGCGGGCGGCGCAGCTCGGCTTACCGCTCACGCTGTTGCCCTTCTCTTCCGATACACCTGCCGCCCCTCAGGCGGCAGGTACGCTTACGCTTCTGCCCGTCACGCTAAAAGCCCCTGTCGTTCCAGGCACACTGGATGCGGCGAACGGCCTTTACGTGGTGGAAACGCTGGCGCGCGCCTGCGATGGCTGTCTTTGCGGCGAATTCGACGCGCTGGTGACCGGGCCGGTGCACAAAGGGATTATCAACGACGCAGGCATTCCGTTTACCGGCCATACCGAGTTTTTTGAAGCGCGCAGTGGTAGCGAAAAAGTCGTAATGATGCTCGCCACCGAAGCGCTGCGCGTGGCCCTGGTGACCACGCATCTGCCGCTGAAAGCGGTGGCTGACGCCATTACCCCTGATCTCCTGCGCCATATCCTCACTACGCTGCACCACGACCTGCAAAGCAAATTTGGTATCGCGAACCCGCACGTGCTGGTCTGCGGCCTGAACCCGCACGCAGGCGAAGGCGGTCATATGGGCACTGAGGAGATCGACACGATTATCCCCGTGCTGGAAGCGATGCGCGCGAAAGGGATGCGTCTGACCGGTCCGCTCCCCGCCGATACCCTTTTCCAGCCCAAATACCTCGAAAACGCCGATGCGGTGCTGGCGATGTACCACGATCAGGGCCTGCCCGTGCTAAAATACCAGGGATTTGGCCGCGCGGTGAACATTACGCTCGGCCTGCCCTTTATCCGCACGTCGGTCGATCACGGCACCGCGCTGGAGCTGGCAGGATCCGGAAACGCCAGCGTCGGCAGTTTTATTACGGCGCTTAATCTCGCCATCAGCATGATTGTGAACAGTAAGAATCAATGAATAATCGAGTCCATCAGGGCCATTTAGCCCGCAAACGCTTCGGGCAAAACTTTCTTAACGATCAGTTCGTTATAGACAGCATCGTCTCTGCAATTAACCCACAAAAAGGCCAGGCGATGGTAGAAATCGGTCCGGGCCTTGCCGCATTAACCGAGCCGGTCGGCGAACGCCTCGACCAGCTCACCGTTATTGAGCTGGACCGCGATCTCGCGGCGCGCCTGCAAACGCATCCGTTCCTTGGCCCGAAGCTGACGATTTATCAGCAGGACGCCATGACCATGGATTTCGGCGAACTGTCTCAGAAGATGGGCCAGCCGCTGCGCGTGTTCGGTAACCTGCCGTACAACATCTCGACGCCGCTGATGTTCCACCTCTTTAGCTATACTGATGCGATTGCCGACATGCACTTTATGCTGCAAAAAGAGGTGGTCAACCGTCTGGTTGCGGGGCCGAACAGCAAGGCGTATGGTCGCTTAAGCGTGATGGCGCAGTATTTCTGCAATGTGATCCCGGTGCTCGAAGTGCCGCCTACCGCCTTTACGCCGCCGCCTAAAGTGGATTCCGCCGTGGTACGCCTTGTGCCGCACGCCACGCCGCCGCACCCGGTGAAAGAGCTGCGTCTGTTAAGCCGTCTGACCACCGAAGCATTTAACCAGCGTCGTAAAACGATTCGTAACAGCCTCGGCAATGTGTTCACCCCTGACGTGCTGGTCTCGCTGGGCGTCGACCCGGCCATGCGCGCCGAGAATATTTCTGTTGCGCAGTATTGCCAGATGGCGAATTATTTAGCCGATAATCCGCCCTCGAAGGAGAGCTAAACATGGTTGATTCACCCCGCGTTTGCGTACAGGTTCAAAGTGTTTATATCGAGGCCCAGTCTTCACCTGAAGATGAGCGTTTCGTCTTTGCCTATACCGTCACTGTCCGCAATCTGGGGCGAACGCCTGTTCAGCTGCTGGGCCGCTACTGGCTTATCACCAACGGCAACGGTAAAGAGACCGAAGTCCAGGGTGAAGGCGTGGTAGGGGTTCAGCCTCACATCCAGCCCGGCGGCGAATACCAGTACACCAGCGGCGCAGTTATTGAAACGCCGTTCGGCACGATGCAGGGCCACTACGAGATGGTGGACGATCAGGGCAACGGTTTTCACCTTGATATCCCGGTTTTCCGCCTCGCCGTTCCCACACTGATCCATTAATACCATGTCTACATATCTGATTGGCGACGTTCATGGTTGCTACGATGAACTGGTCGCGCTGTTACAGCAGGTCGACTTTACACCAGGCCAGGATACGCTGTGGCTGACCGGCGATCTGGTGGCCCGCGGTCCCGGCTCGCTGGAAGTGCTGCGCTACGTGCGTTCGCTCGGCGATTCCGTCCGCATGGTGCTGGGGAACCACGATCTGCATCTGCTGGCGGTTTTCGCAGGCATCAGCCGCAATAAACCGAAAGACCGAGTCACGCCGCTGCTTGAAGCGCCGGATGCCGACGAGCTTCTCAACTGGCTGCGCCGTCAGCCGCTGTTACAAGTGGATGAAGAGAAAAAGCTGGTGATGGCCCACGCAGGCATTACGCCGCAGTGGGATCTCGCCACCGCTCAGGCGTGCGCACGCGATGTCGAGGCGGTGCTGGCGAGTGACAGTTACCCGTTGTTCCTTGATGCGATGTACGGCGATATGCCGAACAACTGGTCAACAGAACTGACGGGCCTTGCGCGCCTGCGCTTTATCTCGAACGCGTTGACGCGGATGCGTTATTGCTTCCCGAACGGCCAGCTTGACATGTATTGCAAAGAGAGCCCGGAAAGCGCGCCGGCACCGCTGAAACCGTGGTTCGCGATCCCAGGCCCCGTGGCGCAGGAGTACGCCATTGTCTTCGGGCACTGGGCGTCGCTGGAAGGTAAAGGCACGCCGGAAAACATCTACGGTCTGGATACCGGCTGCTGCTGGGGCGGTACGCTGACCTGCCTGCGCTGGGAAGATAAAGCGGTGTTCACGCAGCACTCTAATCGTCAGACCGACGGCGACGAAGACAAAGCGGCCATCGCGTCCTGACCGGGTTTTCTCTGTAAAAAGGTGGATGCGCTTCGCTTATCCACCCTACCTTTTCTCACCACCATCCCCGTAGGGCGGGTAAGCACACGCACCCGCCATATAAAAGGTGGATGCGCTTCGCTTATCCACCCTACCTTTCATCTATCCACCCTACCTTTTATCATCACCATCCCCGTAGGGCGGGTAAGCCACGCGCACCCGCCGTCGCAGACCCATAAAAAAAGCGGACACGCCATGCGCATCCGCTTTTTCGACTTAACCGTCATCCCGAACGCGGATTAACGGCGCTCCAGGATCTCGAAACAATAGCTGTGTGAGTTCTTCTCATCGGCGTCATGGAATTCGCTGAACACCGACTGCCACTCGTCCGGCTCGTAATCCGGAAAATGGGTGTCGCCTTCCACTTCGGCATCGATATGGGTGAGATAAAGACGCTGCGCGCGCGGCAGGAACTGCTCGTAAACGCGACCGCCACCGATCACCATGACCTCTTCGGCATCGCCGCAGGCCTGTAACGCTTCCTCAACAGAGCGCACCCACACCACGCGGTCGTCGTCGCCCGGACGGCTGCTGAGCACGATATTTTTACGGCCCGGCAACGGGCGGCCGATCGATTCCCAGGTCAGACGACCCATGATAACCGGTTTGCTAAGCGTGTTACGTTTAAACCAGGCGAGATCGGCAGGGAGGTCCCACGGCATGGCGTTTTCCATACCAATCACGCGATCCACCGCTAAAGCCGCAATCAGACTGATCATTGATAATTTCCCAGATATAAAAAATTGCCGCCACTATACGGAAAGCGCAATCTTTAGTCGACTGGCGACCCGAACCAGGCAGAGAATTTTTTTTGTTCTGCTGTGCAGGGCACGATGCAGCTTTTTTCGCCGCTGCGTTATGCGACTGAAACCAAACGCGTTTCGTCTTTACACCGGCGTAAAGCCGCCGTGTCGCCTGCGGCGACAGATGTCAAAATGCGCTGAATGCTTTATAGTGCGCGCTTGTTGATGTGAGGATTGACCATGCTGGAAACCACCCTTTTCGTTGCCACCATTGCGGCGCTGGGCATGCTGTCGCCGGGCCCCGATTTCTTTCTGGTTATCAAAAACGCCGCGCGCTATCCGCGCAGCGCCGCGATGATGACGGCCGCCGGCGTTATCGCAGGCGTCGTGACGCACATGACTTACTGCGTGGCGGGTATCGCGGTGGTCATCACCACGACGCCCTGGCTTTTCGGCGCGCTGAAATATGTCGGCGCGGCGTATCTGGTCTGGCTTGGCATTAATGCGCTGCTGGCGCGTGGCACCACCAGCCTGGCGCTGGATGGCGTGGCGCAGGAGAGCACCTCGCTGAAAAAAGCGTTTATTCAGGGCTATCTCTGCAACCTGCTGAACCCTAAAGCCACGCTGTTCTTCCTGGCGATGTTCACTCAGGTGCTGAATGTGAATTCCGGCCTGATGGAAAAACTCTGGTACGCGGGCATTATCGTCGCCCTGACGCTGGTCTGGTGGCCGCTGCTGGTCTTGTTGATTCAGAGCCAGCCGGTGCGCCGCGGCCTGACCAAAGCGCAGAAGGTGATCGATAAACTGCTGGGCGGCATGCTGCTGGCGCTCGGCATCAAAGTGGCGCTGAGCTAACGCCGCGCCCTGCCTTCGCGCAAAAGAAAACGCCCCGGACGGGGCGTTTTTTTATGGCTGCGGTTTCACTTCCGGCTCGTCGGCGTCATCGCCGGTGTGCTTGCCCTCCTGTGTGCCCTGCCAGCCGTGGCGCTGGATCAACGACAGATGCGCGCGGTCTTCGCTGATGATTTCCGTCAGCATCGCGCTGGTGCGCTTGAAGGTGGCGGCGCGCGCCGTGGTATCGTTGTCGCCTTCGGCCATTTCGTCCACCATCTGCTGGTTGTAGCAGCGGAACAGGTCGGCGCGCTCGCGCGCTTCGTAACTCCCGATGCCCAGCTCTTCCAGCGCCATACGCCCTACACGCAGCGCGCCTTCGAACGTTTCACGCTCCGGCTGCACCACACCCGCCTGACGCAGGCGAATGTAGTGATCGACGTCGCGGGCGCGGGCAATAATCCGCACCTGCGGGAAGTGCGTCTGCACCAGCTCCGTCAGCTGTAAATTCGCCTGCGGATCGTCAATGGCGTTAATAAGCACTTCGGCTTTCGCCACCCCAGCCGATTCCAGCAAATCGACGCGGGTCGCGTCGCCGTAAAACACCTTCATGCCGAATTTGCGCAGCGTTTCGATGTGATCCGGATCGTGATCGAGAACCACCATCTTCACGCCGCTGGAGAGCAGCAAACGTCCGGCGATCTGCCCGAAGCGCCCAAAGCCCGCGATGATCACCCGCGGCTGCTCTTCATCAATTTCATCGGCTTCACGCGCCTGCTGCTGGCCCGCTTTCTCAAGGCGGGTTAACAACACCAGCAACAGCGGCGTCGCGGCCATCGAAAGCGCGACCGCGAGCGTCAGCGCCTTCGCCCATTCGGCATCCAGCACCTCGGCGCTGCGCGCCGCGCCGAAAATCACGAACGCGAATTCGCTCCCCTGCCCTAACAGCGCCGCAAACCAGCGCCGCTGGCGGCCCGGCACCTTCAGCGGTTTTGCGATAAGCCACAGCGTCACGGTTTTGATAATCAGAAAGCCGAACAGGAGCGTAAGCACGCGCAGCGGATGCGCCACCAGCGTACCGAAATCAATCGACATCCCGACGCCGATAAAAAAGAGACCCAGCAGCAGCCCTTTGAACGGCTCGATATCGCTCTCCAGCGCATGCCGGTATTCGGAGCTTGCCAGCAGCACGCCCGCCAGAAACGCGCCCATCGCCATCGACAGCCCGGCCTCTTCCAGCAGCAGCCCGAAGCCGAACACCAGAAACAGCGCCACGGCGCTGAAGACTTCGCGAAGTCCGGAGCGCGCCACAAAGCGCAGCGCCGGTCGCGCCACAAAACGTCCGAGCAACACCACCAGCGCCAGCGCGCCGACGACTTTCAGCGCCGAGAGGAAAAACGCGCTGGCGGTTGTCGCTTCGCCGCTCGCGGCCAGCAGCGGGATCATCGCCACCAGCGGGATCGCGGCGATATCCTGGAACAGCAGCACGGCAAAGGCGCTGCGCCCCATTTGCGACGCCGTCAGGTTACGCTCGTTCATCGCCTGCATGGCGATGGCCGTGGAGGAGAGCGCGAGCGTCAGGCCAATCAGCAGCGCCACCTGCCAGCGCAGCCCGAGCGCCACGCAAAAGCCGCCGAGCAGCAGGCCGCACGCGCCCATCTGCAATGCGCCGCCGCCGAAGACCGAGGCGCGCAGTTTCCACAGCCGCTGCGGATCGAGCTCAAGGCCAATCACAAACAGCATCAGCACCACGCCAATCTCCGCAAAATGCAGGATAGCCTGCGCGTCCGTCACCAACCGTAGTCCCCACGGGCCGATCAGCCCGCCTGCAATCAGATATCCCAGCACCGAGCCAAGCCCAAGACGCACCGCGACAGGCACAATCAGCGCGGCCGACCCGAGGTAGATCAGCGCCTGAATCAACGTATGACTATCCATGATGACGCTCCTGCCAGTCCGTTAAGCGTTTCTGATATTCCCGTGCTTTGCCTTCGAGCGTTTCGTCATCGCAGACAAAGGTGCGGTGCATCGCATAGGGCGCCAGCCAGTTCAGGCCGCAATAGAGCGCGGTCGCCTGTAAGGGCTGCGCGAGGACGTCGAAACCCGGATGGTCGCCAGTATCAAAATGGTGTTTATCGCCGCCGGTCGTCACGGCCCACAGCACGCTTTTCCCTCTGAGCGCCGTTCCGCCTTTGCCATAAGCCCAGCCGTGCGATAACACTTTGTCTATCCAGAGTTTGAAAAGCGGCGGCACGCTGTACCACTGCATCGGATGCTGCCAGACGATGAGTTCGGCTCGCGCCAGCGCCTCCTGCTCGGCGGGCACGTTGATGTTGAAATCGGGATAAAGCTGATAAAGCGAGCGTACTTCGACATCGTCCAGCCCCTGCACATGCTCCAGCATCCGCCGGTTGGCGTGGGAGTGATGCGGATAGGGGTGCGCATAAATAATTAAAATCATAACCTTGCCTGTGTCCTGCCCACCGTGGGAATGCAATGAGTGTAGCCAGTTAACGGGCGCGCTTACAGGGACAATCCGCAGGGGTATTGGGCGGTGATGAAAGTTAGCAGGTTTGCTACGGCTTACCGGCAGGCATAATGTGTCTTAATTGACGCTGGCACAGGACTGCCCCTATGAAAAAAACCGTTATTCCCCTTTTTGTATTTCTGCTCTCAGGTTGCCCCCTCGGGGATCGCGTTCCTTTTTTGCCTGCGGAGGTTAACCTCGTCGATGAACGGCTCTGCGTCGCCGTGGATGAAGAGATCGTGCCTGCGCCGGAAAAGATCCTGCGTGTCAGGGTATGGAGCTACGAGGCGCAAAAAGAGGTTTATATCAAGAACCTGGCATACAGCACGTTAATGCTGGACGCGCATCGCTGCGCGCAGGCGCTGGAGGGGTTTCACTTTGTCGAGGGCAAAACGTACAGCGTATCGGTGGATACGTCATCGCATCACTACGTCACACATGGATTTACAGTGTTGGCATCGGGCGGTGAGATAGCGATTGAGCACAAGCAATAAAACAAAAACGGATGCATCAGCATCCGTCTTTTAAGGCGTGAGGATAATTAACGCGGCGGTTAGTTATCCAGTTCGCTCATGGATTTCACCTGGTCGCGGTTAATCTGCTCAGTCTGTCCGGTCTGGGCGTTTTTATAAGAAACCAGCCCGGTATCGCTATCGACTTCCGGCTTGCCGTCGGTGACTACGGTCTTGCCATCGGTGGTTTTGACGGCCTGATTGGATGAACAGCCCGCCACGGTAAACAGTGTAGCGGCAGCAAAAATGGAGGTTATCAGTAGTTTCGATCGCATGGTGTTCTCCCCTGCTTTCAGTGTGTTTTAATGACTTACTTTATTATTTTAGATTAACTTACTGATAACAGATGGAAATACAGAAGGTTCTGAGGCCGGGCATCCTGAGACGCAGACGCCCGGCGGTCAGATGTTACTGCTTCAGCTCCAGAATGGAGCTCATCATGGTGTGATTCAGGTTGGTCATGACCTCAAAATAACGGGTCAATTCTTCACCGCCCGCTTTAGGGTTGCGCCATTTCTCGCGGTTCTGTTTGTCGAACGCTTTGAGCAGATCTTTTTGGTCGCCTGCCGATTCGGCGTGAATAAAGTCATTATAAATCTTGGTGGCTTCATTCAGGTTTTGCTGAAGCTCAGGCGACGTAAACTGCGCGGTGATGGCAGGCGGCTGATAACGCGACTCCGTGATACGCATATTTTCAGTGTATTCCACGGATGGCGAAAACTGATTGTTGTAATAGTCCTTAAACTCTTCGGTACGGAAAAGTTTGGTCTTGTAGTTATCCGCGGACGTCGATGACATCGATTCCGGGAAAGGTTCAGTCGGGTTCAGCTCCCACTCTTTCGTAAAATTATCGATAAACAGCCCGTTGCCCATATCTTCAAACGGGCCGGTCACGGTCTGCCCGTCAATCGTCAGGGTGTGAACATCGCCGTTTTCACTGGACGGTGTTACCCCTTCCGCCAGGTATTTTTGTATCACGTAGATGTAACGGGTACGGGTCGGGTTGATAAGACCGCTCACGCCCGAGCGAGGCATCGCGCTAAAGACGCTGAATTTTACCTTGTCGCCATTCTCAAGCGTCAGCGTATGCTGGCCCGCGTCCAGTTTGATCGTTTGTGATTGCTCTGCCGGCAGCGTGATTTTTTGATCGTCTACCGAAATCGCCAGCGGTTTATTTGTCGGGTTGTCAATCAGGAACTCTTTGCTGTCACCACCGCCAAAGCAGGCGGCTAATGTCAGACAGGCACCCAGAAGCAGGACTTTTTTTAACACGTGTTTCTCCTTAAACGTGAACCGGGAAGTCGGTAAACGAGACAGCCTGAAGGGTAACGGATGGTTACGCAGGAGTGAAAAACTAATTGGCTATTAAATTTAGGGGGGTGCCAATAAAAAAAGCCAGCTTACGCTGGCTTTGGGCTCACTCATGTCGTGTTACTTCGTGATTTGCGCGTGCATCTCCTGAACGGACGTCACCTTTTCGGTGGCGTCGGCGTTCAGCGCCATCGCGGTGGCGAAGCCGCCGTTCAGCGTGGTGTCGTAATGCACTTTGTACTGCAGCGCGCTGCGGCGAATCAGCTTAGAGTCTTCAATCGCCTGGCGGCCTGCGGTGGTGTTGATGATGTAGGTGTATTCGCCATTCTTGATACGGTCCTGAATGTGCGGACGGCCTTCATGCACTTTGTTCACCAGGCGCGGGTTAATGCCTGCCTCGCCCAGCACAATGGCGGTGCCGTGGGTCGCATCCAGCTCGAAGCCGTATTTCAGCAGCTTGGCGGCGAGATCCACCACGCGCTCTTTATCGCCTTCACGCACCGAGAGCAGCGCGCGGCCCTGTTTCTTCATGGTGGAGTTGCTGCCGAGCTGCGCTTTGGCGAACGCCTCTGCGAAGGTGCGGCCCACGCCCATGACTTCGCCGGTGGAGCGCATTTCCGGCCCCAGCAGCGGGTCGACGCCCGGGAATTTGTTGAACGGCAGCACCACTTCTTTCACCGAGTAGTACGGCGGGATGATCTCTTTGGTGACGCCCTGCTCGCTCAGCGTTTTGCCCGCCATGACGCGCGCCGCCACTTTCGCCAGCGGCACGCCGGTGGCTTTGGAGACGAACGGCACGGTACGCGCGGCGCGTGGGTTTACTTCAATCAGATACACTTCGTTATCTTTCACGGCGAACTGGACGTTCATCAGGCCGCGCACCTGGAGTTCAAAGGCCAGTTTCTGCACCTGCTGGCGCATTACGTCCTGAATCTCCTGGCTTAAGGTATACGCTGGCAGAGAGCACGCGGAGTCGCCGGAGTGCACGCCCGCCTGTTCGATGTGCTCCATAATGCCGCCAATCAGCACCATTTCGCCGTCGCAGATGGCGTCGACATCCACTTCGACGGCGTCATCCAGGAAGCGGTCCAGCAGCACCGGCGCGTCGTTGGAGACGCTGACCGCCGTCTGGAAGTAGCGACGCAGATCGACTTCGTCGTAGACGATTTCCATCGCGCGACCACCCAGTACGTAAGACGGGCGCACCACCAGCGGGTAGCCAATCTCTTTCGCTTTCTCAACGGCCATTTCAATCGCGGTTACGGTGGCGTTCGCCGGTTGCTTGAGCTTCAGGCGATCTACCGCCTGCTGGAAGCGCTCGCGGTCTTCCGCGCGGTCGATAGCGTCCGGGCTGGTGCCGATGACCGGCACGCCTGCCGCTTCCAGCGCGCGCGCCAGTTTCAGCGGGGTCTGGCCGCCGTACTGCACGATAACGCCTTTCGGTTTCTCGATACGCACGATTTCCAGCACATCTTCCAGCGTCACCGGCTCGAAGTAGAGACGGTCGGAGGTGTCGTAGTCGGTGGAGACGGTTTCCGGGTTGCAGTTGACCATAATGGTTTCGTAACCGTCTTCGCGCAGCGCGAGCGCGGCGTGTACGCAGCAGTAGTCGAACTCAATGCCCTGGCCGATACGGTTCGGCCCGCCGCCCAGCACCATGATTTTTTCGCGATCCTGGTTCGGGTTGGCTTCGCACTCTTCTTCATAGGTGGAGTACATGTAGGCGGTGTCGGTCGAGAACTCCGCCGCGCAGGTATCTACACGCTTGTAGACCGGGTGCAGCTTGTATTGCTCGCGCAGTTTACGGATTTCCGATTCGCTGACGCCCGCGAGTTTCGCGAGACGCGCATCCGCAAAGCCTTTACGTTTGAGCATACGCAGGAAATCGGCGCTGAGGCCGTTAATGCCTTGCTCGGCCACCTGCTCTTCGAGGCGCACCAGCTCTTCAATCTGCACCAGGAACCAGCGGTCGATATTGGTCAGGTTAAACACGCCGTCTACCGACAGACCGGCGCGGAAGGCATCGGCGATGTACCAGATACGCTCGGCGCCCGCGTCTTTCAGCTCGCGGCGGATTTTGGTCAGCGCTTCCGGGTCGTCAAGGCTCACTTTCGGGTCAAAACCGGTCGCGCCCACTTCCAGGCCGCGCAGCGCTTTCTGCATCGACTCCTGCTGGGTGCGGCCAATCGCCATCACTTCGCCCACCGATTTCATCTGGGTGGTCAGGCGGTCGTTGGCGCCGGCGAATTTCTCGAAGTTAAAGCGCGGGATTTTGGTGACCACGTAGTCGATGGACGGCTCGAACGACGCCGGGGTACGGCCGCCGGTGATGTCGTTCATCAGCTCATCAAGGGTGTAACCCACCGCCAGTTTCGCCGCCACTTTGGCAATCGGGAAGCCGGTCGCTTTGGAGGCCAGCGCCGAGGAGCGCGACACGCGCGGGTTCATTTCGATAACAATCAGACGGCCGTTTTTCGGGTTCACCGCAAACTGCACGTTGGAGCCGCCGGTTTCCACGCCGATTTCACGCAGCACCGCCATCGAGGCGTTACGCATGATTTGATATTCTTTGTCGGTCAGCGTCTGGGCAGGCGCGACGGTGATGGAGTCGCCGGTATGGATGCCCATGGCGTCGAAGTTTTCAATCGAGCAGACGATGATGCAGTTGTCGTTTTTATCACGCACCACTTCCATCTCGTACTCTTTCCAGCCGATCAGCGATTCATCAATCAGCAGCTCTTTGGTCGGCGAGAGATCCAGGCCGCGGGCGCAGATCTCTTCGAACTCTTCGCGGTTATACGCAATGCCGCCGCCGGTGCCGCCCATGGTGAACGACGGGCGAATAATGCACGGATAACCGACATCCGCCGCGACCGCCAGCGCTTCGTCCATATTGTGCGCGATGCCAGAGCGCGCGGTGTCGAGGCCGATTTTCTTCATCGCGACGTCAAAACGGCGGCGGTCTTCGGCTTTATCAATCGCATCGGCGGTCGCGCCAATCATGGTTACGCCGAACTCGGCCAGCACGCCCTGACGCTCCAGCTCCAGCGCGCAGTTAAGCGCCGTCTGGCCGCCCATGGTCGGCAGCACCGCATCCGGGCGCTCTTTTTCAATGATTTTACGCACCACTTCCCAGTGGATCGGCTCAATGTACGTTGCATCGGCCATCTCCGGGTCGGTCATGATCGTCGCCGGGTTGGAGTTCACCAGAATGACGCGGTAACCCTCTTCGCGCAGCGCTTTACACGCCTGGGCGCCGGAGTAGTCGAATTCGCACGCCTGGCCGATCACAATCGGGCCTGCGCCAAGAATCAGGATGCTTTTAATATCTGTACGTTTTGGCATTGCTCTCTTTCTCCCGATTATTTGGCGGTCTTACGATACTGCTCAATTAATTCGATAAAGTGGTCAAACAGCGGCGCGGCGTCATGCGGGCCGGGGCTCGCTTCAGGGTGCCCCTGGAAGCTGAAAGCCGGTTTATCGGTGCGGTGAATCCCCTGGAGCGTGTTATCGAACAGGGATTTATGGGTCACGCGCAGCGTTGACGGCATGGTCGCTTCATCCACCGCAAAACCGTGGTTCTGGGCGGTAATCATCACGCGGTTGTTGTCGATATCTTTCACCGGGTGGTTGCCGCCGTGGTGGCCGAACTTCATCTTCACGGTTTTCGCGCCGCTCGCGAGCGCCAGCAGTTGGTGGCCGAGACAGATGCCGAAGACCGGCACGTCGGTTTTAAGGAATTTCTGGATAGCGTCGATGGCGTAGTCGCACGGCGCCGGGTCGCCTGGGCCGTTGGAGAGGAACACGCCGTCCGGGTTCATTTTCAGGACGTCTTCGGCGGAGGTTTGCGCCGGAACAACCGTCAGGCGGCAGCCTCTGTCCACCAGCATGCGCAGGATGTTGCGCTTCACGCCGTAGTCATACGCCACCACGTGGTAAGGCAGCTCTTCTTCTTTTTTCGCTTCCGGCAGTTCGCCTGAAAGCGTCCAGCTGCCCTGCGTCCAGCTGTAGGCTTCGGTGGTGGTCACTTCTTTCGCCAGATCCATGCCGTTCAGGCCCGGGAAGGCTTTCGCTTTTTCCAGCGCCAGCGCGGCATCGACATTATCCCCTGCGATGATGCAACCGTTCTGAGCGCCCTTCTCACGCAGCAGACGCGTCAGCTTGCGGGTATCGATATCGGCAATCGCCACGATGTTATGGCGCTTCAGGTAAGAAGAGAGATCCTCGGTGTTGCGGTAGTTGCTGGCAATCAGCGGTAAATCGCGGATCACAAGGCCCTGAGCATGTACCTGGGAGGATTCAGCGTCAGCATCGTTGGTGCCGACATTACCAATATGAGGATAAGTGAGAGTGACAATCTGGCGGGAGTAGGAAGGATCAGTGAGGATTTCTTGATAACCGGTCATTGAAGTATTGAAAACGACTTCCCCTACTGCCGTACCTGTTGCCCCGATGGCCCGACCGTAGAATTGGGTTCCGTCTTCCAGAACCAACAGCGCTGACTTAATCAAAACGTCCTCCAGGGAATAAACAGTCAATTTATTTGCATATTAATTCAACCAGTATGGCTAAATCAACGCAAAAACGCCTGAACAGCGAATTTTTGGCAAACGGCGGCATTCTAGAGAGAACCCACAGGGAAGTCTACCTTAAAACGCACTTTTTATTGTTTTTTTGAGGGCTTTGATGAAAAGAGAAGAAATGACGGGTAAAAACCAAAGAAAACGAAGCGCAGAAAACGGTTGCTCACCGAGAAAAGTAAAAACGAATCATAACACAGCTTTTAAAACGGACCAAACGGTCAAAATTCACAAACCGTTAACGTAAAAATGCTAAAAAAGCCTGTATTTTGGCACTTTAAATAAGATTGACATTCAAAATCAGTAAAAACAAATAAATAAAAAAGGGCAATAAATTATTGCCCTTCCAATCAGAAACTTATGATTGTAATAACCACATCACGATGGGTAATAAAAATCATAACTCATTCAAATTAAGCACATCACGCATATCATAAAGCCCGGTTTCTCGCCCTTTTAACCATAAAGCAGACCGAATTGCGCCATTCGCAAACGTCATCCGGCTCGACGCTTTGTGCGTGATTTCGATGCGCTCGCCGATGTCGGTGAACATGGCGGTGTGTTCACCGACGATATCGCCCGCGCGTACCGTAGCAAAGCCAATGGTGCCGGGCACGCGCTCGCCTGTGTGGCCTTCACGCGCATAGACCGCGCAGCTTTGCAGATCTTTATTCAGGGCACCGGCAATCGCCTCGCCCATCGCGAGCGCCGTGCCGGAAGGCGCATCTACTTTATGACGGTGATGCGCTTCAATAATTTCGATATCGGTGTAATCGCCCATGACCTGCGCGGTTTTTTCGAGCAGTTTCAGCATCACATTCACCCCGACGCTAAAGTTGGCGGCAAAGACCACAGGGATCGCCGCGGCGGCTTCACGGATGGCCGCTTTGCCGGCATCGTCAAACCCGGTCGTGCCGATAACCATGCCTTTACCGTGCGCGCGGCAGAACGCCAGGTACGCTAAGGTGCCTTCAGGACGCGTAAAATCGATAAGTACGTCAAAGTCATCTTTCACCGCCTCAAGGCTGCTCTGGAGGGTTACGCCGGTCGCGCCTGCGCCCGCCAGTTCGCCCGCATCCGCGCCCAGCAGCGAGGAACCTTCGCGCACCAGCGCGGCGCCCAGCGCCACGCCGTCCATCGCGAGCGCCGCCTGAATTAACTGCCGTCCCATACGGCCATTCGCCCCCGCGATCGCGACGCGGACCTGTGCTTCTTGCATAGTTATACTCTTCAGATTGCTTAGAAATCGTTCTTAGGTTAACCAGCCAGCCCGCAGGCTGCCAGCTGAAAACATGGATAATTAGAAATTTATGACAAAACGGCGGGGATATCAGTAAAAGGCGTGGATCACCTGATATTTTTATGGTTATAGCGGGGTAATACGGCAGGCGCGCCGCCTGCCGCGACACTTAATCCGCCAGCTGATAAGCCACCAGCAACTGGCCTTTTTTCACTTTAATGCTGGTAAGCGTCACCTCGCCGACCTGCGACAACGATGCCACATGCGTCCCCCCGCAGCCGTAAACGGGCAGTTCGCCGAAGCGCACCTGCCGCCGCCCGTCAACGAAATCAACATAGCGCGGCAGATCGGCGGCGATCCAGGCGGCGATTGTCTCGCTTAACGCGTCGGCGTCAGGCGCGTCTGAAGCCTGCGCCGGGGCAAACGTAATTTTCCCTTCGCCGGGCCAGTGGTGCGCTTTCACCGGCTGCCAGCCGAGCTGCTCGCCCGCATAACCAATCAGATGGCCCGCAGAGTGCCAGCGGGTATGACGCTTGCGCAGCACATCATCAACCACAAGCGTGGCGGGGCCTGTTGCTACCGGCTGCGCCAGCAGATGAATGACCGTCTCGCCGCGGTTTTCCACGCGCAGCACCGGCGCGGCGTTTATCGTGCCGCTGTCAGAGGGCTGTCCGCCGCCCTGCGGGTGAAACAGCGTCGTATCCAGCTCCACTTCATAATCGCCCTGCGCGTTTTGCTCGCAGCGCAACACGTTCGCTTCGCCCTGTAGCGCGTCGCTCAGGTAGTACTCTCTGTGTGTCATCGTTGTCCTCCCGGTTCACCACACAGTATATTTATTATTTCCGCAGCGATAATCCTGCGCGGCGACAACGAACCTTTGCACCAGGCGCACAAATATGAATTTAGCCCTTCTGCCCGATATCGCGGTTTTTGTTCAGGTGGTGGAGTCCGGCAGCTTCTCCGCCGCCGCGCGCAAGCTCGGCAGCACACCCTCTTCCGTCAGCCGCAGCGTCTCCCGCCTGGAGCGCGAGCTGGGCTGCAAGCTGCTGGTTCGCACCACGCGCAAATTGCGCCTCAGCGAGGCAGGCAGCGGCGTGTTTCAGCGCGCCGCCAGCATGATGGACGCCGCCCGTGACGTGATGGCTCAGGGCGGTACCGCCTCACAGGCGCCGCAGGGGCGCGTCACGCTCGGCGTGCCGAAAGCGGTAGGCCGCTTTGTGATCCATCCGTTGATGGAAGCGTTTCTGGCGCGCTACCCGGAAGTGGATATCTGTCTGCGCCTGGAAGACCGGTATATGGATCTGATTGATGACGAGGTGGATCTGGCGCTACGCATTACCGATTCCCCCTCCCCTGGGCTATACGGTAAACCGCTGATGCAGATAGACCATCTGTTGTGCGCCACGCCGGACTATCTGGCGCGCCACGGCACGCCGGAAACGCCGCAGGCATTACGCCAGCACAGCTGCATCAGCCTTGGCGAAACGGCGGCGGATGCGCGCTGGAAGTTTCGTCGCGACGGGAAAAGCGTGGTGGTGCAGACGCACGGGCGATACGCCGCTAACCATACCGGCGTGCGTCTCGACGCCGTAAAGCGCCATCTGGGCATCGGCAGCCTGCCGCGCTTTACCGCCAGCGACGCGCTGGCGGCAGGCGAGATTGTTCAGGTGTTGCCGGAGTGGGAATTTATCAGCAGCTATTCCGGCAAGCTCTGGCTGCTGTGGTCGACAAGCCGCCATATGCCTCCCAAAATCCGGGCGCTCATCGACTACCTGACGGAAAAGCTCTGCTAAGGGGCCAGCATGAGCGTCTGCGCGACCCATTCGCGAAACGCGGCCACATCGATACCGAGCGCAACCTGCGCATTCGCCGGACGGTTTAACTTTCCTTCAATATCCACCACCGTGGCGCCCGCCGTGTAGTCGCCGCGCGTCTCTACCGCCACGAAACAGGGCCTGAGCGTGAACAGTTCAGGCTTAACCAGCCAGGCGATGGCGCAGAGATCGTGCATACGCAGGCCCGTCGTCATGCTGCCGCTGCGGTAGTGGCTGAAGAGCGCGTGCAGCATTTTCCCGGTGCGGTTAAGCTTGGGCAGCGCGGCGAGATAATCCGGCGTGAGCACCGCCTGGTTGGTGACATCCAGCCCGCACATCACTATCTCAATGCCGCTGTCAAACACCCGCGCGGCGGCTTCCGGATCGATGGCGATATTAAACTCGGCGTTGGGGGTAAAGTTGCCGCGCCCTGAAGAGCCGCCCATCATCATCAGCCGTTTGATTTTCGCTTTACACGCCGGGTAGTGCGTCAGCAGCAGCGCGATATTGGTCAGCGGCCCGATGGTGACGAGCGTCAGCGGCTCCGTGGCGGTCATCAGGCGTTCGTAAATGGCCTGAAACGCCGGAACGTCGAGCGTCAGCCGGTCATGTTCGACAAACGTGTAGCCTTCCATTCCCGATTCGCCGTGCACCGACGCGGCATCGCGCAGCGGGCGCGCCAGCGGCGTGGCGGCGCCCTGCGCCACCGGCACGTCAGCGTTCCAGAAATGCAACAGTTGCAGCGCGTTGCGGGTGGTTTTCTCCACGGACACATTCCCTGCGACAGTGGTGATGAGCTGTAAATCCAGCGCGGGCGAAAACAGCGCGGCGGCGATAGCCACGGCGTCGTCAATGCCAGGATCGGTGTCGAGAAGGATGGGAATGGCTTCCATAAGTGATTCTCCCTTATGCGTTTGTTAGCTATTTCGCTCGTGGTTGGCTTACTATGTAACACATCATCGTCTTCAAATTTAGCCGGGAATTGTCATGAAAGTTGTGCAGGCCAGTGTTTCTGAATCCGTCACCCGGCATCTTGCCGGGCGCATTATGCGGGGCGAGCTGGCGGCGGGTCTGTCATTACCCGGCGAAAACGAGCTGGCGGCCGAATATAACGTTTCCCGTACTTCTATCCGTAATGCGCTGGCGACGCTTGCGGCCAAAGGGCTTATCGCTATTCAGGCTAAAAAACGCAGCACGGTTAACGCCCGGGAGCAGTGGAGCCTGCTTGACCTTGACGTGCTGGGCTGGCTCGCCGAAGGCAAAGTGGATGCACAACTGGTTGAACAGTTAATGCTCACGCGCCTTATTTTTGAACCCAGCGTGGCGGCCCTGGCGGCGATTAACGCCGACGCGCACGATCTGGCTGCCATGGAAGATGCGCTGGAGTTGATGCGCCGTGGGCAAACGGAAGCAGAAAAAGCGGCTTTTGAAGCCGGGGATATGGCTTTTCACCAGGCGCTGCTGCGTGCAACGCACAACCCGTTTTTGCTCGCGCTTGGCAATGCGTTGAGCGCCGCGATGATGCTCTCCTTTCGCCAGACGCTGGAAGCCGATGTGCGACTCACCCACACGGCCATTGATGAACACTTCCGCCTGTTTGAAGCCATTCGTCTGCGACAGGTCGATGACGCCAGGGCCTGCATGCGCACTATCCTGCTAAATGCCGCCGGGAAAAGCATCTGGCAGGAACGCCCCGCTTTCGTCGATCGCATTCTCTGATTTCTTCGATCCTCTTCTGACGTAATTCCGATCCCCCTCACAGATTGTGGTTATTTTTTGCTCCATCCTTCTTGTATTACAAGATTATAGAGTTTGTACTACATTATGAGCAGATACTGGATCGCCATCGACTGGGGCACGACCAACTTTCGCGCCTTTCTCCTTGATAAGCAGAATGTTATTGCCAGGTCCTTTCACGACTGCGGTTTATTGTCCGTAGAGAAAAACGCCTTTGCCACCACGTCGCTACGCCACCTGGCGCAATGGCTTCAGGATTATGGCGCGTTGCCGGTTCTGATGGCTGGCATGGTGGGCTCGCGTCAGGGCTGGCAGGAAGTGCCGTATGTCGCCACGCCTGCCAGTACCGCGTCGCTGGCGGCGAAGGCGTTCCCGCTCGTCACGCCGTGGGGCGGTGCGACATGGATTATCCCCGGCGTCAGTTGCGTCAGCGCATTCGGCCTGCCTGACGTGATGCGGGGGGAAGAAGTGCAGTTGATGGGGCTTAATGCGCTGCATCCCGCGGCGCGCCATGCGGTCATTCTGCCCGGCACGCACAGTAAGCATGTTTTTATGCGTCAGGGCGCCATTACTCATTTCTCAACGTTTATGACCGGCGAACTGTTTTCAGTGCTGAGTGAGCACTCGCTGCTCGGGCGCGATCTGCCGCCGCAGCATGAGGATCGCCTTAGCTTTCTCGCGGGGGTGGAAAGCGCTGAGCAGAGCGCGCCATTCAGTCATCTGATTTTTTCTGCCCGCACGCGACGGCTGGCAGGCGACATCGCCCCGGAGCATGTCCATAGCTATCTTTCCGGCCTGCTGATTGGGTATGAGCTGGCCGCGATGCCTGGCACCGACGATATCTGGGTTGTGGGCTCCCCTTCGCTCACGGCCCGCTACCAGCTTGCCGCTCCGGCGTTTCATCTGACGTTACATGCCGCAGACGGCGACGCCTGCTTCCTTCGCGGTATGGCCGCCATCCGCGCCCTGCTTCGGGACACTCATCCATGACACCGACTGACTTTTATACCTGCTGGCAGCGGGAGACGCTGCCGCTTATCGCCATTCTGCGCGGGATCACGCCCGCCGACGCGCAGCCCGCGGCAGACATTCTGGTTAACGCGGGTTTTCACTGGCTTGAGGTTCCGCTTAACAGTCCTTCGGCGCTGACGTCCATCAGGCTGATGCGTGAGGCGGTGGGCGATAGCGCCAGAGTCGGCGCAGGGACGGTCCTGACGCCGGAACAGGTCGACCACGTGGCGAGATGCGGCGGACAGCTTATCGTCTCTCCCGACAGCTGCCCGGCGGTGATTCGCCGCACCCGCGAGCGGGGGCTGATAAGCCTTCCCGGCGTGATAACGCCCACCGAAGCCTTTAGCGCTATCGGCGCAGGCGCCAGCGCGCTGAAACTCTTTCCGGCAGAACAGATTACCCCGGCCATCGTGAAAGCCCTGCGCGCGGTACTGCCGCCACACCTCGTCTGTTTACCGGTAGGCGGCATTCAGCCTGATCCGACGCAGATGGGCGCTTATCGCCGGGCTGGCGCGGATGGCTTCGGGCTTGGGGGCGCGCTGTATCAGGCCGGGATGAGCCTGCACGATTTACGCCTGCGCGCTGGCGCGTTCCGGCAGGCCTGGCGCACCCTGGCAGACGCGTGATGACGTATTTTCTCGGCGATCCCGCCTCCATTGGCGCCTGGCGCGCCCGGCTCGGCGAAACCCCGGTGTGGTGCGATCGCAGCGCCTCGCTGCTGTGGGTCGATATTCTGGCAGGCAAACTGCTGCGCTACTGGCCGTCAACGCAGCGCCTCACGATTCGCGATATGCCCCGCTTCACCAGCGCGGTATTACTGACGACCCGGAGCGACCATTTTCTGGTCGTCAGCCAGACGGGCATAGGGGTGTATGACTACGCCCGGGCGCGCATGTCGCCCCTTCTGCCGTGGCCGGAAAGCGAAACCCACACCCGGCCGAACGACGCGGCTATCGCGCCCGACGGCGCGCTGTGGTTCAGCACGATGGAGCCGCAGGCAGCGCAGGCCATCGGCCGCTGGTACCGCCTGGAGCCCGGCGCTACCGCGCCTCAGCTTCTGCTGGCGCGCCAGTGGGTGCCCAATACCATGGTCTGGTATGAAGACGCGCAGTGGTTTGCCGATTCGCTGCGTCACCGTTTTTACCGCGCCGCGTTCAGGCCGCCTGAATTCACTCTTCTTCAGGAATATAAGGTCGAGGGCATTGCCGACGGCTCCGCTCTGAGCATGGATGGACATCTGATTAATGCCCGCTGGGGCGCGGGAAAACTGGTTTGTCACGCCCTGCGCGCCGGGACGATGCGGGAAGAAGAGTCCTTCACGCTGCCGGTACGACAACCGAGTAGTTGCGCCTTTGGCGGCGACACGCTCAGCGATCTCTACATCACGTCCGCCAGGGATGGCCTCGCGCATCCCGGCCCGCTTGATGGCGCACTGTTAATTCTAAAAACAACGTTGACCGGCCAGCCTGAAAACCGTTTTCGGCTGTGATTCTTTTCTGACACGGGACCGATTATGACGACTTCAACACACTCTCACATTTTGAACCGGCAGGCGTTTACCGTCTGCTTTCTCGCGGCGCTCGCCGGGTTGCTGTTTGGCCTCGACATGGGCGTTATCGCAGGCGCGCTACCGTTTCTCGCGCGAACATTCGACCTTAACAGCCACCAGCAGGAAATTGTGGTCAGCGTCATGATGTTCGGCGCGGCGCTGGGCGCGCTGTGCAGCGGCCCGATGTCCTCCTCGCTGGGCCGCCGCAGAAGCCTGTTGCTCGGCGCCACGCTGTTTGTCGTCGGCTCGCTCGGCTGCGCGGCGGCAGGGAATATGCAAATGCTGGCGATAGCGCGCTTTATTCTGGGTCTGGCGGTCGGCGTGGCCTCGTTCACGGCGCCGCTGTATCTCTCTGAAATCGCGCCGGAACGTATTCGCGGCAGCATGATTTCGCTGTATCAGCTGATGATCACTATCGGCATTCTGGCCGCGTTCGTTTCTGATACGGCCCTGAGCGGCGGCGGCCACTGGCGCTGGATGTTGGGCATTATCACCTTTCCGGCAGTGGTGCTGTTTATCGGCGTGCTGACGCTGCCGGAAAGCCCGCGCTGGCTGATGATGAAACGCCGTGATGCGCTGGCGGCGAGCGTGCTTAAACGGCTGCGTAACAGCGATAAAGACGCGCAGCACGAGCTAAACCAGATCCGTGAAAGCGTAAAAATAAAACAGCGCGGCTGGCAATTATTCCGTCACAACGCCCATTTTCGCCGCTCCACCGGCCTTGGCATTCTGTTGCAGTTTATGCAGCAGTTCACCGGCATGACGGTCATCATGTACTACGCGCCGAAAATCTTTGAAATCGCCGGATTCGCCACAACCCGACAGCAGATGTGGGGCACGGTCATCGCCGGGCTGACGAATGTGCTCGCCACCTTTATTGCGATTGGCCTTGTGGACCGTTGGGGCCGCAAGCCTGTCCTGAAACTGGGGTTCGCAGTGATGGCGGTTTGCATGGGCATTCTCGGCTTCATGTTTTACAGCGGGCTGCACAGCGCCGTCGGGCAATACCTTGCGGTGCTGATCCTGCTGCTTTTCATCACGGGTTTCGCCATGAGCGCCGGTCCGCTTATCTGGGTGTTGTGCTCGGAGATCCAGCCGCTGGCCGGGCGCGATTTCGGCGTCACCTGTTCCACGATGGCGAACTGGATAGCCAACATGATTATCGGCGCTTCTTTCCTGACGCTTATCGACACTATCGGTAGTCCGAACACCTTCTGGCTGTATGGCCTGCTCAATGTCGTGTGCATTGTTCTGACGCTGCTGTTTGTGCCGGAAACCAAAAATATCTCTCTGGAAGACATCGAGCGCAACCTGATGAACGGCGCGCCGCTGCGCCTTATTGGCCAGCCTGTTGCGTCTGATGCTCCCCGCGCTGCGACCGCGCGCTAAGTTGCTCTCCTGGAGGTTAATGACATGCTCCTGACATCTGAAGATAAGGTCTATCGCAAAATAACCCGCAGGCTCATCCCGTTTCTGATCCTGTGCTATTTCTTCGCCTACCTTGACCGCGTCAACGTCGGTTTCGCCAAACTGCATATGCAAGATGCGCTGAACTTCAGCGACACGGTTTATGGCCTCGGCGCCGGGATTTTCTTTATCGGTTACTTTCTGTTTGAGCTGCCGAGCAATCTGCTGATGCAGCGCTTCGGCCCGCGTTTCTGGATAGCCCGCATTATGGTGACCTGGGCGGTGCTGTCGGCGGCGATGATTTTTATCAGCACCCCGACGCAGTTTTACGTGCTGCGCTTTTTACTGGGCGTCGCCGAAGCCGGATTCTTTCCGGGCATCGTCTTCTATCTGACGCTGTGGTTCCCTTCCTGGCGCTCCGCCCGCACGCTGGGGCTGTTTATTCTGGTCACGCCGCTCTCAACCATTATCGGCAGTCCGCTGTCGGGGCTAATTCTGACGCTGTTTGAGGGCGTGGAAGGGCTGCATAACTGGCAATGGCTGTTTCTTGTCGAGGCGATCCCCTCTTTTGTGCTGGCGTTTGTGGTGTTGCGCTATCTCGATAATGACGTGAAAGCCGCACGCTGGCTGAGCGAAACCGAAAAACAGGTGGTCATTGACGATATGGCGAAAGACGCGCTGAACCGCGAGCGCGCCCGCCACGGCAAAGCCGATCGCAGCCTGAAAGATATGTTTAACAACGGCTATGTCTGGCTGCTGGCGCTGATCTTTTTCAGCTTCAACATCGGTTATTACGGCATTAATTTCTGGCTGCCGTCGATCATTAAAACCTCCGGCGTCAGCAACGATATCTACATTGGCTTACTCGCCGCGTTGCCGTATGTGTGTGGCGCGGTGTTTATGGTGTGGAACAGCCATCACTCCGATCTGAAGCAGGAGCGCCGCTGGCATATCGCCGTCCCGGCGCTCATCGGCGGCATTGGCCTTGCGCTGAGCGCCTGGTGCAGCACGTCCACCTTCTGGATGATGACGTGGATTTGCCTTGCGATGTCCGGCACGCTGGCGCTCATTCCCACCTATATCAGTTTGCCGGGCGCGATGCTGTCCGGCACCGCCGCCGCGGCAGGCATCGCGCTGGTCAATTCCATCGGCAACCTCGCCGGTTTCTTCGGCCCGACCGTGCTGGGCTGGCTGAAAGACGCCACCGGCCGCACCGACACGGGGCTCTACATTCTGGCTGGCTTCCTGCTGCTGTGCGCGCCGCTGATCCTTGCCCTGCCCGCGCGGCTGGCGAACCCAACAAAACGCCTTGCGGCATCTGACCCCCATGATGAGCAGTCTGACACTGCCCCTTCTGTCGATGCGACGGCACGTCGCTAACTGATGTAAAAGAGGATGACTATGAGCTGTAACGAAGGATGCGCCCACTGTAGTACCCATTTTAATCCGATACTGGAAGGCGATAACGGCGCGCTGAAACGCGCGCTGTATAAATCGATGGGCCACACGGACGAACAGTTGCGCCGCCCGGTCATTGCGGTGGTCAACAGCTATACCAACGCCACCGCCGGGCATGTCAATCTGAACGAGCTGACGGCGAACGTTTTACAGGGCATCGATGAAGCGGGCGGCGTCGGGATGGTGTTTGGCACTATCGCGCCCTGCGACGGCATCGCTGAAGGGCATCTGGGCATGCGCTACATTCTCGCCGCGCGGGAAGTGATTGCCGCCTCGATTGAAACCATGGTGCGCGCCCATCGCTTTGACGGCATGGTGCTGCTCGGCTCCTGCGACAAAATCGTCCCGGCGATGCTGATGGCCGCCGCCCGTCTGGACATTCCGGCGATTATGGTAAACGGCGGGCCGATGTACCCGGCGCAATACCAGGGCAAGCACTGGGATGGCAATATCGTCACCGAAGCCATCGGCTGGAAGAAACGTGGAGAGATAACCGAGGCCGAGTTCGCCCACATCGAAAACATTGCAGAGCCCGGCCCCGGCTCCTGCACCATGTACGGCACCGCCAACACGATGTGCTGCATCGCTGAAGTATTAGGCATGAGCCTGCCGGGCAGCAGTACGCTACCCGCGATTTCAGCGCAGCGCCGTACCTGTGCGACAGAAACCGGGCGTCAGGCCGTGAAGCTGGTCACCCATGGCATGAATGCCCGCCAGCTAATCACCCCGGAATCCATCCACAATGCGATGGTTTATCTGCTGGCGACCGGCGGCTCAACCAACGCTATTTTGCATTTGCAGGCCATTCACTATGAAGCCGGTCTGGGCCATCTGCCGCTGGCGGCGTTTGACGCGCTCAGCCATCAGGTGCCGCTGGTGGCGTCGTTATATCCGGCATCGGAATACGACATGATCGATTTTCATGAGGCAGGCGGCGTCCCGGCGGTGGAGCGGGAGATCGCCTCGCTGATGAAGACGTCCGCCCTGACGGTTTCCGGGAAAACCAAAGCGCAGCTCATTGCCGCAGGCCCTCGCAGCCCGCGCCCTGACGTTATTCATACCTTAGCCATCCCGGTGCGTAACGAGGCGGGCGTGGCGGTATTGCACGGCAATCTGTCGCCGCTGGGCTGCGTAGTGAAACCCGCTGCCGTTCCCGAGCATTTAATGATCTTCCGTGGCCCGGCCGTGGTGTTCAACAGCGAACAGGAGGCCGTGGAGGCCATTATGTCCGGCAGCATTCCGCCTGGCAGCGTGCTGGTGTTGCGCTACGAAGGGCCGAAAGGCGGGCCGGGGATGCCGGAAATGTATAAACCGATGAAATGTCTGGAAGGCATGGGGTTATCTGACCACTGCGCGCTGATCACGGACGGGCGTTTCTCCGGCTCGAATCGCGGCCTGTTTGTCGGGCATATCTCGCCGGAAGCGACCGACGGCGGCGCGCTGGGCCTGGTGAAAGACGGCGATGAAATCTCCATCCATATTCCGGATCGCCTTCTGATTTTACATGTGGATGACGACACGCTGGCCCTGCGCCGCGCCGTGTGGCAGCCGGTCTATAAGGAAGTCCCGCGCGGCTTCCTGCGTCTCTATCGCCGCTGGGCGCTACCCGCCGCGCAGGGCGCCGTGCTGGCAGACCGGGAGGATGAGGCATGAGTAACGCTTATGACGCTGCCAGTATCGCAGGCGTAAATCCCATCGTGGCGATGCCGTTTACCGCGAACGGCGATATCGACGAGCGCAGCTTTGTTCGCTTACTGGAGCATCTCGCCGCGACCGGCGCGGATGGCGTCACGCTGTTTGGCATCGCCAGCGAGTTTCCCAAACTCAGCGACACAGAGCGCGATCGGCTGGCGCAGAGGTTTATCCATACGCTCTCCGGCAGCCCTTTATTTCGCGCCCTCTCTGTGACCGATCACAGTACCGAGCTGGCGGTAAAACGCGCCAGAAAGTATCAGGCGCTGGGCGCTGACGCGCTGATGTTGCTGCCCCCATTCTTCCTGCAACCTCGCCCGCAGGCTATCCAGGAACATATTTTCGCGGTGCTGGAAGCGGTAGATATTCCGGTGATGGTGCAGTACGCGCCGGGTGAAACCGGATTGTCTGTCCCGCCGGAACAGCTGGCGGCCGTGGCGACGCGCTACCCGCACGCGGTGTTCAAAATCGAATGTAACCCGCCGGTGGAATATACCCGGGCGTTTCTCGCCGCCGCGCCGCAGGCGGGCGTGCTCAATGGCTATGCGGGCCTGTATATGCTGCAAATGCTGGAGGCTGGCGCCAGAGGCGTAATGCCTGGCTGTTCGTTTACCGAAGTCTATGTGCGGATTTACCGCCACTGGCAGGCGGGGGAGGAAGCCGAAGCGCAGGCGCTGCATCAGCGGCTCCTGCCCTGGATCCGGCAGTGGATGAGCCATTGTGAGTACATCATCCAGGCGGAAAAAACGCTGCTGTACCGCCGGGGCATTATCGCGAGCGACTACTGCCGCCATCCAGGCTGGCCGCTGACGCAGGCCGATCGTCAGGCTATTGCCCGGCTTATCGAAGAATTTTCCTTGTGAGGGAATAACGCCATGACATTACAACAGACCCCGCGCGTGGTCATCGTAACCGGCGCCAGTCAGGGGATCGGCCACGCCATCGCCAGTGCCTTTTTAGCGCACGGCGACCTGGTGATCGGCTGCGCGCTCCCGTCTACTGAAAACGCGCCGCAGGCTCAGGCATTGCTGGCGGCCTGGCCCGGGCAGTTTTTTTACTTTTCCGTGGATGTGACGCAAACCGGGCACATCCGGCAGTTTATTGAGGAGGCGCTGGCGCTGGCGGGACGCATTGACGTCGTGGTGTCGAACGCCGGGAAAAATGTGTTCGCAGGGGTCGATTGCAGCCTGGAAACGTGGTCGCATAATCTTGAGCTCAACCTGCGCTCGCACTGGTTTCTGGCGAAATGCGCGCGTGAACCGCTAACAAAAAGTCATGGGGTGATGTTAATCATCACTTCTAACCATGCGTTTTCCACAATGCCAGGCTGCGCGCCTTACAACATCAGCAAGCGCGCTCTGCTTTCGCTGGTGCAGAGCCTCACCATCGAATGGGGCCCGGAGGTTCGCACCGTGGGCATCGCGCCGGGGTTTATCGACACCGCTGGCAACCAGGCGTGGTTTGACAGCCACCCGGATGCGCAACGTGTGCGGGAAAAAACGGTACGTAAACATCCGGTCGGGCGCATTGGCCGTCCTGAAGAAGTTGGCGAGCTGTGTCTGTTTCTGGCAAGTGAGCGCGCCGGGTTTATTGCGGGCACGACTATCGTCATGGACGGCGGACGCAGCGCCCTGATGCAGGATGAAGACGAGGCCTGAATGAAAACGGGGAGCGCCTGGCTCCCCGTCTGTGATGTCATCGCTTCTCGCGCGTGAAATTTACTGCACTTCGCGCGCGTCGATGCGCAGCTCCTTCGGCACTTCGAAAACGATGTTCTCTTCACGGCCGGTCAGCTCATGGGCATCGCTGCCGCCGAGCGCTTTGAGGCGCGTGATGACGTTCTGCACCAGAATATCCGGCGCGGAGGCGCCTGCGGTCACGCCTACACAGTCGGCGGTTTTCACCCAGGCTTCCTGAATGTCGTTCGCGTCGTCGATAAGATAGGCCGTTTTGCCCATACGCTGGGCCAGCTCCGCCAGACGGTTGGAGTTGGAGGAGTTTTTCGACCCGACCACTAACACCACGTCCGCCTGCTCCGCCAGCGCGCGCACGGCTTCCTGACGGTTGGTGGTGGCGTAGCAGATGTCGTCTTTACGTGGGCCGACGATTTTCGGAAAACGGCTGCGCAGCGCGTCGATCACCTCGGAAGTGTCATCCACTGACAGCGTCGTCTGGGTCATAAAGGAGAGATTATTTTCATCCTTCACGGTAATTTTCCAGACATCATCCGGCGATTCCACCAGGTACATGCCCCCTTCCGGGTTGCTGTACTGGCCCATCGTGCCTTCCACTTCCGGGTGTCCGGCGTGGCCGATAAGAATGGCTTCTTCGCCGCGGCGGCTGGAGCGCGCCACTTCCATATGCACTTTGGTCACCAGCGGGCAGGTAGCGTCAAACACCGTCAGATCGCGGCTTTTCGCTTCATTGCGAACCGCCTGAGAGACGCCGTGGGCGGAGAAAATCAGGATCGCGCCATCCGGCACTTCGCTGATTTGCTCGATAAAAATCGCGCCGCGCTCGCGCAGGCTGTCCACCACATAACGGTTATGCACGACTTCATGGCGAACGTAAATAGGCGCGCCGTAAATGGCCAGCGCGTTTTCCACAATGCTGATAGCGCGGTCCACGCCTGCGCAGAAGCCGCGCGGGTTAGCCAACAGGATCTGCATCAGAACTCTCCAGCGCCGGATCGATCTCCAGCACGTCTATATCAAAATGAAGGGTATGCCCGGCGAGCGGATGGTTGAAATCCACCGTGATGGAGTCGCCGTTGATTTCACGGATGACGCCCGGCATTTCGCTGCCGTCCATTGCGGTAAAGAGCATGATAGCGCCAATGTCCGGCTCGCCCGCATCGATAAACTCGCGGCGGGAGAAGTACTGGATAAGATCCGGGCTTGGCGTGCCGAAAGCGTCTTCCGGCAGGAGCGTAAACGCTTTTTTGTCGCCAGCATGCAGGCCGAGCAACTCGCGCTCCAGGCCCTGCGACAGCGAACCGTCGCCCAGGCGAAACAGCGCGGGTTTGCCGCTGTTGCGGCTGGACTCCGCCGTGGAGCCGTCTTCAAGCTTCAGCGTAAAGTGCACAAGCACCGCGCTGTTGCTCTGTATGGATGTAGACATGCAGGTTGCTCACTTATTTTGGGTCGTCTGTTTGCCCGGAGCGCTACGCTTACCGGGCCTACGGAAGGCCGCACATTCTGTGGGCCGGGTCAGCGAACGCCGCCCGGCCAGGATTTACGCCGTGGCTTTCTGTTTAGAAGGCAGGAAGCCTTCCAGCACGACTAATGCGGCGCCGATACAGATAGCGGTATCGGCCAGATTGAACGTCGCGAAGTGCCAGTCGCCGACGTAGAAATCAATCATATCGACCACAAAGCCGTGCCACAGACGGTCAAACAGATTGCCCAGCGCGCCGCCAATAATCAGCGCGTAAGCAATATTGTTGAGCTTCTGGCTCGCCTTCGCGCGATACATCATGACCGCCAGCAGCACGCAGATACCGATAGCGATACCGGCGAAGAACCAGCGCTGCCAGCCGCCTTTGTCCGCGAGGAAGCTGAACGCCGCGCCGTAGTTGCGCGCATAATGCAGATTGAGCGACGGGAACAGCGAGACGGTTTCCCCCAGCGCGAAGTGCTGGAGGATTAACGCCTTGCTACCCAGATCGACAATCAGCACGACCACCACCAGCCACAGCCAGCGCAGACCGGTTGAAAGAATCGGTTTACTCATCAGGCAAACTTACGTTTTTCGCCGTCACCGGCGACGTTGCTGACACAGCGACCGCAGATTTCTGCGTGTTCCGCCACCTTGCCGACATCGGTGGTGTAGTGCCAGCAGCGCGGGCACTTCTCACCTTCGGCTTTTGCGAGCGCCACTTTCAGCCCTTTGAGCAGTTCGCTCTGCTGGGCATCGGCGGCGGCGCTGGCATAATCCTCAACCTTCGCCTGCGAGGTCAACAGGACAAATCGCAATTCCTCGCCAAGCGCGGTGAGTTTAGCCGCCAGCTCTGGCTCCGCGTACAGGGTGACCGCCGCTTCCAGCGAGCCGCCGACTTTCTTATCGGCGCGCGCCTGCTCAATCACCTTGTTCACTTCGCCGCGCACTTTCAGCAGCGCGTCCCAGTAAGCGTCGTTCATCGCTTCGGTATCGGCAAGACCAAACAGGCCGTCGTACCATTCGCCGGTAAAGACGTACTTCTCGCGCTCCCCCGGCAGGTAGCCCCACACTTCATCAGCGGTGAAGGAGAGGATCGGCGCCATCCAGCGCACCAGCGCTTCACTGATGTGATAGAGCGCGGTCTGGCAGCTGCGGCGCGCCACGCTGTCGGCTTTCGCCGTGTACTGACGGTCTTTGATGATATCGAGATAGAACGAGCCCATTTCGATGGAGCAGAAGCGCATCAGGCGCTGCACCACTTCGTGGAAATCGTACGCTTCATACGCTTTCACGATATCGTCCTGCGCGGCTTTCGCGCAGCCGACCGCCCAGCGATCCAGCACGACCATCTCTTCCGGTTTCACCATATCTTTTACCGGATCGAAACCGTTCAGGTTCGCCAGCAGGAAGCGCGCGGTGTTGCGGATACGGCGATAGCTGTCGGCGGCGCGCTTTAAGATCTCGTCAGAGACGGCCATCTCGCCTGTGTAGTCGGTCGATGCCACCCACAGACGCAGAATATCGGCGCCCAGTTTGTTCATCACATCCTGCGGAGAGACCGTGTTGCCGATGGATTTCGACATCTTGCGGCCCTGACCATCCACGGTGAAACCGTGGGTCAGTACCTGGCGGTACGGCGCTTTGCCTTTCATGGCGGTGGAGATCATCAGCGAAGACATGAACCAGCCGCGATGCTGGTCAGAGCCTTCGAGATACATATCCGCCGCATGGCCGGAAAATTCCGGGCGCACGTCAACCACAGACGAGTGGGTAGAGCCGGAATCGAACCACACATCGAGCGTATCCGGCACTTTTTCATAAACATCGGCGTCATCGCCCATGATGTCGCGCGGGTCGAGATCCCACCACGCCTGAATGCCGTCCTGCTCAACGCGTTTTGCGACTTCTTCCATCAGCTCCAGCGTGCGCGGATGCAGTTCCTGCGTCTCTTTATGAACGAACAGGGACATCGGTACGCCCCAGGTGCGCTGACGGGAGATACACCAGTCAGGGCGGTTGGCGACCATCGATTCGATACGCGCCTGGCCCCAGTCCGGGATCCACTGCACGCCTTTGATCTCTTTCAGCGACTGCGCGCGCAGGCCTTTTTGATCCATACTGACGAACCACTGCGGCGTGGCGCGGAAGATGATCGGCGTTTTGTGGCGCCAGCAGCACGGATAGCTGTGGACCATTTTCGCGACATTCAGCAGCGCGCCTTTTTCACGCAGCAGCTCAACGATCTGATCGTTCGCTTTGAAGACGTTAACGCCATCCAGACCCGGATACGTGCCCGGCAGATACGCGCCGTCCGGACCGACCGGATTCGCAATCTCCAGACCATATTTCTGGCTGATGGTGTAGTCGTCAGGGCCATGGCCGCCCGCGGTATGCACCGCGCCGGTACCGGCGTCGAGCGTTACGTGCTCGCCGAGAATAGCCGGAACGTCAAAGCCCATGAACGGGTGCGTGAAGCGCATCAGCTCAAGCTGCGCGCCTTTGGTTTCGCCCAGCACGGTGTAATCGGCGACGTTGATGCGCTTCATCACGCTCTCAAGCAGGTCTTTCGCCACGATCAGCGCCTGGCCTTCAATCTGCACCAGCACATAGTCGATTTCAGCATGCAGAGAGATAGCGCGGTTCGCCGGCAGCGTCCACGGGGTGGTAGTCCAGATAACCAGTGATACCGGGCCGTTAACGGTCTGCACGCCGAATTTCGCCGTGACCGCCGCAGCGTCTACCGCGTTAAAGGCGACGTCGATGGACGGCGACGTTTTGTCGTAATACTCCACTTCCGCTTCAGCGAGCGCGGAGCGGCAGTCGACACACCAGTGCACCGGCTTGGCGCCTTTGTGCAGGTGGCCGTTGCCGATGATTTTACCGAGCGCGCGGATGATGTTGGCTTCGGTTTTGAAATCCATGGTCAGGTACGGGTGCGACCAGTCGCCCAACACGCCCAGACGGATAAAGTCTTTACGCTGGCCGTCGACCTGAGTCGCCGCGTATTCACGGCATTTGGCGCGGAATTCGGCCGCGGTGAATTTCTCACCCGGCTTGCCAAACTCTTGTTCCACTTTCAGCTCGATCGGCAGGCCATGGCAGTCCCAGCCCGGCACGTACGGAGAGTCATAACCGGCAAGCCCTTTGGACTTCACGATAATGTCTTTCAGAATCTTGTTAACCGAGTGACCAATATGAATGCTGCCATTCGCATACGGAGGGCCATCATGCAGAATGAAGGTTTTTTTGCCTTTTTTGGCTGCACGAATGATGCCGTACAGGTCATCATCGGTCCAACGCGCCAGCATTCCCGGTTCGCGCTTGGCGAGATCGCCGCGCATCGGGAACCCTGTTTCCGGCAAATTCAGGGTTGATTTATAGTCACTCATCAGATTCTCGGTTCCGTATTTCGGTTTGATAATTAGCCGATTCAGGCGTTACGCCGGTGTCGGTAGCCCAAAAAAGTCGCGGGCGGTGATCACGTCTCTGGCGATTTGCGCCTTGAGTTCATCAAGCGAGGCAAACCGCTGTTCATTGCGTATTTTTTTACGCAGCACTACATCTATATGGCGGCCGTAGAGGTCGATTGCAACGTCCAGCAGGTGAACTTCCAGCTGCTGACGGAGGCCGGCCACCGTCGGGCGGGTGCCGATATTGGCGACGCCGGGCAGCGGTTTATCGCTGATGCCCAGCACTTCCACCGCATACACGCCCTTAACGGGCGAAACCTGACGGCGCAGCGGTAAGTTCGCCGTCGGGAAACCTATGGTGCGCCCGAGCGCATCGCCGTGAACCACGCGCCCGGAGATGGCGAATGGCCGTCCGAGCAGGTTTTCCGCGAGGCTTAAATCGTCCTGCGCGAGCGCCTGGCGTACGGCGGTGCTGCTGATACGCACGCCCTCTTCGCAAAACGTTTGCGTGCTGGTGACTTCAAAGCCATATTCGCGCCCGGCCTTCTGTAATAACAAGAAATCCCCTTCGCGACCAGCGCCAAAGCGGAAATCGTCTCCGGTCGCCAGAAATTTCACGCCGAGACGCTCTACCAGCAGATCGCTCACGAAGTTCTGGGCCGTCAGCGCGGCAAAGCGGCGGTCGAAGCGAATGCACAGCACGTAATCCACGCCGCAACGGGCGAGATAGCGCAGCTTTTCACGCAGACGGGTGAGCCGCGCAGGCGCTTTATCGGCTGCGAACAGTTCGAGCGGCTGCGGCTCGAAAATCATGACCATGACGGGAAGGCCGCGTTCGCGCCCTTGCGCGCATAGCCCGCTCAGCAAAGCCTGGTGACCACGATGCACGCCATCGAAATTGCCGATGGTCAGCACGCAACCGTGATGCTCAGAGGTGAGATTATGTATGCCGCGTATCAGCTTCATGACTGGCTCAGAACAGTGAAAATCGTCGGATTATACCTTGTACAGCCTTTAAGGTTAACCGACGATTTGGCCCTGTCAGCCATAAACCGGCAACGATTTCATCGCGCTGCGTCAGGGTTTCGCACTGAACGTGAATTTTGTCCCACAAAGACTGTATTCGCACGAGGCAAGCTGGTAGAATCTTGCGCCATCACTACGTAACGAGCACCGCATAACAACGGCGCTTATTTGCACAAATCCATTGACAAAAGAAGGCTGAAAGGGCATATTCCTCGGCCTTTGAATTGTCCACATAGATCATATTTGGGAGTTGGACCTTGGCTAATATCAAATCAGCTAAGAAGCGTGCCGTTCAGTCTGAAAAGGCCCGTAAGCACAACGCAAGCCGTCGCTCTATGATGCGTACTTTCGTTAAGAAAGTGTACGCAGCGATTGAAGCTGGCGACAAAGCTGCAGCACAGAAAGCATTTAACGAAATGCAACCAATCGTGGATCGTCAGGCTGCTAAAGGTCTGATCCACAAAAACAAAGCTGCTCGTCATAAAGCTAACCTGGCTGCACAGATCAGCAAACTGGCTTAATCGCCGTTGGTTGTCGCTTTGTTGAAAGCAGTTTGTTAAAAAAACCCGCATCTGCGGGTTTTTTTATGCCTGATGATTTATTTTGGCGGGACAAACAGCGCCGAGTAGTCGCGATTACAGATGCGCTGCACCGCCGGATGCTGGATCATCCTCTCCGCAAAAATCGCGTGATACTCTTCCATCACGTTATCCATGCGCCCTATCTCAACAATATTGTCATCTTCGTAAAAATCGTGCGCGTAGAGGCTTGGCGCGACGAATACGGCATTATGCGCCGCGCCAAAGGCTTTCATTAGCGCCGCGTCGTCAAATTCACCGAGGATTTCCACTTTCAGCCCTTGTGAGTGGATCCAGTTGAGTAATTTACGCCCGAGCATGGAACGACGCCCCGGTATCAATAGCCGACGCTCTTCAAGACACGCCGGGAACGGCTTTATCGGCGCCGGGCTCTGACACCAGAAGCTCACGCTGCATTCACCGATTTTGACGGAAAACAGGCCCGCCTGCTGCGTGGAGTCGATGGGGCAGTCAGAGATAATCATATCGAGTTTATGCTGGCTCAGCTGTTCCAGCAGCATCTCATGCGTCGATTCAAAACAGCGCAGGTGGATTTGCTCATCTTCCACCACCGCCGCGTCCAGCACGCCGCTGACCAGCCTTTTGGAAAGCGCATCCGCCACGCCGACATCAAACAGCAAATGGGATTCTTTGCGGTAGTTGATGATGTCCAGCATCTCCTGGCTTAACGTAAACATCCGGTCGGCGTAACGAAAGACCAGTTGCCCGAGTTCGCTGGGCTCAAGGCCCCTTCCCTTACGCTTAAACAGTTTGCCCTGTAGCCTCTCCTCAAGCGCTTTTATCTGCCCGGTGATGGTTTGCGGCGTAAGGTAGAGCGCTTCGGCGGCACCCACGACCGATCCTTCCTTACAAACCTGCCAGAAATAATATAAGTGGTTGTAATTGATATGAGACATAAACGCGCGTTCTCTCTGGCGTCCCTGAGGGCAAAGCGGCCTTCGCTCCGAAAGGCCGCATAATCAAGCGGGCGTTAACGCGCCCCGGATAAATGGCTGCGCAACAGCGCATACCCTATGACCGCAGCCAGTAATGAACCGACCAGAATGCCTAGCTTCGCCCAGGTCACCAGCGCGGCGTCAACATCACCGAAGGCCAGCGACGCGATGAAAATGGACATCGTAAAGCCAATACCGCACAGCACGCCGACGGCCAGAATCGTTTTCTGACTGACGCCCGGCGGGAGCGTGGCCCACTTAAGCTTGACGGCCAGCGCGCAAAACAGGCTGATGCCCAGCGGCTTGCCGATAAACAACCCGGCAATAATGCCCAGCGGCAGCAGTGAGGTCAGGCCCGCCAGCGTGACGCCCTCAAGCGAAACGCCTGCGTTGGCGAAGGCAAACAGCGGCAGGATCATAAAACCCACCCACGGGTGCAGCGCATGCTCAAGCGAGCCTGCGGGCGAATGCCCTTTTTCCGCTTTAAGCGGCACGAAAAAGCCGATAATCACGCCCGCGAGCGTGGCATGCACGCCCGATTTCAGCACCGCCGTCCAGAGCACCACGCCCACCAGAATATAGACGCCGACGCGACGCACGTTGCAGATATTCAGCACGGCCAGTACGGCGATAGCGCCTGCCGCCACCATCAGCGATACCATCGACAGCGAACTGGTATAGAACAGCGCAATAATCACAATCGCGCCCAGATCGTCGATGATAGCGAGCGCCATCAGGAAAATTTTCAGCGCAGGCGGCACGCGGCTGCCGAGCAGCGCCAGAATACCCAGCGCGAACGCGATATCCGTCGCCGCCGGAATAGCCCAGCCCGCGCGCGTTATCGGGTCCTGATAGTTAAACGCCAGGTACAGCGCGGCCGGAAGCACCATGCCACCCAGCGCGGCGATGACCGGCAGCGAAGCCTGCCGACGGCTGGCGAGCGAGCCCAGTACCAGTTCTCGCTTCACCTCCAGCCCCACGACCAGGAAGAACACAGCCATCAGGGCGTCGTTCACCCACAGCAGCATGTTCTTTTTAATCTCCAGCGCCCCGAATTTTAATTCTACCGGCGTGCTGAGAAAGCCTGAGTAGAGATCCTGCGTGGCGTTAAGGTTTGCCAGAAGCATGGCCAGCGCGGCGGCGGCAATCAGCACAATGCCACCCGCAGCGTCACTTTTAAAGAAACGTTGTACCGTTTTTATCATCATTGTCCATCCAGAATTATGGAGTCACATCTCCATTTACTTACACCAGGTATAAGGATAGCGTGGATTACTCATCGGAAAAGCAGTTTATTCAACCGATAATATTCGATAAAAACGAGTAATCAGAATAGCGTCAGGACAAAAGGCGGGCATAAAAAAAGCCCCGGTAATCCTTACCCGGGGCCAGAGTTCCGCTCAAATAACGGGCGGAGTGGAAAAATACGTCAGGAAGCAAGACGATTAGTACGCTCCCAAATCGGTCCAGACCTGATAAGGCCCGCTGTTGAGATCGGGCTGTTCGCCCTGGGAATACCAGTTCACCTGATAGTTATGCCCTTTCCAGCTAACCTTCTCGAAAGTGCCCCATTTCGCGCCATAAATGGTGCTGGCATTCCAGAGCGCATAAGGCGCGTTGCCGGAGCCGCTGGTATCAGGCGTCGGGGTGGGAACGGGAGTCGGTTCCGGATCCGGGACCGGCGTCGGCGCAGGCGTATCGCCGCCGGTGGATGAGGAGCTTGCCGGTACGGCGGTGACGACAAAACGCTGCTGCGAAGATGGCTCATTCTTGCTGTCACGTACAAATAGCGTGAACTGGTAATCGGTGCTCTGGGTAACTACCGGCACATCAAACTCAATCACGGCCGCGCTTTTATCCGCCACGGTGATTGTCGACGGCACGCCCCAGCTGAAACTCAGCGCATCGTTATCTTCATCGTGCGACGCCTCGCCGGAAAGCTGAATGCGTGAACCGCCGACCACGCGCAGCTGAATGGCCGCCACCGGCGCATGGTTGATGGTCGGTTGCGGCTCGCTGTCGCTGCCGCTGCTATCCGGCTCGGAAACATTAATGCCTTCGAAATAGAACGGCTTCATCTCTACCGTCTGGGTTTCGATTTCATAACCGAGCCCTTCGCGCGCGGCGTTCACCAGCACGCCGTTATCCTGGTCGATAGTCCAGGTAAACAGCCCGCCAAGGTTACGCGACGCGGCATACTGGCCTTTGGCTTTTACCGAACGCGGCGTATCAAGCGACATAAACAGTTTGCTTTGCGGGTTGTAGAGGTAGTCCGCATTGGCGACTTTATCGGTATAGACGTTAAAGCCGTTACGCCCTTTCTGGTTTTCCAGATCCAGGTAGTTATAAATGGTGTCATACCATTCAGTACTGCCGGATTCGAAAGTCCCGGTGGTGGTGCCGTTGCCCGGGGTGTAAGCGCCCTTAAGCGGCGAGAAGCTTTCGATAACGGCGTTACGCGCGTTGCGGGTATACCCGGCATAACCGATGTTGATACGATCGGACGGGAAGCCTTCGGCAATCAGATAATCCACCACCGCCTCGATACTCCAGCCGCCCGCCGTGAGCGGCGTCAGGTTGGTATGGTGGGTCAGCGTGTCAGCCCACGGCGTGCCGAAGAAGTCATAGGTCATCACGTTAATCGCGTACAGACCGGCGTTCAGCAATGCCTTAACGTTGGAATATTCCAGGGTAGAAACAACGGCCGAGCTGGCAATGGATATTTTGACATCGCTGCGCCCTGCTGCGCTGAGCTGTTTTTTCATCTCCGCGATAAGCAGCGCATAGTTCGCGCCATCTTCCGGGCCATGCGGGTTGCCGTTGCCTTCCGCATTTGGGTATTCCCAGTCGATATCCACTTCGCTGAACATCGGGAATTGTTTAAAGAGTTTTACGACCCCGGCGGCGAAGGTTTTACGCGACGAGTCCGTCTTCGACATCTCATGGAAGCCGTTACTCATGGTCCAGCCGCCGATACTCATCGACAGCGCCAGCGTGTGCCCCTGCTGCTTCGCTCTTTGTTGCAGATCGCGAAGACCGCCCAACAGCCCTTTGGTGGTGGCCTGCGTTACGGTTGCCGGCTCGATATCCCAGCCGCTGGTAGTATGTCCGCAGTTCACGTAAGACTGGAAATCGCCCCACGGATCCAGGAAGGTCGGTTCGTTGGTGTTTTTATTCGTCTGACGCGCGGCGTTTTCAATGGTGTACTGCTTTTCGCCTTTATCGCCGACAATGCCCAGGAAGCCGAAAACGATTTTGTCATAAGCGGTAGGCGAGACCTTCGCAAGATCATAGCCGCGCCCACGGTTGGCAGGGCTGTCATCCCCTTCCAGACGCCCATCGTATTGCGACCAGTCGGTATAATATCCAAACACTTTTGGTTTATTAGCAGCCTTATATTTGTTATATACCGGTTTCGCCACGCGGGCTGAGGTATAACTATATTTTTCTACTTCGCTTGCAGGATTAAAGCCATCAGCGGCATTACTGGTTTCAGTGAGGCTGTCGCCCTGAATTAATTTACTTGTAGCCATGTTTATTTTCCTTCGTGAAAAGTGAGTGCAGTACTTTCTGCGCTAACTATCATGATCGGCCACTTCTCATTCCTCCAGTCACAATCAATAAAAATGAGATTAAAAAATAGCAATGATTTAAATAGCCATTACAAAACTATAAACAAAAGACATCTTTTTGTTTTTTTCTTTTTAAATTCAACATATTGAAATGTTATATATGATATATTAAATATTAAACCATCTTTAAGTGCCAATTAAGACAAAGTTAATAAGCCCAGTGAATCGTGATCTGGACTACCGTTTCGTCAAATAAAAACCGTTTTTTATTTTATTCTGTGGAAATTAATTAAGCGCATCCCTACTCTTAAAGGCGCCAGAGAACCTCCCGCCATATATTAATATCTGTCCACAGGTGATATATGAAAAGTTATCTGATTAATCACAACTGCCTTTTCACTGAGGCAAATAATGAATTAAAAAATACCGATAACGCATGCGTTATAAAAATGACTACCATGCGGGCACGGTGTTTAAGCTTTATTATTGAAAACGCCAAAAATGGTGTAATTGAAAAGCAGCAAATCGCCGCCGTCTTGTGGGGAAACCGGGGGCAATTCATCAGCGACGCCAACCTGACGCAGGTGCTGTATCTGCTGCGCCGGGATCTGCGCACTCTCGGCATCAACGACCTCTTCGTCACTATCCCCAAACTCGGCATCAAAGTGAATGATGATGTACCCGTCGACATTCTCACCGAAGAAAAAAAGCAAAAGCCTAAACGCGCGCTCTGGACGGTTGCGGTATTTGCCGTGTTTATCGTCTGTGTTCTCGCGCTTTTTACTCTGACGGATATGAGCAACCCATAATCTCTGTGCGAGGAACCATTATGAATCCTGTCATTGACGGCATCCTGAATATCGAAGGGAGTTATGTGAATCATCCGGCCGATCGCGGCGGCCCGACGAAATGGGGTATCACCGAAAAAACGGCCAGAGCGCATGGCTACAAAAGGGATATGCGTGACATGAGCCGCGAAGAAGCTTACCGCATTCTTGAGCAAGACTACTGGATAGCGCCGGGGTTTGATCGCGTCGCGCAGTATTCGCTGCCGGTCGCCTTTGAGTTGTGCGAAGCGGGCACGAATATCGGGCCTTCTATCCCAGCCCGCTGGTTGCAGCGCTGGCTGAATGTTTTCAACGGCCAGCAGAATATTCGCCAGGACTTAACCGTGGACGGCGTTATCGGCAAAAATACATTGAATGCGCTGAAAGCGTACCTGGATAAACGTGGTAAAGAAGGTGAAGGCGTGCTGGTAAAAGCGCTGAACTGTACGCAAGGCGACTACTATCTTGATATCACTGAGAAGCGTGAAGCGAACGAGGCGTTTATCTACGGATGGCTGCGAGAAAGAGTCACGCTGTCATAAAAACAATTGCACAAAGCCCGCTGCTGCCAGCGGGCTTTTTTTGAGCTTATTTTAACAGTGAGGTCCCGCTCAGGAAGTTTTTCACCTTCTCGCTCAGTACCCGTAGTATCGGCGTGGCGAATACGCCTCCGAGCCCGGCGACCATAAGCACCATATTAAAACTCAGGTTGCGATCGATAGCGGCCACACTCAACAAAAAAGCGGTAAAACAGGAGATGGCTATCTGAGCCAGACAATCCATGATGTCTTTATGGGTCTCGTTCCTTTCACGCTTCATCAGATAGCTGACAAAGCCCCCCCACCCGCCAATAGCGATAATGGTTAATAATATTTCCAGTTCAACAAGAACCAGTTTTGGCGTTGCGATATGTGCAGCAATAGACATGATAACCTCGGTAATAAATAGACGATAAATAATTACGCCGTCTGGCGATGCGATAAAGTTAGCAATCTAACCAATAGGACGCTAATCATTTAATATCAACACTCAGGGAACACGCGTATTTTTAGGTTCGCTGTTTTTTTTACTGCCCAGGTTTTTTATGTGATTTACAGGCGTGAGAGAAGCTATTTACGATAATTGATAAGAGTTTGTAGCATCGCAATAACATCTCTGAGTTGATCGCGTTGTGGGTTACTACGATACCAGTTGGCATAAACCTTAATAGTTTCAAACTCTATCGCATCAGGCAGGCTAATTAACGCGATGCGATACTTTCCTTGCGTCTGGAAAAATCGCGCAATCTTTTCTGGTAAAATTGCCACCATGGAAGAGTTTTCAATAATACTTAATAATCCATTTATTGAATCTGTATTATACCCGACAGACAAATGATTATTAAAAAATGAGAAAGATTCATTGTTTCTGATATCCTTTTTTAGCAGCGGCGTTATCGTGTAAGGATGATAAACGGCATGTCTGGAACTAAAAATATTCGCCAGCGATAACTGCGATAGTTCGCAAAGCGGATTTTGTACATGACAGACAGCCGTATAATTTCGATATTGATCGATAATAATCTGCTCAATATCCGGATCGCTAAAATGATGCGTGGCTATCAGCAAATCACTGTTCCCATTTTTCAAATCGCTGATCTGTTGAGCCAAACCTTTTCCTGTTACGGAAGCGTAATGCAAGCGTAAACGGTCAAACACTTCCATATCAAATAGTTGCGAGAAGTAGTACTGTTCGCTGACATCATCGCCCGTAATTTTCATTTCACACCACGGCGGTATCCTGACGTCGTGTTCAAAGGTGGCGTCAATCATATCCAGCACCCGGCTATAGGCACGATGAATTTGGTGAGCGCGCGGCGTCGGCGTCAGGCCCTCGCGGGTGCGAATAAAAAGCTCTTCGTTATAGGTTTGCTGTAAACGTTGAATGGCGAGGGTAATGGCAGCAGGGGTGACCTGAAGTTGCCGGGAAGCGCGTGTCGCATTGCCCGCCGTGATTACTGCATCAAGGACTTTGATCAGATTATAATCAAATTCTTTGACACCATTCTTCTTCTTCATGTTGCGGAGTGTCCTGGCGCCGGGGGAGAGGTAACAAAATATAAGGTTCAGCGTCCTCTGGCAAAATCAATTTATCTCTTCTGTAACATGTCTGGTCTAAAATAGCGGTGTAACCCGCATTATTCCTTCCGCTGTCGGTTGGTTCGTGCTCGCAGATGTTAATATTCGTTCTGAAGCTATTTATACAGATTAAGTTAAAACTGAGCATAAAAAAGCCTGAAACGGTATTTACCATTTCAGGCTGAAGAATGATTCGTTAAAACCGAAGAGTTAACGGGTTAAATCATCAAAGAACTTTTTCACACCGTCGAAGAAGCTTTTTGAACGCGGGCTATTCTTTTCGCCGGTAGGACCGCCGAAACTTTCCTGCAGCTCCTGAAGCAACGCTTTCTGACGATCGTTCAGGCCGACCGGGGTTTCCACCACCACACGGCACAGCAAATCGCCCTGCGCGCCGCCACGGACCGATTTCACGCCTTTACCGCGCATGCGGAACAGCTTGCCGGTCTGGGTTTCATGCGGCACTTTCAGCATCACGCGGCCATCCAGCGTCGGGACTTCGATTTCACCGCCCAGCGCCGCCATCGCAAAGTTGATCGGCACTTCACAGTAGAGGTTATTGCCTTCGCGCTCGAAGATCGGGTGCTGTTTCACCTGTACCTGAACGTACAGATCGCCTGCCGGCGCGCCCTGCTCGCCCGCTTCGCCTTCGCCCGCCAGACGGATACGATCGCCGGTATCGACGCCCGCCGGGATTTTCACCGACAGCGTTTTGGTTTTCTCGATACGACCATGACCGTGGCAGTTGTTGCACGGATCTTTAATCAGCGTACCGCGGCCCTGACAGTGCGGACAGGTCTGCTGGACGGCGAAAAAGCCCTGGCGCATCTGCACCTGGCCCGCACCGTGACAGGTCGGACAGGTCTGCGGCTGGCTGCCAGGTTTGGCGCCGTTACCGTGGCAAACTTCACACTCTTCCAGCGTCGGGATGCGAATTTCTTTCGTGACGCCACGTACCGCTTCTTCGAGCGTCAGCTCCATGTTGTAGCGTAAATCTGCGCCGCGCGACGCGCGACGACCACGTCCGCCGCCGAAGATATCGCCGAAGACATCACCGAAAATATCGCTGAAGTCTGCGCCGTTGCCAAAGCCGCCGCCACCGAAACCGCCGCCGCCCATACCGCCCTGTTCAAAGGCAGCGTGGCCATACTGATCATACGCCGCGCGTTTTTGCGCGTCGGTGAGGATTTCGTAAGCTTCTTTAATCTCTTTAAATTTTGCTTCGGCCTCTTTATCACCCTGGTTACGGTCCGGGTGAAATTTCATGGCCAGGCGTTTATACGCCTTTTTTATTTCACGCTCGTCCGCCGTTTTCGGGACGCCTAAAATTTCGTAATAGTCTTTCTTCGCCATGTTTTATCTGCCCCTGACATGCGTGCACGGGCGTGGAGAAACTCCTACGCCCGTGCCAGTGTTATCTACCCTGCATCAGGGCGATTATTTTTTGTCTTTAACTTCTTCGAACTCAGCGTCAACGACGTCGTCATCTTTCGCATTGTTCGCAGAAGCGTCAGCGGAGCCCGCCTGCTGCTGAGCATGCTGCTGCTGAGCGATTTCCATCAGTTTCTGGGAAACCTGCGCCAGCGCCTGCATTTTCGCTTCGATATCCGCTTTGTCTTCGCCTTTCAGGGACGCTTCCAGCGCGCTCAGTGCGGATTCGATAGCGGTTTTATCATCAGCCGGCAGTTTGTCGCCTGCTTCTTCAACCTGCTTACGGGTGCTGTGCACCAGGTGATCCGCCTGGTTACGGGTCTGCACCAGCTCTTCGAACTTACGGTCAGCTTCAGCGTTTGCTTCGGCTTCACGCACCATTTTCTGGATTTCTTCTTCGTTCAGACCAGAAGAAGCCTTGATGGTGATTTTCTGTTCTTTACCGCTGTTTTTGTCTTTCGCAGACACGTGCAGAATACCGTCGGCGTCGATGTCGAAGGTGACTTCGATCTGCGGCATACCGCGCGGCGCCGGGTTAATGCCATCCAGGTTGAACTGACCCAGAGACTTGTTATCCGCAGCGCGTTTACGCTCACCCTGCAGCACATGGATGGTCACGGCAGACTGGTTGTCTTCAGCCGTCGAGAACACCTGGCTGTGCTTGGTCGGGATGGTGGTGTTCTTAGTGATGAGCGGAGTCATCACGCCACCCATGGTTTCGATACCCAGAGACAGCGGGGTCACGTCCAGCAGCAGTACGTCTTTCACGTCGCCGGTCAGTACGCCGCCCTGAACCGCTGCGCCGATAGCGACAGCTTCGTCCGGGTTAACGTCTTTACGCGGCTCTTTACCGAAGAACTCAGCCACTTTCTTCTGAACCATCGGCATACGGGTCTGACCACCGACCAAGATAACGTCGTTGATGTCTGACACAGACAGGCCAGCGTCCTGCAGCGCGACTTTCAGCGGCTCGATAGAACGGTTCACCAGGTCTTCCACCAGGCTTTCCAGTTTCGCGCGAGTCACTTTGATGTTCATGTGTTTCGGACCGGTCGCGTCTGCGGTGATGTACGGCAGGTTCACGTCGGTCTGCTGCGCAGAAGAGAGCTCGATTTTCGCTTTTTCTGCGGCTTCTTTCAGGCGCTGCATCGCCAGCGGGTCGTTACGCAGGTCGATGCCCTGATCTTTCTTAAATTCTTCAACCAGATAGTTGATCAGGCGGCTGTCGAAGTCTTCACCACCCAGGTGGGTGTCACCGTTGGTCGCCAGCACTTCGAAGGTTTTTTCGCCGTCCACTTCATCGATTTCGATGATAGAGATATCGAACGTACCACCACCCAGGTCATAGACCGCGATGGTGCGGTTGCCGGTTTCTTTATCGAGGCCGTAAGCCAGCGCAGCGGCAGTCGGTTCGTTGATGATACGTTTTACTTCCAGACCCGCGATACGGCCGGCGTCTTTGGTCGCCTGGCGCTGCGCGTCGTTGAAGTAAGCCGGAACGGTAATAACCGCTTCAGTTACCGGCTCGCCCAGGTAATCCTCGGCGGTTTTCTTCATTTTTTTCAGCACTTCCGCGGAGATCTGCGGCGGTGCCATTTTCTGGCCTTTCACATCCAGCCAGGCATCGCCGTTGTCAGCGGAAATGATTTTGTACGGCATGATAGACTCGTCACGCTGTACTTCTTCGTCCTGGAAGCGGCGGCCAATCAGGCGTTTGATCGCAAACAGGGTGTTCTGCGGGTTAGTCACTGCCTGACGTTTAGCCGGCTGACCTACCAGAGTTTCACCATCCTGAGTGTATGCAATGATTGAAGGCGTGGTGCGATCGCCTTCCGCATTTTCCAGCACGCGAGCCTGAGTGCCATCCATAATCGCTACACAAGAGTTGGTTGTACCCAGGTCAATACCAATAATTTTACCCATCTAAACGTCTCCACTAAAAAATCGTCATCATGTGGTATGAACCTGTTATGCGGGCTAACGGTGGGGATTCAACCGTCCACCGCCCTTTTTTTCAGGCTCATCCATTGCGGTTGACTACAAGATGGGGTCAGCTTGTCCGCCATCAAGGGGCAAAGCGCAAAATTTTTTTATTTTCTCCCTTCCCAGATCATAGACGGCGCGAAACGGCCTGATTATGATGCCGCGCCCCGTCACGGAAGATAACGTCCGGGGCGTTACTTTTTGCAAATTTTCTTATTCTTTTGAGGGTTTATGGGCAACATTAAGTTGGCTAATCCGGCCCCCCTGGGGTTAATGGGCTTTGGTATGACTACCATTCTGCTCAATCTGCACAACATCGGGATGTTCCCGCTGGACGGCATTATTCTGGCGATGGGGATTTTCTACGGCGGTATCGCGCAAATTTTTGCCGGTCTGCTGGAATATAAAAAAGGCAATACGTTCGGCTTAACGGCGTTCACGTCTTATGGTTCGTTCTGGCTGACGCTGGTCGCTATCCTGCTGCTGCCGAAGATGGGCCTGGCGGACGCGGCCAACGGGCATTTCCTGGGCGTGTACTTAGGCATCTGGGGCGTGTTCACGCTCTTCATGTTCTTCGGCACGCTGGGCGGCGCCCGCATGCTGCAATTCGTATTCCTGAGCCTGACGGTGCTGTTCGCGCTGCTGGCTGTCGGTCACCTGATGGATAACGAAAGCATCGTACATATCGCAGGCTGGATTGGCCTGGTGTGCGGCGCGAGCGCTATCTGGCTGGCGATGGGCGAAGTGCTGAACGAACAGTACGGTCGCACCGTACTGCCGATCGGCGAGAAACACTGATTTACCCGACGTCGTGCCTGCGGGTACGACGTCTCTTCTTTCCGTGCTCCTTCCGCCCTCTCAACACCTGCCGCATTACGGCTGCGCCGTCGCCACCCCTCTGGATTCAGCCTGCGGCTTTCGTCCAAGCCACACACCCAGCCCAAGCCCCATAATGGAAAGCGCCAGTACATACCAAGCGGGCGCCATCGGTGAGACGCCCATCAGCATCGTTACCGCCACCGGCGTCAGGCCGCCGAAAATGGCGTACGCCACGTTGTAGGAGAACGAAATGCCGGTAAAGCGCACCTCTGCCGGGAACGCGCGCACCATCACGAAAGGCACCGCGCCTACCACGCCGACGCACAGCCCTACCACGCCGTAGAGTAAAAAGAGCTGCTCAGGGTGCGAGCCGGAAAGGTGATAAAACGCCCAGCTGGCGGCTGCCAGCAGCACGCTGCCCACGATAAACGTCCGGCTGGCGCCGAAACGATCCGCGGCAAGGCCTGCGATAAGACAGCCGACGCAGAGCATAATCGTCGCGATGCTGTTGGCCTGTAACGTCACCGCTGGCGTAAAGCCGTACTGTTTTTGCAGCCATACCGGCGACATCAGAATAACGACCACAATCCCCGCCGACAGCAGCCAGGTGAGCAACATGGAAATGACCACCGCCTGGCGATGCTTCACCACCACGGCTTTCACCGGCAGCTCCTGCGCCAGCGCTTTGCGCTGCTGCATCTCAAGGAAAATCGGCGTCTCCTGGAGCCAGCGACGCAGGTACATCGCCACCAGACCAAAGGCCCCGCCAAGCAGGAAAGGAATACGCCAGCCGCCGTTATGAATGGCCTGCTGCGTCATGCTGGTATTAATGATGGTGGCGACCACGGAGCCGAGCAGAATGCCTACCGTCAGGCCCGCCGTGAGCGTGCCGCAGGCAATGCCGATGCGTTTTTCCGGCACGTGTTCAGCAACGAACACCCACGCGCCAGGCACTTCGCCGCCGATAGCCGCGCCCTGCAAAATGCGCATCAGCAACAGCAACACGGGTGCGGCGATGCCCAGCGCGGCGTAATCCGGCAGCAGGCCTATCAGCAGCGTCGGCACCGCCATCAGCAGAATGCTCAGGGTAAACATCTTTTTGCGCCCGACCAGATCGCCGAAGTGCGCCATGATGATCCCGCCCAGCGGTCGCGCCAGATAACCGGCGGCGAAGATCCCGAACGTCTGCACCTGACGCAGCCACTCCGGAATATCCGGCGGGAAGAAAAGCTCTCCCACCACGGCGGCGAAAAAGACAAAGATAATGAAATCGTAGAATTCCAGCGCGCCGCCAAGGGCCGCCAGCGTCAGCGTTTTATAATCCTGACGATTAAGAGGGCGTGTTTGCTGTTCCATAACGAACCGTTTGTAAAGAGGTGGGCGTGAATTAGCTTACTGCAAAAACGTAAACTAAAAGTGACTATAACGTTAAATCACCGCCACGCCATCCTCAAACAGCCTTTATGCCAGCAAAAGCAAATAATCAGTTTTTTACATCGCGAATTGCGCTTTTGGGACGAAATGCCGCTACCACATCCGCGTTGGCCTCAATGTACGGGCCATCCAGCAGCTGGATGCAGTACGGCACGCTGGCAAATATTCCTGCCACTTTGACCTTACCCTGCTCATCTTTCAGCCCTTCGAGCGTTTCCTGAATGGACTTGGGCTGGCCCGGCAGATTAAGAATTAATGCCTGCTTGCGGATCACGCCCACCTGGCGCGACAAAATCGCCGTCGGCACAAAGTTGAGGCTTATCTGGCGCATCTGCTCGCCGAAGCCCGGCATTTCGCGATCGGCGATGGCGAGCGTGGCGTCCGGCGTCACATCGCGACGCGCGGGGCCGGTGCCGCCGGTGGTCAGCACCAGATGACAGCCCATTTCATCCACCAGTTCACAGAGCGTCTGTTCAATAAGCGGTTGTTCGTCAGGCACCAGACGGGTCTCCAGCACAAACGGGGTCGTCAGCGCCTGCGCCAGCCACGCTTCGAGTGCGGGAATGCCTTTATCCTGATAAACGCCGCTGGAAGCGCGGTCAGAAACTGAAACTAAGCCTATGCGTAACGTATCCATATCATTTCCGAAAATCAGTGCGGTTTTGCGAAATGATACACGCCAGCGGGGTTTGCAGACAGGGAGAGAACGCAAGAAACGTGGCCGGCGGGACCGGCCACGGAGGGATTACAGCAGCTCTTCGACCATTTTTTCCAGTTTTTCCTGGTCAATGGCGAACTTGCGGATACCGTCCGCCAGTTTGTCCACCGCCATCGGATCCTGGTTGTGCTCCCAGAAGAACTGGGATTCGGTCAGACGCGCCGGGCGCGCTTTCACGTCGCCGTTGAAAGCCAGTTTGCGCTCAACCGCGCCTTCGCTTTCCGCCAGCTCTTTCAGCAGCGCAGGCGCGATGGTCAGACGGTCGCAGCCCGCCAGCTCAAGGATTTCGCCGACGTTACGGAAGCTTGCGCCCATCACGACGGTTTCATAGCCGTGCTGTTTGTAGTACTCGTAGATTTCCGTCACGGAAACCACGCCCGGATCTTCCTGCGGCGCGTACTCTTTTTTGTCCGTGTTGGCTTTGTACCAGTCGAGGATACGACCCACGAACGGGGAGATCAGATACACGCCCGCTTCTGCGCACGCACGCGCCTGCGCGAAGGAGAACAGCAGCGTCAGGTTACAGTTGATGCCTTCTTTTTCCAGCTGCTCCGCCGCGCGGATGCCCTGCCAGGTGGAAGCCAGTTTGATCAGGATGCGATCGTTGCCGATGCCGGCATCGTTGTAGAGTTTGATCAGACGCTTGGCTTTCGCGATGCTGCCTTCGGTGTCATAGGACAGACGCGCGTCCACTTCGGTAGAGATACGGCCAGGGATAAGCTTCAGAATTTCCAGACCGATATTCACCGCCAGTTTGTCGGTGGCGTCCACAACCTGCTGCGCACGATCGCTGCTCTGGCTTTTCGCCCAGGTCACCGCGTCGTCAATCAGTTTGCGGTATTCAGGGATCTGCGCGGCGTTAAGGATCAGAGAAGGGTTAGTCGTGGCATCCTGCGGCTGGTACAGCTTCATTGCCGCGATATCTCCAGTGTCAGCAACCACGGTTGTGAACTGACGAAGGGAGGTCAATTTATCCGTCATGATAGTGTTTCTCTTTTGAACTACGTGTCAGGGAAGGTAATCGGTTTGCGGTGATGATAACACGAGACTTTTCGAGCGCAACCGGGGCAATCGCGTCGTCGCCATGTGATAAACTGCTTTTATTTCAGGCTCTGCTGTTTCAGGGAAGGCGTGTCGGCGACGTTGGCCACACGCGGAAAGCAGAGCGGCGCCAGGGGGAGCGGGCATGTCAGATTTTCTTTTATTTATCAGCGAAATATTATGGGAATCGGCCATGCTGTACCTGCTTGCAGGCGCAGGCCTCTGGTTTTCCTGGCGCACGCGGTTTATTCAGTTCCGCTACCTGCGCTATTTTCCGCGCGCGTTAAGCCGCAGCCTGCGTCCCTCCGGCAGCGGGCTGACGGCGTTTGAAGCGCTCTGCACCAGCATCGCCGCGCGCGTAGGCAGCGGCAATATAGCAGGTGTCGCGTTCGCCATCATCAGCGGCGGGCCGGGCGCGGTTTTCTGGATGTGGGTTGCAGGCCTTATCGGTATGGCGACATCCTTTGCCGAAAACGCCCTGGGCCAGCTCTATAAAGGGCGCGACAGAGACGGCTACTTCCGCGGCGGCCCGGCCTGGTATATGGAGCGCGGGCTCGGCATGCGCTGGATGGGCGTGCTGTTTTCGCTGTTTTTAATCTTCACTTTCGGACTTCTCTTTAACGCCGCCCAGGCAGGCGCGCTCTCGAAAGCGCTCAGTAACGCGCTTTCACTCCCAGCCTTTGCCAGTAGTAGTCTGCTGGCCCTGTGCCTGCTGCCGATGCTAATGCTCGGCTTTAACCGCGTGGCGCGCCTGATGCGCTTTGCGGTGCCGCCGATTGCGGGCATCTGGGTTATCACGGCGCTGGTGGTGATGGTGATGCATATTTCTGCGCTGCCCGAGATCCTGTGGCTCATTGTTCGCAGCGCCTTTGGCTGGCATGAAGCGGCCTCCGGAGCCGTGGCCTGGACGATAAGCCAGGCGCTCACCAGCGGTTTTCAGCGCGGCATGTTCTCAAACGAAGCGGGCATGGGCGCATCGCCTAACGCGGCCGCAGCGGCCACGTCCTGGCCGCCCCACCCGGCCGCGCAGGGCATCGTGCAGATGATTGGCGTCTTTGTCGACACGCTGGTTATCTGCTCGTCTACCGCATTTATTGTGCTGCTGGCGAACCCTTCCCCGGCGGCGACCGACGGGCTGACGCTTGCGCGCGAATCGCTGGGCCTGCTCGCGGGCCACTGGGCAAAAGATCTGGTGGCGGGTGTGATTGTGCTCTTCGCGTTTATCTCTATCGTCGCGAATTACGCCTACGCCGAAAACAATCTGGTGTTTCTGCGCCGCTACACGCCCCCTTACCGCTGGCTGCTGCGCATCGCGGTGATGGGGATGGTGTTCGCCGGGCCTTTCCTGAACTTATCGCTGCTGCGCCAGGTGGCCGAAGTGGCGATGGCGTTAATGGCGGTCATGAATCTTACCGCCATCCTGCTGCTCTCGCCGGTGGTGAAGTGCATAGCCGACGACTACCTGCGCCAGCGCAGACTGGGGCTGAAGCCGGTGTTTAACTCAGACCGCTACCCGGAGATCGCGCGTCAGGTTGAACCGGAGGTCTGGCGCAGCGCGCCGCTGGAGTAAACGTCTTCAATCGCAGCCATTGGTTCACTTTGCGGCGTTCTTTGGTAGAGTTCCGGGAAAACGAAGAAAGGAAACGTCATGCTGATTCTTATTTCCCCCGCCAAGACGCTGGATTACCAGAGCCCGCTTGTCACAGCGCGCTACACGCAGCCTGAACTGCTCGACCATGCACAGCAGTTGATTGATGTCGCCCGCCGCTTAACCGATGAAGAGATAGCCTCTCTCATGAGCATCAGCAGCAAGCTGGCGTCGCTGAACGCCACCCGTTTTAACGACTGGCAGCCGGATTTCACGCCGGATAACGCCCGTCAGGCGATTCTGGCGTTTAAAGGCGACGTCTACACCGGCCTTCAGGCGGAAACCTTCAGCGACGCGGATTTCGATTTCGCTCAGCAGCATCTGCGGATGCTCTCCGGCCTTTACGGCGTGCTGCGCCCGCTCGATCTGATGCAGCCGTACCGTCTGGAGATGGGCACGCGCCTTGCCAACCCGAAGGGCAACGATCTCTATACCTTCTGGGGCGAGACGATCACCCAAAAACTCAACGAGGCAATTGCCGCCCAGGGCGATAATGTGGTGGTGAATCTGGCGTCGGATGAATACTTCAAAGCGGTGAAGCCCGCAAAACTCAATGCGGAAATCATCAAGCCAGTGTTTCTCGATGAGAAGAACGGCAAGTTTAAAATCATCAGCTTCTACGCCAAAAAAGCGCGCGGCCTGATGAGTCGTTACATCATTGAACATCGCCTGACGGCCCCCGAACAGCTCACGGCGTTCGACAGCGAAGGTTACTTCTTTGATGAAGCGGCCTCAGGCCATAACGAACTGGTGTTTAAGCGCCACGAGCAATAAAAAAGCCGCCTGCGGGGCAGGCGGCTTTTCTTGTCATATTGCAGGCGCCGCTTACGGCGCTTTGCTCATCATAAACTCGCGCAGCGCGGCGAAATCCGCTGGCAGCGAATGCGACAGCAGCGGCAGATCGACACGTTCGGCAAGCTCCGCCGGGAGTTCCAGCGTTTCGCCAAGCACATCTTCCACGCTTTCTTTGAATTTCGCCGGATGCGCGGTGCCGAGGAACAGGCCGTACTCGCCAGGGCGCAGCTGATCGCGCAGCGCGCGGTAGGCCACCGCCGCGTGCGGCTCCGACAAATACCCCAGCTCGCGCAGTTCGCGCATGGTCGCCTTCGTGGTTTCATCGTCGATGGTCGCAACACCCAGCTCGTTCAGGCGCCAGATTTTACGGCGGAAGAGTTCCTCCACCCGCGGCCAGTTATTCGGCTGCGACACATCCATCGCGTTCGAGAGCGTCGCCACCGTCGCATTCGGCAGCCATTCGCCGTGTTGCAGGAAACGCGGCACCGTGTCGTTGGCGTTTGTCGCGGCGATAAAACGCTTCACCGGCAGCCCGGCGGATTTCGCCAGCAGCCCGGCGGTCAGATCGCCAAAGTTGCCGCTCGGCACCGATACCACCAGTTGATTGCGGGCCTCCTGCGGCAGTTGCGCGACGGCTTCAAAGTAGTAGCAAATCTGCGCCAGCAGGCGGCTGATGTTAATGGAGTTGGCGGAGTTCAGGCCGAGTTTCGTTTTCAGCTCTTCGTCATCAAACGCCTGTTTCACCAGCGCCTGGCAGGCGTCAAAATCGCCGTCGATGGCGACCGTTTCGATATTGCCGCCGAGCGTACAGAACAGTTTTTCCTGCAGCGGGCTGATTTTACCGCGCGGATAGAGGATAACCACCTGCACGTTTTTCAGACCATAAAACGCGTGGGCCACTGCCGCCCCCGTGTCGCCGGACGTCGCGGTCAGAATGGTCACTGGTTTATCGCCGCTGATTTGCGTCAGCATCTGCGCCATAAAACGGCCGCCGAAATCTTTAAACGCCAGGGTAGGGCCGTGGAACAGCTCCAGACAGCCGATATCTTCCGCCACCTGGCTTACCGGCGCCGGGAAGGTAAACGCCTTTTTCACGCGCTGACGCAGCGTGTCCGCCGGGATTTCATCGCCGATATAGGCCGAAAGAATTTTGCTGCTGCGGGAGACAAAATCCATCTCCAGCATCTCATCGATTTCAGTCAGACTGAATTCCGGTAAATCGTGCGGGAAAAAGAGCCCCTGATTTTTACCCAGACCCTGCGTGACGGCCTGCGCAAAGCTGACCTGTTCGTTATGATCTTTCAGATTATAAAGTTTCATGCGTTATCCCAGTACTCGTGCGCCAGCCGTGTCGAGACGGCAAATATGTACAAAGCCTTCCTGATTTTGCAGATAGTGTTGCTTCAGCCACTCCGCCACCCGCTGCGCGGTGTCGGTTTTATCGCAGACCGCGAACAGCGTTGGGCCGGAGCCGGAGATCCCGCAGGCCAGCGCCCCGGTCTCCGCCGCCGCCTGGCGCGCCTCGCCAAAGCCCGGCAACAGTTTTGTGCGGTAAGGCTCGGCGATGACGTCACGCATCAGTTTAGCGGCAAGCTGCGGCTGGCGCGTATGGCAGGCGTGAATAAAGCCCGCCAGATAACGCCCGTGGCTGATGCAATCCTGACGGCGATATTGCGCCGGTAAAATCGCCCGCGCCTCGGCGGTGGAGACTTTGATCCCCGGATACGCCATCACCCACAGCCACTCGTCAAAGCACGGCACCGGCTGGCTGATAATGTTATTTTCTTCCAGCATCAGTTGCAGCCCGCCCAGGAAACAGGGCGCGACATTATCGTAATGAATGCTGCCGGAGATGCGCCCTTCCAGCTCGCCCATCAGCGTCAGCAGGCGGTCGTCGCTAAGCGGCTTGCCGCAAAATTCGTTCATCGCCATCAGGCCCGCGACCACAGAGCAGGCGCTGGAGCCAAGCCCGGAGCCTATCGGCATATTCTTTTCAAGCGTCATGGCGACCGGCACGGTTTTGCCGATCTCCTGACAAAAACGCTCCCAGCATTGCCAGGCGATATTTTCACGCGGCTCGGCGGGCAGCTTGCTGACGAAGCGCCCGGTATTGGTCAGCGAAAATTCCGCCGCCGCTTCCACCGTCACGCAGTCGCCCAGCAGCTCGCCGTTCACCGGCGACACCGCAGCGCCTAATACGTCAAACCCCACGCTGACGTTGCCAATGGAGGCCGGGGCATACACTTTAACCATCTTAAACTCCTAACTTCCATGACAGGGTGCGCAGCAGATCGGCGAACACGCCCGCCGCCGTGACATCGTTGCCTGCGCCGTAACCGCGCAGCACCAGCGGCAGCGGCTGGTAGTAGCGGCTGTAGAACGCCAGCGCGTTTTCGCCGTTTTTCACTTTATAGAGCGGATCGTTGCCGTCGACGGCGGCGATTTTCACGCGACAGACGCCGTCTTCTTCAATGGTGCCGATATAGCGCAGCACGTTGCCTTCATCGCGGGCCTGCGCCACGCGGGCGGCAAACTCATCGTCCAGCTGCGGCAGACGCGCCATAAAACTCTCAGTGTCGCCGCTGTCGTCAAAGCTTTCAGGCAGCACCGGCTCAATGACGATATCGCTCAGTTCAAGCTGACGGCCCGTCTCACGCGCCAGGATGAGCAGCTTGCGCGCCACATCCATGCCGGAGAGGTCGTCGCGAGGATCGGGCTCGGTATAGCCCATTTTGCGCGCCAGCGTGGTCGCTTCAGACAGGCTCATGCCTTCGTCCAGCTTGCCGAAGATAAAAGAGAGCGAGCCGGAGAGAATGCCCGCGAAGCGTTGCAGCTCATCGCCGGCGTTGAGCAGGTTTTGCAGGTTTTCGATAACCGGCAGCCCTGCGCCGACGTTAGTGTCGTAGAGAAATTTACGGCGCGACGCGGCGGCGGCGTGACGCAGCTGGTGGTAGTAGGCCATCGACGAGGTGTTGGCCTTTTTATTCGGCGTCACGACGTGGAAACCTTCGCGCAGGAAGTCGGCGTACTGATCCGCCACCGCCTGGTTGGACGTACAGTCGACAATTACCGGGTTCAGCAGGTGATATTCTTTCACCAGACGGATCAGGCGGCCGAGATTAAACGGCTCGTTGGCCTCTTCCAGCGCCGCGCGCCAGTTCTCCAGATCGAGACCGTGAACGTTGGTCAGCAACGCGCGCGAATTGGCGACGCCGCAGACGCGCAAATCGATATGCTTCTGCTTGAGCCACGTCTGCTGACGCTTGAGCTGCTCCAGCAGCGCGCCGCCGACGCCGCCGACGCCGATAACAAATACTTCGATAACCTGATCGGTGTTAAAGAGCATCTGATGGGTGACGCGCACGCCGGTCGTCGCGTCGTCATTACTCACCACGACAGAGATAGAGCGTTCAGACGAGCCCTGCGCTATCGCCACGATATTGATATTGGCGCGGGCAAGCGCCGCGAAGAATTTCGCGGAGATGCCGCGCAGTGTGCGCATGCCGTCGCCCACCACCGAGATAATCGCCAGCCGCTCCATAATGGCGAGCGGCTCCAGCAGCCCTTCTTTCAGCTCCAGATAGAATTCATCTTCCATCGCCCGCTGCGCACGGGCGCAATCGCTTTGCGGCACGCAGAAGCTGATGCTGTACTCGGACGACGACTGGGTTATCAGCACCACCGAGATCCCGGCGCGGGACATGGTCGCAAACACGCGCGCCGCCATCCCCACCATGCCTTTCATGCCGGGGCCGGAGACGTTAAACATCGCCATATTGTTAAGATTGCTGATGCCCTTCACCGGCAGGCCGTCTTCATCGCTGGACGCGCCAATCAGCGTGCCTGGCGCCTGCGGGTTGCCGGTATTTTTAATCAGACAAGGGATCTGGAACTGTGCGATAGGGGTAATGGTGCGGGGATGAAGGACTTTAGCGCCGAAGTAGGAGAGCTCCATGGCCTCCTGATACGACATCGACTTCAGGAGCCTGGCGTCCGGAACCTGGCGCGGGTCACAGGTATAAACGCCGTCCACGTCGGTCCAGATCTCGCAACAGTCGGCGCGCAGGCACGCCGCCAGCACGGCGGCGGAGTAGTCGGAGCCGTTACGGCCAAGCACGACTAGCTCGCCTTTGTCGTTTCCGGCGGTAAAACCAGCCATCAGGATCATATGATCCGCCGGGATTTTGCTGGCCGCGATGCGGCGGGTGGATTCGGTGATATCGACCGTCGATTCAAGGTAATGGCCGACCGCGAGCAGTTTTTCCACCGGATCAATAACCGTCACTTTATGGCCGCGCGCCTCAAGCAGCGCTGACATGATAGCGATCGAGAGTTTTTCGCCGCGGCAGATCAGCGCCGCGTTGATGCTGTCCGGGCACTGACCAAGCAGGCTGATCCCGTGCAGCACATGCTTGATCTGGGCGAACTCCTGCTCGACCAGCGCTTTCATCTGCGCATACGGGAATTGTGGCTGGGCGTCGCTGAGGCCTTTCAGCAGTTCGGCAAAGATACGTTCGGCATCGCTGATATTCGGCAGGGCATCCTGACCACTGATGGTTTTTTCAATCATCGCCACCAGATGGTTGGTGATTTTTGCGGGGGCAGAAAGAACGGTCGCTACCTGCCCCTGCCTGGCATTGCTCTCCAGAATGTCAGCGACACGCATAAAGCGCTCTGCGTTCGCGACCGATGTACCGCCGAATTTCAACACTCGCATGGTTGTTACCCCTTGATTTTATGCCGAAAAAAAAGCCCGCACTGTTCAGGTGCGGGCTTTTTTCAGTTTTTCCTGTACGCGTCAGCCCGCCCCGTTACCTGTGGTAATGGTGGTGGTAGTAATAATGGTAGTCAGGCTGATGCGGATCATGGATGTTGTGTGCTCTGTACTTTTCTGTTTTCTGTCCTGTATCTCTATTGGTTAAAGTAATCGTCAGGTTAAGTCAACGAATATTTCATTTACGCACCGTCCGAAACTTTCCCCATGGATACCGATAAAAGCCGCCTTCACGGCCCAAAAAACCGGCGTTCGCCCTACCTGATTAGCATTTAATGCTATACCGTAGCGGCTCATCAGCATTTCAGCCCGCGACTTTTTTTTCGATATCATGCAGCAAACGATGCAACATCGCGGTGTCGCGCTGCTCCAGCAGCCCAAGACGCTGCTGTAACCAGTCGGCCATTTTCAGGTCATCTTCCACGCCGAGCGTGGTCAGTAATGCATCAATACGCAGACGTAATGCTTTCAGTTGCTGTTGATCCGCCTGCGGCGCCGCGGTGGGCGCATTTTGCATCAGCGCGGTTAATTGATAGCAATACACCATCACCGCCTGGCCCAGATTCAGCGACGGATAGTCCGCCACCATCGGCACGCCGGTCAGCACATCGGCCAGCGCCAGCTCCTCATTGGTCAGCCCCGAATCTTCACGTCCGAAGACCAGCGCCGTCACCGGCAGCCAGGCCGCTTTTTCTTCCAGCAGCGGCAGCAGCTGTTGCGGCGTCGCATAGTAGTGAAACTTCGCACGGCTGCGCGCCGTGGTGGCGACGGTGAAATCCACATCTTCCAGCGCGGCGGCAAGCGTGTCGTAGTGCTTTGTATTATCAAGAATATCGCCTGCGCCGTGGGCGACGCGACGCGCCGCCGGGTCGAGATGCGCCGCGCTTTCAACAATACGCAGTTCGGTAAATCCCATGGTTTTCATGGCGCGCGCAGCGGCGCCGACGTTTTCAGGCCTGGCGGGAGACACCAGAATTATTGGCAAACGCATAAGGCTCTCAGTGATCCTGTGGTGGGGGTAAATATCAGCGCGCTAATTAATACGCGCAGCGAATTTACATTTTATATACAATTCCGTCATGAAAGTGGTCATGAAAAGGATAAACATTAGTTATGAATAAAACGCAAAGCGCGCGTTTAATCATGCCTTAAAATCGCCTTTATCAGGCTGTTTATCATCAATAAAAGCCATGTAAATTCCGCTTGCTTATCGGATTCACCTTGTTTATTAATTAAGAGGTGAAATTATCCGTGTTGTTATTTAAATGTAATCAAAGTTAGTTCTTCGCTGCGACGATCTCATCAAACTGTTAACGTGCTACAATTGAACTTGATATATGTCAACGAAGAGTAGTTTTATTGGGTGTTGGTATCGTATCATCCTGTTATGTTGCTGTTAAAATGGTTAGGATGACAGCCGTTTTTGACACCGTCGGGTCCAGAGGGAAAAGTACCCACGACCGAGCTAATGATGTTGTTGACGTTGATGGAAAGTGCATCAAGAACGCAATTACGTACTTTAGTCATGTTACGCCGGGCATGTTAATTTATGGCATGCATAAGGCAGGTCAGGGACTTTTGTACTTCCTGTTTCGATTTAGTTGGCAATTTTTAGGTAGCAAACATGCAGACCCCGCACATTCTTATCGTTGAAGACGAGTTGGTTACACGCAACACGTTAAAAAGTATTTTCGAAGCAGAAGGCTATGATGTGTCTGAAGCCACCGATGGCGCCGAGATGCATCAGATCCTCTCTGATAATGATATCAATCTGGTTATCATGGATATCAACCTGCCGGGTAAAAACGGCCTGCTGCTGGCGCGTGAACTGCGCGAGCAAGCCAATGTCGCGTTGATGTTTCTGACCGGCCGTGATAACGAGGTGGATAAAATCCTGGGCCTTGAAATCGGCGCCGATGATTATATCACTAAGCCGTTCAACCCTCGTGAACTGACGATCCGCGCCCGCAACCTGCTCTCCCGCACCATGAATCTCGGTACGGTGAGCGAAGAGCGCCGCAGCGTGGAAAGCTACAAGTTCAACGGCTGGGAGCTTGATATCAACAGCCGTTCGCTGATTAGCCCTAACGGCGAGCAGTACAAACTGCCGCGCAGCGAATTTCGCGCGATGCTGCATTTCTGCGAAAACCCGGGCAAGATCCAGACCCGTGCGGAGCTGCTGAAGAAAATGACCGGTCGCGAGCTCAAGCCGCATGACCGTACCGTTGACGTGACCATCCGTCGCATCCGTAAACATTTCGAGTCCACGCCGGACACCCCGGAAATCATCGCCACCATTCATGGCGAAGGTTACCGTTTCTGCGGCGATCTGCAGGAATAAGACGTTTCGGCGCAACGCAAAAAGGGCGGAAATTCCGCCCTTTTTTATTGCCTGTATTTTACTTCCAGAGCCGGAACCGCTCCTCCTGCGGCGCGGGCGTCAGGCGCTGATAGCGCGGCTTCGCAGGCGTCAACGCATACCAGTCGATGTGGCGCGTCAGCAACATCACCGCCGTGAGCGCGACAAACAGCAACCCACTGCCGAGCAACAGCGCGAAATCCTGCGAGCGCAGCAACTGCCAGAGCACGCCGTCGAGCGCCAGCAGACCGCCTGCGAACATCAGGCTGCGTCGCCACCCTTTCAGCACCGCCTGAAGATACAACGCATTCAGCCCGGCGCCTGCGAGACTGGCGGCAAGCCAGGCCAGGTTAAAGCCGATGTGTTCAGAAAACGCCAGCAGCAGCAGGTAAAACATCACCAGCGACAGCCCCACCAGCAGATACTGCACCGGGTGCATCGTTATGCCGCTGAGCGTTTCGCAGACGAAAAACGCCATATAGGTGAGCGCTATCAGCAGCACGGCGTATTTCACCGCCCGGTCGGTCAGTTGATATTGATCGACCGGCGTCGCCACCGTCACGCTAAAGGCGGGCAAGTTGCGGAGCGTGACGGCCTCTGTGTTCTGAAATTCGCTGTCGATATTATTGGCATACCAGCTGCTGCGCCATTTCGCCGCGAAACCGCTGGCGGAAATCTCCCGCGTCGCCGGCAGGAAATTGCCGTAGAAACCCGGATGCGGCCAGTTGCTGATAAGCGACAGCTCGCTGTTGCGGCCCAGCGGCACGACGGAAAACGCGCCGGTGCCATTCAGTTCCAGCGAGAAACTGACGGCGAGCGTCGGGGAATTCAAAAGCCCCGCAGGCACCCTGGCATGTAGCCCCTGGCCGCCCTCTTCAAGACCAGAACCCGGCTCGACCGCCAGCGTCTGCCCGTTGATTTTCAGCGCGCCCACGTTACCGATGCCGCGCGCATCGCCTACCGCCATCACCAGCCGCGCCTCGCCCAGCCGGTACTGCGCGCCGGGGTTCATCGCCTGTTCCGGCAGCGTAAAGCGCGCCTCCAGCGCGACGTCGCTGCGCCAGATTTGCCCTTCGTAAATGCCGATGTGACGCGGCTCAACCGCCTGCTTTCCCGTAACCACCAGTGACTCCGGCAACCAGTAACGGATAAAATTACGCTCTTTGGTGACCTCTTTACCCGCTTGCGTGGTGGTGGTGATTTCCGTCACCGGAATGGCGATAAGCGGCCCGACCAGCTTTTGCGGCCCGCTGGTGCTCTGCTCAAGCGAGTGTGAGACATCGTCGCGATAGTCGGCGCGCTCGCCGATGACCACGCTCAGAATGCGCAGCGGAATTAACAGGAGCGCCATACAGCCCAGCAGCGCCAGTCCTTTTAACATCAGTGGTGATTTCAACATAAGCCTCTCCTCTTCGATGCTGCCAAAGATAGAGGGCTTATGTGGGGTGGAAATGAAGTTATGTGAAGCGTCGGTGAAGTCAGGCGAGCGGTAAGGTCAGCCGCGCCTCAACGCCGCCTTCCGGCCGGTTGGCGAGCGTAATCTCGCCCTGGTGAAGCCGCGCCGCTTCCTGCACGAAAGCGAGCCCGAGGCCGCTACTTTTCTGCCCGCCTGCGCGCGGCAGCGAATAGAAACGCTCGAAAATACGCGCCAGCGCGTAATCCGGAATACCGCTGCCGGTATCCGTCACGCGCACGATGGCGCGATCGCCCTCCTGCCATGCGCCAAGCGTTATCTCGCCGCCTGGCGGGGTAAAGTCGAGCGCGTTCACGAGAAGATTGCCGAGCGCCTGATGCAGCAGCGCTTCATCGCCCGCCACGCGCAGGTCGCCGGGGACGGGATCAATCGTGAGCCGCACCGCTTTTTGCAGCAGCGTCGAGGCGTGCAGTTCAGCGAGCGTGGCGAACAGCGGCGCCAGCAACACCGGCTCCGGCGTGATATCCAGCCGGTTTTCCAGTTTGGCCTGATGCAACAGCTTCTCCACCAGCGCCTGCATACGCGCGTTTTGCTCCAGGATGTTGTCGCAAAAACGCTGCGCCACCGCCGGCGGCGGCGACTCGCGCAGGATCTCCGCCGCGCCGCGAATGCCCGCAAGCGGGCTTTTCAACTCGTGCGTCAACGCATGGACATACTGCTCAATATAATTTTTGCCTTCCAGCCTCACGCGCATGTTCTCCAGCGCCTGCGCGAGACGCCGCAATTCACTACTGCCCGGATCCGGCAGCGGCAGCGGCGCGGCTTCCGTGACCGAATCGGCGTAGCGCACCAGCGTACCGATGGAGCGGTTGATCCACAGCACCATCACGATGCCGGTCAGTAGCGCAATACCGAGCAGCGCGATGCCCGCCATCATGATCCGGTGCTCGCTGCGCCGTATCACCGGCGCGAGCGCGATATTCGGTTTGCCCACGCTCAGCACGCCGATGATGCGTCCAGCGTCGCGTACCGGGGCCGCGACATACATCACCGTGCTATCCGGATCGTCCGGGTGCAGCGGCGAACTGCGCGCGCCATATTTGCCGCGAAGCGTCAGCCAGACATCGTTCCAGCGCGAGTAATCCTCCCCCACCGCCGCGCCGCTGGAGTCAAACACCACACGTCCCTGCGCGTCGGTCAGGTAAACGCGATATTCATTGCGCTCCTTTTTGATGCCGCTGATGTTGGCGTTCACCGGGTAATGGTTTAACCGCTCAAACGCCTGCGCCAGTTGCCCGTCGCGCGGATGGCCCGCCAGCAGATCGTCGCGGGCGATTTCCGCCAGCAGCGTGGCGGTGTCGTTAAGCGATCCTTCCGTCGCTCGCCGCACGCCGGGCTTGATCTCCTGTACAAAAATCGCGAGCACAAACCAGGCCGCCACGGCGACAATCAGGAAATAGCCCAGCAGAAGCCGCATGCCGATGCGCATCAGTTTACCGCCAGGCTGTAACCCAGCCCCCGGTGCGTATTGATGGGCGATGCTTCAGGATTGACCGCGCGCAGTTTGGCGCGCAGCGTTTTGATATGGGTGTCGACGGTGCGATCGAAACTGTCGTTGGCATCGCCCCAGACTCTGTCCATGAGTTGCTGGCGCGAGTAGACACGACCCGGCGCCAGCAGCAGCGTTTTCAGCAGCAGGAATTCATAGCGGGTAAGCGGCAGCGGCTGACCGCAAAAGGCGATCTGCGCGGCGTCGTCATTGAGCTCGAAACGCCCCGCCCGCACGACCGTCTGCGCGCCGCTCTGCTGCTTTTGCAAACGCCGCAGAATGGTGCGCACGCGGGCGCACACTTCACGCGGCGAAAACGGCTTGGCGACGTAATCATCCGCGCCGATTTCAAGGCCGATAAGCTTATCCACCTCTTCGCTACGCGCGGTCAGAAACAGCACCGGCAGCGCCGGATGCGCCGCCAGAAGCTGACGACATAACTCAAAGCCGCTGATGTCCGGCAGGCCCACATCCAGCACCACCAGGTCAGGCAGCGCCTGGCGGGCGGCGTCGAGCGCGGGCAGTCCGCGCTCAAACGTCCGTACCGTAAAACCTTCAAGCTGCATCACATACGCCAGCGCTTCGCTGATGCTGGTTTCATCCTCCACCAGCCAGACGGTTGTCTGATTCATCCTGAATAATCCTGTGAATTACCGGGCCTGGCCCCACGGCATAATCGGTACGGCGCTCAGCGCGTTTTTCGGCGAACCTTCCACCACTTTATCGGAGTAGGTCAGATAGGCGAGCGTATTGCGCTTCGCGTCGTAAAACCGCACCACCTGTAATTTTTTAAAGATAAGCGAGGTGCGTTTCTGGAACACCACATCGCCCTGCGATTTACCGGCTTTGATTTTATCGCTCAGTTCGATGGGCCCGACCTGCTGGCAGGAGATAGCCGCGTCGGAGGTATCTTCCGCAAGCCCAAGGCCGCCTTTAATACCGCCGGTTTTGGCGCGGCTCAGGTAACAGGTCACATTTTTGACATCCGGATCGTCAAAGGCTTCCACCACAATTTTGTGATCCGGCCCCAGCCATTTAAACACCGTATCGACCGATCCAATTTCTTCAGCGCGTAAACCGCCGCTTAAGGCCATAAACATTACCGGAACTAATAACGCCCTATATTTCATATTGTTACCATTCATTAAAGGTTACGTTTAGTGACTATTCACTGTGAGAACAAAAAACCTTACAGATCACATTGTTACTCAAAATGCCCGTTTTACAGCAGCAGATCCCGTCTAAACCCCAAAAGAAAACACTGAATGCCAGAAGAACAAAAATGCTACTATTCGCTACCTACTTTTTCAGGCACTGCGTTTAAGGATGAGAATTATATATGGATCAGTCTGGGATCATTAGGGATCTGCTCACCTGGCTGGAAGGCCATCTCGATCACCCCTTGTCTCTGGACAATGTGGCGGCGAAAGCCGGCTATTCCAAGTGGCACTTACAGCGTATGTTCAAAGAGGTGACGGGCCAGGCGATTGGCGCTTATATTCGCGCGCGCCGGTTATCGAAATCCGCTGTCGCCCTGCGCCTGACCGCTCGTCCTATTCTCGATATCGCGCTGCAATACCGTTTTGACTCACAGCAGACCTTCACCCGCGCGTTTAAAAAACAGTTTTCGCTGACGCCGGCGCTTTATCGCCGCTCGCCGGACTGGAATGCGCAGGGCATGCGTCCGCCGATCCGTCTTGAGCCGTTCACGCCGCCGCCGCACCAGTTCGTTACGCTCGCGCCGCTGCACCTTACGGGCCTGACCCAAAGCTATACCTGTTCGCTTGAGCAAATCTCGGTGTTCCGCCAGCAGATGCGCGTGCAGTTCTGGCGCGAATTTCTGGCGAACTGCACGACCATGCCGCCGGTTTTTTACGGGCTCAACGAATCGCGCCCGAGCGTGGAAAAAGACGACGAACAGGAAGTTTTTTACACCACGGCGCTGCCGGAGCCGCTGGCGGAAGGCTGCGTGGAGCACACCCATCCGGTGACGCTGGAGGGCGGCGAGTATGTGCAATTCACCTATGAAGGGCCAGGCACGGGCGTCCAGGAGTTTATCCTGACGGTCTACGGCACCTGTATGCCCGCGCTGGGTCTCACGCGCCGCCGTGGTCAGGATATCGAGCGCTATTTGCTCACCGAAGAAGCCAGCGCGCAGGAGCGTGATATCAACCTGCGCTGCGAGTACCTGATCCCTATCCGCCGTTAACGCTGTAGCTCATCCAGCGCAGGCGCATCAAGATGCGACACATCGCCTGCGGTTTCCACTACCCAGCCAGACGCGAGCCACGGGCTCTGCTGATAATCCACGCGAGAAATCGAGCAGTTACGCAGGCGCAGGCGGCGCTCCGCATACGCGGGCAGGCCGAGAATGGTGCTCACCAGGCAGCCAAGCGCCATGCCGTGGCTGACGAGTAGCGGGCGGCTCCCTGGCGGCAGATCGAGACAGGCGTTCAGCGCGCCGTGCATACGCTCGCTGACTTCCTGCATCGACTCCCCCTGTGGAATACGACCGTCAGGCGTGCCGTTCACCAGCTGACGGCGCCAGCCTTCTTCTTCTTCGCTGAGCGTGTCGAGATGGCGGCGCTCAAGGATGCCCATATCCAGCTCGCGCAGGCGCGGATCGAGTATCACGTCGCAGCCGCAGCCCTGCGCGATAATCTCGGCGGTGCGCTGTGTACGCCCCAGATCGCTGGTGATGATATGCGTGATGCCAAGCGCTTTGGCGCGCTGCGCCACCTGCATGGCCTGGCGTTCCCCTTTTTCCGTCAATGGGCTGTCCGATTGCCCCTGGATGCGTCGCTCGGCGTTCCACTGCGTTTCACCGTGGCGAACCAGATATACCTGTAACATGCTTTTTATCCGTTATACTGCTGCGACTTTAAACGTCTGTGAGTGTGAATTGAATTATGTACCATGTTGTCTGCGCCACGACGAATCCAGCCAAAATTCAGGCGATTCTGCGTGCTTTTAACGAGATTTTTGGCGAAGCATCCTGCCACATTGACGCCGTCTCCGTCGATAGCGGCGTACCGGAACAGCCGCTCGGCAGCGCCGAAACGCGCACGGGCGCACGCCAGCGCGTCATCAATGCCCGCGCGTTGCGTCCGCAAGCCGATTACTGGGTGGCGATTGAAGCCGGTATCGATGACGACAGCACCTTTAGCTGGGTGGTAATTGAAAGCGCAGATCAGCGTGGGGAAGCGCGCTCGGCGACGCTGCCGCTGCCTGCCGCGATTCTGGATGAAGTACGCGCCGGAAAAGCGCTGGGGCCGGTGATGTCTGCCTGGACAGGCATTGATGAAATCGGGCGTAAAGAAGGGGCTATCGGCATTTTCACCGCCGGTAAGCTGACGCGCAGCAGCGTCTACCATCAGGCGGTGATCCTGGCCTTAAGCCCCTTTCATAACGCAGTTTACCGCTGAACCTGTAACAGCTCCTGTTCGAGCCACTGACGCAGCTCCGGCGGCGCCGCTTTCAGGCTGTTAGAGCCGCGGGTGATCGTCGCGATCCCCGCGCCCAGCTCGCTTTTCAGCTCGCGCTGGCTCATCTCTCCACGCAGCAGCTCTTCTATGATCCGCACGCGCGTGCCGAGCGCGGCGCGTTCGTCCGGCGTCAGCAGCAGCGTCAGCAAAGGAAGATGCAGGTCGTTGTCGAAAGATTGTTTCAGGAGCGCCACAAAGCGCAGCCACTCCTGATTACTCTGTTCGGCCTGGGCCGCGGAATAGGTTGAATGTTGAGTCATCAGATGCCGCCATACTCGTTCACTAGTACGACAGGATAGCACAACGCCGCCGATCAGTAACGACGGCTCCATTCCGCATCGCTCATTAACACCGGCTTACCGCCCATGAAGTAGCGGTAGTAGGCATCGTAAGCCAGCACGTTTTTCACATAGCCGCGCGTCTCGGAGAACGGAATACTTTCAACAAACGCGACCGCATCGATACGCCCGGCGCTATTGCCAAGCCAGGTGCGCACGCGCCCCGGTCCGGCGTTATAGGCGGCAGAGGCGAAAATACGGTTGTTGTCGAACATTCCGTAGACATACTGCAAATAGCTGGTGCCTATCTGGATGTTGGTTTCCGGGTCGAGAAGCTGCGCGCTGCTGCTGTAGCCTGGCAGATTAAACATCTTCACCGTGTGGGTGGCGGTGCCTGGCATCAGCTGCATCAGGCCGGACGCGCCGACCGGCGAGCGCACTTTCGGGTTCCAGGCGCTCTCCTGACGGGCGATCGCCATCGCGTAGCTCTGCGGAACGGCTTTGTCGCTGACGTAGCGGGCGAACAGATCTTTATAGGCCAGCGGGAAACGTTCTTCGAGTTGATCCCAGAGCTTACCGGCGATCGTCGCCTGCACGCTCAGATCCCACCAGTTGCGGTCAAACGCGTAGCGCGCCAGCGCCGCCTGCTCCTGCTTGCTGCGGCTGGTGACCAGATTCGCCCATTCGCTGCGCGCGGTATTATCAAGCCCCCAGTACATCAGCTCGCGCACACGCGCCATCTCTGCGCCTTCAAACAGCGCGCCGTTAACGGCTGGCGCTTTATCGACACGCAGCGGGTAATCCTCGCCGAGACGCTGCGCTGCCGCCATGGGGTAGAAACCGCGCTGCTGCATCAGCGAATGCAGAATGGTTTTCGCCTCGTCGTCGCGTCCGCGCTCCATCAGCAAATCGGCCTGCCAGTAACGCCATTCGTCTTTTTCTTTCGCCTCCATCGGCAGACGCGCAAGCCAGGTGTTCAGCCCGCTGCGATCGCCCGTGCCGAGCGCCATACGCACCCGACGCTCAATCAACGACGTGGATTCGGAGCGCATGATCGCGTCGTCGCGCCAGCGAGCCTGTTCTTCCGTCACATCGCTGCCCATCAGGCGCCACGCCACGATATCGCGCAGCTCCTGCGCCTGGGCGTCATTAAGCTGCTGGGCCTGGATGAGCGAAGGGATCATCAGCCGGGCGTTTTCCACATCCTGGCGGGCGACGCTTGCGAACGCCACCGCGGCCATCTGGCGCGTGAAATCGGTCGCCCCGACGCTGCGCACAAAGGTCATCACGCTGTTAGGATCGTTCGCCAGGCTCACCAGCGCGCTGCTAATGGTCTGATAATCCGGCGGCAACTGGCTGGCGAGCGAGCTGACGAGCGACGTGTTGCCCTCCTTCATGGCAAGCCGAATGCGCTCAAGATAAGCCAGCGGATCCTGCGCGCCGGATGTGCGCCATGCCTGGAAAAGTCGCTCGCACGCCGCGGGCAGGTTTTTGCCGGTCTGCCAGAGTTCTTTCGCGCCCTGCCAGGCACCCTGCGCGTCGCCGGTGTTCCATTTCGCGTAATAGTAGTTGCACTGCGCCTCGGTGCTGCCCGGCGGCTGCGGGCTGAACGCCAACAACCCGCGCCAGTCTTCGCGCCGCGCCAGTTCATTCACAAAACGGGAGGTGAGCGTGCGCGCCGGCGGCAGCGTTGGGTTCGCCTGGATAAACTGCTGCACCGCGATGGTCGGCTCGTTCATTAAATCGTCAGTGAGCTGGCGATACTGCAAATAGGGATAGAGCGGATAGGTTTGCAGGGTGGGCATCAATTGCTCCACCACGTCCATCTGCCGGTTATCCCACGCTTGTTTGATCTGCGCATAGCGGCTGCGCTGCTCGTCGAGCGAATCAGCGCGTGCTGCCTGGCCGAGCGTCAGCAGGCAGACGCCCGCCGCCAGCCACCGCCAGACGACCTGTCTGGATGTTCCCACAATCCTTCCTCATGTTAATTGACTGACCGGCAGCCTCATGCCGCCTGAAATTCTCAGATACTTCATGCTAACCAGGCGAAGGCCGTTGCGCCATGTCGCGAACATTTTTTTACCATTCGCGCATTAATGCCTCTTACGCCGCATTCACGGCGTTGCTGGCTGGGATTAAACGTTGAAAACAGCTAAACTCCGCAGCTGAGAAACCCTTAATCATGATAAGAGGCGAAGTCCAACGTGGCTCAATTCGTATACACCATGCATCGCGTCGGCAAAGTCGTTCCGCCGAAGCGACACATTCTGAAGAATATCTCTCTGAGCTTTTTCCCTGGCGCCAAAATCGGTGTGCTGGGCCTGAACGGCGCCGGTAAATCCACCCTGCTGCGCATCATGGCGGGCATCGATAAAGATATCGAAGGTGAAGCCCGTCCGCAGCCTGGCATCAAAATCGGCTACCTGCCGCAGGAGCCGCAGCTCAACCTGGAACACACCGTTCGCGAATCCGTTGAAGAAGCGGTATCCGAAGTGGTTAACGCGCTGAAGGGTCTGGATGAAGTGTATGCCAAATACGCCGAACCGGATGCCGACTTCGATAAGCTTGCCGCGCAACAGGGCAAATATGAAGAAATCATTCAGGCGCATGACGGTCATAACCTGAACGTGCAGCTGGAGCGCGCGGCCGATGCCCTGCGCCTGCCGGACTGGGACGCGAAAATAGCGAACCTCTCCGGGGGTGAACGCCGCCGCGTGGCGCTCTGCCGCCTGCTGCTCGAAAAACCAGACATGCTGCTGCTCGACGAACCGACCAACCACCTGGACGCCGAATCCGTCGCCTGGCTGGAGCGATTCCTGCACGACTTCGAAGGCACCGTAGTGGCGATTACCCACGACCGTTACTTCCTGGATAACGTCGCAGGCTGGATCCTGGAGCTGGACCGCGGCGAAGGCATTCCGTGGGAAGGCAACTACTCTTCCTGGCTTGAGCAGAAAGATCAGCGTCTGGCGCAGGAAGCCTCTCAGGAAGCGGCGCGTCGTAAATCCATCGAGAAAGAGCTGGAGTGGGTGCGTCAGGGCGCGAAAGGCCGTCAGTCCAAGGGCAAAGCCCGTCTGGCGCGCTTTGAAGAGCTCAACAGCACCGAATACCAGAAACGTAACGAAACCAACGAACTCTTTATTCCGCCGGGACCGCGTCTGGGCGATAAAGTGGTGGAAGTCAGCAACCTGCGCAAATCCTACGGCGATCGCGTGCTGATCGACGATCTGAGCTTCTCGGTGCCGAAAGGCGCGATTGTCGGCATCATCGGTCCGAACGGCGCGGGTAAATCCACGCTGTTCCGTATGATGTCCGGGCAGGAACAGCCAGACAGCGGCACCATTACGCTGGGTGAAACCGTGAAGCTGGCGTCTGTTGACCAGTTCCGCGATGCCATGGACAACAGCAAAACCGTCTGGGAAGAAGTTTCCGGCGGGCTGGATATCATGAAGATCGGCAACACCGAGATGCCGAGCCGCGCGTACGTGGGCCGCTTTAACTTTAAAGGCGTGGACCAGGGCAAACGCGTCGGCGAGCTGTCCGGCGGTGAGCGTGGTCGTCTGCATCTGGCGAAACTGTTACAGGTCGGCGGCAACATGCTGCTGCTCGATGAACCGACCAACGACCTGGATATCGAAACCCTGCGCGCGCTGGAAAACGCCCTGCTGGAATTCCCGGGTTGCGCGATGGTTATCTCGCATGACCGCTGGTTCCTGGACCGTATCGCCACGCACATTCTGGATTACCAGGACGAAGGTAAAGTGGAGTTCTTTGAAGGTAACTTCACCGAATACGAAGAGTATAAGAAACGCACGCTGGGCGCAGAAGCGCTGGAGCCGAAACGTATCAAATACAAACGTATCGCCAAGTAATGACGCTAACGGCCTTCGCAAGAGGGCCGTTTTTTTATCTGTTACATCACTCAGATTAATGCCCACCCCCTACTCTGATTTATGTCCCGCGCATTGTTCATTCATTTTTATTATGTTAATTAATGAACCCTATTTGCCCACTGATGTTTTATACGGATTTTAGTTCTCCGACGGCAAATAATTTTATTATTAGCGCTCTGTTTTCTCACGGATTGAAAATGTCACGGAATCGTTGTCAGGGTCAGCAGGCTGTAGCCTGCGCGTCGTTAACCTCATCTCTCCTCGCTTTTCATCATTTTCAGCGTCAATACATAAAAACGACAAACAGCTTGTAGTTTTACTACCAGCAGGGACGGCGGCTTACGGCTATGCTGGCGGCTTTCTGTTAAGCGCTATCGTCATACGTACGCATTTATCGCAGGAATAATCCGGGCCGCCGTCAGAACATTTTTTATAAAAATATATATCTGTCATTTATTCATGAAATTAATGGTAATCACACAGTGCTCATTAAAATAACGCGTTTTTCAGCATGGATACGGCGTCAGGACATTTCCCGTCTGCTTATTTTGTTCCAGCGCCACAGCGCGAAAATCGTCATCGGCGCCCCGTTTTTGTTGCTGGTCGTTTACCTGCTTATTTTCAGCCAGCCGCGTTATGTGAGCGAATCGCAAATCGCCATTAAGCGCGCCAGCGATATCGACGGCGGCAGCCTCAATATTGGCCTGCTGATGGGCGCTTCCAACCCCAGCTCTGCCGAAGACGCGCTGTATCTGAAAGAGTATCTGCACTCGCCGGATCTCCTGACCGTGCTCGATAAACAGCTTAATTTCAGACAGGCGTTTGGCGCGAGCGGGCTGGATCTCTTTTATCACCTCTTCTCCGGGGCCACAGCGGAGGAGTTTCTCGATTACTACCGCCACCGCATCACGATTGATTACGACAACAAAAACGGTCTGCTGACCATCCAGACCCAGGGCTTTACGCCACAGTTCGCCCTGCGCTTCAACCAGGCGGTGCTGAAGGAGTCGGAGCGGTTTATCAACGAGCTTTCGCACCACATCGCCCGCGATCAGCAAACCTTTGCCGAAGGCGAGCTGGAAAAAGCCCGTCAGCGGCTCGATGCCAGCAAAAGCGCCCTGCTCGCCTTCCAGAATCGCAACCAGATGCTCGATCCGCAGGCGTCTGCCGTGGCGGCAAGCTCGGCGGTTAACAACCTTACGGAACAAAAAATCCGTCAGGAAACGGAGCTGCGCACTCTGCTGACTTATCTGCGTGAAGATGCCCCGCCGGTCATCACCACGAAAAACACGCTGGCCTCCATCAACGCGCAGATTGAGAAAGAGAAAAACAACCTTACGGCCCCGGAAGGCAACCGCCTTAACCGCGTGGCGGCAGATTTCGAAGAACTTAAATCGCGCGTGACCTTCGACACCGACCTGTACCAGCTTGCGCTGACGGCCATCGAAAAAACGCGCGTGGAATCGGCCCGCAAGCTGAAAAGCCTGGCGGTTATCAGTTCTCCCCAGCTCGCTGAAGAGGCCCGCTACCCCGAGACGCTGTACCTGTTAGCCAGTTGTTTGCTGATCTGCGGCCTGCTGTTCGGCACGCTCAAACTGCTGCTGGCCATTATTGACGATCATCGTGCTTAACCTTGCCGCTTTAACCCCTGAGAGAGTTATGAAAAACGTTTCATTCGCCTCACTGATCTTTTTCTGTTTATCGGCCAGCGCCAGCGCGCTCGATTTAACCGCCGACCCGGCGCTGACTGGCGCAGCGCCGATACTCACGCCCACGTCATCCGCGCCGGTTAGCGCGGACGGTTTTGATAACACCCCGCCGCCCGCGCCTGCCGCGGTGATGAGCCGCATGTTCGGCGCGCAGCTCTTTACGTCACAAGCCGCAGAGGGCGGCGCCAGCATCGCTTTTAACCCCAACTACGTGATTGGCCTCGGCGACACCATCCAGGTGCGTTTATGGGGCGCATTCGCCTATGACGGCACGTTAACCGTCGATCCGAAAGGCAACATCTTTCTGCCAAACGTTGGCCCGCTGAAGGTCGCTGGCGTCACTAACAGCCAGCTCAATACGCTGGTGATTATGCGCGTGAAAGAGGTTTATCAATCCAACGTGAATGTCTACGCCTCGCTGCTCCAGGCGCAACCGGTGAAAGTATTCGTGACGGGCTACGTTCGCACGCCGGGGCTGTATGGCGGCGTGGCGTCCGATTCCCTGCTCTCTTACCTCAGCAAAGCGGGCGGCGTGGACAGCGATCGCGGCAGCTATGTGGACATCACCGTCAAACGCGGCCAGAAAACGCGCTCCCACGTCAACCTGTATGACTTCCTGCTCAACGGCAGTCTCAGCCTGTCGCAGTTCGCTGACGGCGACACCATTATCGTCGGCCCGCGCCAGCATACTTTCGGCGTCGAGGGTGACGTCTTTAACAGCTATGACTTTGAGTTCACCGATGAGCGTATCTCTGTCGCCGAAGCGCTGCGCTGGGCGCGGCCTAAACCGGGCGCCACGCATGTCACGCTGGTGCGCCAGCAGGGCGCGATGAAACAGAGCGAATACTTCCCGATTGGCGAGGCCGCCAGCCGCACGCTTCAGGATGGCGACAGAATGGTGGTCAGCTCTGACCGCTATACCGGCACCATTCAGGTACGCGTGGAAGGCGCGCATTCCGGGGAACACGCTATGGTGCTGCCTTACGGCGCCACGATGCGTCAGGTGCTGGCGAAACTGCGCCCGAATACCATGTCGCAGCTAAACGCCATCAAGCTTTACCGCCGCTCGGTCGCGCTGCGTCAGAAAGAGATGCTGGATCTGTCGCTGCAAAAGCTCGAACAGGCCTCGCTCTCCGCGCAGTCATCTACCCAGGAAGAATCGCGCCTGCGTATGCAGGAGGCGCAACTGGTGAGTCGCTTCGTGGCGAAAGCCCGTACCGTGGTGCCGCAGGGCGAAGTGGTGCTGAGCGAAAACAACCTTGATTCGGTGCTGCTGGAGGATGGCGACGTGATTACCATCCCGGAGAAAACCTCGCTTGTGATGGTGCATGGCGAGGTGCTGTTCCCCAACGCGGTGACCTGGGAAAAAGGGCTCGATCCTGAAGATTATATCGCCAAATGCGGCGGCATGACGCAAAAAGCCAGCGGTGCGAAAGTCATCGTGATTCGCCAGAACGGCGCGGCGCTGGATGCCGAAGAGGTCGATGAGATGCAGCCGGGCGACGAGCTAATGGTGCTGCCGAAGTATGAGTCGAAAAATATCGAAGTGACGCGCGGGATCTCGACCATTCTGTACCAGCTGGCCGTCGCAGCGAAAGTTATCCTGACGCTGTAAGGCAATGAAAACCATGGTAACCGGTATTTTCTCGAAGGGCATCTGGCGCATCCCCGGCTTAGCGCATCTGCTGCCAATGCCTTGTCGGAAACTCACGCCGCGCCGGGCTATCCCGGACGATATTACGGCTATCGCCGTCTGGGGTCATCGCCCCGGCGCGGCGGCGGCCGAGGCTCGCGCCCGCCAGGCCGGGCGTGCGGTTATCCGTCTGGAAGATGGCTTTATCCGTTCTGCCGGTCCGGCGGTACATGGTCATCCGCCACTTTCACTGGTTATCGATTACGATGGCATTTACTACGACGCCAGCAAGCAAAGCACGCTGGAGAAACTGATTCAGGATCGGCCCGGCAACGACGCGCTCTGCGAAGCGGCGCAGGAGGCAATGCGGCTTATCACGCAGGGCGATTTGGCGAAGTATAACCACGCGCCGCCATTTGACGGCGCGCCAGAGACCCGCGCGGTGCTGGTGGTGGATCAGACCGCAGGCGATATGTCGGTCACGCTCGGCAATGCCAGCGCGGCCTCGTTCCGCCTGATGCTGGAGACGGCCTGCGCCGAAAACCCCGGCGCCGAAATATGGGTAAAAACACATCCTGACGTCGTGGGCGGCCATAAGCGCGGCTATCTGCGCGACGTGCGCGCGGATAGCCGCGTCCGACTGATAACTCAGGATGCCAGCCCACAGTCGCTGCTGCGGTGCGTGGAGCGCGTCTACACCGTGACGTCGCACTTCGGCTTTGAAGCGCTGGTGGCGGGCAAACCGGTGGTCTGCTTCGGCCAGCCCTGGTATGCCGGATGGGGGCTGACGGACGACAGGCACCCGGCGGCGGCAACGCTTGCCGCACGGCGCGGCAAAGCCACATTACTCGCACTCTTTAGCGCCGCCTATCTACGCTACGCACGTTACCTCAATCCGCAAACCGGCGAGTCCGGCACGCTGTTTGATGTGCTGTCGTGGCTGACGTTGCAGCGCCGTCATCAACTGGCGCTGCGCGGCACGCTCTGGGCGCCGGGGCTGACGCTCTGGAAACGCAGTATCGTGAAACCGTTTCTCGCCACGCCCTATAACCGGCTGCGCTTTACGCGCCGCGTGCCGCAGGCCGACGCCTGCGTGGTCTGGGGCTCGGCTGGTGAAGCCCGCTGGCAGGCGGCGGCGCAGGCGCATGATATGCCCGTATGGCGGATGGAAGATGCGTTTCTGCGCTCGGCGGGTCTCGGCTCCGATCTCTTTGCCCCGCTCTCCCTGGTGCTGGATAAACGCGGCCTCTATTACGACGCCACGCGCGCAAGCGATCTGGAAGTCGCCCTTAGCGAGGCGCATCTGACGCCTGCGCAGGAGGCGCGCGCCGAACGCCTGCGTCAGCAAATCATCGAAAACGGCGTCAGTAAATACAATGCGGGCGGTGCGTGGCGGCTGCCGTCATCGGCATGGAGCCGCCGCGTTCTGCTGGTGCCAGGCCAGGTGAGCGATGACGCTTCGCTGGCCGGCGGCACGAAGGATATCCGAACGCTCACGGCCCTGCTGCGTCTCGTTCGCGCCCGAAACCCGCAGGCGTATATCGTTTTCAAAGCGCACCCGGACGTGGCCGCCGGTAACCGGCCGGGCGAGCCCAGCGAACAAGACGCGCTGCGCTGGGCCGATTGCCTCGCGACACAGGCGGATATCGCCGGGGTGCTCGAACAAGTCGATGAGGTGCATACGCTCACCTCGCTGACGGGCTTTGAGGCGCTGCTGCGCGGTAAAACAGTCTACTGCTACGGCATGCCCTTTTACGCCGGATGGGGCCTGACGCACGACGAATACCCCTGTGCGCGCCGCACCCGGCGGCTCACCCTTAGCGCGCTTATCCACGCGACGCTTATCGATTATCCCTTCTACCTGCACCCGACGCGTAAAACGCCGATGAGCGCGGAAGAGGCCGTCGCATGCCTCAGCGTGTCGCCTGAGCGACGCCGCGCGCTACAGCGCCGCCGGAAAACGCTTATGCGTCTGGCCAATAAAGCCCGCAATCTCTTTCACGCTCTTTTTTAACCCCGGTGGCACCGAATGAACCGTAGCGCCCTTGATACTCTGCTTTCCGGCCAGAAATACCTGCTTTTGCAAGGGCCGATGGGGCCGTTTTTTCGTGACCTCGGCAACTGGCTGGAAAGCAAAGACCGCGAGGCCCGCCAGGTTATTTTCAACGGAGGCGATCGGTTTTACTGCCGCAAGGAGAAAAGCCTTCCGTATCAAGGCACGCCGGAGGGTTTTGGCGTGTGGCTTGCCGCAACGCGAAGCGCGTGGCCGTTTGATACGCTGGTCTGCTTCGGCGACTGCCGACCGCTACACCAGGCCGCCCGCCGCTGGGCGCAGACGCTGGGGATTCGTTTTCTGGTTTTTGAAGAGGGCTATTTGCGCCCGTGTTTTATCACGCTTGAAGAGAACGGGGTCAATGGGTTTTCCGGGCTGCCGCGGGAGGCAGGGTTTTATCGCGCTCTGCCTTTTCTGCCAGTTCCTGATGTGCGACGCATCGCCCCTTCGCTCCTCAGGCGTATTAGTCACGCGACCTGGTATTATCTGATGGGCTGTTATCATCGCCGCGCGTTTCCGGGCTACCAGCACCACAAATGTTTTTCGCCCTGGTATGAAGGCGCCTGCTGGACCCGCGCCGCCCTGCGTAAGCTCTGGTATCGCTGCACGGAGCACCGTATACGACGTTCACTGGCCTCGCAGTATCGCGGACGATACTTTCTCGCCCTGCTACAGGTTTTTAACGACAGCCAGTTACGGCACCACAGCGATTACGGCGATATGCGTGAGTTTATTGAGGAGACGATCGGCTCATTTGCGCGCGGTGCTTTAGCCTCGCGAATGCTGGTCATCAAGCACCATCCGATGGACAGAGGGCACCGGCTTTACCGTTCGCTGATTAATGCCCTGTGCAAGCGCTATGGCGTGAGCGGCCGAGTGGTTTATGTGCACGATCTGCCTCTACCAGAGTTGCTGAGCAATGCGGCAGGCGTCGTGACCATCAACAGTACGGCGGGGATCTCAGCGCTCATTCACAATAAGCCCCTGAAGGTAATGGGAAAGGCGCTGTATGATATGGAAGGGTTAACGTTTCAGGGGCCTCTGGATGCGTTCTGGAAAACGCCCTTTCGCCCCGATCACCAGTTGTTTTCCACGTTTCGCTATTATCTGATGCATAAAACGCAGCTTAATATGGTGTTTTACAGCCGTGAAAACCCGTTCTTCGGGTTATAAATGTGCTTTGCGGGTGACATACACTTTCCCGTCGTTGCTGAAGACGTCCAGCGTCTCACTGCTGGCGAGTGTGCCGTTAACAAGCGCCGGATCGGCCTCAAGCGCCTTACGCATCAGGATTTGCTGACACGTAATATCCAGCCAGACCTGATACGTTCCGGCGGGTAACGCCTCCAGCGACAGTCCTTCATAGCGCGATGTACAGAACCAGCCTTTGTCGTAATTCACAAAGCCGCCGTCATAGAGCTGGCGCGACAGAATCGAACGATGGGCCTTCGCGATGCGAAATACGTCTTCAAAGCCTTCCTTTCTGAAAACCAAATCGACCTGAATATCCTGATACTCAGCGCAGTTCAGTCCTTTCAGCACCGCCACGCCTTCCGGGAACAACAATGCGCCTTTGACGGCGATTTTTTTTAATATCGCTACCGGTTGCGGCTTGAGTGGGCGCGGCAAAAGGCTATTATCCGCCGCCAGTTCACATTCGCCATAGCGCGGAACCGCACCCTGCGAAAGCGAATAGAAAATCCCCAGCAGCAGCGGCACATGGTAAGACGTCACCTGATTGTGCTCTCTGATAAGCAGTGACTGCGCCATGAAGAGATTAAAGTTGTGGTATTTCCTGAAGTCAGAAATATAGGGTTTCACTTCGCTTTCATACTGAACATCCGCCTCGGAGGTGAGCAGATAGATATTTTTATCAAGCGCCGTATCACGGCTTAACTGGCGCGGTAATAAAGTATCAAGTTGTCGGGCAGACGCTTCGCTCTCATCGCCCGTCATATGTGTAAAAACCTCTGGCCAGTTTCTTCTGGCATAGCTGCCGATATGAAACTGCGGGACCGTGGAGACAATATTTTTAAAGCCATATTTAAGGCCATACCAGAGCGCGGCGCTGCCGCCTTTAGAAAACCCTGCCAGCGTGCACTGTGTCTTATCAAGCCCATAGCGGGCAAGCATCGCGTCGATAAACGTAATTACCGCCTGCTCAACGTAGAAATCGTTGTGATGGCGAAGATAATATGTGCAGGCGTTGTCAAAATCATCTTTGATCCAGACCACATGCGCGGGGCAATCCTGAAGGGCATTGGCAAAATCCCAGGTGAACATTCCTGCGCCGCCAAATCCGCTAAAAATAAAAATCATATGCTGAGTGTCATATTTTCTCTTTTTATAGCGATATTGAATTGGTACGCCATTAATAATTTCAGTTTGCTCTGTCATTTTTGCTCCATACAAAACAGGCGCGAATAGCCATCGCGCCTGTTTTTAAATTATTAACACTTATGGTTAAACATCCGATTTAACGGAAAAATCACGCAGCAGCCGCAGATTCTGCAATTTTTCAGCCGCATTAGCGGGCATATTCTGCGGGTAGTGGCGTAACAGACTCAGCCAGCATTCATAAGCATCGTCCCAGTCTTCACAGAGCTGGGCGAGTTCGCACCGGAGCATCCACGTTTTCTGGTTATAACGGCTGATTTTATTGCGAACGACCGACAGCGCCTGGCTAAAGCGGCCGGCCTCTTTTAAGGCTTCCGCGTAGATCAGACAGAACTCATCGTCTGGGTTATTCCGGGCCTCAACGAGGGCGATCGCGTCGCCAGTTTTTTTCAGGGCCAGGCATGTCTGCGCATAAATTTTCAGGAACCGAACGTCATTTTTTAGCGCCTCATTCAGCGTGCCAAACAATGTATACATCTCTTTAAATTTACCGGTGCGCAGCAGCGCCACGCCGTAGTAATAGAGATGTTCATCCGGAAGATGATCGATATCCGCACTGGCTTTATTCAGCTGAGTGAGGATCTTCTCCCAGTTCTGGCGCAAAAAGGCGAGACGGGCGATTTTCAGACGGCACTGCGGATCGTTTTCAATGTATTTCTCATATTTCACCAGGCACTGATGAGCGTCGTTAAGTTTATTGAGCTGCTGGTAACAGTAAGACAGCGTAATCAGGAGCTTATTCTCAAGGCTTTCTGTTGAGGTCACGTCAACGCCCTGCTCCTCTACATAAGCAATCCCTTCAGCCCACTTTTGCTTCGCCAGCAGTAAACAGAACCGGGCATAGCTGAAACCAGCCGCAGGGCGGGCTTTCTTACATAACGCCTCCAGCACGACAGCCTGGCCGCTGCGATACAGGCAATAACAGTAGCGGTTATTATCAAGCGTCGCCTCGCCTGCCTCTTGCCAGTAAAACGCCGCCTGCTGCCAGTGATGCTCCGCCATTTCCACCAGCGCAAGACTTACGAAAAGCGCGGTATGGCGCTGCTTTGGATGACGCTCATACCAGCTGTTGATAACACTGCGCGCCGCGACCGTTTTGCCCTGTTTACGTAGCGCCTCGGCAAGCCCGGCACTGCCTTGTGCGTCTTCATCCTGCGTGAGCGCAAGCGCCAGATAAGCCTGCCAGCGTGTTTCGGCAAGCGCCCAGCGGCGAGCTACGGCAGCCTGTTGGGCGTATTGCTGATAGATAGCTTTATCGGAAAAGCCTTCAGGTAACGGCGCATCCAGTGAGGCGATGGCCTGATAGGTACGTTCGCAGTTGAGGCCATCACGGAACGGAAAAGTCTCGTTGATACGCTTGAGGATCTTAGCCGACGGCACCGCATTGTTTTTTAATAATGTATTCAGCTCTTTAAACAGCTCTCTTTCGGTTTCCACCACCGGACCAAAACCATGCTTGCGATAATCGAAGTAGCCTTTGGAATAAATGTGCGCGCCAGAAAAACAGTCTTTAGCATCAAACTGATAATAAATCACTGGTTTATTCTGCACCGCCAGTTCAAACGCTACAGAAGAATAATCAGTAATCATCATCGATGCGCGGTTAAAAAGATTCTGAATAGAGCCCTGCGCATGCGTTATCACCTCAATATAATCCGGAACTGCAAATTCAGATAAATAAGGCTGTATATTAGCATGAGGAAAGAAAGCTACTTTAAAGGCGTATTGCTCTGCATATTTTTTTAATAGCGGCGAATGGAGAATGCCATACCAGCTTCTGGCAAACTCCGTTTTCATAAAATCAGGATTAAGCGCTCTTTCTTCTCCGTCCCCCGTCACTGGACCGACAATGCTTTGTCTCCATGTAGGCATAATCACGATCAGACGTTCATTATTGCTGACGGCGACCAGTTTGTCATGACGCGGGAAACCCGTTAATACGACTTCCTTTTTAGTGTAGTAATAACGGCTTGCATCTTCATGAATGGATTGATACTCATAGGGAGAAGTAGTAATAAAGCAGTTGATATCTTCCTTACTATTCAGCCAGCTGGATATATCATCTTTGGTGACGCCATGTTGCAAGAATACATAGTGTTTACCTGCCAACATTTTTGGGCCAAGATAATTAGTTACATAGCGATTTGCATGCGAACTGATTACCTTGCTGCAGGAGCCAAGCGCGAGTTTATGTTCATGAGAGCCGAATTCAAGCAGGCTGAATCCTTCTTGCTCCAGTCGCGGCCAGTCATGGGATTTTTTTTGCAAAACAAAAAAGATATTCTTTTCAGGATGGTTATCACGGACGTAACGGTATAAATGCTCAGCGTTATCATCGGCCTGCGTATCTCTGTCCATAAAAATCCAGGACTGGTGATATTCCTTTTTTGTTTCAAATTGAGGCTTAATATTCGTGAAGTGTTTAACAATATCAGCTACAGAAACGCCTTGTTTATGTTGCTTACCCGCCAGTGAAACTCGTGTAGTCAATTGAGAAACTGACACATTTATTTGCTGCGCGTCACCCAGCGCGACCCACAGGCGGCGCTCAAGGATCAGCGTTTCGTCGAGAAAATCATGGCGGATTGTTTTTGCGTATGCCGGAATAACGTCACGGCCATCAACGTTAATCTGTTCAAGACCTGGCGTGTGGGTAAAATAGCGAAGCTGAACCATATATTTATACGGATCGTACTTTTCTATATAGACAATTTGTGCATCCGGCTGTAGGCCTTTAAAGAACGAAAGCATTGCTATTTTCTGAAAGAACCATGCGCCTGCAAGCTCGAAATTCATAATCGTACTTTTATCCAGGTACGCGAATATTTCTCTGAGCTTGCTAAGAAAACGGCGTTTTTCATCCGCCGTTAAAAAAGCGCAGCGTTCGCCATGGTTCGTCAGCCATTTCAGATACCAGACGATCTCATAAATAACCGTTCTTTGTACATATACGGGCACCGTACCATCGTTATCATGGTAGCTCTTTAAAATATTGAGATAACCATATTCCGGAACATTCAGAAAGCGCTCTTTTTTAGTCCATGACGTATCCAGTGTAGACGAACCATCCTCACGCTTACGGTAATAATATTTTGAATGTTCCAGAAACGCGGCATGACCGACTTGAACGCCTTGCAGATAACGAGCGACAAAATGGGCGTCCTCAAAATTAGGCTTAACCCTGGCGTCAAAAAAGACATCTTTCGAGACAATGAGGGCTGTGCGGAAAAATGCCGTACTGGCTGACAGCTGGATCTCCTTTTCCATGCTACAAAGCGGCACCAGCAAATTACCTTTTTTAAATTTAAAGCCTAAAGGATGCGCATCTTTATACTGATTTTTAGCTTCATAAAACATGATGGTATTACAACCCACCATTTTAACATCTTTATCCTGATGCTGATAAAGGAAGCTATCAAGGTTGTAAAAGTAATTCACATCAACAAAATCATCCGGGTCGATAAATGTCACCCATTCTGTCGTGACATGCTGTAACCCGTTGTTACGCGCGGCGGATTGCCCGGCATTCTCCTGATAGATATAGGTAATGTTATGCGGGTATTTCTTCTGCCAGCGTTTAATTATCTCCGCAGAGCTATCGGTTGAGCCGTCATCGACCAGGATCAACTGGATATGTTTCTTAAAGTTCAGACGTTGTCTGACAAAACCTTCAAAGTAGTCATCAAGAAAAGCGCTCACGTTATACACGGCCGAAACGACGGTATAGCCATAGTGACCATCTTCTTTTTTGAGCCTGAATTTACCTAATTTACGCGCCTGATTGGCTGCCATATCGCTGAAGAACAGTTTGGGGTCCCTTACCAGCTTGCGAAGTTTATTATTAAACATCCTTGTGATTTCCATTTTCAAAATAGGTTTCGAGCATTGCAGTCAATTGATCCTGATAATTCCGGGTGCTGCGGTTACGTGAAGAAAAATCATTGGCGCAAAACGAGTGAGGCGTAACGCCCTTCTGCTGCCCGTTGATCAGCGCGCGATAGTGTGTCTTCGCGGCGGGCGAGCGTACGTTAAAGTAGTAACAGATATCCCTCGCAGGTACGGCCAGGCCCCTGGCGTAGGTAAGCCAGGGCACCAGAAAGGTAGGTAAATTTAAATCGTTGTCGCTTCTGAATTTACAGGGCAAAAAGGCGCGAATACGCTTGCCGTATCGCTGTCGGGCTTCGGTAAAAACGCTTTTACGCAGTGGAACGTATGTATGCGCCAGCGGCACGTCCGGTGCAAAGCCGGTGTCCTCAGAAAGTAGCGCCCTGGAATTGAATGATGCGCATAACGCAGAGGTCTTTCGCCCACGCTCCGCCATTGCCTTCAGGCTCTTACTGGCCATAAAAAGCGAAGCAAGGCCGTTGCCTTTGAAAAAATGGCCTGCCGGGAGTGTTCGTGCGACAAACACGTCATCATTAAAGTAAATAAAATGTTCAGCGAGCCCTGGGATTGCGTCTAAATGCGCTTCGATAACGTGGGAATTAAATGTCGGCAAATAACATTCAGGAATAATTTCCTGATGAGACACCATTTTTATCTTGTCGATTTTTTCAGCCCACGGGAGTGAATGTCCGTCGACAACAATATATATCCGTCGCACCCAGGGCATAAACGTCAGTACGCTCTGTACTGAATAAAATATCTCATTATGGTTGTTGAAACGGGCTGAATCATGGTCAATACCAGGCTCTGCATGTAGCGACTGCCAGTACTGCTCGAATTTTTTGCGCCACTGGCTGTCGTTGTTATCCACCCAGGTAAAAACCACGTCTACCGGGAAGGTGACATCATTCATGTTTTCAAGGGCCAGATCGTGCCTGATGAGCACATTCTCTTCCGCTAACGGGCAGTTTATTTCATTAAGAATGAGCGGATGTTTTTTAAGGAGATAATCCCGTAAGAACAGGCCTGGCGATGTAAGCATTTTTTTGATTTTACGGTAGCGCATGTTTACAGGTTCTCCTGTGCTTTATACGCGTCAATGGCATCATCAACGCTGTCGTAAAAATGCACGTGGTTTTCCCGGCCGATAAACACCGCCGCATCGCAGTACTGTTTTAGCGAATTGAGATTATGCGACACCATTAAAAAACAGGATTCGCGGTGGCGCTCCTCGAACAGCGTTTCGCATTTTTTACGAAAGCTCGCATCGCCCACAGCGGTCACTTCGTCCACCAGATAGTAATCAAACCGGAAGGCCATGCTCAGCCCGAATCCGAGACGCGCTTTCATACCGGAAGAGTAGGCTTTTACCGGCATATCAAAATATTTTCCGAGTTCGGCGAATTCCTCCACGAACGCGACTTTTTGCCGCACTTCGTCTTTAGCGGCGTAAAGCCGCGCCACGAATTTCACATTTTCGCGCCCGGTGAGGCTGCCCTGAAAGCCGCCCGCCAGCCCGACCGGCCAGGAGATCGACGCGCTGGAGACGATCCGCCCATGGTCCGGGTTATCCGTGCCGCCAATCATGCGCAGCAGCGTGGACTTCCCCGCCCCGTTACGACCAATCAGCGCCACGCTCTTACCAGACGGCAGCGTCAGATTAAGATCCTTAAAGACATAATGCCGCCCAGCCGGCGTGCGGTACGATTTAGTGAGATTTTCGATAGCGATCATGAGGTGAGCATCGCCTCTTCCTGATGACGATAAAGCGCGAGGCCGGTAAACAGCACGACCAGCGTGCTGACAGCAAGATAAGTCAGGCTCGCGCCCTCGCTCTCATAGCTTGCCGCCAGCGATTCACGCGTCAGCTCCACCACATGCACCAGTGGGTTCCACGCGACCCAGCGTTGATATTCCTGAGGGATCGTATTAAGTGAATACATCACGCAGGAGATGAAATAGAGCGGGCGCGTCAGCAGCGGCAGAAATTTTTCAGCCTCCGGAAAGGCGCTGCTGATGACCATAAAAATTAACCCGGCGCCGAAGGAAAAAATCACCAGACAGCACCAGACGCTGAACAGGATTAACAGGTGCGAACAGGTAAACGCTTCACCCGCTACCGCCAGCAGAGCGAGCAGCACCAGATAAACGGCGATATAAATCCCCGCTTCCAGTAGCGTTCTCGCAATAATCGTATCAATGGGTTTTACCGGGCGATAATTAAAAAGCCCCTGGTTCGCTTCAATAGCATTAATAGAGCGATTCGTAATATGACTGAAAATAAAATAGGGAATAATGCCGCTTAATAAAAAGACGGGGAATGAGATATCCGGCAGCGTCCGCTCCATCACGAAATCCAGCACAAACAGCAGGATGGCAAGATGCAGTAACGGCTCAAGCAGCGCCCAGCAGTAACCCAGACGGAACTTGCCGAACCGCGTTTTTATCTCTCTTAAAAATAGCGCCAGCACAGTGGCGCGCTGGACATCCAGCCCATGCCTTTTCATAAAAAAATCCTGGTTTTAGTGCTGTGAACAGGCTACCGCTATGGGATATACCCATAGCTTTGTGAAATACACTCTCGCCAGCAGAAGTAAATAACAGCAACATATACGTAACCGCCTATGCACTCATAAGCGGTAAAAATGAAATACACCAATTCATTTTTCGCAATTATCATTGCGGCAACAGAAGCGTGTGACAATAATTCAGGCGCGTAAAATATCACAAAGCATTATCCCCATAAATAACTTATAGTGGGTTTCTTTTTTTGGAGAGGTTAATTTTTGATGCTTTTCTATTTACCTATTTTTAGATATTAAATAATAAAAATATTCATTATGAGACAAAACTCGATAATTTATCGTAAAACTGAGCCACACCTTCATATTCCAGTGCAAAGTTGATATAGCTGACCAACGCGGGGGCGTTGAGTTTGCGCCCCGGATAGACCAGATAGAGATCGTTACCGGTGACGGTCCATTCAGGCAGAATATTGATAAGCGTGCCTTGTTTTAGCGTGTCATCCAGTAAAAAAGCGGGCAGCAGCGTCACACCCGCCCCTGCCAGCGCGCTTTCACGGGCATAGAGAAGATTATCGGTCTGGTGCATCTGATTCAGGTGGCAGCGGTAAAGCTCGCGGTCGCGCTGGAGCAGCCACTCCGTCCAGGCGCGGTGAACGATAACCCGATGCTCCGCCAGTTGCGCCGGGTGCGTCAGCGGCGGATGCTGCGCCAGATAAGCTGGCGAGGCGAGCAAGTAACGCGGGCAGTGACCAATCTTGCGGCCAATCAGCGAAGAATCCTGCGGTTTACCGGTGCGCAGCGCCACGTCAAACCCTTCCATAACGAGATCCCGCACGTCGTCGGAGATAAACACCTCCAGCGTGATATCCGGGTATCTGGCGAGAAACTCGGCGTTCATGCGCGCCAGCAGCGTCGCACCGATACCTGCCGGGCTGGTGATACGCAATCTGCCGCTGGGGTTGTCACGCAGGCGCTGCACGGCGAGATCGGCGCGTTCGCTGGCATCAAGCATTTCACGGCAATGCACCAGATAGTGCTCGCCCGCAAACGTCAGGCTTAGCGTGCGCGTGGTGCGATTAAGCAGCCGCAGCCCGACGTGCGCTTCAAGCTGGCTGATGCGCTGACTGACGCTTGACTTCGGCAGGCCCGCTTTCTGCGCCGCCGCCGTGAAGCTACCCGTCTCCGCGACCAGCGCGAAAAGCGCCATATCCTGTAATTGCTTAAACATGATTGTTCATCTCCCACGAACACGCCGTTCTGGATTGTCCATCTTATCACCCTGCTGCGGCATGAATAGACTACAGTCAATCTGTCCCTTACTGAACGCACCGAAAGGAACCTGACATGTCTGTGAAAGCGATTGCCGTTAACCCGGATTCCCCGCAACACTTTATTGAGATCACTCAGCCGATGCCTCAGCCGGGCGAATATGATCTGCTGGTGGAAATCAAAGCGGTTTCCATCAACCCGGTGGATACGAAAGTGCATGCGAGCCTGCAGAAGAACGGCTTGCAGGAGCCGCGCGTGCTGGGCTGGGACGCCAGCGGCGTGGTCACCGCCGTCGGCAGCAAGGTCAGCGGTTTTAAACCGGGCGATGAAGTCTATTACGCCGGGGATATCACCCGCTCTGGCAGCAACGCCAGCCATCAGCTGATCGATTCCCGCATCGTGGGGCATAAACCGCGCACGCTTTCGTGGGCCGCGGCGGCCGCTATCCCGCTGACGGCGCTGACCGCCTGGGAAGGCTTATTCGAGCGTCTGGCGATTCAGAATGCCGGTGAAGACAAGACGCTGCTGATTATCGGCGGCGCAGGCGGCGTGGGCTCGCTTGCCATTCCGTTCGCGCGTTTGCACAGCAAGGTAAAAATTATCGCTACCGCCTCGCGTGAAGATTCCGCGCAGTGGTGCCGCGATCGCGGCGCGGATCTGGTGGTGAACTATCGCGATCTGCCAGGTGAGCTTGCAAAAGAGGGGATTAAGTATGTCGATTTTATTTTCATTCTGAATGATACCGACGGCCACTGGGCGGCCGTGAGCCAGCTTATCGCGCCGCAGGGACATATTTGCAGCATCGTGGAGAATGCGCACCCGCTGGATCAGGATGCGCTGAAGTCAAAATCCGCCGCGCTGCACTGGGAGTTTATGTATACCCGCAGCATGTATCAGACCACCGATATGGCGCGCCAGGGCGAGATCCTCAATGAAGTGGCGACGCTGGTGGATGCCGGCGAAGTGGAGAGCGCGCTGAGCGAGACCTTCCACGGCCTGAGCGTTGAGAGCATCAGCAAGGCGCATCAGAAGGTGCTGGAAGGCCATATGCGCGGCAAAGTGGTCGTGGAATTTTAATGACGGCAGCCACGGCGGGTGCACGTTGTTTACCCGCCCTACGGGAAACGTGAGCGTCTTTGTAAGGTGGGTAAGCGCAGCGCCCCCACCGTTTTTACATGAACACCACCTTACATGGCGGGTGCACGTTGTTTACCCGCCCTACGGGAAACGTGAGCGTCTTTGTAAGGTGGGTAAGCGCAGCGCACCCACCTTTTTTACATGAACACCACCTTACATGGCGGGTGCGCGTGGCTTACCCGCCCTACGGGAAACGTGAGCGTCTTTTTAAGGTGGGTAAGCGCAGCGCACCCACCTTTGAACATTCATACCCTCGGCGGGTGCACGTTATTTACCCGCCCTACGGTAAAAGCGAGTGTGTTTGTAGGGTGGGTAAGCGCAGCGCACCCACCATACCCTGAAAACAACCGCCCGCTACGCCTGCTCGCCCATCAGCTGCTTCACCAGCTCCACGCAGCGCAGAAAACGCGAGTCGTAATCTGGCTCTTCAACGTGCACATACTCGATATTGTTTTCTTCCAGCATCGACACCAGCAGCGACTGAAACTCTTTGCGATCCACCGAGCTGCCGAGGCTTCTTAACCCGTCCGCTACCCATGGCGTATTATTTTCCAGCAGGATCACCAGGTCGAAACGGTATTCATCCACCAGCGCCTGCACAAACGGGTGCTCGCGCCCTTCATACTTCTTGCAAAACGCCTGCGTGGTCACGAAATCGGTATCGATGAATGCCACTTTGTTGGCGTATTTCACCGCGAAATCAATATATTGCGCGTGACCGAGCGCTATCTTGTCGTAATCGGAATATTGCAGCGCCATCTCGTCGCCGCCGAGGTGCGAAAACACATAATCGCGGCCATATTCCCAGGCGCTGGTGGTGTTGAAAATATTGGCGAGCTTGTTCACCAGCATCGATTTCCCGCTCGATTCACCGCCCAGAATCGCCACCGTACGCACAAAGAACGGTTTCACTTCGGTAGGGATGTACTCCCAGTAGCGGAACGGGTTGGCGCGGATCTGCGCGCCGCTGATATTCATAAAGGTGCGTTTCGGGTCGATAATCACGGTCTCGATGCCGAGATGTTCGCGATACTGCGGCGCGTCGGCCTCTTCGGAAGTATAGATAGAATCCGGCTCGATTCCCTTCTCTTCCATAAACGCTTTGATGCCTTCGCTCCAGACGTCCCAGCCGTGCGGATACGGTTCCATGCCCTCTTCGTTAAAGGCGTGGATGCGGATGTTTTTCTGGTATTTAAAGGTCTGCAACAGCCAGCGCAGACGGTCGCTGATGGTCGGCTGTTGCGACATCGCGCTCTCTTCAAACAGCGTGCGGTCGCGCTTTTCGTCATAGCCCATGATGATGTGCAGCTCATCAACCTGGCTACAGGCGCGCTGGATCAGATAGATATGGCCGGTATGCAGCGGATAAAACTTGCCGAACACCACGCCGACGCGTTTCTGCCTGCGCGGGAATTCCAGTTCAAGAAAACGGTGCAGCGCTTCGAGCTTTTGCGCGCTCGGGCTTTTGATTTTGGCGTTAAGAAGCTGGCTTAAATAGCCCTTGGTCATGCCGCTAGCATCCGCCACCTGCTGTAACGTGCAGCCTTTTTGACGGATCGCGGTTTTGAGATAATCGAATGATGACACAAGAGCCTCCTGCTGAATGAGCGTGCCGGATCGATAAAATACGAAAGGCGGGTAAGCCACGCGCTACCCGCCAGAAAACAGTGGTTTAATGATTATAGGTCGTCAAAAACAGCCAGCGCATCCGCCAGTTTTTTCACGCCGAAAATTTGCATGCCTTCCGGCACCTTTTTCGGCACGTTGGCGGCGGGAACGATGGCGCGGCGGAAACCGTGCTTCGCCGCCTCGGAAATACGCTCCTGGCCGCTCGGCACCGGGCGGATTTCGCCTGCGAGGCCCACTTCGCCAAACACCACCAGATCCTGCGGGAGCGGACGGTCGCGCAGGCTCGATACCATCGCCAGCAACAGCGCCAGGTCGGCGCTGGTTTCGGTCACTTTCACCCCGCCGACCACGTTGACGAACACATCCTGATCCGCCATTTGCAGACCGCCGTGACGATGCAGCACGGCGAGCAGGATCGCCAGACGGTTCTGCTCAAGGCCCACCGCCACGCGCCGCGGGTTCGCCATCATCGAATGGTCCACCAGCGCCTGAATCTCCACCAGCAGCGGGCGCGTTCCTTCCCAGACGACCATGACCGAGCTGCCGGAAGTGACTTCATCGCCACGGCTTAAGAAAATCGCCGACGGGTTGCTGACTTCGCGCAGCCCCTGCTCCGTCATGGCGAAGACGCCGAGCTCATTCACCGCGCCGAAACGGTTTTTATGGCTGCGCAGCGTGCGAAAGCGCGAATCGGCGTCGCCGTCCAGCAGGACGGAACAGTCGATACAGTGCTCCAGCACTTTCGGGCCCGCCAGCGAACCGTCTTTGGTCACGTGGCCGACCATCACAATCGCCACGCCGCGGGTTTTCGCAAAGCGCGTCAGGTAGGCGGCGGTTTCACGCACCTGCGCGACGCTGCCCGGCGACGACTGAACGTCGGCCATGTGCATCACCTGAATGGAGTCGATCACCATCAGTTTCGGCTGCTCTTCTTCGGCGATAAGGCAGATCTGCTCAATGCTGGTTTCCGAAAGCATGTTGAGATTAGCGGTAGGCAGGCCGAGACGATGCGCGCGCATCGCCACCTGTTGCAGCGACTCCTCGCCGGTGACGTAGAGCGTCTTCATCTGCTCGCCGAGCTTGCAGAGCGTTTGCAGCAGCAGCGTCGATTTCCCGGCGCCCGGGTTGCCGCCAATCAGAATGGCGCTGCCCGGCACCACGCCGCCGCCCAGCACCCGGTCGAACTCTTTAAAGCCGGTGGAGAAGCGCGGCAGCTCCTCAAGGCTGATGTCCGACAGTTTCTGGACTTTGGCCACGCCCGCGTTGCCCGCGTAGCCGGAAAGCCGTTCATTGCGCGCCGCTTGCGGCGAGGCGGCGAGGCGCACTTCCGTGATGGTATTCCAGGCATGACAGGCGCTGCACTGCCCCTGCCAGCGCGGATAATCCGCACCACATTCGTTACAGACAAATGCGCGTTTTGGAGCTTTCGCCACCTTTTACCTCTTTATTTCTGGTTAAGGCTGCCTGAAAGGATACAGAAAACCCCCATCAGGTCAGCGTGACGGATAGTGATTTCCGTCTTTTCATTCACTTTCGGTTTAGCGTGATAGGCGATTCCCAGCCCCGCCGTCTGGATCATCGGCAGGTCGTTGGCGCCATCGCCAATCGCGACGGTCTGGCCCGTCGGGATCTCATATTTTTCAGCCAGGCGTTGCAGGGTCTGCGCCTTAAACTGGGCGTCGACAATCTGGCCGGTCACGTCACCGGTAAAAACGCCGTTTTCCACCGCCAGTTCATTGGCGACCACATCGTCCAGGTGAAGTTTGTCCTGCAGATATTGCGCGAAGAACGTAAAACCGCCGGAGGCGATCGCCACTTTCCAGCCCAGCGAATGCAGCTTCAGCACCAGCGAGGTCAGTCCAGGCATTAAAGGGAGCGCGTCGCGCACCTGGTGCAGGATATCGGCGCTCGCGCCCTTCAGCGTGCCGACGCGCGCTTTCAGACTGGCCGCGAAATCCAGCTCGCCGCGCATGGCGCGCTCGGTGACGTCCGCCACTTCATCGCCGGTACCGGCAAGTTTTGCGATTTCATCAATGCATTCAATCTGGATAGCGGTGGAATCCATATCCATCACCAGCAGGCCTGGCGTTTTCAGATGAGGAATTTTGCCGAGCGGCGCGACGTCGAGACCTGAATCATGCGCCAGACGCGTCGCGCGCGGCGTCAGCGAGCCCGCAAGGCGGATCACCTGATAATCTTCCACGCACCACGCGTTAACGATAACCATCGCCGCGCCGAGCTTGTGCTGATATTGGGTCAGACTCTGCTTATTTAAACCCCGTCCGTACAGGAGCCAGCCGCTATGGCCAGCGTGATAATCCAGCGGCATGACTTCATCACCGCTTAAAGAAAGGGGCAATCCAGGCCAGAGGGAGACCTCGTTTGGCAGGTCGCACCAGGTAAGACTGTTCGGCATTCAGGCTCCTGTAAATAGTATCGGGGCGGGACAAAACAACGCATGAGGCTACCTTGTCTGCGGCGCTTCTGGCAACATTAAGCTTCAAAATTTAAGCAGGTACTTTATGGCCCGGGCAAAACTCAAATTTCGGCTGCATCGCGCAGTGATTGTACTTATCTGTCTGGCGCTGCTGGTGGCGCTGATGCAGGGCGCGTCCTGGTTTAGCCAGAGCCATCAGCAGTCGCGCAATATCCAGATGGAAGAGCTCGCCCGCACGCTGGCCCGCCAGGTCAGCTACAGCCTGGTTCCGCTGATTAAGGGCGAAAACCCGGATGAAAAACGCGTCGGCGCTATCCTCAGCCAGCTCACCGAAGAGAGCCGTATCCTTGACGCCAGCGTGTATGACCAGCAAGGCGAACTGATCGCCCGCGCGGGCGAAGGCGTAAACGTACGCGACCGGCTGGCGCTCGACGGCAAAAAAGCGGGCAGCTATTTTAACCAGCAGATTGTCCAGCCGGTGCAGGATAAAAACGGCCCGGTAGGTTACCTGCGGCTCACGCTCGACACCCACAGCCTGCCGACCGAAGCGCGCCAGGTGGATAACACCACCAATATTCTGCGCCTGATGATGCTGCTGGCGCTCGCTATCGGCATCGTACTGACCCGCACGCTGCTTCAGGGCAAACGTACCCGCTGGCAGCAGTCGCCGTTCCTGCTCACCGCCAGCAAATCCGTACCGGAAGAAGAGAGTGAGCCTAAGACGCCTGTGGATGACAAACGCGCCTGACGCCGCGTGGTATAATGGGCGTTCTTCAATGCTTTAGGGAAAACGCCTGTGTCCTCTTTACGCCTGCTTATTTCCGATTCGTACGATCCCTGGTTTAACCTGGCGGTGGAAGAGTGCATCTTCCGCCAGATGCCTGCCACCCAGCGCGTGCTGTTCCTCTGGCGCAACGCCGATACCGTCGTAATTGGCCGGGCGCAGAACCCGTGGAAAGAGTGCAACACCCGCCGGATGGAGGAAGATAATGTCCGGCTGGCGCGGCGCAGCAGCGGCGGCGGCGCGGTGTTCCACGATCTCGGCAATACCTGTTTTACCTTTATGGCGGGCAAACCGGAGTATGACAAAAGCGTCTCCACGACGATTGTGATTAACGCGCTGGCGCAGCTTGGCATTCCGGCAACAGCCTCGGGGCGCAACGATCTGGTGGTGGAAACCGCCGAAGGGCCGCGCAAAATTTCCGGCTCCGCCTACCGCGAGACGATGGATCGCGGCTTTCACCACGGCACGCTGCTGCTGAACGCCGATTTGAGCCGGCTCGCGAATTACCTGAACCCGGATAAGAAAAAGCTCCAGGCGAAGGGGATCACCTCCGTGCGCGGGCGCGTCGCCAATATTAACGATCTCAAACCCGGCGTGACGCATGCGCAGATCTGCGACGCCGTGACGGACGCGTTTTTCACGTATTACGGCGAGCAGGTGTCCGCCGAGGTGATTTCGCCCGACGCGTTCCCGGATCTGCCTGGCTTTGCCGAGACGTTCGCCCGCCAGAGCAGCTGGGAGTGGAATTTCGGCCAGGCGCCCGCCTTCACGCATCAACTGGACGAGCGATTCGTCTGGGGCGGCGTGGAGCTGCATTTCGACGTGGAAAAGGGGCATATCACCCGCACGCAGCTTTTTACCGATAGCCTGAACCCGGCGCCGCTGGAGGCGCTGGCGAACCGGCTACAGGGCTGCGTGTATCAGGCCGGTGCGTTGCAGCAGGCCTGCGAGGCGTTAGCGAGCGAGTTTCCCGCCCAGGCCGCGGAATTGCGCGAAGTGGGCGCGTGGATGGCGCAGGCGGTGCGGTAAGCTGCTGTTGGTGGGTGCGCTGCGCTTACCCACCCTACAAAACCCTGTGCCACTGGTGGGTGCGCTCCAAAGCTTCAACTGACCGACAACGCCCAATAAAAAAGGGCGCCGCGGCGCCCTCTTCTTTCACTTTAAACACGCGAAAACTTATTCTTTATCGCCCAGCAGCACGGATTCCAGCGCAATCTTGATCATGTCGTTAAACGTGGTCTGACGCTCTGCCGCGGTGGTCTGCTCGTGGGTACGGATATGGTCGGACACGGTGCAGATGGTCAGCGCTTTCGCACCGAATTCCGCCGCCACGCCGTAGATGCCTGCCGCTTCCATTTCCACGCCCAGGATGCCGTATTTTTCCATCACATCGAACATAGACGGGTCCGGCGTATAGAACAGGTCGGCAGAGAAAATGTTGCCCACGCGCGCATCAACGCCCAGCGCTTTCGCCGCGTCTACCGCGTTACGCACCATGTCGAAATCCGCGATGGCCGCGAAATCGTGATCTTTAAAACGCAGACGGTTCACTTTGGAATCGGTGCACGCGCCCATGCCGATAACCACGTCGCGCAGCTTAACGTCTGCGCGTACCGCGCCGCAGGAGCCCACGCGGATGATTTTCTTCACGCCGAAATCGGTGATCAGCTCTTTGGTGTAAATAGAGCAGGACGGGATACCCATGCCGTGGCCCATGACGGAAATCTTACGGCCTTTGTAAGTCCCGGTGAAACCCAGCATGCCGCGCACGTTGTTCACTTCGCGCACGTCTTCCAGGAACGTTTCTGCGATGTGTTTCGCACGCAGCGGGTCGCCCGGCATCAGCACAACGTCCGCGAAATCGCCCATCTCAGCGTTAATATGTGGGGTTGCCATCTCTGTTTCCTTTTTTAGTCTTTTATGTAGCCGGGCGGCGGCAGCCCACCCGGCCTGCAAACTGACCAGGGTCAGTTAAAATAACGCTTTGCCGTAGTCCATGTCAGACAAGCCAAAGTATTTGGCGACGGTCTGACCGATATCCGCGAAGGTATCGCGGTGACCCAGCGAGCCCGGTTTCACTTTCGGGCCGTAGACCAGTACCGGAATGTGCTCACGGGTATGGTCGGTGCCTTTCCAGGTCGGGTCGCAGCCGTGGTCAGCGGTAAAGATGATGATGTCATCTTCGCCTACCAGCTCCAGCAGCTCCGGCATGCGGCGGTCGAACAGCTCAAGGCCGCCCGCGTAGCCCGCGACATCGCGGCGATGGCCCCAGGAGGAGTCAAAGTCCACGAAGTTCGTGAAGACGATGGTGTTGTCGCCCGCTTCTTTCATCTCTTTGATGGTGGCGTCAAACAGCGCATCCAGCCCGGTGGCTTTCACTTTTTTGGTGATGCCCATGTTGGCGTAGATATCCGCGATTTTACCGACAGACACCACGTGACCGCCCTTCTCATCCACCAGCTTTTTCAGCACGACCGGCGACGGCGGCTCAACGGCCAGGTCGTGACGGTTGCCGGTACGCTGGAAGTTGCCTGCTTTATCGCCGACAAACGGACGCGCGATAACACGGCCAATGTTATAGCCGCCTTCGGTCAGCTCTTCACGCGCGATTTCGCACAGCTCGTAAAGTCTGTCCAGGCCAAACGTCTCTTCATGGCAGGCAATCTGGAAAACGGAGTCGGCGGAGGTATAGAAAATCGGCTTGCCGGTTTTCATGTGCTCTTCGCCCAGCTCGTCCAGAATCACCGTCCCGGAGGAGTGGCAGTTGCCGAGGTAACCCGGCAGGTTCGCGCGTTCCACCAGCTTGTCGAGCAGCTCCTGCGGGAAGCTGTTTTTCTCATCGGTGAAGTAGCCCCAGTCGAACAGGACCGGCACGCCGGCGATTTCCCAGTGGCCTGACGGCGTGTCTTTCCCGGATGAAAGCTCATGCGCCCAGGCGTAAGCGCCGGTGATTTCCGCATTGCCGTCCATCCCGGCAGGAATAAAGCCAGTGGCGCCTTCATGCGCCTTCGCAAGGCCCAGCTTCGTCAGATTCGGCAGATGCAGCGGACCTTTACGGCCGATGTCTGCTTCACCTTTGGCGCAGGCCTCGGCGATATGCCCAAGGGTGTCAGAACCCGCGTCGCCGAAGCGTTCCGCGTCTTCCGTTGCGCCAATACCAAAGGAGTCCAGCACCATAATAAATGCACGTTTCATATTTTCTCCGTACCTATTGCGCTGTAAAAAAGTGATCAGATCAGTATGCCACTTATTCGCTGATTCTGCGATAGACAACCGGTGACGCTTTCGCCGCCGTATCGTCAACTTTGATGGCCGCTTTAACGGCTGCCGCCGCTTCCTGCCAGCTTGCTTCGCTCTTCGCGTGGATAACGGCCAACGGACGTTCGCCGTCAACCTGCTCGCCCAGGCGCGCCATATCAGTCAGGCCGACGCTGTAATCAATGCTGTCAGACGCCTGACGACGACCGCCGCCCATGGCCACGACCGCCATGCCCAGCGCGCGGGTATCCATTTGCGTGACAAAGCCGGAACGGTCGGCATAGACCGCTTTGCTGAGCGTGGCCGCCGGCAAATAACGATCGTAGTTTTCAACAAAATCCGCCGGGCCGTTTTGCGCCGCCACCATACGCCCGAAAATCTCCGCCGCCTGGCCGTTATCCAGCACCTGTTGCAGTTTCGCGCGCGCCTCACTGTCGTCTTTCGCAAGCCCGCCGGAGAGCAGCATCTCGACGCACAGCGCCATGGTCACTTCCAGCAGACGCGGGTTGCGGTAATCGCCGGTCAGGAACCGCACCGCTTCACGCACTTCCACCGCGTTACCGGCGCTGGAGGCCAGGACTTCGTTCATATCGGTCAGCAGCGCGGTCGTGCGCACGCCCGCGCCGTTCGCCACGCCGACGATCGCCTGCGCCAGCTCTTCAGACAGCGCATAGGTCGGCATAAACGCCCCGCTGCCCACTTTCACGTCCATTACCAGCGCATCCAGCCCTTCCGCGAGTTTTTTCGCGAGGATCGAGGCGGTGATCAGAGGAATTGAATCGACGGTCGCGGTGATGTCGCGCGTGGCGTAAAACCGTTTATCCGCAGGCGCCAGCGAATTGGTCTGGCCGATAATCGCCACGCCCACGTTTTTAATAATGTCGCGAAAGCGATTGTCGTCCGGGAAAATATCAAACCCTGGGATCGCTTCCAGTTTATCGAGGGTGCCGCCGGTGTGGCCCAGGCCGCGTCCGGAAATCATCGGGATGTACCCGCCGCAGGCCGCGACCATCGGACCGAGCATCAGCGAGGTCACATCGCCCACGCCGCCGGTAGAGTGTTTATCCACGACCGGGCCGTTGAGGTTCAGGCTTTTCCAGTCCAGCACGGTCCCGGAATCGCGCATCGCCATCGTCAGCGAAACTCGCTCCGGCATTGTCATGTCGTGAAAGAAAATCGTCATCGCCAGCGCGGCGATCTGGCCTTCGGACACGGTGTTATCGCGAATGCCGTTAATAAAGAAGCGGATCTCTTCGTCGCTGAGCGCATGACCGTCGCGCTTTTTACGAATTATTTCTTGAGCGAGGAACACGGTACCCCCCGTGAATAAGGAAGAACGATGGCGGGTGGCGTGAAGCCCCCGCCCGGTGAATCGGTTGGCCTGATGCGCGACGCGTCATCAGGCACAACGCGGCTTAGTAGCTGCTGGCGCTTTTACCGTCGCCGTGGCCAAGCGCCTGAAGCAGGCTCGCCAGCAGGCTGGACGCGCCAAAGCGGTAGTGACGGGCATCGGCCCAGTCGGCGCCCAGCAGTTCATCCGCGACCGCCAGATATTTGGCCGCGTCTTCCGCCGTACGCACGCCGCCTGCCGGTTTAAAGCCAACGGTTTTCGCAACGCCCATATCGCGGATCACTTCCAGCATGATGCGCGCGCTTTCAGGCGTCGCGTTCACCGGCACTTTACCGGTTGAGGTTTTGATGAAATCAGCGCCCGCTTTGATGGAGATTTCAGACGCCTTGCGAATCAGGGCCTCTTCTTTCAGTTCGCCGGTTTCGATAATCACTTTCAGCAGCACGTTCGCCGCCGCGCAGGCGTCTTTACAGGCTTTCACCAGATCAAAGCCGACCTGCTCATTGCCCGCCATCAGCGCGCGGTACGGGAAGACCACGTCCACTTCGTCTGCGCCGTAGGCGATAGCCGCGCGGGTTTCCGCCAGCGCGATATCAATATCATCATTGCCGTGCGGGAAGTTGGTCACGGTAGCGATACGGATATCCGGCGTACCCTGTTCGTTCAGGGTTTTACGGGCGATCGGGATAAAGCGCGGGTAGATACAGACCGCGGCGGTGTTGCCCACCGGGGTTTTGGCCTGATGACATAAGGCGATCACTTTTTCATTGGTGTCGTCGTCATTCAGGGTGGTGAGGTCCATCAGCTGCAGCGCACGCAGGCTGCTTTTGGTTAAATCGGTCATAACTTTCTCCAACAAAAAAATGCATCTCGGGTGAGAAACTCAACACGTTGGAGCGGTCGTGGTTCCATGAAGAAGAGCGGCGTCGTCCGCCGTCACGCTGAGATCCGTCTCACCGCACATCATTGCTATCAATGTTAAAATTCTAACACTCACAGGCAGTCTGATTTTGTGTCTTGTTTCACAAATTACAAAGTAAGGATTGCATACTTTGCGCCATTATATGTGATTAACACAACATTATGACAGTCAGAATCACGCGCAGAAAATAAAAAGGCTGGCGCGAAGCCAGCCTGAGCGTCACAGAAAATGTGAAAATAATAACATTTTCACACAAGACTACAGCGCCAGAAACAATCCGGCAATCGTCGCGCTCATCAGGTTAGAGAGCGTACCGGCCGCCACGGCCTTCAGCCCAAGCTGCGCGACTTCGTGACGGCGGTTGGGGGCCATGCTGCCCAGCCCGCCAATCAGGATGGCGATAGAAGAAAGGTTAGCAAATCCGCACAGTGCGAAAGAGATAATCGCTTTGGTGTGATCGGAGAGGACCTGTAAGCCCGCCGCCGCCACTGCGGCGTCTTCTTTCAAGTATTCGCCAAAATTCATATACGCCACGAATTCGTTGATGATGAGCTTCTGGCCGATAAACGAACCTGCGACCATCGCCTCATCCCACGGCACGCCAATCAGCCAGGCTACCGGCGAGAACACCCAGCCGAGGATCAGCTGCAACGACAGCTCCGGGTGATTAAACCAGCCGCCGATGCCGGAGAGCATCCCGTTAAGCAGCGCGATAAGCGCCACAAACGCCAGCAGCATCGCGCCGACGTTAAGCGCCAGCTGCATCCCGGCGGATGCGCCGGAGGCGGCGGCGTCCAGCACGTTCGACGGGCGGTCAGGATCGTGCTGCGCGGCGTCCAGATGCGGCGCGTCGTGCGGGGTTTCTGTTTCAGGGATAATGATTTTGGCGAACAGCAGGCCGCCAGGTGCGGCCATAAAGGACGCGGCAATCAGATATTCCAGCGGCACGCCCATCTGGGCGTAGCCCGCCAGTACCGAGCCCGCCACAGACGCCAGGCCGCCGCACATGACCGCGAAGAGTTCAGAGCGGGTCATCGTGGCGATGTAAGGGCGCACCACCAGCGGCGCCTCGGTCTGGCCAACAAAAATATTGGCGGTCGCCGAGAGCGATTCGGTTCGGGAGGTTTTCAGCACTTTGCGCAGCGCGCCGCCCAGCAGGCGGATAACTAATTGCATAATGCCGAGGTAATAGAGCACCGCGATAAGCGAGGAGAAAAAGACAATAACCGGCAGGACGCGCAGCGCGAAGATAAACCCGCCGCCGCCAAACACCTCGAACATTTTGTCCGACACCAGCCCGCCAAAGAGAAACGAGATGCCGCTGTTGCCGTAAGCGATAACGTTCGCCACGCCTTCGGACATCGCCAGCAGCACTTTACGCCCCGCAGGCACATAGAGCACCAGCGCGCCGATGGCTATCTGAATCAGCCAGGCGCCCACCACGGTGCGCAGATTAATTGCTTTTCTGTTACTGGAGAGTGCGACCGCTATCAGCAGCAGCGCCAGCATCCCCACCAGCCCCATCAATATTTGCATACAGTATCCCTGTGTAATGAGTGAATTATGTTGTCCCGCGCGCGCAGGCGCGGCGATTTAACGACAGGGAATCGCCTGAAATCCAGACGCTTTACGCTTTTTTAAGCAAGCGTGGACCGTCGGTCACATTTTGAGGCGTGGGAAGAGCGCGCGGGTGTTTTCAAGGAGGGTATGGGCGATGACATCGGGCGGCTCGGCGCGCAGTTCGCAAAGCACGTCAAACACGCCGTTAACCCGCTCGGGGCGGTTCGGCTGACCCTGCCAGCCGTTCAGCGGCATATCCGGCGCGTCGGTTTCCAGCAGTAGCGCAGAAAGCGGTAGTTGCGCCATGACGTCGCGCGTCTTTTGCGCGCGCGGGTAAGTAATGGTGCCGCCGACGCCGATGCGGTAGCCGAGATCCACAAAGCGCTGCGCCTGTTGCAGGCTGCCCGCGAACCCATGCACCACGCCGGTACAGGGCAGCGCGTGGCGCTTAAGGTGCATCGCGAGTTTATCGTGGGTGCGGCGCGAATGCAGGAGCACCGGCAGATCATAGCGTTTCGCGAGCCGCAACTGGGCGTCCAGAATCGCCTCCTGGCGCTCAAACAGCGGATTTTCCATATAGAGATCGAGCCCGATCTCGCCTATCGCCACCAGCTTATCCGCCTGCTGTTGCAGATGATGCTCCAGCAGCGCCAGACTGGCGTCGTTATGGTTGCCGATGACGATGGGATGCAAACCAATAGCCGCCCACAGCGCCGGGTAACGCGCCGCAAGCTCCAGCACCGTCGCAAATCGCGCGGCCTCGATGGCGGGCACGATAATATGTTCCACGCCCGCCGAGGCGGCCTGCGCCAGGCTTTCGGCCTCAGCGCCGGTAAACGGCGGAAAATCGAAATGGCAATGGGTGTCGATAAAGCGTCGCGTCATGCCAGATCCTCATCGTTGAACGTCGCGTCGTTCGCCTGCTCGGCTTTCACCAGCGGCGCGTCGAGCGCGTCGAGCGCGTCATTGGCGACGGTCGCGGGCGGCACCACGATAGTCGTCTCCGGTACGATGGGCATCAGCACGTCCGCCGCCGCGGCAACCGCGGTCGGTTCAGCGACCGGGACTAACGGCGGCGTACCGTAACGGCGCAGCGGCGGCTTGCTCACCATCAGTTTGCCCACGGTGGCGAGAAAATAGCGCCCGCACAGACGCCCCAGTTTGTAATCTTCCATCAGCGCCGGAAGACGGCTGCCGAGCGCCATGCTGGTGAGCGCGCGGGGCGGAGAGATTTCAAAAATGCGCAGCTTACCAGGCGGGTTTTCGATAAATTCCTGAATCTCGCGGTAAGTGGTTTCATGGTGCTGCACCAGATTAAGCAGCGGTTGCAGGCTGCTGTCGGTGAGCCAACGCTCCATGCGTTTAAACCACTGCGGCGTGTAGTACATCTGCGACGGTACGGTGCGGATAACCACCAGCGTCGTGGCGCCGAGGCGCGCCGCCTCCCGCACCGGGATCGCATCGCTGACGCCGCCGTCGAAGTAGTTCACGCCGTCAATATCCACGCCGGGGCGATAGAAGCCAGGAATGGCGCTGGAGGCGCGAATAATATCAAGCCAGTCCTTTTCCTGCGGCGCGAAATAGCCGGGTGCGTAGTCATCGCGACGGCACGCGCACATATAAAACGCTTTGCCGGCATCGAAAAGCCGCATCGCGTTGCCCATCTGAAGCGGCATACGCGCGGCGGTGGCTTCGGTGAGCCAGTCGAGATCGATAAGATTGCCGCCGCGCACAAAGCGCACCGGGTCGAAGAAATCGCGAGAGGTGGTAAAGCGGGTGATAACGCGCCGGGCATAACCGGGCTGGTTACAGACATAGGCTGAGAGGTTTTGCGCCCCGGCAGACGTGCCGAGAAAGAAATCGAACGGGTTGAATTGCGCGCGCATGAATTCATCCAGCACGCCGGCTGTAAAGATCCCGCGCTGGCCGCCACCTTCACAGACGATAGCCAGCTTGCCGGGACGAAACGGTTTCACCGCCAGAGGCGCTATGCTGCCTGGCGTTACGGGAATACGTTGTCCCACCCTGCTTTCCTGTTTTATCGTCGCGCGCCGCGCGAACGTTTTACGATGCCATAAACCAGCAAAGCCAGTCACAAGGACTGGCTTTGCCGTCTGTCAGTTATCTTTTTATCACACTATGGGCGTCGACGGCCCATAAAAAGGCTAACCAGGAACAGAATAATACCCACAACAAATACGATTTTCGCTGCGCCTGCTGCGGTGCCTGCCAGGCCACCAAAGCCCAGAGCGGCCGCAATCAACGCGATAACCAGAAAGATAATGCCCCAACGAAACATAAGACTCTCCTTTACCATAGTTAATCTTTATACCGCTTCTTAATGAACGCAGCGTCCACTGGCGGTGTCATCCAGCTGATAGTGCTTACCTTCCCTCCCGGCGCAAACCGGGAGAGGGGCTTGCCTGTTACGACTTCACTTTTAAATCATTTTTGACGCTTTTCACGCCATCAACTGCTTTTGCGATGCTTTCGGCGCGCTGAGACTGTTTTTCAGACTCGACGTTACCGGAAAGCTGCACCACACCGTCGGTGGTTTCGACTTTCACATTACGCGAAGGAACGATGTCATCCGCCAGCAGTTTCGCTTTGATTTCGCTGGTGGTGGCCGCGTCGCCCGCATAACCTTTCACCGACTTGTCTTTACCGTCGCGTACGTGCAGCTTGTCGCTTACAGAAGCGACGCCCTCAACGCCTTTGGCGATTTTCACCGCTTCCTCGGCCTGGGCCTGGCTTTCCACAAAGCCGCTCAGCGTCACTACGCTTTTCTCGGTTTTCACAGAGATGTCGGTGCTCTTAATCTGTTCGTCATCTACCAGCGCCGCTTTAACTTTAGCGGTGATGGCGCTATCGTCCATGAAGTTACCGACTTTATTCATAGAGCTATCGATTTTTTGCCCTGCGCTATCCGCGGTAGATTTGGTGCTTTCAGCGGCGGAGTTTTCTGCGAATGCAGAAGAGGACGCCATGACAGAACCCAACACAACAGCCAGCAGAGTTTTTGAAATCTTAGTCTTGTTCATCGATTCGTTCCTGTGGTTTGCTCAGAATTTGAGCCGCAAGCCGCCACGTCAGCGGCTTTTCCTAACAGCAGGCATAAGCACCGCTGATGAGTTATTCGCGCCGTACCGGCAAGGCATTATCAGAGGGTTAGTCAGACAGTCAGCCGTTACCTTGCGAAAACTCAGTTATTAATATGGCAATATTAACGTTTATGATGATTAATCACCTGATGAGAAGCACTTAGCGGCATTTCATCCCGACGACGTTGTCATCACAGTGTTAAATATAGATCAGCTTCGCAAAAACGCCTGGCAAACGGCGGGAAAAAACGCCAAAACAGCTGAGAAAGCAGGAATTTAAGAACATTCCGCATCGCGGAAAAAGGGCGGGGAAACGAGGCAGGACGCGGGCTGGCCGCGTCCTGAAGGGGATTAGTGCTCGCGTGTTTTACGGAAGGTTACATCCGGGTAACGTTCCTGCGTCAGGTTGAGGTTGACCATGGTCGGCGCGATGTAGGTCAGGTTATCGCCGCCGTCCAGCGCCAGCTGGATCTCATTCTTACGCTTAAACTCTTCGAATTTCTTCGCGTCGTCGCAATCCACCCAACGGGCCGTCGACACGTTGACCGATTCGTAAATCGCCTCAACGCTGTATTCGCTCTTAAGACGCGACATGACGACATCAAACTGCAGCACACCGACCGCGCCGACAATCAGATCGTTGTTGGAAAGCGGACGGAACACCTGCACCGCGCCCTCTTCCGACAGCTGAACCAGCCCTTTCAGCAGCTGTTTCTGTTTGAGCGGATCTTTCAGGCGGATACGGCGGAACAGTTCCGGGGCGAAGTTCGGGATACCGGTGAACTTCATGGATTCACCCTGCGTAAAGGTGTCGCCAATCTGAATGGTGCCGTGGTTGTGCAAACCGATGATGTCGCCCGGGTAGGCTTCTTCCACGTGCGAGCGGTCGCCCGCCATAAAGGTCAGCGCGTCGGAGATAACCACATCTTTACCGGTACGCACCTGGCGCAGCTTCATGCCTTTCTCATAGCGGCCGGACACCACGCGCATGAATGCCACGCGGTCGCGGTGTTTCGGGTCCATGTTGGCCTGAATTTTAAACACGAAACCGGAGAACTTCTCTTCGCTCGCCTCAACCACACGGCCATCGGTCTGACGCGGCATCGGCGCAGGCGCCCACTCCACCAGACCATCCAGCATATGATCGACGCCGAAGTTGCCGAGCGCGGTCCCGAAGAATACCGGGGTGATTTCACCGCTCAGGAACAGCTCACGGTCAAACTCATGCGAGGCGCCTTTCACCAGCTCCAGCTCGTCGCGCAGTTGCGCGGCCAGCTCGTCGCCGACGGCCTGGTCCAGCTCCGGGTTGTCCAGCCCTTTAACGATGCGAACTTCCTGAATGGTGTGACCCTGCCCGGTCTGGTACAGGTAGGTTTCGTCTTTATAAAGGTGGTAAACCCCTTTAAAGAGTTTGCCGCAGCCAATCGGCCAGGTGATCGGCGCGCAGGCGATCTTCAGCTCGTTTTCCACTTCATCCAGCAGCTCCATCGGATCGCGGATGTCACGGTCGAGTTTGTTCATGAAGGTCAGGATCGGCGTGTCGCGCAGACGGGTGACTTCCATCAGCTTACGGGTGCGATCCTCAACGCCTTTTGCGGCATCGATAACCATCAGACAGCAGTCCACCGCCGTCAGCGTGCGGTAGGTGTCTTCCGAGAAGTCTTCGTGGCCCGGGGTGTCCAGCAGGTTAACGAGACAGTCATGGTAAGGGAACTGCATCACGGAGGTGGTAATAGAAATCCCACGCTGCTTTTCCATTTCCATCCAGTCCGATTTGGCATGCTGGTTGGATCCGCGGCCTTTCACCGTACCGGCGACCTGAATCGCCTGTCCGAACAGCAGCACCTTTTCGGTGATCGTCGTTTTACCGGCGTCCGGGTGCGAAATGATGGCAAAAGTGCGGCGCTTGGCCACCTCTTGCAAATAAGGAGACAACGTCATAATCAATCTTCTGTGTAAGCGCGCGGCCAGGCGCCACGCGGCGAGTGAGCGAAAAATGCGGCTATTTTACCCATCTGCCAGGGTCAGACAATCATTGTTTACACAGCAGTTGCTCCAGTTCACTTAACGAGGTGACCTGCCAGGTCGGGGCGATATCTTCCGGCAGTATGCGTCCGTGGTGGTTAAGCCAGCAGGTCGCGAACCCGGCATTGATGCCGCCCAGAATATCGGATTCCGCCGTGTCACCCACCATCAGCACGCGCGAGCGCTCGGGATTGCCCATTTTCTCCAGCGCATAATCGAAGATTTCCGGGGCGGGTTTCGCCACGCCGACCTGTTCGGAAATAACCAGTAAATCAAAATAGTCGCGAAAACCGGTGCGCTCAAGACGGATCTGCTGCAGCGCCGTGAAGCCGTTAGTAATGATGCCAAGCTTTACTTTGCCCTTGAGCGATTCCAGCAGCGACGCCGCACCCGGCAGCGGCGCGCAGATCTCCGCCATCGCGTTTAAAAACGCGCTGTTCAGATCGCCTGCCGGCACGCTCAGGCGATCGGCCCAACCCTGAAAACGCTGGTGCTGCAACTGTAACGCGCTGATAGCGCCGTTCTGGTAATCGACCCATAGCGGCTTATTCACGGCCTGGTAGTCGTGAAAATCCTGCTCGGTAAACGTTACGCTGTAGTCCAGGAACATGCGCTGCAGGCCGCCAAAGGCGTCGAAAGTAAACAGCGTTTCGTCAGCGTCAAAAAGAATCCAGTCCCACTTCATTACGTCACCTTTCTTGATTATCAGCCCAACGGTAGCGCCATGATGATGGCGTCTTCGCGCCCGTCGGACGTCGGGTAATAGTTGCGGCGAATCGTCGCCTCGTTAAAGCCCTGGCTCTCATAGAGCGCGCGCGCCGCGTGATTCGAGGCGCGCACTTCGAGCCAGAGCGTCAGCACGCCGCGCGTCTCCAGCGCCTCGATAAGATGCAGAAGCAGCGCACGGCCAAGGCCGCGACGCTGAAACGCAGGGTCGACCGCGATATTAAATAGCGTGGCTTCATCCAGCACGACCTGGGTAATCGCAAACGCGGCCATCGTGCCGTCGACATCAAGACGCAGATTCAGATAGCGTTCGCCCTGATTGCTGGCGAAGGTTTTTTCGCTCCAGGGAAACGCATGGGCGCGCTGTTCAATCGCGAACGCCGCCGCCAGATCAGCGCTCTGGAGTAAGGAAATCATCTTCATGCTCGCAAATTTGTTGCCAGAGATCGGCGCGCGCCGGGCCGCTGCGCTGTAGCGTTTCCAGCCCCGGCGTCACCAGCCGGATACCGGGCAGCTCAGGCGTCGCGTCCACGCCCAGACACCAGCTGTTGCAGTGGGCGTCATGCAGCATCGCCACGCGATCGGGGGTTAACTGCATCACCTGGTCGGCAGTAAGCGCCAGCGCGCGCAGCACATCTTTAACGAACGGCTGTGTAAGCGGCGGCGGCTCGGCGGCCACCATGACCAGGCGGATATGAGGAGGCAGCACAATGGCGATTTCACCCAGCAGCGCGGCGGGTCGACGCAATACCCACTGGGTAATGCCCAGTTGCTGTAATCGCCAGTCTCGTCGGGATGTCATAGGGATGCCTGAATCAGTGCCGAAGGGGCGCAAATATAGCAAATCCGTCGAACATGCGCCAACAAACCACTATAATCGCCCCTCAAGTTTCCGAAGGAGTGTTTCATGTCTGGTTTTTCCCCGGCAAGCGAAGTTCTGCTGCGCCACAGTGATGATTTTACCGAAAGCCGCGTTCTGTTTGCCGGCGATATGCAGGATGACCTGCCGGCGCGTTTTGATACCGCGCAAAGCCGCGCGCATACGCAGCAGTTCCACCACTGGCAGGTGCTGAGCAAGCCGATGGGCGATAACGCGCGCTACGGCCTGGTCGCCGACGCCGATATCGTGGCGGACAGCGATACCCTTATTTACTACTGGCCGAAGAACAAACCGGAGGCCCAGTTCCAGCTGATGAATCTGCTGTCGCTGCTGCCGGTCGGCACCGATATTTTCGTCGTCGGCGAAAACCGCAGCGGCGTGCGCAGCGCCGAGGCGATGCTCGAAGCTTACTGCCCGCTGAATAAAATCGACAGCGCGCGCCGCTGCGGGCTTTATCATGGCCGTCTCGAAAAACAGCCGGAATTCAATGCTGACGGCTGGTGGGGCGAATATCAGGTCGATGAGCTGACCATCAAAACCCTGCCGGGCGTCTTCAGCCGCGACGGGCTGGATGTCGGCAGCGATCTGCTGCTCTCTACCCTTTCGCCGCATACCAAAGGCAAAGTGCTGGATGTCGGTTGCGGCACGGGCGTGCTGGCGGCGGTGCTGGCGAGCCATTCGCCGAAAGTGCGTCTGACTCTGTGCGACGTGAGCGCGCCTGCGGTAGAGGCGAGCCGCGCGACGCTTGCCGCGAACGGTTTTGAAGGTGAAGTGGTTGCAAGCAACGTCTTCTCTGAAATCAAAGGCCGCTTCGATATGATTATCTCCAACCCGCCGTTCCACGACGGCATGGAGACCAGCTTTGAAGCCGCGCAGACGCTTATCCGCAGCGCTGTACGCCATCTGAATATCGGCGGCGAGCTGCGTATTGTGGCCAACGCGTTTCTGCCCTATCCCAATGTGCTGGACGAAACCTTCGGCAACCACGAAGTGCTGGCGCAAACCGGCCGCTTTAAGGTGTATCGCGCCGTAATGGGCCGCAACGCGAAGCGTTAAGCCTGTTCACGCGTCGAATGCCGCTTTTTGCACCATTCAGAAAAGCGGCATGCAATTAAGTGTTGACGAAGTCCAGAAAACATCTAGAATGCGCCTCCGTGGTTGCAATACTTCCCGGTATTGCTGGTATGCGAAGGTGGCGGAATTGGTAGACGCGCTAGCTTCAGGTGTTAGTGTCCTTCGGACGTGGGGGTTCAAGTCCCCC
>NZ_CAWPHW010000051.1:0-266 GCF_963888145.1 Cronobacter sp. EKM101R | reverse complement strand
ATCGTGCTGGCGCTCTTTTTTTACCGCAGGAATAAGGCAACACATAAACCGCTGGTGTCGTGGGTGGCCTGGCTGATTATGGTGGGATATGCCGCCGTTCCGCTCTGCTTTGTCTTCGGGCGCTACCCGCATTCTCAGTGGCCGGTGGTTCTGGTGAATCTGCTGTTCTGTGCGGTGGTGTTATGGGCGCGGGGCAACGTGTCAAAAATACTTTCGCTGCTGAGGTGCTGAGATGAAAACCAGAGATGAAATATTTGATGACATCC
>NZ_CAWPHW010000050.1:0-273 GCF_963888145.1 Cronobacter sp. EKM101R | reverse complement strand
GAGATGGCCCAAGCCCTACATACTGGTCCCAGCTTCCCACGCTGTCGCCCTGCGGCTGGTCTATCGTGCGGAAAACCTTAGCGTACCCGTTGATGTCGAGCATTTTTACGAGCGTAACCTGCGCCGGCAGCGCCCGGGGTGTGGTAAAGGTGAAGTACCATTCATCAAAAGGCGCTTTTATTTCACCCTGCTCGTTCGCAGACGACACACTGTTGCAGGCTGTCAGTAATAACGTTGACAGTAATGTTATGGACAGCTTCATGCTTTATCTCC
>NZ_CAWPHW010000049.1:0-274 GCF_963888145.1 Cronobacter sp. EKM101R | reverse complement strand
AGAAGTGAAACGCCGTAGCGCCGATGGTAGTGTGGGGCCTCCCCATGCGAGAGTAGGGAACTGCCAGGCATCAAATTTAGTGTGCTGATATGGCTCAGTTGGTAGAGCGCACCCTTGGTAAGGGTGAGGTCCCCAGTTCGACTCTGGGTATCAGCACCAGTTTTTCGGTTAATGTTCGGCATTTAAAAAGAATTTGTCTGGCGGCTGTAGCGCGGTGGTCCCACCTGACCCCATGCCGAACTCAGAAGTGAAACGCCGTAGCGCCGATGGTAGT
>NZ_CAWPHW010000048.1:0-278 GCF_963888145.1 Cronobacter sp. EKM101R | reverse complement strand
AGAAAGGGTTACACCGCCACACGCTCTTTCAGCCAGCCATAGACGAACGACTCGTTCGCCGGTCGCTGTTCGGCCAGTTCGATATAGCGCTCGCCCTGCTGGCAGTTCAGCGCCACCAGCATCACACGCTCGCCATCCTTACCGCGCTTATTCAGATAAGCCTGTAGCGCGTTGATCGTGCGCGGGCCGATACGGCCGTCAACGCTCATATCGGGGTAGAGCGTTCCACGCATGTTGAACACGTTCAGGGCACGCTGAAGCATCCTGCCCGCCACGGA
>NZ_CAWPHW010000047.1:0-278 GCF_963888145.1 Cronobacter sp. EKM101R | reverse complement strand
AATTAGCCATTCGTGTAACCTCAATGCTTATCTGAATTCTTCGCTGCCTGTTGCTGGCGATACTTCGCCATCAGTAATTCTGCCGGAGTCGGCCCGGTCGGGCGGCGTGGCTTTTCAAGCTGCTTCCTGACCTCCGGGATTTCGTGCCCGTCGCGAAAATGTTTTTCCCACTTCGCAAGTAACTGGCCCGCAAGCGCCTCAAGCTCTTTTTCAGTCATTTGCTGCTCGGTGCCTGTGCGTCGCATTTCGGTGCAAATCTGGTACAGGACATCGTGACT
>NZ_CAWPHW010000046.1:0-289 GCF_963888145.1 Cronobacter sp. EKM101R | reverse complement strand
ACACCCTGTCAAAGGCACCCGCAGATGCCTTTTGCATGGTGTTATTCTGTTTTACGCATCAATGGCCAGAGCACGGCAATCACTCCGGCCACCAGCACAGCGTCTGCCAGCACCGACATCAGCCGCCCGGTGAAGTCCACCGCCACTACCAGAAAAAGCAGGACGGCAGCCAGCACAATGCGCACACTTTTCACAGGTACTGGTCCAGCGGCAACTGAAGCGCCTGCGCAATTTTCTTGAGCTGTGCTTCTTCCTGCTCTCCGATACCATCCTGATCAGCGATATCAAG
>NZ_CAWPHW010000045.1:0-293 GCF_963888145.1 Cronobacter sp. EKM101R | reverse complement strand
GAATTCCCTGCCGCGCAGCGGGCTAACAGCGCGTTACAGATCGCCATTATCTGCCGGCTGTTCATCTGGCCAATCTGAGAGATCCAGAGTTCGGACGGTGCTGAACCGTTCTTGAGTTCCCAGCGGTTCGAATATATTTCCGCCATGACTTCCCAGAACGTCCACGCCCTGTCCTCGGCCTGCGAGTTTCTGTGCGCGTGCGGCGCGTATCCGTTTAACGGCTGCGTTTGCAGTGGATTCGGTGTCCGGTTCTGCATGATTTGTACCTCGTGATAACTGATTGTGCCCTGCAC
>NZ_CAWPHW010000044.1:0-294 GCF_963888145.1 Cronobacter sp. EKM101R | reverse complement strand
CAGTAGGTCACCAGTTCGATTCCGGTAATCGGCACCATATGCGGGTATCGTATAATGGCTATTACCTCAGCCTTCCAGGCTGATGATGTGGGTTCAATTCTCGCTGCCCGCGCAAGCTATCTGACGAAACGTTGATAAGAGCTTCATGCTCTAAGTGAGTTACCCCAGAAGTCGTCGTCTTTGTTAAGACAAGAGTCACTTCGCTTCTGTGGGATTAGCCCCGCTTCGGCGGGGCTTTTTTTATCCGCTTCCTCAGGCTCGCTTCGGCGGGCCTTTTTCATAACTGCGCCACGC
>NZ_CAWPHW010000043.1:0-300 GCF_963888145.1 Cronobacter sp. EKM101R | reverse complement strand
GCGCGAATACTGGCACTCATCTGTGCAATCTCACCGGAGAACGGCGCAAAAGCCGGTAGCGCAGCGATGGTTTTCTCAAGCACACCGATTTCTTTCGCGTCACAGGTGCCGTCAGCACAGGCAATGGAATACGCACCCCATACGGTCGCCTCTACCGCGTCACGGTTTTCCATTTTTTTACTTCGGTAACAACTTTGCGGGTTTTCTTTTTAAAAAGACCAAGCATGTGACTTTTCCTTTTAGAGGGTGAGCCTTCGCCCGAGGGTGATCAGCCCACAGAGAAAGTCATACTGACCACCC
>NZ_CAWPHW010000042.1:0-369477 GCF_963888145.1 Cronobacter sp. EKM101R | reverse complement strand
GCTGTAGCGCGGTGGTCCCACCTGACCCCATGCCGAACTCAGAAGTGAAACGCCGTAGCGCCGATGGTAGTGTGGGGTCTCCCCATGCGAGAGTAGGGAACTGCCAGACATCAATTAAAGAACCCCTCAGCACCGCTGAGGGGTTTTTGCTTTTCAGGGCTCCGGAGAAAACAGATACGGCTACCTGGCCTTTCATTCTTTTCCATAGACTTCTCTATTCGCTCTTCACTCTTTGCCCCCCTTACTCAGTGCTGCTCCGCCAGCCAGTCAGCGATAAACGAAGCGATCTGCACCGGATCGTTAATATCGATTACCGGTAAGGCGAACTGCGGTAAAGGCGTATCACTGGCGATAGCGATAACATGGTCGTCCGGCGTCAGTTCTGCGGCGTCACGCCCCGTGCCCTCCCGAAATAACATAATTTTTGCTATCGCATCGTGTTTGAATCCTTCTACCAGAATCAGATCCAGCTGCGAGCTGTTCATCCGGCTTGCCAGATAATGCAGGTCCGGCTCAGCCTCGTCTGGAGTCTCCGTCATCAGCGCCCAGCGTTTCGCGCTCGCGACCAGTGTCTGCGCCGCGCCCGCTTTGCGAAGTTCATAACTGTCTTTGCCTGGCGTATCCACATCCATATCATGATGGGTGTGTTTAATCAGCCCAGGCCTGATACCTCGCTCACGTAACAATGGAATCAAGGCTTTAAGCAGCGTTGTTTTTCCCGTACCGCTCCATGCGGCAATGCCCAGTAACGGAACCATTATTTCTCCTGCCAGCGTTCAAGCTCGTCCAAAGTATTTACATTGGCGAAGTCATCTTTATTCGCAAACTTCACTGCGCAGCCATTAACCTCACGCAAGAAAACCATCACACGGCGTTCTCCGCGTGCAAGATAGTCAGCCAGAGGCGCCTTAACGGATTGATGCATCAGCGCAATGGCAGGGTGATCACGTTCGCCATCGTTAACCCATACGGCAGAGCGGGCGTCTTTCGCGGACCACAGGCGTTGCGCGAGATCGGCAGGGATATGCGGCGTGTCGCACGGGCAAAAGAGATACCATTCGCTGTGAAGAGACTGCATGACAGAAAGCATCCCCGCCAGCGGCCCCGGAAAATCCGGAAGGGTATCGGTGATGATCGGATAACCGCCCGCGCGATAGGCGTCCAGATCCCGGTTAGCGCTCAGCGCAACGTGCGCTACCTGCGCCGCCAGGCGCTCCGCGACATGCCTCCACAGCGCTTTGCCATTCAGCTGCATCAATCCTTTGTTTTGCCCGCCCATTCGCATTGCCCGGCCGCCTGCCAGCACTACGCCAGTAATCGCGCTAAGCTTATCCAAGAATATCACCTCTTTTCATACGGTTTTGTCCCTGCTAACGTGTCAGCCAGATAAAAGGAGACCATGATGAAATGCAAACGTCTTAATGAAGTTATCGAACTGCTTCAGCCAGCCTGGGAAAAAGACCCCGATCTCAACCTGCTGGAGTTCCTGCAAAAGCTGGCCGCTGAATCCGGTTTTACTGGCGAACTGGCCGATCTTACCGATGATATCCTGATTTATCAGTTAAAAATGCGTGACGCTGATAAAGACGCCGTGATCCCTGGCATCCAGAAAGATTACGAAGACGATTTTAAAACGGCCCTGTTGCGCGCACGCGGCGTGATAAAAGAGTAAAAGCTTGTAAGAGAAGCTCTCGCTGCGGCTTTGAGATGATATCCTGAAGCATTGCTTGTGTTTTCCGGATATCGGGATGACAGATAACGCTTTTAATTTCCAGACGCTACAGCCAGACACCATCATGGACGCCCTGTTTGAACACGGCATTCGTGTGGATTCTGGCTTAACCGCGCTTAATAGTTTTGAAAACCGCGTTTATCTTTTTCAGGATGAAGATCGTAAGCGTTTTGTTGTGAAGTTTTACCGCCCCCACCGCTGGAGCGCCGATCAAATTCGCGAAGAGCATCATTTCGCGCTTGAGCTGGAAACCGATGAAGTCCCGGTTGCCGCGCCGCTGCGCCTTCATGGCGACACCCTGTTGACGCACGATGGCTTTATGTTTGCCGTCTTCCCGGGCCTCGGCGGCCGTCAGTATGAAACGGATAACCTTGACCAGATGGAATGGGTTGGCCGTTATCTGGGCCGTATTCATCAGACTGGCAAACAGCGGCTCTTCTCCCATCGTCCGACCATCGGCATCAATGAATATCTGCTCGAGCCTCGCGCGGTCTATGAGGCATGTACGCTTATCCCTGCGTCGCTCAAGGCAGCGTTTCTGCAGGCGACCGATGCGCTGACGAACGCAGTAACTGCCCGCTGGCAGCCGGGTTACGACGCGCTGCGTCTGCATGGCGACTGCCATCCCGGCAATATTCTCTGGCGCGACGGCCCGTTGTTTGTCGATCTCGATGATGCCCGCAACGGCCCGGCCATTCAGGATCTCTGGATGTTGCTGAACGGCGATGCCGCCGAACAGCGCATGCAGATGGAAACTATTCTGGAAGCCTACGAAGAGTTCACTACATTCAATATCAAAGAGCTTGAGCTGATAGAGCCGCTGCGCGCGATGCGGCAGGTTTACTATCTGGCGTGGCTGATTCGCCGTTGGGAAGATCCTGCGTTTCCACGTAACTTCCCCTGGCTTACTGAAGAAGATTTCTGGCGCCGTCAGACGGCGACTTTTAACGAGCAAATTCGGGCGCTCAATGAGCCTCCTTTACAACTAACGCCAATGTATTGATCTGTAATATTCAGGAGAGAGTAAATGATGAAGAAGATTTGGCTGGCGCTGGCCGGTATGGTGATGGCATTCAGCGTTTCCGCCGCCGACTACGCTGACGGGAAACAGTACAACACGCTGGAAAAACCCGTTGCCGGCGCTCCGCAGGTGATGGAGTTCTTCTCCTTCTACTGCCCGCACTGCTACCAGTTTGAAGAAGTGCTGCATATTTCCGACGGCGTGAAGAAAAAGCTGCCGGCAGGCACCAAAATGACGAAATACCACGTCGAATTCCTGGGCCCGTTGGGTAAAGATCTGACGCAGGCGTGGGCGGTTGCGATGGCGATGGGCATCGAAGATAAAATTACGGCCCCGATGTTTGAAGCGGTGCAGAAAACCCAGACCGTACAAACGCCAGCCGATATCCGTAAAGTCTTTATCGACGCGGGTGTAAAGCCGGAAGAATATGACGCTGCGTGGAACAGCTTTGTCGTGAAATCGCTCGTGGCTCAGCAGGAAAAAGCGGCGGCGGACGTTGGCCTGCAGGGCGTACCTGCCATGTATGTTAACGGCAAATACCAGCTTAACCCGCAGGGCATGGATACCAGCAATATGGACGTCTTCGTCCAGCAATATGCGGATACCGTTAACTACCTGCTCGGTAAAAAGTAATTATACGATGTAAACAAAAAAGCCGGTCACTGACCGGCTTTTTTATAGTGCTGATAAAGGGCTTCAAGCCTGGCGTCTTTCTCATTCCACAATCCATTCAGCCACTGCTGAAAACGACGCTTAAAGTTTTTATCGTTAACGTAATCGCCATGCAGTGAGGCCTCTACCGGCAGTAAATCAATATGCACCACAATGCGTGTTAACTTTCCGCTTAGCATATCGTAAAACGGCGTGCGGTTATTTTCCGGATAACACAGCGTTACGTCTAACATCTTATCAAACTGTTTTCCCAACACATTTAATGTCATTGCAATGCCTGCCGCTTTCGGCGGAAGCAGGTGCATAAACGGTGAATGCAGCTGGCGCTGTTTTTCTTCAGTAAAACGCGAGCCTTCGACGAAATTCACGATCGTCGTCGGCTGATGGCGGAACTTCTCGCAGGAGCGGCGCGTGGTTTCCACATCTTTGCCGCGTCGTTCCGGGTGGCGTAACAGGTGGCTACGGGAATAACGGCGCATAAAGGGCATATCCAGCGCCCAACACGCGAGCCCAATAAAGGGCACCCAGGCAAGCTGCTGTTTCAGAAAATATTTATTCATCGGAATATGCTTACGAAACAGCACGCACAGCACCACAATATCCGCCCAGCTATGGTGATTGCAGATAAGTAAATACCAGCTCTTTTTATTTAACCCGGTCAGCCCCTGGACTTCCCATTTGAGATGCGGGTTCAGGTGCAGCAGTAATGCCAGCCCTTCACACCAGCAATACATCATAAAATTACAAAAGCGGGAAACCGACCGCCAGACCGCCGGTAAAGGCAGCAGCAGTTTAATTATTCCGGCAAGGATAATCGGCACGGAACATAAAATAGTGACCACAATGGTCAGCACGACGCTGAGCATAAGCGTCATCGCGGCGAGTAATCTCGACATAATAGTTTTCAGGCGATTCGATAAAATGCCGGGGACGGCAGAGGGCGCAGATTCTAACAGAAAACATTCTGGCGTAATGAGCCTAAACGTAACCTGCGATGAATACCCATCTGTTTTTAAGCGTCATTCAAGCGAAACGGCAAGGGCGGTTTTTTATATCCACAATAAAACTTTCCCGCCAAAAAATAATTAGCGGCGTCAGGGTTTTTATAAGTTCATGATTTAGTGGGCTATTTACAGCGCTTCGCTATATTTTTATCTCACGTTATTAATAGCTTAGGTTTTTGTGCACAAACTTATCCACAGGCTGCGTTGCGAGCGATCGCGCGGATCGACAAAACTTTCCCTGCGATCGGCCCTTTGGGTTTCATGTTTTGCGCCAGGCTATGGCATCCTTTATCCATAACTTCATTATCAGGCACGGACATTATGGTTCAGATCCCAGAAAATCCCCTTATTCTCGTCGATGGCTCTTCTTACCTGTATCGGGCGTATCACGCGTTTCCGCCGCTGACCAACAGCGCTGGCGAGCCCACCGGCGCGATGTATGGCGTGCTGAATATGCTGCGCAGCCTGATACTGCAGTACCAGCCTACCCACGCGGCCGTGGTGTTTGACGCGAAAGGCAAAACCTTCCGTGATGAACTGTTCGAGCACTACAAATCTCACCGTCCGCCGATGCCTGACGATCTGCGTGCGCAAATTGAGCCGCTGCATGCGATGGTCAAAGCGATGGGCCTGCCGTTACTGGCGGTTTCTGGCGTGGAGGCGGATGACGTTATCGGCACGCTCGCGAAAGAAGCTGCCGCCGCTGGCCGCGCGGTGCTCATCAGCACCGGCGATAAAGACATGGCGCAGCTTGTCACGCCAGACGTCACGCTTATCAACACGATGACCAACACCGTGCTGGGGCCGGAAGAAGTCTGCGCGAAATATGGCGTGCCGCCGGAGCTTATCATCGACTTCCTGGCGCTGATGGGTGACTCGTCCGATAACATTCCGGGCGTGCCGGGTGTCGGCGAGAAAACCGCCCAGGCGCTGTTGCAGGGCCTCGGCGGTCTGGACGCGCTCTACGCCAACCCGGAGAAAATCGCTGAGCTCTCTTTCCGCGGCGCCAAAACCATGGCAGCGAAGCTTGAGCAGAACAAAGACGTGGCGTACCTCTCTTACCAGCTGGCGACGATTAAAACCGATGTAGAGCTGGAGCTGAGCCACGATCGCCTTGAAGTGCAGCAGCCGCTGGCCGATGAACTGCTCGCGCTCTTCCGGCAGTACGAATTTAAGCGCTGGACGTCCGATCTCGAAGCCGGCAAATGGCTCCAGTCGCGTGGCAAACCTGCCGCGAAGCCGGCAGAAACAATAGTCGTCGAGGCGGAGCCGGAAGAAGAGGCTGTCGCGCTTTCCGCGGAACGCTACGTCACTATTCTTGATGAAGAGACGCTTCAGGCGTGGATTGAGCGCATTAAAACCGCGCCGGTAGTGGCTGTTGATACCGAAACCGACAGCCTCGATAACCTGACCGCCAATCTGGTCGGCATCTCGTTTGCCACCGAACCTGGCCTTGCGGCGTATATTCCTGTCGCGCACGATTACCTCGACGCGCCGGATCAGCTTCCGCGCGATCGCGTGCTGGAATTATTAAAACCGCTGCTGGAAGATGAATCGCTGGTGAAAGTGGGCCAGAACCTGAAATTCGACCGCGGCATTTTGCAGAACTACGGCATTGAGCTGCGCGGCATTGTCTTCGACACCATGCTGGAGTCGTACATTCTGGACAGCGTCTCCGGCCGCCACGATATGGACAGCCTCTCCAGTCGCTGGCTTAAACACACCACCATCACGTTTGAGCAGATCGCCGGCAAAGGCAAAAACCAGCTCACGTTTAACCAGATCGATCTCGAACAGGCCGGACGCTACGCGGCGGAAGATGCCGACGTGACGCTCCAGCTGCACCTGAAAATGTGGCCGAAGCTGCAGCAGCACAAAGGCCCGCTGAATATCTTCGAGCATATTGAAATGCCGCTGGTGCCGGTGCTGTCACGTATCGAGCGCAACGGCGTGAAAATCGATCCGGCGGTGTTGCACGCCCATTCGCAGGAGATTGCCCTTAAGCTTGCCGAGCTTGAGCAAAAAGCACATGAAATCGCGGGCGAGCCGTTTAACCTCTCTTCCACCAAACAGCTGCAAACCATCCTTTTTGAAAAGCAGGGCATCAAGCCGCTGAAGAAAACGCCGGGCGGCGCGCCATCCACCTCAGAAGAGGTGCTGGAAGAGCTGGCGCTCGATTACCCGCTGCCGAAAGTCATTCTGCAATACCGTGGCCTTGCGAAGCTGAAATCGACCTACACCGATAAACTGCCGCAGATGATTAACCCGAAAACCGGCCGCGTGCATACCTCTTACCACCAGGCGGTCACGGCCACCGGGCGTCTGTCGTCCACCGATCCGAACCTGCAAAACATTCCGGTGCGTAACGATGAAGGCCGCCGCATCCGCCAGGCGTTTATCGCGCCGGAGGATTACGTGATTGTCTCGGCGGACTACTCGCAGATTGAACTGCGCATCATGGCGCATCTGTCGCGCGATAAAGGGCTGCTCAGCGCGTTTGCTGAAGGCAAAGACATCCACCGCGCAACGGCGGCGGAAGTATTCGGCCTGCCGCTGGAGAGCGTCTCTAACGAGCAGCGCCGCAGCGCCAAGGCGATTAACTTCGGTCTTATTTACGGCATGAGTGCTTTCGGCCTGTCGCGCCAGCTCAATATCCCGCGCAAAGAGTCGCAGAAGTACATGGATCTCTACTTCGAGCGTTATCCTGGCGTGCTGGAGTATATGGAGCGCACCCGCAAGCAGGCGAAAGAGCAAGGGTATGTGGAAACCCTGGACGGGCGTCGTCTCTACCTGCCGGACATTAACGCCAGCAACGCGGCGCGACGCGCAGGCGCTGAGCGCGCGGCGATCAACGCCCCGATGCAGGGCACCGCGGCGGACATCATCAAACGCGCCATGATCGCGGTTGATGGCTGGCTGGAAAAAGAGCAGCCCCGCGTGAAAATGATCATGCAGGTGCACGATGAACTGGTTTTCGAAGTGCATAAGGATGACGTGGAAGCGGTGTCGCAGAAAATCCATGAACTGATGGAAAACAGCATGCAGCTGGATGTGCCGTTGCTGGTGGAAGTGGGCAGCGGCGTGAACTGGGATCTGGCGCATTAATCCTCAAAATGCGCGCAGACGCTTTTGTAACTTAGCAACATAACTAATAGATTTTTGTGATAGTCATTAGAAATTGCTATGTAAAGGATGAAAAGAAATTACAAAAAGTGCTTTTTCCCGTCATAAAAAAAGGGTAGAGTTATCGACGTAGGGTACAGAGGTAAGATGTTCTATCTTTCAGACCTTTTACTTCACGTAATCGGATTTGGCTGAATATTTTAGCCGCCCCAGTCAGAAATGACTGGGGCGTTTTTTATTGCGTCAAAAAAAGCGGACGCGCGAGCCAGGCCCGCGCCGGGAAAGGATTATTCTTGCGGGGCGGCGTCTTCGACGGCAGGCGGCAGGTCGTTAAACCAGGTGTCCAGCTTGATGCGCAGTTTATCCACGCCGCTCTTCTTCAGAGAAGAAAACGCTTCGACCTGGACATCGCCGTTAAAAGCCAGAGCCGCTTCACGCACCATATTCAGCTGCGCTTTACGCGCGCCGCTCGCCAGTTTGTCGGCTTTGGTCAGCAGCACCAGAACGGGAATATCGCTGTCCACGGCCCACTCGATCATCTGCTGGTCGAGATCTTTCAGCGGGTGACGAATATCCATCAGCACCACCAGGCCTTTCAAGCACAGGCGTTTTTCCAGGTATTCACCCAGCGCGCGCTGCCATTTGCGCTTCATCTCTTCCGGTACTTCGGCGTAGCCATAGCCGGGCAGATCCACCAGGCGTTTACCGTCGGCAACTTCAAACAGGTTAATCAGCTGCGTGCGTCCCGGTGTTTTACTGGTGCGCGCCAGGCTTTTCTGGTTAGTCAGCGTATTCAGGGCGCTGGATTTCCCGGCGTTGGAGCGGCCTGCGAAAGCCACTTCAATGCCGGTATCGGAAGGCAGGTGGCGAATATCTGGCGCACTGGTCACAAAGTGCGTCTGTTGATAGTTCAACTGAGTCAAAACGGTCGTCTCCGTCAGGATGAGCATAAGCAATAGCCGCGATTATACCTGAACAGGGATAAAAGGCTGTTGTTCTCTCCAGAGGCTTACAAAACGCCTCCGGGTTATGTAAGAGATCTGCCCTTTTTATATTGAGACTTCGCTGGCTTAAAGCGCCGTCCTTTAAGTTTTACTTAAGTAAAAACAGTCAGTTAACCTTGCAGAAATGTCCGAAAATGGACTTTTGAGGCCGTTAACGGCTTGAGCCTGTCGTTCAGGCTGGTAAAGTAAGCCTCACAGACAACGGAGTGTTGCAACGGATAATAACTCAGGATGAGGGGTCTGGAGCGTCAGGGTGACGAAGCACACAGCATACCAGGACGGTAAACGTCGGAGACGTTAACAAGGATAAAGGAACACGACACGGAGCGTTGTCGGCTGAAGGAAAAACAGGGTTGGTTGTAAGCGCACCAGGACGGTGAATACCGATGACCGGTTAAAAAGTCAGGAAAAAAGGCGACAGGTTTACCTGTCGCCTTTTTTCTTTACTTGCTTTCTGCTAGATTCCGCCGCAATTCTATACTGTTTAAAACGGCCTAAGACGAAAAATTATGAAGCAACCCTCATCCTCTGTGCGTGGCAAAGGCCCCGCCAAAGCTAAAGCTCGCCGTAAAACGCGTGAAGAATTAAATCAGGAAGCCCGCGATCGTAAGCGCGATAAAAAACACCGCGGCCTTGCGCCGGGCAGCCGCGCGACGGGCGCCGACGCGTCCGGAAAATCCTCCGGCCAGTCTAAGCAGAAAGATCCGCGCATCGGCAGTAAAAAACCGATCCCGCTTGGGGTGAGCGACGCTCAGGACACCCGACCTCAGAAGCACCAACCACAACCTAAAAGTGAGAAACCTATGTTGTCACCGCAGGAAGAGCTGGACATGCTGGAGAACGACGAGCGCCTGGACGCGCTGCTGGAGCGCCTTGAAGAAGGGGAAACCCTGAGCGCGGAAGATCAGGCGTGGGTCGATTCCCGTCTCGATCGCATTGACGAACTGATGCAGCAGCTCGGTCTTTCTTACGACGATGATGAAGACGAAGAAGAAGAACAGCAGGAAGATATGATGCGCCTGCTCAAGGGCGGAAACTAACCCTTCCGATGGGGCCGACCGTCCTGCTTATACTCCTTCCGATAGTATGTTATCTGGTGTGGTTATTCGTTAAACTACACCGGCTGTCGCGGCGCCAGAAGTGGCTGCGCAGCCGGCTTGTCACCCGCCATCCGGGTGGGCCAGTTCGCCGAACGCGTCGGCGAAACCGTCGGAAGGAGTAAGCATGTCTGAGCAGGTAATCGACTGGGATCTGGCCCTCATCCAGAAATATAACTATTCCGGGCCGCGCTATACCTCGTATCCCACGGCTCTCGAGTTTTCTGAAGCGTTTGGCGAAGCCGATTTCGCACGCGCGGTCGCGCGTTATCCCGACAGGCCGCTTTCGCTCTACGTTCACATCCCTTTCTGCCACAAGCTCTGCTACTTCTGCGGCTGCAATAAAATCGTCACCCGTCAGCAGCATAAAGCCGACCAGTATCTCGACGTGCTGGAGCAGGAGATAATCCACCGCGCGCCGCTGTTTGCCGGGCGTCGCGTCAGCCAGCTGCACTGGGGCGGCGGTACGCCGACCTACCTCAGCAAAGCGCAAATTAGCCGCCTGATGGGCCTGCTGCGCGCGAATTTCGAGTTCAACGACGACGCGGAAATCTCCATTGAAGTCGATCCGCGCGAAATCGAACTTGATGTGCTGGATCACCTGCATGCCGAAGGCTTCCGCCGTCTCAGCATGGGCGTCCAGGATTTCAATAAAGAGGTGCAGCGCCTCGTGAACCGCGAGCAGGATGAAGACTTCATCTTTGCGCTTATCAAACGCGCGCGGGACGTGGGCTTCACTTCGGCCAATATCGATTTAATCTACGGTCTGCCGAAGCAGACGCCAGAAAGCTTCGCCTTTACGCTGCAACGCGTGGCGGAGCTTAACCCGGACCGCCTGAGCGTTTTTAACTACGCGCACCTGCCGACGCTGTTCGCCGCGCAGCGCAAAATCAAAGAGGCGGATCTGCCGTCGGCGCAGCAGAAGCTCGATATCCTTCAGCAGACCATCCAGTCGCTAACCCATGCGGGTTATCAGTTCATCGGCATGGATCATTTTGCGAAGCCGAATGACGAACTGGCTATCGCCCAGCGTAACGGCGTGCTGCATCGTAACTTCCAGGGCTACACCACGCAGGGCGACACCGATCTGCTCGGTTTAGGCGTCTCGGCGATTAGTATGATCGGCGACGGTTACGCGCAGAACCAGAAAGAGCTGAAGCGCTACTATCAGGCGGTGGATGAGCAGGGCAACGCGCTGTGGCGCGGGCTTGAGCTGACGCGCGACGACTGCATCCGCCGTGATGTCATCAAGGCGCTGATCTGCAATTTCCGGCTCGATTTCGCTGAGATAGAAAAGGCCTGGTCGCTTCGTTTTGATGACTATTTTGCCGAGGATCTGCAACTGCTGGCGCCGCTGGCGAAAGACGGGCTGGTGGATGTGAACGAACGGGGAATTACCGTGACGGCGAAAGGGCGGCTGCTTATCCGCAACGTCTGCATGTGCTTTGACGTTTATCTGCGCCGCAAAGCGCGGCTGCAACAGTTCTCACGCGTGATATAAAAAAAGCGGGCATAACGCCCGCTTTTTTTAACTAAAGAAGGTGACCAGCGCTGCGCACAGCAGGGCGGCAATGGCCGTCTGGGGCGTATGACCCGCGGCGGCGCCCGCCTCTGCGCTTTGCGTGGCGATGTGGATCAGTGATTCAAGCATAACAACTCTCCCCCATAACCGCGCCCGATCATACTCAAGCCTGGCGGACAGTAAAGTATAAAATTAGAGCAATTAGCCGGCGACAGCGCTTTTTTACACAGTGCTGCCGGCTACTCCATGCCCAGCTCTTTTAACTTGCGCGTCAGGGTGTTCCGGCCCCAGCCCAGCAGGCGCGCGGCCTCCTGTTTATGCCCCTGCGTGTGCCGCAGCGCCGTGGTTAAAAGCGTACGCTCCATCTCCGGCTGCGCTTCGGAAAGCAGGTTTTGATGACCGGAACGCAGCGCCCTGTCGGCCCACTGCGCGAGCAGCGTCGCCCAGCTCTCCGGGAGCGCCTGCGACGGCGCGTCCGGCACGCTGGTTTCAAACAGCTCGGCGGGCAGATCCTGAATCAGCACTTCCTGGCCTGCGGCCATGACGGTGAGCCAGCGACAGGTGTTTTCCAGCTGGCGCACGTTGCCGGGCCACGCGAGACGGGTCAGCGCGGCTTCCGTCTCCGGGTGCAGCAGTTTGGCTTCCACGCCCAGCTCGCGCGCCGCCACCTGCAGGAAATGGCGCGCCAGACGCGGGATATCCTCACGGCGCTCGCGCAGCGGCGGCAGGTGCACGCGGATCACGTTCAGGCGGTGGAATAAATCTTCGCGGAATTTCCCTTCCTGAACGCGCAGTTCCAGGTTCTGGTGCGTCGCCGCGATAATGCGGACATCCACTTTCACCGGCGCATAACCGCCGACGCGGTAAAACTGGCCATCGGCCAGCACGCGCAGCAGACGGGTCTGCACATCCAGCGGCATATCGCCGATTTCATCAAGAAACAGCGTGCCGCCGTCGGCCTGTTCGAAACGGCCCTGGCGAATCTGGTTCGCGCCGGTGAACGCGCCTTTCTCGTGCCCGAACAGCTCCGATTCGATAAGGTCTTTGGGAATGGCCGCCATATTCAGCGCGATAAACGGCGCCTTAACGCGCGGGCTGTGGCGGTGCAGCGCATGCGCCACCAGTTCTTTACCGGTGCCCGATTCGCCGTTAATCAGCACGCTGATGGAAGAGCGGGAAAGACGCCCGATAATGCGAAACACATCCTGCATCGCCGGCGCTTCGCCGATGATGTCGGTGGTCGGGCCGAAAACCTGTGCGCTGCGCGGCTGCTGCTGTTCCTGATAGTGGCTAATGGCGCGTTCCACCAGCGCCACCGCCTCGTCGATATCAAACGGTTTCGGCAGATAATCAAACGCGCCCTGCTGATAGGCGCTGACGGCGGCGTCGAGATCAGAATGCGCGGTCATAATGATGACCGGAAGCATCGGATGGCGCTGTTTTATCTGTTTTAACAGCGTCAGGCCATCCATGCCCGGCATACGAATATCTGACAGCAGCACGTCCGGGGTTTTGGTGCTCAGCGCGTCCAGCACCTCGTTACCGCTCTCAAAGGTGGTGCAGCTTAAGCCTGCTCCGGTGAGCGCGCGCTCAAGCACCCAGCGAATGGAGCTATCGTCATCGACGATCCAGACAATCCCTCGTTGCATAATCACCTCTATTTCCGAATAGGCAGGAAGACCGAGAATTCGGTATGGCCTGGCCAACTGTTAAATTCGATTTTTCCCGAATGCTGATCGATAAGGTTGCGGGCGATGGAAAGCCCCAGCCCGGTGCCGCCTTCGCGGCCGCTGACCATCGGGTAAAACAGCGTATCCTGCAGATGCGCCGGGATGCCCGGCCCGTTGTCTTCCACGTCGATGCGGGCCGCCAGACGGTAGCGCACGCCGTGCAGCGTCAACTGAAACGCGGTGCGGGTGCGCAGCGTGATTTCGCCGCCTCCTTCGCCCAGCGCCTGAAGCGCGTTACGCACGATATTCAGCAGCACCTGTTCTATCTGATCCGGGTCGTGGGTAAATTCCGGCAGGCTCGGATCGTAGTCGCGTATTAGCGTGACGTTTTCCGGCAGCTCCATGGAGACCAGCTTCACGACCCGCTCGGCCACTTTATGGATGCTTTCGGTCACGTGCATGCCCGGCTGCTGCGGCCCTAACAGACGGTCTACCAGATTACGCAGGCGGTCGGCCTGTTCGATAATGACTTTGGTGTATTCCGTCAGCGACGGATCGGGCAGGGCGCGGCTTAGCAGCTGCGCTGCGCCTCGCAGGCCGCCGAGCGGATTTTTGATTTCATGCGCCAGGCCGCGCACCAGGTCGCGCGCGGCGACTTGCTGGGCATGCTGGAGCTGTTCCTGGCTGAGACGCCGCTGATTATCCATCGGGGCCATCTCCAGCAGGATCAGGCCGTCCGGCAGACGTTGCGCCGTCAGGGAAAGAATGTGTGAACGACCGTCGATCACCAGCGTCACTTCGTTATCGGTAAATCCCTGGCCTGCGTTCAGGCTCTCCTGCATCAGGCTGATATTCAGGGAAAAATAACTCAGCAGCTCCGGTAAGGGCGTGCCATAAAGCTTACGTGAGCTTTGCGCGAGCAACTGCTGCGCCGCCGGGTTGGCGTAATGCACCGCCAGTTCGTCGTCGACCAGTAAAATGCTATTGATTAATGCGTTAAGGATCTGCCCAGCATCGGGCAGCGTGCCTGTTGCCATTCAGCAGTCCCCCAGGGTTTGCACCATTTTAGTGCATTATAGCGTTTTAACGCTAAAAAGGGCGTTAAAACCGGTATCGGGTGGTGAAAAAAGCCCATCCGAAGATGGGCTAAAGTTTCCACGGCAACAAAAAAACATTCGCGGATTTCACGCAGTGGCGACAACCTGAAATCCGCTGGCTATCAACATCAAAAAATCATTACACGCTGTAGTAGAGTTCGAACTCTACCGGGTGCGGCGTCATGCGAACGCGATCGTTCTCTTCGATACGCAGCGCGATGTAAGCATCAATCGCATCGTCGGTGAACACGCCGCCTGCGGTCAGGAACTCGCGGTCCTGATCCAGCGCATGGAGGGCTTCTTCCAGCGAGCCGGCAACCTGTGGGATCTCTTTAGCTTCTTCCGGCGGCAGGTCGTACAGGTTTTTGTCCATCGCTTCGCCCGGGTGGATCTTGTTCTTGATGCCGTCAAGACCGGCCATCAGCAGGGCAGCGAAGCACAGGTACGGGTTAGCCGCCGGGTCCGGGAAGCGCACTTCGATACGACGCGCTTTCGGAGACGCCACGACCGGGATACGGATAGACGCAGAGCGGTTACGCGCGGAGTAAGCCAGCATTACCGGCGCTTCGTAGCCCGGGACCAGACGCTTGTAAGAGTTGGTGGTCGGGTTAGACAGGGCGTTAATCGCTTTAGCGTGTTTGATTACGCCGCCGATGTAGTACAGCGCCTGCTCAGAGAGACCGGCGTATTTGTCGCCAGAGAACAGGTTGGTGCCGTTTTTGGACAGCGACATGTGGCAGTGCATACCGGAGCCGTTATCGCCGAACATCGGTTTCGGCATAAAGGTCGCGGTTTTGCCGAAGCGGTGCGCGACGTTATGCACGACATATTTGTAGATCTGAATTTCGTCCGCTTTCTTGGTCATGGTGTTGAAGCGGGTCGCCACTTCGTTCTGACCGGCGGTGGCCACTTCGTGGTGGTGCGCTTCAACGACCAGGCCCATCTCTTCCATCACCAGACACATGGTGGAACGCAGATCCTGCGCGGAATCTACCGGCGGAACCGGGAAGTAACCGCCTTTCACGCCCGGACGGTGGCCTTTATTGCCGCCTTCGTATTTGGTGGAAGAGTTCCACGCGCCTTCGATGTCGTCGATAGCGACATGAGAGCCGGAGATGGAGCTGCCGAAGCGGATGTCGTCAAACAGGAAGAACTCAGGTTCCGGCCCGAACAGAACGGTGTCCGCGATGCCGGTAGAGCGCAGGTACTCTTCCGCGCGCTTGGCGATAGAACGCGGGTCGCGATCGTAGCCCTGCATGGTGCCCGGCTCGAGGATATCGCAACGAATAATCAGGGTCGGTTCTTCGTAGAACGGGTCAATGACAGCGGTGGAGGCGTCCGGCATCAGCACCATGTCAGACTCATTGATGCCTTTCCAGCCACCGATGGAGGAACCATCGAACATTTTACCTTCTTCGAAGAAGTCGGCGTTCACCTGGTGGGCTGGGATGGTGACGTGCTGTTCTTTACCTTTAGTATCAGTGAAGCGCAGATCCACAAACTTCACTTCATGTTCATTCAGCATCGTCAGAACGTGTTCAGCGGACATACTTAACTCTCCCGGATTTGTCATTGTCGTCGTGGTAACGAGGTCTTCAGTACTTATTAAAATTGGCGTTGCCGCCCTGAATTCTTTAAAGCGAAATCTGTGCCAACTTTCAAATTCCCCCAAAAAGGCGCTATGATGCGTGTCATAGTGCAAAAGGGCTGCACCACGATGGAGAGATTGCACCAATATAGTGCCTGTGTGTAAAAAACAAGCACTGTGTTGGTGCAATTTACGTTTAATAGCCCTTTTACCGCTGCGTGAAAAGGATCACAAAGCCTGGCGACAACACTTGTTTGCGTCAGATGATTGTGATCCTGTTTAGTCCTTCGATTAATACGTGTACAATAACGCGCTATTTCTAATGCCTGAGGCAAAGTTGTGATCGAAAAATTGCGTAACATCGCCATCATTGCGCACGTTGACCATGGTAAAACGACCCTGGTTGACAAGCTGCTGCAGCAATCCGGTACGTTCGACGAACGTGCTGAAACTCAAGAGCGCGTGATGGACTCCAACGATTTGGAGAAAGAGCGTGGGATTACCATCCTCGCGAAAAACACCGCGATCAAATGGAATGATTACCGTATCAATATCGTTGATACCCCAGGGCACGCCGACTTCGGTGGTGAAGTTGAACGTGTAATGTCCATGGTTGATTCCGTGCTGCTGGTGGTTGACGCATTTGACGGCCCCATGCCGCAAACGCGCTTCGTGACCAAGAAAGCATTTGCCCATGGCCTGAAACCTATCGTGGTTATCAACAAGGTTGACCGTCCGGGCGCGCGTCCTGACTGGGTTGTGGATCAGGTCTTTGACCTGTTCGTTAACCTCGACGCGACCGACGAACAGCTGGACTTCCCTATCGTTTACGCATCCGCGCTGAACGGTATCGCAGGTCTGGACCACAGCGACATGGCTGAAGACATGACCCCGCTGTATCAGGCGATTGTTGACCATGTACCGGCACCGGACGTCGATCTCGACGGCCCGCTGCAGATGCAGATCTCCCAGCTGGACTACAACAACTACGTTGGCGTTATCGGCATCGGCCGCATCAAACGCGGTAAAGTGAAGCCGAACCAGCAGGTCACTATCATTGATAGCGAAGGCAAAACCCGTAACGGTAAAGTCGGTAAAGTGCTGGGCCACCTGGGCCTGGAGCGTATCGATACCGATCTGGCGGAAGCTGGCGATATCATCGCAATCACCGGTCTTGGCGAGCTGAACATCTCCGACACCATCTGCGATCCGCAGAATGTCGAAGCGCTGCCGGCTCTGTCCGTTGATGAACCGACCGTTTCTATGTACTTCAACGTCAACACCTCTCCGTTCTGCGGTAAAGAAGGTAAATACGTTACCTCTCGTCAGATCCTTGACCGTCTGAACAAAGAGCTGGTGCACAACGTGGCGCTGCGCGTTGAAGAGACCGAAGACGCTGACGCGTTCCGCGTATCGGGTCGTGGCGAACTGCACTTGTCTGTTCTTATCGAGAACATGCGTCGTGAAGGTTTCGAACTGGCGGTTTCCCGTCCGAAAGTTATCTTCCGCGAAATCGACGGCCGTAAACAAGAGCCGTTCGAGAACGTGACGCTGGACGTTGAAGAACAGCACCAGGGTTCTGTAATGCAGGCGCTGGGCGAGCGTAAAGGCGACCTGAAAAACATGAATCCGGACGGCAAAGGCCGCGTACGTCTCGACTACGTGATCCCAAGCCGTGGCCTGATCGGCTTCCGTTCTGAGTTCATGACCATGACCTCCGGTACTGGTCTGCTGTACTCCACCTTCAGCCACTACGACGATATCCGTCCGGGCGAAGTGGGCCAGCGTAACAACGGCGTACTGATCTCCAACGGTCAGGGTAAAGCGGTAGCGTTCGCGCTGTTCGGTCTGCAGGATCGCGGCAAGCTGTTCCTGGGTCACGGTGCGGAAGTCTATGAAGGCCAGATCATCGGTATTCACAGCCGTTCTAACGACCTGACGGTAAACTGCCTGACCGGTAAGAAACTGACCAACATGCGCGCGTCCGGTACGGACGAAGCGACGGTTCTGGTTCCGCCGATCAAAATGACGCTGGAGCAGGCGCTGGAATTCATCGATGACGATGAACTGGTTGAAGTGACTCCGCTGTCTGTGCGTATCCGTAAACGTCACCTGACGGAAAACGATCGTAAACGCGCTATGCGCGGTGCGAAAGAAGAGTAATACGGTGCATCCGTAAACCGGGCAGGCGTTCGCGCCGCCCGGTAGGAATAAAAAGCCGCTGAGGATTCAGCGGCTTTTTTTATGCCTTTGCGCTGACGGTCGGCGCAGGGCGCTGGCGGCTTACCGCCGGTGCGCTATCTGGCGTCTTTTTCCGCCGGGCTATCTCTTCGATAATCGCCGCAAACCGCGCCTCGTTAAGTTTATAAAACAGACCCATGATAACGGCGGCAGCCAGCGCCAGCCCGCAGGGCCAGAGGAAAATCAGCTGGCGCAGGCCATCAAGCGTCCCGGACGTTTGCAGCGCATTCGGCACATAGCCAATCTCCGTGAGCATAATCCCGGGCAGAAACCCCGCCAGCGCGGCGGAGATCTTACGCGAGAACGTATAGCCGGTATAAACCGAGCCTTCGGCGCGAATGCCGGTTTTCCATTCGCCGTAATCCACCGTGTCCGGCACCAGCGCCCAGTTCAGGCTGTTCACAAACGCGGTGCCGAAAAACGCCATGCAGGAAAACAGCACAAAGCTCAGCGACGTCGCCCCCCATACATAATTGAAAATATCGCCCAGCGCCCAGAGCGCCAGCCCGCCGAGATAGACCTGCTTTTTGCCAAAACGCTTCACCGCGCCCGGCACCATAAACACGCCGACCAGAATGCAGCCCATACTGAAAAAGCCCATCCACGACAGTAAATGCAGGTCGTTAAGCACGTACTGGGTGTAATAGACCTGGATTGCGAGCTTGATATTAAACGCCGCGAGCGTGCAGAGATTCGCGATACACAGCACCAGGAGAGGCGGGTTCTGGAAAATCGCGCAGAACGATTTCAGCATCCCTGGCTTATGCCCGGCGGGCACCACTTCCACGTAACGCTCGCGCACGCCGCGGTAGCAGCACAGCATGCTGATAAGCCCGACTACGGCGAAAATCAGCGCCGCCGTCAGGTAGCCCAGCGACGGGCGCGCGGCGAACAGCGACTGAATCGGCATAAAGCCGACGGTGCACAGCAACAGCCCGAGCGTCGCGCCGCCCTGGCGCCACGCCGCGAGATGCGCGCGCTCCTGCGGGTTTTTAGTGATGGCGGGCACCATCGCGCCATACGAGCAGTTCATCAGGCTGTAAAACAGACCAAACAGCATAAACAACACCGTGGCGAGCGCGGTTTTCATGGTCAGCGGCAGATCGTTGGCGACAAACTGCGCCGTTGCCACCAGCGCCACCGGGAACGACGCAAAAAGAATAAACGGCCGGAATTTACCGCGTGGGCCGGGCGCCCGCCGGGAATCTACCAGCACGCCGGTCAGCATATCGGTCAGCGCCGTGAAAAACTTCGCCACCAGAAAAATCACGCCGCCGTAAAACGCGGGCAGGTGAAGCTCATCGGTATAAAATTTCAGGAGATAAAGCGTCCCGATGCACAGCATCAGGTTGGAGCCGAAATCGCCCATGCCGTAAGAAAACTTCTCCCGCAGGCTCAGCCGGAGCGTCAGCGGGTCCTGATTCGTGAATGCCGTCATAGCCGTTCCTCAAAGCGAGGGCCCGCGCCTGGCGCGGGCGCCGTGATGGTTACGCGCCGGGCGAAAACGCCCGCTTACGGTTTTCCAGTTCATCCACAATCCGCACGTACATCTTCTCGTTAAGGTTGTAGAAAAAGCCCATGGCGACAATCGTCACCACCGCCAGCACGCACGGCCAGATGAAAATCAGCTCGCGCAGGCCTTCGGTCGTGGCGGCCGACTGTACGGCATTCGGCACATAGCCGATTTGCGTCAGCATCAGGCCAGGGAAAAACCCGGCCAGCGCCTGGGAGACTTTGCGAAAGAACGTAAAGCCGGTATAGACCGTGCCTTCCGAGCGCACGCCGGTGCGCCACTCGCCATACTCCACCGTGTCGGAGACCAGCGCCCAGTTCAGGCTGTTCACAAACGCCGAGCCGAAAAACGCGAGGCAGGAGAACGTCACAAAGCTCACTGAACCGCTGCCGAAGGCGTAATTAAGCACATCGCCCACGGCCCAGATCAGCAGTCCGCCGATATAGACTTTCTTCTTACCAAAGCGCCGCACCGCGCCCGGCATCAGGAAGACGCCGATAAAAATGCAGCCCATGCTGAAGAAGCCCATGTACGAGAGCAGAATCGGATCGTTGAGCACGTACTGGGTGTAATAGACCTGAATAGCGAGCTTGATGTTAAACGCGCCGAGCGTGCAGAGATTAGCGATGCACAGTACAAACAGCGGCCGGTTGCCCGCGATGGCGCGAAACGACGCCAGCAGCCCCGGCTTGTGCGCCGGGCTGGTGGCCGCGGCTTCCACATACCGCTCACGCGTGCCCGCGTAGCACCACCACATAAAGAGCAGGCCGAAGAGCGAAAACAGCGTGGCGGCGAAGATATAACTCAGCTGCGGATTACCGTCGATGAGATTCATCACCGGCACAAACCCGACGGTACAGAGCAGCAACCCGAGCGTCGCGCCGCCCTGACGCCACGCGGCAAGCGACGCGCGCTCGTCCGGGTTTTTCGTAATGGCGGGCACCATCGCGCCATACGAGCAGTTCATCATGCTAAAGAACAGCCCGTAGAGCATGAACAGCACCGTCGCCATCACGGCTTTACCGGTTATCTCAAACGGCGTGCCGACGAAATTCGCGATAGCGAGCAGGGTTACCGGAAAGGCGGCGTACAGCACAAAGGGCCGGAACTTGCCCTTTGGCCCGATCCGGCGGCGCGAATCGAGCATGATGCCGGTGCCCATATCGGTAAACGCCGTAAAGAACTTGGCAATCAGGAAGATAATGCCGCCATAAGTGCCCGGCAGCCCCAGCACATCGGTATAGAACTTCAGCAGATACAGCGTGCCGATATCCAGCAGGATATTGGAGCCCAGATCGCCCATTCCGTAGGCGAGTTTTTCTTTAAAAGGCAAACGCAGCGTGGCTACGTCGTGATTCTGAACGGTATTTGTTTGAGACATTGTTTTTCTCCATCGCACACGCAGGCGGCGCGTTATGTCTGATCCGCGGCCCGGATGGCCGCGACCTTCTTGCCAAACAGAAGCTGTAAAACCGCGAGGACCCCGAAAGGCGGCGCCAGCGCGCTGAGCGTGGAAATCCCCAGCGCGCCTTTGATGAGCATCGCCCCGGAGGCGATAAGTAGCAGAAAGACCATCACCCTGAAGACCCTGACGGAAATACGTTGATGAACGTACTGGCCCACAAACGAGCCGAGGATCATGGTGGGAATGCAAAACAGCACCAGCTTGAGGGTGGAGAGCGTTAAGATGCCGCTGGTGGCGAGCCCGCCGATAATGGCGGCATTGTTCGCCGTGAAAAAGGCGTTGAGCGTACCGCGAAACGCGGCGGGCGCCAGGTTTCGCAACATCCCGTAGACCACCACCGGCGGTCCGTTGGTGGAGAATGCCGAGCCTAACGCGCCGGCGATCACGCCCGTCGGCATGGCAATCCAGTTTTTGTCATACACCGGCAGCCTGGGAATAAACAGGCTGTAGAAAGAGTAGAGAATCAAAAATCCGCCGAGCCCGAGCTTCATTATCTGATCGGGCAGACTCGCGAGGGCGTAAAGGCCCACCGGCACGCCGACAAATGAGAAGATAATGAGCACCAGCGCTGACTTCCATTGCGTCTCCTTGCGCGAAAGCCAGGTCGCGTACAGCGCAGTGGCCGTGCCCACGATAACCGACATGGGCGCCGCCATTTTTAACGGCAGCAGCAGCGTTATCAGCGGCATCGTGGTGAGTGCGCCGCCAAAACCGGCGCAGATCCCAACGAAGGTATACAAAAACATGATGCCGATAATCGCGATGACCGTACCGTTGCCGAGCGGGAGGCCATCAGGGGTGAAAAGGGTAAAGAAGCCCATGATTTTTCCTTTTTACATGGGGTTTATCTGACGCAGCGTGGCGAAAAGAGACTGCCATTCGCTGCCCTCCCGGTAAAAGACGGGCGGTTTGCCGAGCGGCGCGTCCACGGTGAGGTCGCCGCCGCCGTGCGTTTCGCCCGTCCAGACGTTCACCCAGCGATCGTCAGGCAGCCACAGCGTCCAGTCCTGGCGGCCCTCTTCATACACCGGCGCGACCAGCAGATCGCGGCCAAATAGATACTGATATTTCAGCGTGTAGGCGCGGGGCTCGTCCTCATAGTGCAAAAACAGCGGCCGCATCACCGGCAGCCCGGTGCGGGCGTTTTGCGCCACCGCCTGTTTGATATAGGGTTTGAGCGTGGTGAAAATCGTTGTCATGCGGGCGAAATGCGCGATGGTTTCAGCGTCGCTGTCGAACTGCCAGTTATCGCCGGGACGATTGCCTTCATGCGTGCGCATCATCGGCGTAAAGGCGCTGAAATCGCACCAGCGCAGCAGCAGCTCTTTGCTGCGCTTCATCGCAAACAGCGTGGTGTAACCGCCGATATCGCTGTGGTGCAGACCGTGCCCGGACATCGCCAGCGACAGCGCGGCGGGGACCACTGAGGCGAGCCCGTCGTCGAGACTCCAGTCGACGTTCTGATCGCCTGCCCACATCATCGTTGAATATTTCTGGCTGCCGGTATAACCGGCGCGCATAAAGAACAGTACCTCGCCGAGTTTGCCGGTCTCCTCAAGCGCTTCGTAGTTGCACTGCGCCCACAGCGCAGGCCAGGCGTTATGCATAATCTCCGCGCTGACGCCGTTATGCAGGTGTGTGTCGGTTGGCAGATATTCGCCGAAGTCGGCCATCCAGCCGCCGCAGCCCAGCTCAATAAGCTGTTTTTTGATGACCTCTTTATACCAGGCGTACGCCTCCGGGTTGGTCAGATCGACGACGCCTGCGTAGAACTCGCCAAACTCGACGTGATAATCCTTGCCTGCGGCATCTTTTGTCAGAAAACCACGCGCCGCCGCCTCTTCACACAGGTCGCGATCGCTTGCCACATACGGGTTGATATAGGCGAGGAACCGCACGCCTTCGCGCTGCCACTCCTGAATGCGCGCGTCCAGTTGCGGGTAGAGGTCGCGGTTCCATTTCCAGTTCCACATCACGCGTTTGCCGAAAGAGGTCATACGGATGCCGGACCAGTCCTGCGCCCAGATGCCGTTTACCTTCACGCCGCCGCGGCGCATTACGTCGAGTTTCTGCTGGCAGACCTCGGTGCCGCCCTGAATGCCGAGCGTCACGCCATCAAAAATCCAGTCCGGCAACGCTGGCTGGCGGCCCAGCAGCGCGGTGAGTTTTTCCAGCAGTTCGATGTAAGTCGGCGCGCATTCGAAGCGCAACGTCGCCTGGTTTTCCCAGAACGCCAGCTCATGGTAGTGCGGCGCGCTGAAATCGAAATTCATATAGCCGCTGTTATCGACGTGGCAGTAGTACTTCTGGGTGCTGACAAAGGTCGGCTGCGGGAAGAACGTCCAGTAGTAGTCTCCGCCAGCGTTCTCTTTACAGTCGGCAAGCCAGGTGACGTGGCTCTGTTTGTTGCGGCCTACGCCCTGTTCGCTGGTCCACAGCGGGAACGGCTTGCCGCGCAGGTCAAAGTAAGAGAACTGCTCGCCGCAACCGTAAATATGATCGTCCGGCTGCGCCGCCAGCCGCAGCCAGAGCCGGTTGTGTGCGGGAGCGTCGTTATTGAGTTTAAGCACCAGGCGCTGGTGGTCATCGGTACTCACCTCAAGCGTGGCGCCGACCGCATCGCCGCGGGTAAAGCGAATGAGCCAGCCGAAAGGTCGCTCGCTGACGGTCGCCTGCGTCAGGGCGATTTTTTCATTGAGCCGGTCCTGGATGCTGAAATTGCCGCGGAACATCTCAATATCCGCTTCGCCCGCGCCTGCCCACAGGCACGGCGTCTGCGGGGTATGGCGCAGGATCGTTCTTTGCTGGTACGACAACGTAAACCCGTCGTCGCGGGAAATCAGTTGAATGTGTGGCGAAGCCATGAAGACCTCCGGTGTAGGGTAATCAGTCAGTAAGGCGGTGTTGTTTTGCTTATTCGCCGCCGATCTCTATGTTCATGGTGTGCGTCTGGCCAGGCGTGAGCCTGACCAGATCAATGCCGGAATTAAACGCATTGGGCGGACAGCTCATCGGCTCAATGGCAAGCCCGACGCGGCCCAGCTTTTCGCCGGTATAGACCTGTATCCAGGGCGCTTCGGCCCGCAGCCAGACCGACATCGTGGCGTGCGACAGCCTCGCCTCCCAGTGGGAGGGAGACAGCGCTTTGAAGGTGTGGTCGATTGGCGTGTCGGCAATGCGACGTGGGGTGCGGAAATCGAGCCCTTCGTGAGTTGCGGGATGAAGCCGCGCGGCGTCAACCTCCAGGATTTGCGCGGCAGGCAGCGTGAGCTCGCACGCGCCGATGTCATGCAGACTGCAGGTCAGGTAGGGGTGAAACCCGACGCCGTAGGGCGCCGGGGCATCGCCCGCGTTGGTGCCTGCGATACGCACGCGCAGGCCCGCATGCTCATCAAGCTGATACGTGACGTCCGCCGTCAGCATAAAAGGGTAACCATAGGTCGGCGGCAAAAAGGCGCTCAGTACCACGTGCGTGGGGCCTTGCTCGCGGATAGCCCAGTTATGCCACGCCAGCAGCCCGTGAATGGCCGTATTGCCGACGCGATCGTTAATCGCGGGCGTCAGCGTCTGGCCCGCAAAGGTGAAGCGCCCGTCGGCGATACGATTCGGCCAGGGCATCAGCACTTTACCCAGATGCGCGAGCGGCATCGCCTCAGGCGGGTGCGGGATCACGACGTGGCGCTGACGCCGCGTCAGCGAGGCCAACCCCGCCCCGACCGTCACGATCTCTGCCTGCCATTCACCTGCCGTTAACGCAATGGTGGTGCCGCTTTTATGCATTCTCGTCTCCTCGCGTGGTGTTAGCGCGTTATTTCGCGAGGCTGTCGAGCAACCCGGCCGCGACCGCAGGCGCAAGGCCCGGCGCGAGCGGCAGGCGAGGGATCACCAGGCAGTGCAGGAGATGGTAGATATCCTGTTTGCCGTCCCAGACTTTGGTGGTCACCTGATTGTTTTCGTCCAGCTCCTGCCACCATGAGCCGTTTTCGTAATCCATCAGGTATTGCATGCAGTAGTCCCACCATTTCTGATACCAGGCTTCATACTGCGGATCGCCGGTAACGTTGTAGAGCGCCCAGGCGGTGCCCATAGCCTCGACAATCGGCCAGCGCACGCGTTCGCGAACAATCGGTTTGCCGTCCCAGCCGACGGAATAGACAAAACCGTCTGCGCCGTCGGGCGCCCAGGCGTCGCGGATCGTGGCGTTAAACAGGCCTTTCGCGTCCTCAAGCAGCCATTCCGGAGCCGCATCGCCGCGCGCCAGCAGGGCAGCGCGCAGATGCAGCATCAGGCGGCCCCATTCGATCCAGTGGCCTGGCGTGCCGCCATAGGCGCGGAACCGGTGAGCCGGGTTCTCTTTGTTGTAATCGCGGATGGGGTTCCAGCGGGTGTCGAAATGCTCATTGACGCGGTAATCGCCTTTGCGGGCGACATCGTGAATGATGACCGAGGCGACGCGCAGCGCGCGATCCAGCCATTTCTTCTCCTGGGTGACGTCGTAGACGATAAGAAACGCTTCGACAGCGTGCATATTGGCGTTGCCACCGCGGTAGTTTTCCGTCTCGGTGAACGCTTCGTCCCACGACTCCAGGCACATCTGCTCTTCTTCGCTCCAGAAATACTTCTCGATCACCGCAATGGCGTCATCCAGCAGCGCGCGGGCGGCGGGATGGCCGGTGGTGACGGCGCTGGCTGCGCCAAGCAGTACGAAGAAATGCTGATAGCCCTGCTTGGAGGCGTCCATCACGCCCTTGTCATTCACGCAGGCGTACCAGCCGCCATACTGTTTATCGCGCAGCGGGCCATTAAGGGCATTGATGCCATGCTCCACCAGCGCGTAAGCGCCAGGGCGGCCCATCAGCGCGGCGACGGCATAGACATGCAGCATACGGGCGGTGATCCACAGATGCGTGCCCATCTCTTCTTTCACCTGGCCGTTGTTTCCCAGCCAGCCAAAGCCGGTGGGCACGGCGGCGTTGCGGCCAAACGCGAAAATACGGTCGGTTTCCTGTTCCAGCCAGCGGTGGTGACTCAGTGTGTTAAACCATTTCATTGTCTGTTCTCCTTTCAGCGGCGAGCCATCATGTCGTCCACAACTTCCCCTAAGCGGCGTAGCTTCGGCAGCGCCACGTCGCGCAACATCATGTCGGTATCCGGCAGCCCGATAACCGACGACCAGACGGCGCGCCCGGCGAGAAAACCGCTGGCGCCCGCGCTCATCGCGATGCGCACGGCGCGCGGGAAGAGCTTTTCGTCGACGCCGGAGGAGAGGATCACCCACGGCATATTGATCTGGTCATGGAGTTTCTGCGACGCGCTTAATAGCGCCTGCGCGTCGCCGCGCCCGGAAAGCGGCATCTCGACTTTGTAGAGATCCGCTCCGCTGTCGCCGAGCTCTTTCGCCGCCGCGATAATCGCCTGTTCGCGGTCGAACTTGTCACCGCGGCGCGGCGGGCGCACCACCGGCTCAATGATGCTAAGCAGCCCCTGCGCGTGGCATTTCTCATTGAAGGCTTTCACCATGGCAAGGCGCTGCTGCGGATCTTCATCGCTGCGCCAGAGCACCAGCAGCTTGAGCGCCTTGCCGCCATGCTGGCGTACCGTCTGCGCGTCGATGGCGTCATCCAGCGTCACGCTGTCGACGGGAATACCGTTGCCGGGGATAAACTGGTCGGCGGCGACAATCATCGCGCAACTGTCTGCGATGGCCTTTTGCTCCACCACCTGCGGATAGCAGAACTGACGGTCCACCAGAATGGCGGACGCGTATGGCGAGAGAATGCGCGCCGCGTTGAGTTTAAAATCGGTCAGTACGGCATCGGCGACCGGCGTCGCCGCGCCTGCGGCGGCGAACATCAGGCGCATCGCTTCGCGCTGATCCACCGCCAGCATGGCGAAACCGCCGGACGGGCGGGCAATCTCTTTCAGGGTATATTTTTCCATTAACGTTTTCCTTCAGGGGTAATGTCAAAGCGTGGCCTGGCGCGGCGTCAGCCCGGCGCTGACGCGTACCTGTTCTAAAATCGCGGACCAGTCCTGGCGACCGCGCCCGCTGGCGCGCGCCTGGCTGTACACTTCGCGCGAGGCGGCGCCGAGCGGCATCGGCACGTGCAGCTGATTCGCCACGTCCAGCGCGATGCCTAAATCTTTATGGGCAAGATCAATCATGAAGGCGGGCGAGAGATCGCCTTTGAGCACTTTGTTGGGCCACGAGGTGGTGAAGTGGCCTTTGCCGGCGGGCGTGCCGCTCATCACCTGGAGCGCCACGTCGAATGAAAGCCCCAGCGCTTCGCACAGCACGGCGGCTTCGGCGGAGAGCGCATTGAGCGCGATGCTCATGTAGTTATTGATAAGCTTGACGCGAATACCCATCCCCGGCCCGCCTGCGCGGATGAGCTCCGAGCCCATCGCCATCAGCACCGGCTCGGCACGCGTCACCTGCTCCGGCGTACCGCCCGCCAGCAGCAGCAGCGTGCCGGATTTCGCGTGATCGGAAGTGCGGCCCACCGGCACATCCATCATGCCGAAGCCGCGCGCGGCAAGATCGTGAATCAGCCTGTCGGTTTGCAGCGGATGAATGGTGGACATGTCGATAACCAGCGCTTCGCGGGAGAGCGACTGGCAGACGCCGTTATCGCCAAGCAGCACCTCGCGCACCAGCTCTCCGTTCGGCAGCATGGTTATCACAAATTCCGCGTTTTGGGCGGCGGCCTGTGGCGTTGCGCACGCCACCGCGCCCTGGGCGGCCAGCGTTTGCACAGCCCCGGTATTCACATCGCAAACCTGCAACCGGTGTCCGTGGCGCAGCAGGTTTGCCGCCATCGGCGCGCCCATCTGCCCCAACCCGATAAATGCAATCGTCGCCATAACATGCTCCTGTCAGCGTAAAAGCGGGATGTCAGTTTTGTCATACAGCATGGATTATTTCTGTCTGTTTATGAGCGTATTTGTAATTTAAAGTCAAAAAATTGACAGCTATCACTTTTTTACGATCCGGGGAAATTAAAATGCCGCTATGTTGATTGACAGGAACAGTGACGGGCGCAGGCCCGCCCTGAGCGCAAACAGAGAGGAAGCTATGGTTCGCATCGCGTGTGTGGGTATTGCCGTACAGGATCGCATTTATACGCTGGAAGCCCTGCCGCATGAGGGCGGCAAATATGTGGCGCAACAGTACCGCGAAGTGGGCGGCGGCCCGGCGGCAACGGCGGCCGTGGCGGCGGCCCGGCTGGGCGCGCAGGTCGATTTTATCGGGCGCGTCGGCGATGACGCGACGGGCGCGCAACTGCTGGCGGAGCTGGAATCGCTGGGCGTGAACACGACGCGGGCGCGGCAGGTAAAAGGGGCGCGCTCGTCGCAGTCGGCCATCCTTGTGGATGCCGCGGGCGAAAGGGTAATCGTTAACTACCCAAGCCCCGATTTGCCCGATGACGCCGCCTGGCTCGATGACATCGATTTCAGCGGCTACGACGCGGTGCTGGCGGATGTGCGCTGGCATGAAGGCGCGACGCGCGCGCTAACGCTGGCGCGCCGGGCCGGGGTGATGACGCTGCTCGATGGCGACGTCACGCCGCAGGATATCCGCTCGCTGGTGGCGTTGAGCGATCACGCCGCATTCTCGGCGCCGGGACTGGCGCGCCTGGCGCCCGGCATGTCGCCGGAAGACGGACTAAAATCAACAAAAACGCTCACGCGCGGTCATGTTTACGTCACGCTCGGCAAAGAAGGATGTCTGTGGCTGGAAGATGACGACACGCTGCGCCGCCAGGCGGCGTTCGTGGTTGAGGCGGTGGATACCACCGGCGCGGGCGACGTTTTTCACGGCGCGCTGGCGGTGATGCTGGCTCGCGGCGAGCCGCCGCAGGAGGCGGTGCGCTTTGCCAGCGCCGTCGCCGCGCTGAAATGCACCCGCCCTGGCGGACGCGCCGGTATCCCCGACTGTGATCAAACCCGCTCTTTCCTGTCACTTTTTGTATAAAATGCCCGGCGAGCAATGATTTTAAGGGGATCGTTCATGAGCCTTACCGGAGTGACGGGCAATCCGCGCCACGATCAGCTGATCGGGCTTATCGCCGAGCGGGGATATATGAATATCGACGAGCTGGCGCAACTGCTGGACGTCTCCACCCAGACGGTGCGGCGCGATATTCGCAAGCTAAGCGAACAGGGACTGATTACCCGGCATCACGGCGGCGCGGGGCGCGCTTCAAGCGTCGTGAATACCGCCTTTGAGCAGCGCGAAATCTCTATGACCGACGAGAAAATCGCGATAGCCCAGGCGATTGCCGATTATGTGCCGGACGGCTCAACGCTGTTTATCACCATCGGCACGACGGTGGAGCAGATTGCGCGCGCGCTGCTGAATCATAGTCATCTGCGCATTATCACCAACAGCCTGCGCGTGGCGCATATTCTCTATAAAAACAGCCGTTTTGAGGTGATGGTGCCCGGCGGGACGCTGCGCCCGCATAACGGCGGCATTATCGGCCCTGGCGCGTCGGCCTTTGTGGAAGGGTTTCGTGCGGATTATCTGATAACGAGCGTCGGCGCGATTGAGAGCGACGGCGAGCTGCTGGAGTTTGATGTGAACGAGGCGAACGTGGTGAAAGCCATGATGGCCCACTCGCGGCATATCTTACTGGCGGCCGATCATACGAAATACCACGCCTCAGCCGCCGTCAGTATTGGCAACCTTTCGCAGGCCACGGCGCTCTTTACCGACCGCCAGCCTGGCGCATCGCTGAGCGGTATTTTAAAAGCCCATCAGGTCGAGCTGGTGCAGGCGGAATCGCCGTCTGGCGACGACGACACCGACCGCTAATTTCCTTCCTCTACGCGCGGGCGATGCAAAACCCGCGCGTTAGCACACCCGCGCGTTAGCACATAGTCAAAGTTCAGCTTTCTCGCTACAGTTAACTTTCACATGGCCCGAAAGGAGAGTGAGTCATGCTCTATATCTTTGATTTAGGTAATGTCATTGTCGATATCGACTTTAACCGCGTGCTGGGCGTCTGGAGTGATTACAGCCGCGTGCCGCTGGCGAATCTGCGGCAAAGTTTCTCCATGGGCGAGGCGTTTCATCAGCACGAGCGCGGCGAGCTGAGCGATGAGGATTTCGCGAAGGCGTTATGCGAGGAGATGGCATTGCCGCTGAGCTTTGAACAGTTCTCCGCGGGCTGGCAGGCGGTGTTCGTCGGGCTGCGCCCGGAAGTGATTACTATCATGCAGCAGTTGCGCGAGCAGGGGCATCGCGTGGTGGTGCTGTCCAACACCAATCGGCTGCATACCACGTACTGGCCGGAACAGTATCCGGAAGTGCAAGCCGCCGCCGATGCTATCTATCTCTCTCAGGAGATGGGGATGCGCAAGCCGGAGCCGGAAATCTACCAGAAGGTGCTGGAGCAGGAAGGCTTTAGCGCTCGCGACGCCGTGTTTTTCGACGATAACGAAGCGAATATCGACGGCGCGCGCAAGGCGGGCATTACCAGCGTGCTGGTGACTGACCGTAAAACCGTGCCTAACTATTTCTCGAATCCTGCATGTTAAAATCCGTTCATCAAAAAGCGGCCCGTCGTACCGGGCCGCTGCTCGCCTGGCTTAAGCTGCTGTGGACGCGGATCGATGAAGATAATATGACGACGCTTGCCGGTAACCTGGCGTATGTGTCGTTGCTCTCGCTCGTGCCGTTTGTGGCGGTGATTTTCGCGCTGTTCGCCGCGTTCCCGATGTTTTCCGACGTCAGCCTTCAGCTACGCCATTTTGTTTTCGCCAACTTTATGCCCGCCACGGGTGACATTATTCAGCGCTATATTGAACAGTTCGTTGCCAATTCCAGCAAGATGACGGCCGTTGGCGCGCTGGGGCTGATTGTCACCTCGCTGCTGTTGATGTACGCCATCGACAGCGCGCTGAACACGATCTGGCGCAGCACCCGTAAACGCCCGAAGGTTTACTCCTTCGCGGTGTACTGGATGATCCTGACGCTTGGCCCTCTGCTCGCGGGCGCGAGCCTGGTGATTAGCTCTTATCTGCTGTCGCTGCGCTGGGCGAGCGGCTTTACGACCATGATTGACGAAGTGCTGCGTATTTTTCCGCTGCTGCTGTCGTGGCTTTCGTTCTGGCTGCTCTACAGCGTAGTACCCACCACGCGCGTGCCGGCTCGTGATGCATTGATTGGGTCGCTGGTAGCCGCGCTGCTGTTTGAGCTTGGCAAAAAGGGCTTCGCCCTTTACATCACGATGTTCCCTTCGTATCAGCTGATTTACGGCGTGCTGGCGGTGATCCCTATCCTGTTTCTCTGGGTCTACTGGACCTGGTGCATCGTCTTGCTTGGTGCGGAAATTACTGTCACTCTCGGGGATTATCGCCAGTTACGACAGGCCGCCAGAGAAGAAGCTGAATCCGTATGATTGCATTAATTCAACGTGTGACTCACGCCAGCGTGCGCGTGGGAGAAGAAGTGACGGGTGAGATCGGGCCGGGACTTTTAGTCCTGCTGGGTGTCGAAAAAGAAGACGACGAGCAGAAAGCGAACCGACTATGCGAGCGTGTGCTGGGCTATCGCATCTTTAGCGACGAGCAGGGCAAAATGAACCTGAACGTGCAGCAGGCTGGCGGCAGCGTGCTGGTGGTGTCGCAATTTACGCTGCCGGCGGATACCGAAAAAGGCCTGCGCCCAAGCTTTTCGCGCGGTGCGCCGCCTGAGCAGGCGCAAGCCCTTTATGACTATTTTGTCAGCCGTTGCCGGGCCGCGGGCATCACCACAGAAACAGGACGTTTCGCCGCTGATATGCAGGTCTCACTAACGAATGACGGCCCCGTGACGTTCTGGTTGCAGATATGAACCAGATGCCATCGTGGTCGCGGACAACAAGAGAGAGTACCGCTATGTATCACCTTCGTGTACCCGAAACAGAAGAAGAACTTGAGCGCTACTACCAGTTCCGCTGGGAGATGTTGCGTAAGCCGCTGCATCAGCCGAAAGGCTCCGAGCGGGACGGCTACGATGCGATGGCCCATCATCAGATGGTGGTGGATGAAGAGGGCAACCCCGTCGCCATCGGGCGGCTGTATATCAACGCCGATAACGAAGGCTCGATCCGCTTTATGGCGGTCGACCCGGCGGTGCAGGAGAAAGGCCTCGGTACGCTGGTGGCGATGACGCTGGAGTCGGTCGCACGCCAGGAGGGCGTGAAGCGCGTGGTCTGTAGCGCGCGCGAGGACGCCGTGGAATTTTTCGCCAAGCTGGGGTTTGTGAATGAGGGTGAGATCACCACGCCGCAAACCACGCCGCTGCGCCACTTTCTGATGATCAAACCGATAGCCTCGCTGGATGACATTCTTCACCGCGCCGACTGGTGCGCACAGTTGCAGCAGGCGTGGTATCAGCATATTCCGCTCAGTGAAAAGATGGGCGTGCGGATCCTGCAATATACCGGGCAGAAATTCATTACCACGATGCCGGAGACCGGCAACCAGAACCCACACCAGACGCTGTTCGCGGGGAGCCTGTTTTCGCTGGCGACCCTGACGGGCTGGGGGCTTATCTGGTTGATGCTGCGCGAGCGGCACCTTGGCGGCACGATTATTCTGGCCGACGCGCATATTCGCTACAGCCGACCGATTACCGGCAAACCGGGCGCGGTGGCGGATTTAGGGTCGCTGAGCGGCGATCTCGACCGTCTGGCGCGCGGGCGCAAAGCGCGCGTGCAGTTGCAGGTGGAGCTTTCGGGCGACGAGATACCCGGCGCGGTGTTTGAAGGCATTTATATCGTGTTGCCCGCCACCCCCTTCGGGCCGCTGGAAGAGGGCGGCAACGAGGAGGAGTAAGCGTCAGGACCGGGTGTTGTTTGATCCGATGGGTTTTGGCGCTGATGGGTTTGGTGGGTGCGCTGCGCTTACCCACCCTACGGGGGTCTGGCGCTGGTGGGTTCGGTGGGTGCGCTGCGCTTACCCACCCTACGGTGCTACGGAACTGTGACGTTAACGCGATAACGTAGGGCAGGTAAGCGAAGCGCACCTGCCGTCTCTTTCTGCCTGCCCTCACTACCTGGCCATCACGCCCCCGGCACAACGCCGTTCTGCATGGTTTGCTGTACCGGCTGCCCGTTTTTCACTGTCGCCTGCAACTGCCCGTTAACGCTCGGGCGCAGCGGCGCCTCTGCCGCCAGACTGCCGCTTACGGTGAGCTGTAAATTACCGTCGCCCTCCAGCGGCACCTGCGGCCATCCCCAGTTATGCAACACATTAACCGGCACCGCGCGACCATTCAGGCTCACTGTCGTCATTCTCTGCGGCAACTGGGAAATCGTCGCGGTGGCCTGCAACATCCCCTGGCCCGCAAACGCGCTCAGCTCGCTAATCGCGATGGTGGAAGGGTTCGCGTTCAGGGTCAGCGACGGGCGACGAACGTCGACGCGGTTAAACGTCGCGGCGGCGGCGTTCAGCGTGGCGTTGCCGCCCCAGATGCCCCATTCGCCGTTACGCGCCAGCGCCAGATTATTGCCCCATGCGTCCAGCGCGGTGAGCTGGAACGGCCATTCAGGATCGATATCGATAATCAGGTTGCGGCTGCCGGAGAGCTTTTTCACCGTCACGGTTTGCAGCCACGCGGGCAGTTTCTCCTGCCAGCGCTTTTTCCAGTCGGCAGGCAGAGTGTACTCCAGGCCCGCCAGCGCCAGCTCATCAAGCGTCAACGCGTTGCCTGCCCGCTGCCAGTCGCCGGAGGTTCTTACCATGCCGCCCTCCCAGCGCGAGCTAAACTGACGCAGCGCCACGCCCTGCGTTGAGAGATCGGCATTCACGATAGGGTCGAGAAAATGCAGCGAGCCGTAGACCACCTCGCTGGCGTTCATCGACACCTTGCCGTCATCGCTCTGCCAGCTGCCGTTCACCAGCGTCAGATTACGCAGGCTGATATCCAGATCGGTCGCCGCCCAGCCCGGCCCTTCAAGCCGCGCGTCGGTGACGTCAACGCGCCCGAGCGCGAGCGAGGGCAGCGTCGTCAGCGGTTGCAGCAGGTCGCTCACGGATTTCGCGGTTTGCAGACGGATATCGCTCAAGCGCAGGTTATCCACCACCCAGCCGCCGTTCGCTAACCGACGCGCGTTGCCGGTGAGCGCGCCGCGGGCGATATCGGCCCCGAGATTGGTGATGGTCACCTCGTTGTTATTGATTTCGCCCTGCACCAGCACGTTGCTGGCGGGCATCCCGTTTAGCGTCAACGAGCCTGCGCTCAGGGCGATATCCGCCTTGCTGCCGAGGATTTTCCCGGCTTCCGGCAGCCACGGGCTGATACCACCATTAACGCGCTGCGCGCTGAGATCCCAGCCGGTTTTTGGGCTGTTAAACGCCATATCGCTCAGTTGAAGCCGGTCGGCGCGAAACGGCAGCGGGGCGGTGGAAGGGGATAAATTCAGCGTGCCCTTGTAGAGCAAAATGGTATCGACGTGCATCGGCTCGGTGAGCTGGCGGCTGCTCAGGCCGATCTCCACCTTTTGCGCCACCAGCGTGGCGGGCTGGCCGCTGCGCCCGAACGTGACGTTTTTCAGCACCAGATGCGAAGGCGCGGAGAAGCTATGGTCCATTTCATCAAAGGTGATGTGGTAACCGCTGTGCTGGTTTACCCAGCCGGTGAGCCAGCCCGCGCCCCAGCGCGTCTGTAATAACACATAGAGCGCGAGCAGAATCAGCAGAACGGCGGCGATCAGCGCAATGATGAGCTTTCCGAGAAATTTCATTGTCTTCCATCCTGTGAACTTCCGATGATGGATTTATGCACTATTCGGGCGAATTGCTCAAGGCGGGGATTGTCAACGGAGGTGTCAGCGATGGCGGCGTGGCGCCGCCATCGGCAGGGGATCAGTCGTTGGACTGTTTTTCCGGCGGGAAAATCAGATTCAGCACAATGGCGGTAATGCCGCCCGCGGCGATGCCGGAGGAGAGCAGGTTTTTCACCCAGTCCGGCGCGAATTGCAGGATCAGCGGCTGCTGCGAGACGCCGAGGCCCGCCGCCAGCGACAGCGCGATGATCATGATCGCGCGGCGGTTTAACGGCTCGCGGGAGACGATACGCACGCCGGAAGCGGCGATGGTGCCAAACATTACAATTGTCGCCCCGCCCAGCACCGGCTCAGGAATATGCTGAACGAAACCGCTCACGGCCGGGAACAGGCCGAGCGCAATCAGCATCAGCGCCACCACAAAGCCCACATAACGGCTGGCGACGCCGGTCAGCTGGATAACGCCGTTGTTTTGTCCGAAGCAGGAGTTCGGGAAGGTGTTGAACACGGCGGAGACAAACGAGTTCAGGCCGTTCGCCAGCACGCCGCCTTTCAGGCGTTTCATATACAGCGGGCCGGAGACCGGCTGTTCGGAGACGTCAGAGGTGGCGGTGATATCGCCGATGGTTTCCAGCGACGTGATCATAAAGACCAGCATCAGCGGCAACAGCAGGTTCCAGTCGATGCCAAGCCCGTAATGCAGCGGCGTCGGGATCATGATCAGCGCGCTTTGCGCAGGCGCCGCGGTGTGCGGCAGCATGTCCATCGCCCAGGCCAGCAGATAACCCACCGCCATCGCAATCACCAGCGAGGCGACGCGCAGGTACGGGTTACGCTGGCGGTTAAGGAGAATAATCACCGCCAGCACCGCGCCCGCCAGCAGCAGGTTTTTCGGCGCGCCGAAGGTGTGATCGCTCATCGCGGCATAGCCGCCGCCAATCGACGTCAGCCCAACCTGAATCAGCGACAGGCCGATGATCATCACCACCACGCCGGAAACCAGCGGTGTGATAATCCGGCGCGCCAGGTGCAGAACGCGTGAAATGACCATCTCGGTGCAGCTTGCCAGCATCAGGGTGCCGAACAGCGCGGCCATCATGGTGGGCACGTCTGCGCCGCCGGTTTTCAGCGCGGTACCACCCATAATGAGCGGCGCCACGAAGTTGAAGCTGGTGCCCTGAATAGACAGCAGCCCGGAGCCGACCGGCCCCCACGCTTTGATCTGAATAATCGATGCCACGCCGGAAGCAAACAGCGACATGCTGATGATGTGCTGCGTGTCCTGCGCGGGCAGCCCCAGAGCCTGACAAATCAGCAGCGCAGGCGTAATCACCGCCACGAACATCGCCAGAAGATGCTGGCAGGCGGCAAACAGCGTTTGCGGCAGGGGCGGCCGGTCTTCCAGACGGTAAATCAGTTCGCTATTCTGCGCGGGCGCAACCGTTTGCGCATTTTCAGACTCAAGGGTGTTAACGGACATCGACATAATCCCACGGTGGAAAAGCGGACATTCTAGCGAAGTGAAAATCAAAAGCAAACGATTGCACAGAGTGTTGATAAGATCAGAAATGACGGTTTTCAGGCAACGTTATAACCAGCGCGATCTACAGCAAACGCACCGCCGTTTTCCTTACGTAATGTGTTGGTGCGCAGGAGGCGATAAAGGGCCAGAGAGCGTGGTTCGCGAAGATGGGTAAAGGTGAGGATGGTCGCTGCGCCGCAGGGGAGAGTAGAGCGATAAAATCTCCTCTCCCGCAGGAGAGGAGGGCGGGATTACAGACGTTCCACCTGTACCGTCAGGCGAGCGTACATATCACCGGGAACGACGTCCTGGTTCGTTAATTTCACCAGTTGCATACCAAAAACCATATTACCGGATACGTCATCCGTCACGTCTAACGTTTCGTTATTAATCGCAATCGGGGTGTTATCTTCTTTGAAAATGCCGATCCCGACGCCTTTCGCGCCGTTATCCGTGACATAAGCGCTGTTCGCTAACGTGGTGCCATCCGCATCATCAGCGTCACCGATAAATTTCACGCCAAGCTTTCCATCCGCAGCGGCCTGTGCACAGCTGTCACTTTTTTGACCAACATTATCAATAAAAATACTGACTAAACGTGGGTCAGTAGCATTGCTGCCCTGGGGAATCATTTGCGATACGGAAGCATTCAGTACGATCATTTCCCGGGAAAGCGTCACCTCGCAACGCTCCGCCGTTGAATTAACGGTGCCTGAAATCGCAAGTGTTGCCGGAACATCCTGCGTTTCAGGGGCGGCATAAGCGATACCCGAAGTCAGCAGCGTGCCCAACAGCAGACCAGACATAAATTTTTTTTTCATCATTGATCCTTAATATAAAAATGGACGGTATGTTATTCAATGCTATATTCAGCATGAATAAGGACTATTTTGATTATTGCTATTTTGAATGACTTCTCCCGGCAAGCGGTTGTCAGGAGATACCTTTGCTTAATTCTATAATGAAGAATTTTACGCGCCTGTATATTTAATGCGATGGTCTTTCATTATTCATTCATTAGCTTTATATAATCGTTTGCTCAGCAGAGTATCTTGACGCGTGGGTAATTAAGTAACGCTGTATTAACCGACTTTCATTGAACCTCCTCTCCGCCGGAGAGGAGGGCGCTGTTAAAGACGCTCGATTTGTACAGTCAACGCACCGTAAACTGCCCCAGGGGTCACTTGCTGATCGGTCAGTTTCACCATTTCCACGTTAAATTGCACGGCGCCTCTGAGATCGTCCGGAAGGGTTGCTGCGACATTTAATGTGTCCTTATTAATGGCGATAGGTGCATAGTCGCCAGGCCCGAAGATACCCAGGCCTACGCCTTTGGCCCCATTACTCTCAGTATACGCATTCGCCAGCGTTGTGCCGTCGGCATCATCCGCTGCGCCGGTAAATTTCAGCGCGATTTGCCCGGCCTTTACAGCCTCGCTGCAGGCAAGGTTACTTTCGCCTTTATTATTTTTCCCTGAAATATAGGCCATAACATGAGTAGGATTAAGAGCCTTATTTCCCTGCAACGGTAAACGGTTAACGTTTTCTTGAAGGTAAACTAATGTCTTATCGAAGGATACGACACAGCCCGCAACGTCAGGCGTGATAACGCCGGATAACGATAATGTTGCCGGTGAATCCTGGGTATTGGTATCCGCCATCGCTTGCGCTGTGCCTGCCATCAGAAACGCGGCGAGCGCTGTGTTTAATAGTCTCATTTTCATTTTTGTTTCCTTACATTTGTTTATGGAATTAAAGCTTTCCCCAGAGGCATTCACGATTGTATGAAGTGGTGCCTGTGTTGGCTTTGACGTCCCTGCTACATAAATAAAAAGGGATGCTTCATTTTGCCTGTTGTAATTTTTATATGTGATCTCATCCGTCTTGTTACAAATCGTTATGTTTCTTTCATTAAAGAAAATTACAGACGTTCGATTTCGACGGTCACGCTCCCGGCGATCATGCCGGCAGTAATTTCTGTATTGGTCAGTCTGACTGGCTGTACGCCAAAGGTGACTGACGGCGTATTGGTTACCGGGCCGATATTGCTTACGGGTAACGAATCGCTGTTAATAGCAATGGGGGTATTATTTTCGTTAAAGAAACCAAAACCGACCCCTTTAGCCGCATCTTCTGCCGTGGCGTATTGATTTGCTAATGCGGTCCCATCTGCGTCATCTGCTTTCCCAACGAATTTTACGGCAATCTGGCCGGCTTCCACCGCTTTGGAACAGAAGTTACCGTTTATATCATTATCCTGAATAGATACGGTCACGGTTTGAGGCTGGGTCGCATTATGACCCTGGTAGATAACTTCTCCAGCATTCATATTGAAGTAAAGGTTTTCTTTAGACAGCGACACCCGGCAACCTTTGTCTGAAGATAACACTACGCCCGAAATGGAGAGCGTAGAGGAAACATCCTGAGGTGTGGTCTCTGCCTGAGCCGCGCCTGCAACCAGTAATCCGCCAATAACAAACATCCCGGCCATTTTTTTATTTTTCATGATTATTCCTTGATTTTTCAGTAAAAGCGCCTGCCTTCCGACAAGCGCAGAAGAATTACAAACGTTCAACCTGGAACGTAATATTGCCGGCTACGGCACCTGTTTTAACGGTCTCGCCTTTTAACTTAATCAGCTGTAATCCGATAATTTTGGTCGCCGTGTTTGATCCTGGCGATAAATTATAGATTTCGCTGGCATTAAGGGGCGTTTTGTCATGATTAAAGAGACCAATACCTACACCTGTCGCGGCGTTTTCGCCGACAGCAGTATTGGCAAATGCTGTACCGTCAGCATCATCGTAGGTGCCGACAAATTTGACAGCGATTTTGCCATCGTAGAGTTGTTTATCGCATTCAGAAATCTGACTGGTACTGGATACGCTGAACGTCATTTCCTCCGTAGATGTGCCATTCTGACCTTGCTCAATTAAATTGTTAGCCGAAGCAGTAAGATTAATCATCTCCTGATTTAGCAAAATTTGACATTGATCCGTTTTATTGGCGGACACGGTGCCTGAAATATTAAGCGTCGCAGGAACATCCTGCGTCGTGGTCGTGGCATAGGTCGCTGAAGAAAAGCATACAGCTGCGACTGCCAGCCCTGATATGATTTTTTTCATAGTACAATCCTTATAAATGAATATTACAATCCTGCAATTAACGCCGGGTCTGTGGTATTAAAAAAGGCATATCTCCGGCCCTGCAAAAAAGCTATGCCTTACCGCTTTCTTTATTGCGCCATCAGGCACTCGGCCTGTCCGTTATCGATGACGATTGGCTGCTAAGGAATTGTGCTGCGATTACAGCCGTTCGATATCTATCGTTAATACCCCGTGTACGGTGCCGGCCGTTGCTGTGCGATCTTTAAGCTTAACCACCTGGAAGCCAACGCCCTGTCCTGAATTCTGCGACACGGCAATACCGCTACCGTTAATACTCACAGGCTTACCCGTATTATCAAAAAGCCCGATGGCCACACCGGTAGCCGCATTTTCACCCGAGCTCGCATTGGCCAGCGCGCTACCCAGGCTATCGTCTGCCGTGCCCAAAAACCGATAAGACAGCCGCCCCTGCTCAATCAGGGCATCACACTGCGTGTTTCCTTCAATATGGAACGGGACAAATGACATACTGTCGGCCGTGTCGCCCTGATTGATGAGATTTGAGACATCTCCTCGTAAATAGAGAGAACTGACGCTGGTACCGAGCGTACAACGTGCTTCCGTATCGCCGGAAACAGTACCGGTAATCGTAAGCGTAGCGGGAACGTCTGCGGCATTCATTTCCGCGTGGGCGACTGACGCTATAAATAAAGCCGATATCATCAGTCCTGATGATAATAATTTCATGTCATAACTCCTGAACATGAGTATTCATTGTGAAAGAATTACCTGACCCATTCCGCAATATCATCGGTGATAAGAATGATACGGGGGTAATATCAGGATTACAGACGAACAATCTCGATAGTAATTGATGTTTGCACATTGCCCTCAACCACTTCCTGACCCGTGAGGCCAATCACCTGCGCACTTAGCGCTAACGGTTGGGTTCGAACGGGGATCGCGCCCTGATTAATCGTTACCCGTCCGCGGCTGCTTAAAAAGAGGCCGACACCTACGCCTTTTGCGGCGTTTTCCCCTGTTGCTGTGTTGGCAAATACGCTCCCTTCAACCTCATCAGCAGGTCCGGTAAACCTGACCGCGATTTTGCCTTCCTCAATACGCTGGTTACAGACCTCGTCCCCCGATAACGACACCAGAAGGGTGCCATCAAAAGTATTGCTTTTCAGTTGGCTCTGAGGAACCATCGTCGTCTTGTCAGCTAACAGGCTTATCGAATTTTTATTCATCGCTACTGTGCATGCGCCATCACCGGCGGTAATAGCACCATCTAAGGTAATGTTTGCTGATGACATGACGTTATCTGTAGGTTCCGCCTGAGCGGCACTCATCATAAAGAGTGTAGAGATCATGGCGAACAGAACTGACTTTCTCATGCTGAATATCCTATACATGAAATGAATAATAAGCGGAGCAATCCAGCCCCGCTTATTACCATGTAAAACTACAAACGCTCTATCTGAATGGTGACATTCGTTTCTAAATTACCTGCAACAGCTTCCTGACCGGCCAGTTTGACCATAGTAAAATTGATCCGGTTACCTTTTGCTGACGCGGTTAATGTATCAACATTCACTTTTAATGGAGTAAAATCCATCTTGTAAATCCCTATACCTAAACCTTTCGCAGCGGTGGCTGAACTGTTTGTATTTGCCAGTACAGTGCCCGCAGCGTTATCTGCTGTACCTGTAAACCGGTAAACCATTTTTCCTTCATCCATCAGCGAACTGCATGTCGCTCCGCCAATAACATTGATCGTTATGGTGGGGCCGTAAAGCGCGTAGTTATTGGCGCCCTGGTCGATAACTTCCGACATTTTTTCAGTAATCTGTAGGGTATCCTGACTCGGAAAGACGCTACATGATGACTCAGCATTTTGTATAATCGTCCCGCTAATATTAAGCGTCGCAGAAACATCTTTCGAAGTATCTTCGGCATGCGCGGAGAGACAGAGAAAACTGATGGCAATGGCAAGGCAGGAACATGACTTTTTCATGTTTAGCTATCCTGTGCTGGATATTTAAATATGCAGACACCCAATTAAGGGTGTCTGCATTAATCACGACTCAGAATGTATTATGCTCCCGGACTGATGAGCGCCTACATTACTTAGAGACGTACAATCTCGATAGTTAATGCGCTGGTAACATTACCGGCCTGGGCGGTCTGGCCTGCCAGTTTAACCATCGAAAGACCGATAGTCGTACCCTCGGTATACGCCAGAAGGCTGTCGGTGCTGTTTACACGCACCGGGGTTCTGTTTTCAGTAAAAATGCCCACCCCAACGCCTTTGGCACCTTGAGTGCCTGTATCCTGGTTCGCCAGAACCGTCCCTTCTGCATCATCGGTCGCGCCAGTGAATTTAAAAGCCATTCCACCTGTTGCAACCTTATTGGCGCAGTCAACCGGGCCAGTAATATTGAGTTTTACCAGACTCATCGTTGCGGCATTTTCGCCCTGGCCGACCAGGTCGTTGACATCCTGGCTTGACAGCGAAATTGTTGTATTATCCGGTACGACAGTACAAGCATCGGTAGCATCTGCTACAACAGTACCTGTAATACTCAGTGTTGCGGAAACGTCGTTAGGATTAGTTTCAGCCTGCGCTGCGCCAACCATAAAGAGAGCAGAAACTGCCAATCCTAAAATAGATTTTTTCATAATTTTATGTCCTTTAAAATTTTCAAATAAAATAGGTGAAAAGCAATCGTACCCAAAAAGGTAAAAATACTTTTCCATATTCTGTAATGTGTGCGCTGAAAATTATTACTTATAAATAATTTATTCTTAAGGTAATCTGTGCTTTCACGTTGCCCCCTGTTAAATCATTGCCAGTTTTTGCGTAACGCACAGAAAGCGGCAGAGAATAACTGTTCTGATCGGGTAGTGATAAATCCAGCGGAAAGTCGGGTCGCATTACTGTTCCGCTGAATAACATTTCAATACCGACGTTTTTCGCCGGGCTCTCGGGTGCTACGTTTTTAAATACCGTCGGGGCGTTGCTTTCATTCAGCCCTTCAATACTAAGGCTGGCTTTACTGATATTCATACACAGCAGATTGACGCTGACGGGCTGGGCATTTTTACCGCCATTATTTTTCAGTTCGCTGATTTTTACGGGAGGCAGCTCCACTTGTGGGGTTGCCATCTGAATCATGCAGTGCGCCTTCGGCGCAATCAGCGTCATAGCCAGATTCACGACCAGCGAGTTATCGCTGAGTGACACCAGTGAAGGAATTCGGAAATTCAATACACCGCCCTGCGTGATCGCCCCCGTTTTTATCGCCTCAAAACGTAACTTCACATCATCGGAAGTGATGGTTTTATTACTCAAGTCCCGTGTCTGCGTTGAGAACGGCAACACCCATTCTTTATGCGCTGAGCCCGGTTTGTCGTAAATCAGCGTCACCCGAATCCCCAGGCCTGGTAGCGCAGTAGCGTAAGTATCCTGCCCCTTTTGTTGCGTCGGCATTTTTCCGCTCAGCAGTTTGCTTATTTTCGCGCGGCACTCTGCGCTAATTACATCGTGTGTACCGCTGAGCTGGGCAAGCGTTGCTTCTCTTTTATAGATAACGCTGCCAACCGGTACCATGGTGATGTTATCGGGTAATTGAACCGTTACGGGTACCGTCATCGTTGATGGGTTTTGCTTAAGCGAGCAGTCGCCCGCGTATACCGGCGCAATAAACCCTTTTGCCATCATCACCACGACAGCAGCTTGCGCCAGCCGGAAACAGGTTTTCATCGCATTCATTGACAATTCAGCGTTAACAGGACAATAGGTAATTTAGGTGTCTGCTCTGACGGCATCTCAAACGGCACGGAGCAGGTCTGGTTTTCGCCCCATTTGAAGTTCAGCATGCCTTTATCGGGTACAGCATTGAGATACACCTGCCCTTTGTCGCCTACGTAAAACACGCTATCCATGCCTTCAATGCGCGCCCGTGCGCCGAAAGGCAGAACATCGCCGTTATGGTTGACGGTGATGACAGCTTTACGTCCGCGGATAGCTTTGAACTCAGCCAGCACGACGGCGTCTTTGGTCGGCACAAGCTGCGCTGAGGTGCTCACGAAATCGAGATCTTTACTCGCGCTTTGGGTGTTAATACCCAAATTGTTGCGATGGTAAGGCCGTAAATCCGTCACCAGAGCATACCCGCGCGAATCCGTGGTCATCTCCTGCCCGCTATTCAGCGGCACGTCGGCAATGCCCGGGATAGAAACTAACGCCATGCTGCCCGTTGTGTTGCGACCAAACGTAATGCCATGACGATGGCCCACGATGCTCCCGGAGGCATTCCACGAAATATATTTATTGTGGTCGGCGTTATAGGTCACATTCATATCGCCGTAGTTGCCCTGATAATCCAGCCCGGCGGAACCTGATTTAGTACTCTGTTCACCCTGTTTCGTGGCATAAGAAAGCTGTGTATTCCAGGTCGTACTCTGGCTTTCGCCCAGCTTGCCGTTAATGCCGAGCTGGTTGTTGATGTCGTTCTCCAGGCCTGACGTCGCCGTGTAATTCACCATCGGCTGCGCTGTCGGGAAGGTATCGCTAAACGGCACCGACAGGGTCAGCGCCAGTTGTTTGTCCCATACCGGCTCGCCCTCGCTGCGACTCATGCTATAAGAAAGTGTCAAGCTGACGCTTTTAATCGACCCATTCCAACCGACCTGCCACATGCGTGAAACGGAGTCATCCACGTTTTCGCTGCGGCTGAGCGAAGTATAAAAACTGTTTGAATCATCCAGTGACTGATTCACGGACAGGTTGTATTCACGGCGTTTACGGGTATCGGTAAATAAGTCTTCCGCCGTTGCCCAGTCGCTAAATGACAGGTAATCGCCGCTGTAATAACGGTTATCAAGTTGTATCTGCGTATCCGTATCAGGAATGTAGTTACGGTACGTCAGACGCACCATTTTCCCGCTACCTTCCAGCGCATTGCCGCGACGGCCTTTGCTGTGGGTAATATCCGCAGCAATCCCTCCGAGGCTTTTCAAATCCATACCCAGTCCAAGGCTAAACGCCTGATAACGATGGTGGTACTGGCTACCGCCATAGAGCGTGGTATTGAGCGGCAAACCACGGCTTATCACTGCCTGCAATATCTCCGGCTTGTCTTCCACTGAACTGGTGCCGGACATATAACGACCTACCGTGAGGTTATATTTTATTTGTCCGGTACGTAGCAGTTGAGGCACGCTGGAATAGGCGATCGTGTTATGCGTTTCTGATCCATCCGCTTCGGTTACCGTGACTTCCATTTTGCCGCCACTGGATACCGACGAGAGGTCGTTAATCATAAACGGCCCCGGCGGCACCGAACGCTGGTAAATCACATAACCATTTTCGCGTACGGTGACCCGGGCATTGCTTTTGGCTATGCCGCGAATAATGGGTGCGAAACCATTGAGTTGGTCAGGCAGCATATCGTCATCGGACGACAACTGGACGCCGCGAACCAGCAGGCTGTCAAAAACGTCGCCAGGCGTGCTGGAATCACCAACTGTCAGCTCACTCTTTAATGTATGAATAGCGGTTTCGACATAATTGGTAATGCTGTGGAAGCCCTCGCCGTTGCTTACCGTTGAGTTATTCCGGTAGCGCCACGCACCGAGGTTAATACCGTTAGTCAGGTTCGCGTAGGCGGTATTCGATGTATCCTTACTTTTATTCAGATATTGCTGGCCGGAGATCTGATAATTGTTGATTAGCGCCGGGATGCCATCGTCCCACTCTTCTTCAGGCACCCCTTGTACGCTTTCATCACGTAGTACTGTTTGTGGAATGATGATATCCAGCTGGAGCCTGGAGAAATCAAAAGCGAGTTTGGTACCTGGAACTTGTTCTTCCATTGGGACACAGGTGCTTTTAAGTTCGTTATCCTTTGCATCGGAACTGATCTTCTTCATATCCACTCCCAGCTTTTGGTAGGCCTTAAAAGAAAGGCACGCGACAAGCTGTTTATCCTTGTTCAGTTCAAACCGCACGCTGCTTATCATCACCGGCTTTTCATTCACATTAATGTGAACCCGATATGTGCCCGCAGGCTGATAGCCCTGGCTTAATAAACTGGTGTCGCTTAATGCGGCTTTTCCATCTACTGCCTGTAGTAAACCAGGGTCGAAGTACTCGCCAGCTGCGACGGTGCGACAAAAAATTGCTGACATCACAAAGGAGGCAAGCCACTTCAGTTTGGTACCACGCATAACGCCCTGTTACTTATTCAAGGTGCTGAGTAAACGTCTGAGATGTCACGCCAAAGTCGTTGATGCCATTCCATTCCACGCTTGTACCATTCGCAGGCGCATGCTTAAGTTTGTATGACTTTTTGCCAAACGGCGGGATGACCGTATTGTTGTCTACGACAGAAACCTGAATAGATTCTTTGTCTGCAACAATCTTGCTTAACACCAGGTAATAAGGTGATGAATTCTCAACGGTTAGATTATTCCCGTTGTGGCTCCAGTGCGCATTTTTCACGCCTTCGCCAGGATCGCCTTTTAAGCCTGCCGGACGGAAGAAAAACTTAATACGGTTGTTAATCGCCAGCACCATGCGGTTTTCAACTTTTGATTCTTCATCGGTTAATCCCGGTACGCCTTTTACGTCCAGCCAGAACAGACTTTCGCGATCGGCGGGCAAGCCATTACCCAGATACACAACGCGAATCACATTGTCGCTTTTAGGCGCAAGGCGGAATAATGGCGGTGTAACCACAAATGGCAGGTCTTTTTTTACCGTACTGTCGCCAGCATCCAGCCAGGACTGAATTAAATAGGCGCGATCTTCATTACTATGAACCGTCACCGATGCATCACCGTCTTTTTCATTATAAACCAGACGATCTGCGTTGAGTGTCAATGCAGCCCCTGCTATTCCTGACCAGCAGCTTGCGGCGAGGAGTGTTGTCAGGATTAATTTCTTCATTTTAAAAACCTAATAATGCTAAAAAGAGATAACTGACCCAATAGCGAATAATTTCCATAGGGCCTTATTGCTGTATTTATTACAGCGTTTCAATCTGTATAGCTAATGCGGATTGCCCCGGCCCACAGTGGATGCCGGGCAACCAACTGAACTATACCCATATAGAACATCATGCCGTCAGTACGGGCGCCATATAAATAGGCTTTTTTGCATGATAACTACTCCATTACTATTCATGATATGAATTTATTCGGGCTTATAGTTATCTTTATTTATATAGTTAAATACGTTGATAGTACGGCGCTGAAAACCCTTTTTCATAGCGCGGCGATATAATCGCTTCATAACTATCTTGCTTATAATTATTGGTGGTGGAAGGGTTTTCTTTCTTGATTAATTGTGCTTCCAAATGGAAATAAGAATTTAGCGCCGTGTTTTATCTGTTTTGTGAATGAGTGATATCACAGCTATCAATATGTGCGTCCTTCATTAATATTACTTTTGTATATGTGACGGCAAGGGTTTGCTTTTGTTTTCTTTCATTGTTGTTGTTTTTTTTGGGTAGGAGGTTTATTAAAAATAAAAATATATTTTTTTTGGTTATGGCTGTAGAGCGATTTACCCTCTTAATTATATAATTCTGAAAATCAATTTATTATCGTTATGAATGGGACTGCAGTAAATTATCTTAAAAAGTAACATCAGGCGGATGGGGTAAACAAGCCGGTAGTGCGGTTTAAGGTCAGCAGAGCGGCCTTCATGACACGTATAAAAAGAGTCACGAAGAGAGCAAATCATTGGGTTACGCGTTGGAGTAACGCTCGGTTTCCGGCATCCAGCGCTCAATTAATGCCGCTGCCTGCTCGGGATAACGCTCATGAATGTGGCGCGCAATACGTTGCACTTCTGGAATGAGTGACTGATCGCGCAGCAGATCCGCCACCTTGAATTCGGCGTTCCCCGTCTGACGGGTACCGAGTAATTCTCCCGGCCCGCGAATCTCGAGATCTTTCTGCGCTATCACAAAGCCGTCATTGCTGTCGCGCAGGACCTGCAGGCGAATCTGCGCTGTTCTGGAGAGCGGAGATTTGTAGAGCAGTACGCAATGGGATGCAACCGCGCCGCGCCCGACGCGTCCGCGCAGCTGATGCAGTTGCGCAAGGCCGAGCCGCTCCGGGTTTTCGATAATCATTAAGCTGGCGTTAGGAACATCCACACCCACTTCAATAACGGTGGTCGCCACCAGAAGATGCATTTCGCCCTGCTTAAACGCCTGCATCACCGCCTGCTTTTCCGCGGGTTTCATGCGCCCGTGCACCAGCCCGACGTTGAGTTCAGGCAGTGTGATTTTCAGCTCTTCCCAGGTCGCTTCCGCCGCCTGCGCTTCCAGCAGTTCCGACTCTTCAATCAGTGTACACACCCAGTACGCCTGACGGCCCTCTTCAAGGCAGGCGCTGCGCACACGCTCGATAATATCGCTGCGACGGGTATCGGGAATGGCGACGGTGGTGACGGGCGTACGGCCAGGCGGGAGTTCGTCGATAACCGAGGTATCCAGATCGGCATATGCCGTCATCGCCAGCGTGCGGGGAATAGGCGTGGCGGTCATGATCAACTGATGCGGATGAAAGCCCTGTTGCTGACCCTTTTCCCAGAGCGCCAGACGCTGATGTACGCCAAATCGGTGCTGCTCATCAATGATGACCAGCGCCAGGCCATTAAACTGCACCTGCTCCTGGAAAATCGCGTGCGTGCCGACGATCATCGAGACCTGGCCGCTGGCGATAGCGTCCTGCTGCGCCTGGCGCGCTTTTCCTTTTTGCTTGCCCGCCAGCCAGCCCACTTCAATGCCGAGCGGGGCGAACCAGTTACGGAAATTGTTGGCGTGTTGTTCGGCCAACAGCTCCGTTGGCGCCATCAGCGCGACCTGTTTTCCGTTGGCGATAGCGCGTAGCGCGGCAAGTGCCGCCACCAGCGTTTTGCCGGAGCCGACATCGCCCTGTACCAGCCGCATCATCGGAATATCCAGCGCCATGTCGCGCTCGATTTCCGCCACCACGCGCGCCTGCGCGCCGGTGGGTTTGAAAGGCAGCGAGGCGAGCAGTTGCTCTTTTAGCTCATCATGGGCAGCAAGAGCCAGGGCGTGGTAACGCTGGGCGCCGGCGCGTAGCGCCAGCATACTGAGGTTGTGCGCGAGTAATTCTTCCAGAATTAATCGACGCTGCGCAGGATGCTGTCCGCTCTCTAAATCTTCAAGTTTCATATCCGGCGGCGGGCGATGCAACGTGCGCAACGCCTCCGGAAGGCTCATCAGCCCCTGTGACAACTCCGGCGGCAACAGCTCGGTAATGGCGCACGTTTCCAGCAGTTCCAGCGCCTGATCGGTAAGCTTACGCAACGTCGCCTGACGCACGCCTTCGGTGGTCGGATAAACGGGCGTCAGGGTTTCCTGCATTTCCGGCGCGCTGACATCGCCCTGAATACGGTACTCAGGATGGATCATTTCCGCGCCGTATTTACCGCGTTTCGCTTCGCCATACGCCAGCACGCGACGGCCCGTCGCAAGGCTGTTTTTCATCGCGGCGTTGAAGTTGAAAAAGCGCATCGTCAGGATGCCGGTGCCGTCGCTTATCTGGCAGGTCATCATGCGGCGGCCGCCAAACGTGATATTGCAGTTCAGGACTTCGCCTTCCACCGTGGCGTAAACGCCAGGCAGAAGGTCGTTGATGGGATAAAGATGGGTGCGGTCTTCGTAGCGCAGGGGAAAGTGCAGCAGCAGATCCTGGATAGTATGCAGGCCAATTTTAGCGAGCTTCGCGCTCTGGCTGGCGCCCACGCCGGTCAGCGAGCTTAGCGGTACGGCGTCCAGCAAATGGCCGCGCATCGTTTACTCCGCAGCCTGCATGGTGGTCCACCAGGCAGGCTGCGCGTCGATTTCGCCCAGCTCATTCACGCGCGGATAGGGCAAACCTTTACGCTTCGCGACTCTCGCCAGCACCGGGTAGCCGCCTTCAAACAGCAGGCGCTGCTGTTCCTCTTCAGGCAGGGTACTATTGGCGCGTCGATACATTCCCGCGTTTTGCCGCTGGCGCTGCGCTTCATAAAGAATAAGCGCTGAGGCGACGGAAACGTTAAGGGACTGCACCATGCCGATCATCGGAATGATGATGTCCTGGTCTGCCAGCCGCAACGCCTCTTCGGTAATACCTGTTTTTTCCTGCCCCATCAGGATGCAGGTTGGGCGCGTATAGTCGATTTCACGAAAATCGACGGCCTTGTCAGAAAGATGGGTCGCGAGGATTTGCATGCCGCGCGCTTTCAGATGGCCCACCGCATCGCCGATGTTGCGATGGGTTTTTACTTCCACCCAGCTGTTGCTGCCTGCGGCGGAAGAGGCCATGGTACGCATGCGGTTTCCCGGCCAGACGGCGTGGACTTCATGCACGCCCACGGCGTCTGCGGTGCGGATGATAGCCGAGACATTATGAGGCTTATGCACCTGCTCCATGCAGACCGTGAGATCGGGCTGACGCCGGGCCAGCATCTCGCAGATACGCGCGTAACGCTGAGAATTCATACGGTTAGTTTCTGTTACGGGTGACTTTAATCACGTCCGGCATCACGCGAATTTTACGCATGATATTCGCCAGATGTACGCGATCGCGCGCCGTAAGGCGAATGAAGGCGCTGTACACGCGGCCATCTTTCTCTTCAGTATTCAGGCTCTGAATATTCGAACCCGCGGTGTTGATTGCCGCCGTCAGGTTCGCCAGCGCGCCCTGGTGGTTAAACATATCCACCTTGATCTCGGTGATAAACTCCTGTTCGGTCTCTTTATCCCACTCGACCGCCATAAACTTCTCGGGCTCTTTCTGATAGCCGCGGATGTTCCGGCAGGATTCATGATGGATAACAAGACCTTTGCCAGGGCTGACGTGCGCGACGATCGGATCGCCGGGAATCGGGCGACAGCATTTGGCGAAGGTAATCAACACGCCGTCTGCGCCTTTGATCGGCAGATGGCTGTGGCCGGACGCCGGCACGCTCGGCTGATTGCTTGCAGCGGCCTCGCCCTGCAGCAGGTTTTTCGCGACCACCACGCTCATGGCGTTGCCGAGACCGATTTCCGCCAGCAGATCGTCAAGCGTGGCGAGCTTCATACGCTCAAGCTCACGCTGGATATGCTCCGGCGGGATTTCTGCCAGTTTACGGCTGCCACCCAGCGCATGATTCAGAAGACGGCGGCCAAGGCTCACCGAGTCATCACGCTTGAGGTTTTTCAGCATCTGGCGAATTTTGGCGCGTGCTTTGGAGCTGACGACGAAATTGAGCCAGGCGGCGTTCGGGCGCGCGCCCGGCGCGGTAATAATTTCTACGGTCTGGCCGCTGGCAAGCGACTGAGACAGCGGATAGGGCTGGCGGTCAACACGTGCGCCAACGCAGGCGTGGCCGATATCCGTATGCACCGCATAGGCGAAATCGACCGGCGTCGCGCCCGCAGGTAGCTCGACAATGCGCCCTTCCGGCGTGAAAACGTAAATCTCATCCGGGAAGAGATCGGATTTAACGCTCTCGATAAATTCAAAAGAACTGCCCGCGCTCTGCTGAAGCTCCAGCAGGCTTTGCATCCAGCGCTGGGCGCGGATCTGCGCGGTCGTGCTACTTTCGCCGTGCTCTTTATAAGCCCAGTGCGCCGCGACGCCCATTTCCGCCATCTGGTCCATATCTTCCGTGCGGATCTGCACTTCGACCGGCACGCCGTGCGGGCCAATCATTGAGGTATGGAGCGACTGATAGCCGTTCGCCTTAGGGATCGCGATGTAATCTTTCATGCGGCCGGGACGCGGTTTGTAGAGGCTGTGCATCTGACCAAGCACGCGATAGCAGGTATCGACATCTTTTACGATCACGCGAAACGCGTAGATATCCATGATCGAGTGAAAACGCTGCTCTTTGAGCACCATTTTGCAGTAGATGGAGTAAAGATGTTTTTCGCGACCGCTGACACGACAGGGAATGCCCGCTTCCTGCAAGCGCCCCTCGATTTCAGAAAGAATCTTCTGAATCATCTCTTTACGGTTGCCGCGCGCGGCCTTAACGACCTCTTTAATGACGCGGTAACGGTTCGGGTGCAGCGCCTCGAAACCCAGTTCTTCCAGTTCGGTTTTAAGGTGATGAATACCGAGGCGGTGAGCCAGAGGACTATAAATTTCAAGGGTTTCGCGGGCGATGCGGCGACGCTTATCGGGGCGCAAAGAGCCCAGCGTGCGCATGTTATGAGTGCGATCGGCGAGTTTAATCAGGATGACGCGGATATCCTGCACCATCGCCATAATCATTTTGCGAAAGTTTTCGGCCTGCGCCTCTTTCTTATCGCGGAATTTCAGCTTATCAAGCTTCGATACGCCTTCCACCAGTTCGGCAACGCTTTTACCAAACAGCTGTTCCATGTCCTGGTAGGTGGCAGGTGTATCTTCAATCACATCATGCAGTAGCGCAGCCATGAGCGTTTCATAGTCGAGCTTCATCTCGGCCAGAATACAGGCCACGGCTACTGGATGAGTGATGTAGGGTTCGCCACTTGAACGTGTCTGTCCCTCGTGAGCATCACGTGCAACGAGATAAGCCTGCTGCAGACGCTTAATCTGGTCCGCAGGCAGGTATTGTTGAATCAGTTGATTCAGGCTTTCAAACAGATACAAGGGCTACCCGCACTAGTGATTAACGACGGCCTTCAGCGATAGCGGTAACGGCCTGCAGTTCTGCGGCTTCCTGCTCCTGCTGCTCCTGGCGCTCACGCACGTCGAGGATCTGGTTGTTGATCAGACCTTCTTCGATTTCACGCAGCGCAATAACAGTGGTTTTATCGTTTTCTTCCGGTACCAGCGGATCTTTGCCGCCCACCTGCATCTGACGAGCGCGACGCGCAGCGACCAGTACCAGGTCAAAACGGTTACCAATTTTCTCTACAGCGTCCTGAACAGTTACGCGTGCCATATTTAAAAAGCTCCACAGGTGAAGAAATGACTGGGCATGATACTGAAACTACGTTCAGTCTGCCAATAGTTTGGTGATTAAAGCGTCATGTCGCTGCTTCTGGCGGCTCATACGCAGACGTTCGGCGCGCAGGATGATTTTTAAGTCAGCCAACGCGGCATCAAAATCGTCATTGACGATAAGGTAATCGTACTCCGCATAGTGGCTCATTTCCGCCACAGCTTGCGCCATACGTTTTGCAATCACCTCTTCGCTATCCTGACCACGGCCGCGCAGGCGACGGTCCAGCTCTTCTTTAGATGGCGGCAGGATAAAAATACTGCGCGCCTGCGGCATTTTCTCGCGGATCTGCCGCGCGCCCTGCCAGTCAATATCCAGGAAAATATCTACGCCCGTCGCCAGTACCTGCTCAATCGCCGCGCGCGACGTACCGTAGTAGTTGCCAAACACTTCCGCATGCTCAAGAAACGCGTCTTCTGCAATCATCGACCGAAACTGGTCGTGACTAACGAAATAGTAGTGCTCGCCGTGGACTTCGCCAGGACGCGGGTTACGCGTGGTATGCGACACCGACACCTGCGAATCATAGAGCGGTTGCGTCTTTAAAAAAGCCTGAATAAGGCTGGATTTACCCGCGCCACTGGGAGCGGAAACAATATAGAGCGTGCCTTGAGCCATGTGGTTCTACGTCTGTTGGTATGCGAAAAGAGGAGCGTATACCGCCTTATTATACACGTCGCGCTACGCTGGCGCAGTCTTTGTCGCAGAGTTCGCGTCGCTTTGCGTCATTTTGCGAGGCATTATCCAGAAAAATGGTCTCGTTTATGCAATCAGCGAAAAACCCTGGAAAACTCCTCGTAAAACATAACAACCCGCCTCGCCGCCAGACGGCGTCATGTATTACCGTCTCGCCAGGAAAGCGAAGGGGGTGAAACGTGCGCATTATTATTCTTTTATTGCTGGCCAGTCTGGCATACGAAAGCGCTTATGCGTCCTGTCCTGACTGGACGCATAAGCAGGCGCGACAGGAGGTTGCGGCGCTGGAAAGCCAACTGGCGCGCTGGGATGAAGCATACTGGCTGCGCGGCGAAAATAACGTCAGCGACGCCGTTTATGACGGCATGCGCCAAAGGCTTAATGCGTGGAAAACCTGTTTTTCGCTCGCTACGGTGAGTGACGCGCCACCGCCGGTTGCCGCCGGGCGCACGCGCCACCCTGTTGCGCATACGGGAGTACAAAAATTCAAGGATGCCGCATCGCTTTCGCAATGGATGCACGGAAAAACGGACCTGTGGGTGCAACCGAAGGTGGATGGAGTGGCGGTTTCGCTGGTTTACCGGAAGGGCGAGCTACAACAGGTCATTAGCCGTGGCGATGGTTTGCAGGGTGAAAACTGGACAACGCGCGCACGCCATATCCCGGCAATTCCTTTGCAAGTGAAAGGTGAGCTCGCTGACAGCGTGTTGCAGGGCGAGCTTTTTTTACGCCGGGAAGGGCATCTTCAACAGCAAGACGGCGGGATTAATGCACGAGCACAGGTAGCGGGCGCGATGATGCGCAACGCGGCGTCACCTTTGCTTAACGATCTGGAGCTGTTTATCTGGGCATGGCCGGACGGGCCGAAAGAGATGGAAACGCGTTTGACCATACTGGCGCAAGGCGGCTTTCCCTTAGCGCGAGCCTGGAGTCAGCCGGTGAGTTCCGTTGCAGACGTCGCGCGTTGGCGCAAGCAGTGGTTCAGCGAACCGCTTCCCTTTGTGACGGATGGCGTCGTGATCCGCGAGGCGAGAGAGCCGCCCGGAAAAAGCTGGCGTCCGGGTGAAGGCTCGTGGGTCGCCGCGTGGAAATACCCGCCAGTGAAGCAGGTAACGGAAGTAAAAGCGCTGCGTTTCGCTGTTGGCCGGACCGGCAAGATAAGCGTCGTGGCGCAACTGGAGCCGGTAACGCTTGATGATAAACAGGTGTCGAAAGTCAGTATTGGTTCGCTGACGCGCTGGGAAAAGCTCGATCTGGCCGAAGGCGATGAAGTGGAGGTGAGTCTTGCAGGTCAGGGTATTCCGCGGCTGGATGCGGTTGTCTGGCGGCCTGCAAAACGCAGTAAGCCTGCGCCGCCAGCCGCACGTTTCGATGCGCTGAGCTGCTTGTTTGCCACGGGGGCGTGTGAGGAGCAGTTTATCTCGCGTCTGGTCTGGCTTAGCGGCAAGCCTGTATTCGATCTTGCGGGAATGGGAGAGGCCACGTGGCGTCAGTTATCGAGCCGCCATCGTTTTAAGCATCTCTTTTCCTGGCTTGCGCTCAGCGTTGACGCATTAAAACAAACGCCGGGGTTTAGCGCACCACGCGCGACACGGCTCTGGCATCAGTTCAACCTGACGCGCCAGCTGCCTTTCCAGCGCTGGGTAAAAGCGCTGGGCCTGCCTTTGCCTACGCGAGCATGGCAGGCGCTGGCAGATAACACATGGCATCAGTTACAGATGCGTGATGAACGTAGCTGGCAGACGTTGCCTGGCGTAGGCGCCGAACGTGCACGACAGCTGGTCAGCTACATTCATCATCCGGATGTCGCTGCGCTGGCGCAATGGCTGGCAGAGCAGAAAATCGACGGCTTTGCGCTGCCATAACCATTGGGCGTAACGATATGTATAACGCGTCAGTGCGTTCCGGCGCGGTAATGAAAAACCGGCAGTCCGAGCCGAAAGCGCAGCGCCAGCAGACGCGCCGTAAAACCGAACAGGAGCGTTGCTATCACTACCACATCATGGCTTGAGACGTAGTGCTCCAGAGCGATATACAGCACCGCGGCGGCGAAAGAGATGCCTGCATAAAGTTCTTTCTGAAAGACGAGCGGGATGCGTTTACAGAACATGTCTCGTAATACGCCGCCAAAGACGCCCGTTACAACAGCGGCTATCGAGGCGATGATCGGGCCTTCGCCCATATCCAGCGCGATTTGCGCGCCGATAATGGAGAAAACCACAAGCCCCAGCGCGTCCAGCACCAGGAAAAGACGCCGCAGATGAGGCATCACCGGGGCGACAAAGGTGGTGATCACTGCCGCCGCGGCAACGATCACCACATACTCCGGGTGTTTGACCCAGCCCAGCGGGTAATGGCCCAGTAAGATGTCCCGGACGGAGCCGCCGCCAAGTGCGGTGGCCGTCGCGATAATAATGACGCCGAAAGTATCCATGCGGCGACGGCCAGCCGCCAGAGCGCCTGTCATCGCTTCTGCGGTAATGCCAATTAAATAAAGTACATGCAGTAACATCGTTCCCCCTGAATCAGGTCGCAAAGGGTAACGATTCATACATGACGCAACGATTGAGATTTTCTAAGGCGAGGTGTTTCGGATTAGTTTTTCTAAATCAAAGAAAGAGACAGGCTGATGTGGGCGGGCGAATTTTTATGAAAAAAGGCCCTGACGGGCCTATTAAAATTTATTCAATGTTCTGGATCTGCTCGCGCATCTGCTCAATCAAGACTTTGAGTTCGATGGCGGAATTGGTTACTTCGGCGTTAATCGACTTAGACGCCAGCGTGTTCGATTCGCGGTTAAATTCCTGCATCATGAAGTCCAGTCGGCGGCCTACCGCCTCTTTCTTTTTCAGGATGTTATAGGTTTCTTTAACGTGCGCTTCCAGGCGGTCGAGCTCTTCAGCGACATCAATGCGCTGCGCCATCATCACCAGCTCTTGCTCCAGACGGTTATTCTCAAGCTGCACCTGCGCGTCTTCGAGTTTTGACACCAGGCGCTCACGCTGCCACTGAAGAATTTCCGGCATATGCGCACGCACTTTGGTGACTTCGGCGCTGACGCCTTCGAGGCGTTGTTCGATAAGCGCTTTGAGCGCCTGACCTTCGGTTTCGCGCGCCACGATGAAATCGTCGAGCGCGCCGTCGAGCGCGGCCAAAATCTCGGTAGCGATGGCATCAAGATCCTGCTCCTGAGCGGCCATTACGCCCGGCCAGCGCAGAATATCGACCGGGTTGATTTCGCCCTCGTCGCTTTGCATTTTTACCCAGTTAGCGGCGGAAACCAGCTGCTTCGCCAGTTTTTCGTTAAGGATAAGCTCGCCCTGCGCGCTGGCATCAGGCTCAAAACGCAGGCTACACTCGATTTTGCCGCGGGTCAGACGGGTACGGAGGCGCTCGCGCACCACGGGCTCAAGGCTGCGGAACTGTTCCGGCAGACGGAAATAGGTTTCCAGGTAGCGCTGGTTTACTGAACGTAGCTCCCAGGTGGCGCTGCCCCAGTCACCCTTAATTTCTCGCCGGGCGTAGGCGGTCATACTGCGGATCATAGAAGTACCCGTTTTCTGATGTGAATGTGGGGATTATAGCTACCGCAGGTCTTACAGGATAGGAATAAGCGCTTTCAGCCCGTATAATGCGCAGCCACATTCGTTAACAAGCCGGAGATATGCCCATGCGTCCAGCAGGCCGTAGCGCATCAGAAGTGCGCCCAGTTACCCTGACCCGTCATTACACTAAACACGCAGAAGGCTCCGTGCTGGTTGAGTTTGGCGATACCAAAGTGCTTTGCACCGCCTCCATTGAAGAAGGCGTGCCGCGCTTCCTGAAAGGCCAGGGACAAGGCTGGATCACAGCCGAATATGGCATGTTGCCGCGCGCGACCCATACCCGTAACGCCCGTGAAGCGGCGAAAGGCAAACAGGGCGGCCGCACACTCGAAATTCAGCGTCTGATTGCCCGTGCGCTGCGCGCTGCGGTGGATCTTAAAGCGCTGGGCGAATTTACCATTACCCTCGACTGCGATGTGATTCAGGCCGACGGCGGCACCCGCACGGCGTCCATTACCGGTGCCTGCGTTGCGCTTGCTGATGCGCTGAACGCGCTGGTTGCGGCGGGCAAGCTGAAAACCAATCCGCTGAAAGGAATGGTTGCGGCGGTATCCGTTGGTATCGTTAACGGCGAAGCGGTATGCGATTTGGAGTATGTGGAAGATTCCGCCGCCGACACCGATATGAACGTCGTCATGACCGAAGACGGTCGCATGATTGAAGTGCAGGGCACGGCAGAAGGCGAGCCCTTCACCCATGAGGAGTTGCTCGACTTGCTGGCGCTGGCCCGCGGGGGAATCGAGTCGATCGTGGCGTCGCAGAAGGCGGCGTTAGCAAACTGATTTTTAAGGCGACTGAAAAGTCGCCTTTTTTATGCCTGCAATATGCTATCTGAGGAGCAAAGCCATGAAACCGTATCAGCGCCAGTTTATTGAATTCGCCCTTAACAAACAGGTGCTTAAATTTGGTGAGTTCACGCTGAAATCCGGGCGCCAGAGCCCTTACTTCTTTAACGCCGGTTTGTTTAATACCGGTCGCGATCTGGCGTTGCTGGGCCGTTTTTATGCTGAGGCGCTGGTTGATTCCGGCATTGATTTCGATCTGCTGTTCGGCCCCGCTTACAAAGGCATTCCTATCGCCACCACGACCGCCGTCGCGCTTTCAGAACATCACGATCGCGACGTGCCGTACTGCTTTAACCGTAAAGAGGCGAAAGACCACGGCGAAGGCGGCAGCCTGGTTGGCAGCCCGCTTCAGGGCCGCGTCATGCTGGTGGATGATGTGATTACCGCGGGTACCGCGATCCGTGAATCCATGGAAATTATTCAGGCGCACGGCGCAACGCTTGCGGGGGTGATGATTTCGCTCGACAGGCAGGAGCGCGGACGCGGCGAGCTTTCCGCCATTCAGGAAGTGGAGCGCGATTACGGTTGTCAGGTAATTGCGATTATTACGCTTAACGAGCTTATCGCGTATCTGGCGGAAAAACCGGAGATGGCCAACCATCTGGCTGCGGTAGAGGCTTATCGCCAGCAATACGGCGTCTGACAGAAAGAAAAAAGGCCGGATATCCGGCCTTTTTTCTCTGCCTGCATCGGCGTTATTGCAGCTGCGCGGCCAGCAGTGGCCAACGGGCTTCGAAATCCGCCGTCGGGCTGTAGCGGAACTCACTGCGCACAAAGCGCGACAACATCCCTTCGCAAAACGCCAGCAGCTGGCTTGCCAGCAGCGCTTCGTCAGTCGCATAGCCTTCGCCTTCGCGCATTTTCTTCTCGCGCAACACCTGGCGCAACTGCGCTTCAATACGCTCAAACAGCTGGTTAATGCGCCCCTGTAAACGATCCTGTTCAAACATCAGCGCATGGCCGGTAAGAATACGGGTCAGCCCCGGGTTACGCTCGCCGAAACCGAGGATGAGCTGCACAATCAGACGCAGGCGGTTAAGCGTCTCTTTTTCATCTTTCAGAATCAGATTAATGCGGGTAATCAGACTGTCTTCAATAAATTCAATCAGGCTGTCGAACATGCGGGTTTTGCTGGGGAAGTGGCGATAAAGCGCCGCTTCGGAAACGCCAACGGAAGCCGCCAGTTTTGCGGTCGTAATACGTTGGCTGCCATCGCTGGATTCAAGCATCTGCGCCAGAGACTGAAGTATTTCTTCGCGACGGTTCCTTTTCGCGGTTTGTTTTTCTGCCATGTTTTAAAATACCCCTGAAAAATAATCACTTGCCAGGCGAGCATCCACAAAGCGTCCGCAGGCTTTCGCCTGCGGCAATCTGTTCGCTTTATTTAACTTAAGGAATGCGCGGTTACGCGGGCAGCTTATTTACGCCCGGAGTGCCCGAAGCCGCCTTCGCCGCGATCGGTGGCGGCAAAGTCTTCAACCAGATTAAATTCCGCCTGCACCACTGGCACAAACACCATTTGCGCGATGCGCTCGCCCGGTTCAATCGTGAAGCTCTGCTGGCCGCGGTTCCAGACGGAAACCATCAGCTGGCCCTGGTAGTCGGAATCGATAAGGCCGACCAGGTTACCCAGCACAACGCCATGTTTATGTCCAAGGCCAGAGCGCGGCAGAATAACGGCGGCAAGCGTTGGATCGGCGATATGAATAGCCAGACCGGTTGGCAGGAGCGTCGTCGCACCCGGCGCCAGTTCAACGGACTCGTCCAGGCAGGCGCGCAGATCGAGGCCTGCTGAGCCAGAGGTGGCATACGTCGGCAGCGGGAATTGCTCGCCCACGCGCGGGTCCAGAATCTTAACGTCGATTTTTTTCATCATAACGGGTAACAATCTCGTCCAGTAAACGTTGGCCAAGGAGCGCCTTCCGCTCAAGCGGTAAGACTTTCTCTCCCTCCTGCCAGAAAAGATGCAAAGCGTTGGTATCGCTGTTAAAGCCGTGACCGGCTTGCGACACATCGTTGGCGCAAATCAGATCAAGGTTTTTGCGCAGGCGTTTTTGCCGCGCATATTCTTCCACATTATTTGTTTCGGCAGCAAACCCGACAACATAAGGGCGATTTTGTGAGAGCGCCGCGACGCCTGCGACAATATCGGGATTTTTCACCATTTTCAGCGTCAGCTCATCGCCCTGTTTTTTTATTTTTTCAGAAGAAATGGTCTCGGCCCGGTAGTCCGCGACGGCCGCGCAGCCGATGAAAATCTGCTGCTGCTGCGCACGTTGCTGAACGGCGGCTTCCATTTCCAGCGCGCTCCCGACATCGATTCTCTCCACCCCAGGCGGCGTCGCCAGGGCGACCGGCCCGGCGACCAGCGTAACGCGCGCGCCGCGAGCGCTCGCTGCCGCCGCAATCGCAAACCCCATTTTGCCGGAGCTGTCGTTGGTGATATAGCGCACCGGATCCAGCCGCTCACGGGTCGGACCCGCGGTAATCATGATGTTGAGATGTTGCAGATCGTTGACAGGCGCGAAGTGGTTTGCGGCAAGCTCCACAATTTCTAGCGGGTCGAGCATACGGCCGGGGCCAACATCGCCGCAGGCCTGACTGCCGCTGTCCGGCCCCCAGATACGTAAACCACGCGAGGCGAGCTGCTCGATATTCTGCTGCGTCGCGATATTACGGTACATCTGCTGATTCATGGCCGGGACGACGGCGACAGGCGACGGCGTGGCGAGACAAATCGTTGTCACCAGATCGTTCGCCATGCCCGCGGCGACGCGCGCAATGAGATCGGCGGTGGCGGGCGCGAGAATCACTAAATCCGCCCATTTGCCCAGTTCAATATGACCCATTGCGGCTTCAGCTGCCGGGTCAAGCAGGCTGTCTGACACAGGGTAGCCGGAAACGGCCTGCAGGCTCAGCGGCGTAATAAACGCTTTCGCTGCCTCGGTCATTGCAACGCGCACTTCCGCGCCGCGCTCGCGCAGACGGCGCACCAGTTCCGGCGTTTTATACGCCGCAATGCCGCCGCTGACGCCCAGAACGATTTTTTTACCGGCAAGGCCCATGGTCTTCTCTTCCTGTCACTTTCTGGAAAGCGGGCATTTTATCACAATCCCAAAAACTGCGCGGCGGTATGAAATTTAAACTTTGCGAGACGTCGCGCAGGGATGAAAAACCGCTGTCGCCAGCCTCTGGCCGCCAGCGGATAATGGCGTAGCGACATAAGGGCAGGGAAGACGATGGCGAAAATGGACTACGGGCCGCGGGAAAAGCTCATGCGATACGGCGCGGCGGATTTAAGCGATGAAGAATTGCTGGCGATTTTCCTGCGTACCGGGACGCCGGGTATGGATGTCATGACGCTGGCAAAACGGCTGCTGGCGCATTTTGGCTCGCTGTACGGGTTGTTGTCGGCGGATATCGCGCCATTTCGACAAATTGGCGGCGTCGGCATGGCGAAATACGTGCAGCTCAGGGCCATCGGCGAACTGGCGCGGCGCTATTATCGCTCGCGGCCCAACGAAGAGACGGCGCTGCTGAGCCCGACGATTACGCGTGAATTTCTGGAAAGCCAGCTGGCGGAGCAGGAGCGCGAAATGTTTCTGGTGATTTTTCTTGATAGCCAGAACCGTATTATCAGGCAAAATACGCTGTTCACCGGCACGCTCAGCCATGTTGAAGTGCATCCGCGGGAGATCGTTCGCGAGGCGGTACGGCTCAACGCCGCCGGGATTATCCTTGCGCATAATCACCCTTCCGGGCACGCCGAGCCCAGCCGGGCGGATAAAATGGTCACCGAGCGTATCGTAAAATGTTGTCAGCTGGTGGACATTCGGGTGCTTGACCATCTGGTCATTGGGCGTGGAGAATACGTTTCTTTCGCCGAACGTGGGTGGATATAAGCCAGACGTGGCGATCCTTAGCGATCTTTATCTGTTCGGGACTTGAGCAGACGGTCCCGGCAGCGTATACTACGCCACCTTTGAGAATCTCGGGTTTGGCATGTGGGCCTGGCAATGCGAGTTCCATTGAACCGCCAGACTGGGCCATCAGGCCTGACGAGGCTGCCAACACCCTATACGAAGCTCGAGCTAATTTGATTTTTGGAGAATAGACATGTCCCGAGTCTGCCAAGTAACTGGCAAGCGTCCGGTGACCGGTAACAACCGTTCCCACGCACTGAACGCGACTAAACGCCGTTTTCTGCCGAACCTGCACTCTCACCGTTTCTGGGTTGAGAGCGAAAAGCGTTTCGTTACTCTGCGCGTATCTGCTAAAGGTATGCGTGTAATTGATAAAAAAGGCATCGATGTAGTTCTTTCTGAACTGCGTGCCCGTGGCGAAAAGTACTAAGTACTTAGAGGAAATAAATCATGGCTAAAGGTATTCGCGAGAAAATCAAGCTGGTTTCTTCTGCTGGTACTGGTCACTTCTATACCACTACGAAGAACAAACGTACTAAGCCGGAAAAACTGGAACTGAAGAAATTCGATCCGGTTGTCCGTCAGCACGTTCTCTACAAAGAAGCTAAAATCAAATAAGATTTTTGTCCGATTTGTACAAAAACCCCGCTCCGGCGGGGTTTTTTGTTTTCCGAACCGCCCTCATATCTTCTGTTACCGCTCCCTGTTAATGAACTCACGCGAGAGACGCTATGCCTGAATTACCTGAGGTGGAAACCAGCCGTCGCGGGATTGAACCGCATCTGGTTGGCGAAACGATACTGCACGCTGTTGTACGTAACGGCCGCCTGCGCTGGCCGGTATCTGATGAAATCCATGCGTTAAGCGACAAACCCGTTCTCAGCGTGCAGCGTCGCGCCAAATACCTGCTGCTGGAACTGCCGGACGGCTGGATAATCATCCACCTTGGCATGTCCGGCAGCCTGCGCATCCTGCCGGAAGAGCGCCCGGCCGAGAAGCATGATCATGTCGACCTGGTGATGAGCAACGGCAAAGTGCTGCGCTACACCGACCCACGCCGTTTCGGCGCCTGGCTGTGGACGCGTGAACTCGAAGGCCACAATGTGCTGGCGCATCTGGGGCCGGAGCCGCTAAGCGACGCCTTTAACGGCGCGTACCTGCGGGATAAATGCGCGAAAAAGAAAGTCGCGATTAAACCCTGGCTGATGGATAACAAACTGGTGGTAGGCGTCGGTAACATTTACGCCAGCGAATCGCTGTTTGCCGCCGGGATCCATCCCGATCGGCTGGCCTCGTCGCTGTCGGAAAAAGAGTGTGAACTGCTGGCCCAGGCGATCAAAGCGGTGCTGTTACGATCAATTGAACAGGGCGGCACGACGCTGCGCGATTTTCTGCAAAGCGACGGCAAACCGGGCTATTTTGCGCAACAGTTACAGGTCTACGGGCGCGAAGGTGAACCGTGCCGGGTGTGCGGCACGCCGATTCTGGCGGGGAAGCATGCTCAGCGCCGCACCTACTGGTGCCGACGCTGTCAGAAGTGATTAACGCAGCTTTTCCAGCAGCGCCTGGTGAACGTGCGCAGGCAGGAAGTGGGAGACGTCGCCCTTGTGGCGCGCCACTTCCTTCACCAGGCTCGAGGAGATAAACGACCACTCTTTCGACGGCATCAGAAAGACGCTTTCAAGCGACGGCATCAGATGCCGGTTCATATGCGCCAGCTGCATCTCATATTCGAAATCGCCCGCGGTGCGCAGGCCGCGCACCAGAACATTCGCCTGTTGTGCCTGCGCGAAGTTCGCCATCAAATCACTAAAACCGGTCACGCTGACGTTCGGCAGATGCGCCGCGGCTTGCTGCGCGAGCTCTACGCGCTCATCCAGGGAAAACATTGTCTTCTTATGCGGACTGGCGGCGACCGCCAGGATCAGCTCGTCAAACATGCTGGCTGCGCGGGTGATGATATCGAGATGACCGTTGGTGATCGGGTCGAAAGTACCTGGGTAAATCGCGCGAGTGGTCATAGCGTTACTTTTCCGTAAAGCCGCGGTTCAGCGCCCACAGCTCGGTATATTTGTTGAAGGTGTACTGGGCGTTAACGACCGCCAGCAGCCAACCCTGTCGGCCATCCAGAACGCCTGCGCGCAGTATCAGCGTTTTGCAGAACGCGGCCAGCGTGCGCCCGAAGATCCCCGCCACCGACACCTTCTTGCCTTTCCGGTGGCGCTCGTGCGCCCAGGCGGTGGCGTAATTCAACTGCTTGCGCTGGAAGCTGGCGAAATCGCGGCAGGTCAGATGCAGCAGGTCGCCCGAAAGTGTCGCCACGCGCGCACCCGGCGCGTCGAGCGATTCATGCACCTGATTATCATTATAGCGATAGCGCTCGCGCGCATAGAGGCGGGTGACGCGATCCGGATACCAGCCGCTGTGGCGCATAAAGCGTCCCAGAAACAGATTACGACGGGCGATGCTGTACACCGTCTGCGGATCGGGGTTTTCAAGCACCTGATGAATCGCCTGCGCCAGCTCCGGCGTCACGCGCTCGTCAGTATCGATCATCAATATGTAGTCGCCGCTGGCATACTGTTGGGCCCGCTGACGCTGAACGCCGTAGCCCTGCCAGTCGCTTTCGGTAAACACTTTCGCACCAGCGGCTGTGGCGATTGCGACCGTGTCATCGTTGCTGCCGGAATCCAGCACCACGATTTCATCAGCCCAGGCCACAGAAGCGAGGCAATCCGGCAGCAACGCTGCCGCGTTTTTAGCAATCATCACCACCGAGAGGCGCGCGCGCATCAGTGGCTCCGCTGCGGAAGGTAGGGCTGTAGCAACTGCAACAGGCGCTGTAGCGCGCCCTGGTTCTGGTGCAGCACTTCTACCGCATGGCGGCCGTACCAGAGCCGGTAATCTTCGTCGGTCAAAAGCGTGGAGATTTCTTTCACCAGTGAATCGGCATCGGTGACGGTGATAAGCCCGTCGGCTTCCTGCAATTTGGCGCAGATATCTTTGAAGTTAAACGTATGCGGGCCCATCAGCACCGGAATGGCGTGCGCGGCAGGCTCCAGCGGGTTATGGCCGCCACGCTCGACAAGGCTGCCGCCGACAAAGGCGAGATCGGCGATGCCGTACAACAGCATCAGTTCGCCCATCGTGTCGCCAATGACCACCTGCGTACTTCCGGACGGAATTTCGCCGGTGCTGCGCAGCGTAAAGCTAAAGCCCGCTTTCTGTACTAAATCGCGCGCGTCTTTGAAACGTTCCGGATGGCGTGGCACCAGGATCAGCAGCAGGTCGGGAAAAGTTTCCAGCAGCTGGCGATGCGCCTGCAGAATAATCGCTTCTTCGCCATCATGGGTGCTGGTGGCAATCCAGACCTGACGGCGCGGCGCCCACTGGCGACGCAGCGTAATCGCGCGCGCAGCCAGTTCCGGCGTTACGGAAATATCGAATTTCAGGCTGCCGGTCACCGCCAGCTGGTTGCGCTTAAGGCCGAGCGCGGTAAAACGGCTGGCGTCTTCATCATTCTGCGCGGCAATCAGCGTGATTTTCGCAAGCAGGCGGCGCATAAACCCGCCGAGCTTTTGATAGCCTTTGGCGGAGCGCTCGGAGAGCCGGGCGTTGGCGATAACCAGCGGAATTTTGCGCTGATGTAGCGCGGAAATCATATTCGGCCACAGCTCGGTTTCCATGACGATCACCAGTTTTGGGCGCACCGTTTCCAGAAAACGGTTCATGGCGCAGGGCAGATCGTAAGGCAGGTAAACGTGATGCACATCTTTGCCGAAAGCCGACTGCACGCGCTCAGAGCCCGTCGGCGTCATCGTGGTGACGGTAATCGGCAGAGACGGATAGCGGTGGCGCAGCGCGCGCACCAGCGGAATGGCGGCCAGGGTTTCGCCTACGGATACCGAGTGCAGCAGGATACCGTCCGGCAACACTTTTCCCTGACAAAAGCCGTAGCGTTCCCCCCATCGTTTGCGATAGGCAGGGGCTTTACGGCTGCGGAGCAAAAGCCGCACCCAGACAAAAGGCTGTATCAGGTAGAGCAGAGCGGTATACAACGATTCCAAGCTAATATCCGTTATTTTCTGTATCGGCGGGCAAATTCTAAGCATTTCACCGGGGTAAAGCTATTGTTTTGGCGCCAACAGGAGAGTTTTGCCTGCCGGCAGTATACAGATAAGCACAGAGAGGAAGAAGCGGGCGGCGGCGACCGCCCGCGGCATCAGGAATTATCAGGAAAAAGCCCGCGCGCAGGCGGTGTTACGGTATCCGTATGATGCGCAATACGTTCCGAAAACGCGCCTGTAAATACACAGGCGCTGTGGTGGCGCCTGCATAGACTCTTTTAGCCTGCGATTTTCTTAAGGCGGAAGAAACGACGACCCAGACGCCAGCGCTGCTTAAAGCCGCGCGCGTTTTTCCAGATCATCTCCCAGATGCCCCGATCAAAAAGCTCACGCGTGATTTCACGTTTCTTTGAGGGATCTTCAATATTATTAATGCTATGCAAGATCCCCAGCCCTTCTTTAGCGATCTGCCAGTGACATGCCGGAGCGCGTTTCACCTGCTCCGGGTAACGTTCATTAATCGCGTTCAGCATCTCCAGTATTTTCATATAGTGGCGAGCTGAGCGCATACGCGTGTCATCAGTACCTGGCGTATGTGACACCGATGCGGCGTGGATCAGATAGTCATACAGCGTCTCGTCGATATACTGCACCCGCTGCGCCGTCAGCAATACTTCTGTGGTCCACGGGATATCCTGATGGCGCAGGCCATGTTCGAAGCTAAAGCCGTGACGTTTGATAAAGTCGTGGCGATAGATATTGAGCCAGGTGACATGCAGGAATTTGCGTGAGCTTAGCGCCATCTGCAGCCATGTTGGGCCATCCAGAACGCCCGTCGAACCGAGGCGGTCTGAGGGAAAAATTTTCTTCGCGGGGCGACCGTCATCATAGATGTAAGTACCGTTGCAGGTCGCGACATCCAGATTATTTTGCGTGGCAATATCCAGCAGGCGGGGGTAAAGCGTCGGATAGATAACGTCATCGATATCCGGAAACGCCAGGTATTGCCCATGGGCCAGCGCAAGCCCGGTGTTACGGGCCGCGGATACGCCCTGGTTTTCCTGTTTTACATGCTGAAAACGGGAAAATTGCGCGCGGTAGCTTTCGGTGATTTCAGCGGAGCGGTCGGTCGACCCGTCGTCCACGACGATAAGCTCAACGCTGTCTAATTGCTGACTTTTAATGCTGTCAAAAAAGGCGCTCAGGAATTTTTCGCCATTATAAACCGCGACAATAATACTCAGAAGAGGGGTATCAGACATGCTTTCTCCGTTGGATACCGGGGGTACAGGCAAACCGTCATCATCTGACGTTATGGCTTATCGACAGCTTACCGCGCTGGCCGTTTGCCAGATCGTTGTTCCAGTGGTGCTTATTATCTATGAAGTAATAAAGAAAGCCACAAGCGTACGCCCGTTCCCCCTCATTGCGGATGCATTGCTGCGCCGGGTTGTGTAAGGTGCGAGCCAGTCAGGCTGCCATTGCGAGGCGCAAACGTCTTCAATGGCAGAATAAAAAGTGCGAACCATTAATAAAGCCAAAGGTATAATTGCCGCCGCACAGGCCGGTCAATAACAGGAAGATTATGCATATCGTTCATACCGAAGCGGACGGCGGGAAGGGTGGTCAGCCGCTGCGTATTATCAACGAATCTCTCGGCATGCTGGCGCGCGGCCATCAGGTCACTATCGTCTGCCCCGAAGACGTACCGCTGAATACGCTGGCGCGGGACGCAGGCCTGAAGGTGGTCAATCTGCCCATCCGGCGCAAAAAAATCCCTAATCTGCTGCGCCTGCGCGCCTGGCTGAAACACGAGGCGGGACACATTGATGTTATCAATAGCCATAATTCTGTAGATACCTGGCTTGTGGCGCTGGCCTGCGCAACGCTGCGTAACCCTCCGCCGCTGGTACGTACCCGTCACGCCTCCGGCAAGCCGCGCAACAACCGCGGTACACGCTGGTTGTTCGGCACCGCCTGCGCGCATGTGGTGACGACGGGCGAAGCGCTGCGCCATCAGCTTGAAGACATTGGCGTACCGCTTTCTCACAGTACGTCTGTGCCAAGCGGTGTAGACACGTCACGCTTTAAGCCGGGCGATAAACACGCGGCACGCCAGCATTGCGGATTAAGCGAAGACGATTTCTGGCTCGGCGTGGTTTCTCATCTGCGCCCGAATAAAGGTCACAGCGTGTTGTTGCAGGCGCTGGCGCAAATCGATAATCCGCGTATCCGGCTGGCGATTGTTGGCGAAGGGCCGCACCGCGCCGCGCTGGAGCAGGAGATTGTCACGCTGGGGCTGGAGACTCGCGTGGTAATGGCCGGGCATCAGAGCGATCCGCAGAGGTGGTTTCCGGCGTTCGATATTGCGCTGAGCCCGTCGCATGATATGGAAGGCGTGCCGCAGGGCGTGCTGCAGTCGCTGGCGTCGCGCGTTGCGACTATCGCCACTGACGCGGGCGGTACGGCGGATGCCGTAATTGATAATCAGACCGGGCTGTTAGTCGGTCAGCGAGATGTTCAGGCTTTGAAGAGCGCCATCATGCGGCTCTATGACGACGCTGCGCTGCGTGAACGGCTGGCACAGCAGGGTTATGATTACCTGTGCAGCCATTTCACGCGTGACTGTATGCTGGATGCGATGGAACACGTGTTCCGCAACGCCAGCCGTCAGGCCAGCAGTTCACGGTAAAGCGCATTGAGCTCCTGGGCCATTCTCTCCAGCGTCCAGGGCTCTGCGGTGCGTCGCGCCGCGCGGCTATAATCTTTCCCGGCGGCGCGCCCTGCCAGCCACTGGCCAATCGCCTCACTGTAGCCGGGCGCATCAAGCGCATCGCGCACCCAGCCATTTTCGCCTTCCTGCACCCATTCCGCCGCCCCGCAGCCGTGGCTGGTTAATAACGGCAGACCACAGGCGAGCGCTTCCACACACACATTCGGGAAGGGATCGTAGAGTGTCGGCAAAATCAGCGCATCGGCGCTGCCGTATACCGTTTTGATATCTGCGACCGGGCCGAGAAATTTTACGCGATCCGCGACGCCAAGCTTGTGCGCCAGCGCTTCGAAACGCCGCGCGTGTTTATCACGCCCGGCCACCAGCAGCCAGACGGACGGATGGTCGACAATCGCTTTCAGCGCCACTGCGACGCCTTTACGGGCAAAGCCAGAGCCGACATAGGCGAGTACCGGGGCATTGGCCGGAACACCAAGCTCGCTGCGTAGTGAGTGCTCACTTACTGATGGGTGGAAAACAGACGTGTCAACGCCGTTATAAATCACCGTCAGTTGATGATCCGCCAGCCCGAAGCGGCGGGCGATATCATCGCGCACCATTCTGGAGTTACAAATCACTTTGCGCAGCGTCGGATGCATAAACATCTCGCGCTCGGCCTTGAGAATGTAGCGGTGATATGCGCTGAAAGACTGCGCCCAACGCGCAAGGGGCGACTGGATGCGATGGTACTGCTCAAGCCAGGCGGCGTGTACGCCGTCGCCGGCGCGGAAAATCGTGGCGCCAGGAATGCGCTCGTGGCTTTGCACAATATCAAACGCTGCAAACTGCGCGGCGGCGGCGGCGGCAAAACCTGCCTCACGCGCTTTGCGGTTGCGAAACGGCGGATCGACCGTCAGCGTTTGCCAGCCCGTACCGCTCTCCCACTGGCGGGCAATCAGCGTGACATCCAGATCGCCGCTTTGCGACAGCACATTCAGCGCGCGCGAGACAAAACGCTCCGCGCCGCCGTTAGGATTCCAGGTCTGCCTCACGATGGCCAACTTCATGCGGGCGTTTCCAGCAGCAGAGTATCAATAGCGCTCAGCACCTGTTGAGGCGTAATGGCGGTGATGCAGTCAGAGACGCCACTGTCGCCGCAGCCTGCTTTGCCGCAGGGCTGGCAGGTAAAGCCTGCGGTGATAACGCGATGCGATACGCCCCAGGGTGACCATTTGATGGCGCCGGTCGGCCCGAAAATCGCCACGGTTGGCGTACCGACGGCGCTCGCCAGATGCATCGGCATTGAATCCACGCCGAAGTAAATCCGGGCGTGTTTCATCAGCGCGCCAAGCTGCTTCAGATTCAACTGGCCGCTCAGATCGAATACCGGCTGCGTCAGCGCAGCGCGGAGTTTATCCATATACTCTGTTTCTTCGCGTGAAGGTGCGGCGGAGAGAATAACGGGCAGCCCACGGCTCGCGAGCGCATCGACAGTAGCCGCCAGCGCGCGGATATCCCAGGATTTAAACATCCAGCGCGAAGTGGGGTGCACCAGAATGTAGTCGCCGCTCTTCAGGCCGAATGCGGCCAGTTTCTCCTGAATAAACGCCTCGGCTTCATCGCCGGGTACGAACAAGGTGCGTTTATCATCGCGGGTAGCCGGGTGAATGCCGATACGGCGCAGCGCGTCGAGGTTCACTTCCACCATATGACGCGTGTTGTCCTGAATCGCCGGATAGAGCGTGGTAAATGATTTTACCCAGCGGCGACGCGCGAAACCGCTGCGTTTGTCAGGGCGAAAACCGACGGACACGCGTGGTTTCAGCAGGCGTGCCAGACGAGCGCCGTGCCAGTGCTCGGTGAGGTTAATCAGCACGTCATACTGGCGGGCTTTGAGGGTTTTCACCAGTCCGCGGTAAAGCCGAAACTGCTTAAGCAGGCCCTGCTTGCGCCAGTGACGGCCAATAGTATGCACCTGGTCGATATGCGGATGGCTGGTCAGCATCGCCTGGGTGTCGTCATAAACCAGCGCATCCACCTCCGCCTGCGGGTACGCTTTTTTCAGCACCGTAAAGCAGGGAGAGGTCAGCAGTACGTCGCCATGGTGGCGCAGCTTAATAATCAGAACCCGCTTCGGCGGATGTTCAGGCGTGAATAAGTCAGGCATGGGCACTCTCTGAAACGGAAGTTTCCCCGCAAAGCCAGGGATGCAATGATTCGAAAACGGTGGCGGCGGGCAGGTCGGCGAGGCTTTCAGAATCTGTCGGACGACAGACAACCTGATTCTTCCCATACCCCCCAATCAGCCCCGGATCCGTGGGGCCATAGAGCGTGAAGTTTGGACGATCGAGAGCCGCCGTCAGATGGCTCAGACCTGTATCTACTGACACCACAAACCGCGCGCCAGCCAGCTGGTGGGCGACCTGTTCCAGCGTCAGACGCGGGAGCACCTGAACATAATCGAAACCGTCGGCAAGCCTTTTCGCCCGCGCTTCTTCATGCGGCGCGCCCCACGGCAGGCGGATCTGCAGCCCGCTCGGGCCCAGCAGCGCGATAAGCTCGCGCCAGTGCGCTTCCGGCCAGTGTTTTTCATCGCGCGTGGTGGCGTGCAGGAATACCACATAACGCCCGGCGTCATCCGCAGGCTGGCGCAAAAAGTGCTGCGCGATGGCGTAATCGCCCTGCGCGGCGGGTTTTGCATAGCCCAGGCTTTTCGCGAAGAGTTCGCGGGTGCGCTCCACGGCGTGCTGCGCTTTCGCAATATGGTGACGGCGATTATAAAAAAGGCTCGCGAGCGGCTCGCGCGCCGTCTGCCAGTCCATGCCATGCTTAACGCCGCGCGCCAGACGCGTCACCAGGGCGGCGCTTTTGACCAGCCCCTGTGCGTCGATCACCGCGTCATAATTCACGGCCCGCAGCGCGTCGCGAAACGCGCGCCGCTCGGCTTTGACCGGCGCGGAAAACCACGCCTTACGCCAGCGGCGGATAGCCACCGGCAGTACGCGCTCAACCGCCGGGTGCCATGACGGGATCTGCGCGAAACCTTCTTCCACCACCCAGTCGAAACGGATATCCGGCATCGCCTGCATGGCGTCGGTTAAGGCGGGCAGCGTGTGAAGCACGTCGCCCATCGAGGAGGTTTTAACAACAAGCACCCGCATCCGTCAGGCTTCCTCGTTAAGCAGCAGTTCGTTGAGCGTTTCCAGTACGCGCGCGGGCGTAATGTCGATAAGACTCTGGTGATAGCCTTCGGCGGCGTCGCCTTTGCGCACTTTATGGTAGCCGGTGATAAGACGAATGACTTTCGCCTTATGCGACAGCGGCGGCGTGAAATCCGGGCTGCTCGGCCCGTACAGCGCCACCAGCGGGCGATCGAGCGCGGCGGCCACGTGCATCAGGCCGGAATCATTGGTCACCACTGCTTTACAGGCGGCGATGAGCACCACGGCCTGCTCAAGCTGGGTCTCACCCGCCAGATTGCGGCACCACGCCTGCTGTTCAACACTCAGCGCGGCGAGAATTTCATTGCCCGCTTCGTGATCTTTCGCCGAGCCGAACAGCGCCACCTGATAACCTTCGTCAATCAGCTGTTTTGCAAGCTCTGCATAGTGATAATGCGGCCAGCGTTTCGCCGGGCCGAACTCCGCGCCAGGGCAGAATCCGATGACCGGACGCTCGGCGGAAAGCGCGAACTGCGCGCAGGTCTGGCTTTTTTCCGCATCCGTCACCAGCAGTTGCGGCCAGAGTAAGGGCTGCGGCAAATCTTTCGCCGACTGCATTACGCCCTTATCGTAGGCCAGCGCGACATAGCGTTCGACCATCAGCGGCCACGCCTGTTTATCCAGCACGCGAACATCGTTTAACAGGCCGTAGCGCATCTCGCCGCGCCAGCCGGTACGGTGTGGGATGCCCGCAAAAAACGGCACCAACGCCGATTTAAACGAGTTCGGCAGGACATATGCGCGATCGTAGCGACGCTCGCGCAGGCTATGGCCCAGGCGGCGGCGCTCGCCAAGCCCCAGCGCGCCGTGGCCGAGCGGCATGGGGATCGCCTCATTCACCTCCGGCATGCGCGACAGCAGCGGACGGCACCACGCGGGCGCCATCACGTCAATCACCGCCTGCGGATAACGGGCCCGGAGCGTGCGATAGAGACTTTGCGACATCATCATGTCGCCCACCCATGACGGGCCGATCACCAGTATTTTCATGCATCAGCCTGCTTATGCGTCGCGGTTCAGCCAGGCCATATATTCTGCGACCCCTTCGGCAACGGTTTTAAACGGCTTGTCGTAGCCCGCCGCGCGCAGGTTAGTGAGATCGGCCTGGGTAAACGCCTGATAACGGCCTTTGAGTTTTTCCGGGAACGGGATGTACTCAATGCTGCCTTTTTTATGGAAGGCCAGCGCGGCATCCGCCACGGCCTGGAACGACTCCGCACGGCCGGTGCCGCAGTTGAAAATGCCGGATACGCCGTTCTGCCAGAACCACAGGTTCACCGCGGCCACGTCGCCCACGTAGATGAAATCGCGTTTGAAGTTATCGCTCCCTTCAAACAGTTTCGGGCTTTCGCCGTTGTTCAACTGGGTGTTGAGGTGGAACGCCACGCTCGCCATGCTGCCTTTGTGGCCTTCACGCGGGCCGTAAACGTTAAAGTAGCGGAAGCCGGTTATCTGCGAGTTCGCTTCCGGCAGGATCTGGCGAACATATTCATCGAACAGGAATTTCGAATAGCCGTACACGTTCAGCGGCTTCTCATATTCGCGTGATTCGATGAAGTCAGAAGTGCGACCGCCGTAGGTGGCGGCGGAAGAGGCGTACAGGAACGGGATTTCACGCTCCAGGCAGTAGTGCAGCAGCTCTTTGGAGTACTGATAGTTGTTTTCCATCATGTACTTGCCATCCCACTCGGTGGTGGAGGAGCAGGCGCCTTCGTGGAACACGGCTTCAATCTCGCCGAACTCTTCGCCGGACATGATCTGCACCTGGAAATCTTCTTTATCCATGTAATCGGCGATATTCAGATCCACCAGATTGACGAATTTGGTGCCGTCTTTCAGGTTGTCCACCACCAGAATGTCGGTATAGCCGATGTCGTTCAGAGCCTTAACAATGTTGCTGCCGATAAAACCCGCGCCGCCGGTAACGATAATCATAAGCCTGTCCTTCAGAATGTGAGCCGGGAAAAATCTCCGGCGTGAATAGTATCAATCATACCATCACATTGGTTGCCCTACAGCCATTGGCCGTTTAAGCCGCAGCAAGTTTGCCCGTCTCGCGTGATTTATGCTGCAAAACAAAGAATCGGTGCTTCGTCATCTCGTCTCTGTCCATAGCTTTGGGTAATAATATGTGCCGAACTGGCTCATGTCTGGAGAAATGCAATGCGAGGGGATTTTTACCAACAGCTTTCCGCCGATTTAGAAACGGCGCGCGCCGAAGGCTTGTTTAAGGAAGAACGAATCATCACCTCCGCCCAGCAGGCGGATATCCAGGTGGCAGACGGCAGCCACGTAATCAACTTTTGCGCCAATAACTATCTCGGTCTGGCGAACCACCCTGAGCTTATCGCCGCGGCGAAGCAGGGCATGGACACCCACGGCTTCGGCATGGCGTCGGTGCGCTTCATCTGCGGCACCCAGGACAGCCACAAGGAGCTTGAAAACAAGCTGGCCGCCTTCCTCGGTATGGAAGACGCCATTCTTTACTCTTCCTGCTTTGACGCCAACGGCGGGTTGTTTGAAACACTGCTCGGCGCGGAAGACGCGATTATCTCTGATGCGCTGAACCACGCTTCCATCATTGATGGCGTGCGCCTGTGTAAAGCAAAGCGTTTCCGTTACGCCAATAACGACATGCAGGAACTGGAAGCGCGCCTGAAAGAAGCCCGTGAAGCGGGCGCGCGCCATATTCTTATCGCGACAGACGGCGTGTTCTCCATGGATGGCGTGATCGCCAACCTGAAGGGCGTGTGCGATCTGGCGGATAAATATGATGCGCTGGTGATGGTGGATGACTCCCACGCGGTCGGCTTTGTCGGCGAAAACGGGCGCGGTTCGCATGAATATTGTGACGTGATGGGCCGCGTCGACATCATCACCGGTACGCTGGGCAAAGCGCTTGGCGGCGCGTCCGGCGGCTATACCGCGGCGCGTAAAGAAGTTGTCGAGTGGCTGCGTCAGCGTTCGCGTCCATATCTCTTCTCTAACTCGCTGGCACCGGCCATTGTCGCGGCGTCCATCAAAGTGCTGGAGATGGTGGAGTCCGGGGCTGAGCTGCGCGCGCGTCTGTGGTCCAACGCGCGTCTGTTCCGCGAGAAAATGACGGCGGCGGGCTTTACGCTGGCGGGCGCCGATCACGCCATCATCCCGGTGATGCTGGGCGATGCGGTTGTCGCGCAGGCATTCGCCCGCGAGCTGCAAAAAGAGGGCATTTACGTGACCGGCTTCTTCTATCCGGTGGTGCCAAAAGGCCAGGCGCGTATTCGCACCCAGATGTCGGCGGCGCATACTCCTGAACAAATTGAACGTGCGGTCGATGCGTTTACCCGCATCGGTAAACAGTTAGGCGTGATTGCCTGAGGGCGTGAAATGAAAGCATTATCAAAACTGAAACCGGCAGAAGGCATCTGGATGACCGATGTGCCGGAGCCGGAAGTGGGCCATAACGATCTGCTGATCAAAATTCGCAAAACCGCGATTTGCGGCACCGATGTGCACATTTATAACTGGGACGAGTGGTCGCAGAAGACCATTCCGGTGCCGATGGTCGTGGGCCATGAATATGTCGGCGAAGTGGTCGGCATCGGCCAGGAAGTGAAAGGCTTTAAAATCGGCGACCGCGTCAGCGGCGAAGGCCATATTACCTGCGGCCACTGCCGTAACTGCCGCGGCGGGCGCACGCATCTGTGCCGCAACACCGTCGGCGTGGGCGTCAACCGCCCGGGCTGTTTCGCCGAATATCTGGTGATCCCGGCTTTCAACGCGTTCAAAATCCCGGATAACATTTCCGACGATCTGGCTTCTATCTTCGACCCGTTCGGCAATGCCGTACACACGGCGCTTTCGTTTGATCTGGTTGGCGAAGATGTGCTGGTTTCAGGCGCAGGCCCGATTGGCATCATGGCGGCTGCGGTGGCGAAACATGTCGGCGCGCGTAACGTCGTGATTACCGACGTGAACGACTATCGTTTATCGCTGGCGCGCAAGATGGGCGTGACCCGCGCGGTGAACGTCGCGAACGAAAGCCTTCAGGACGTGATGAACGAGCTGGGCATGACGGAAGGCTTTGATGTGGGGCTGGAGATGTCCGGCGCGCCGCCGGCGTTTCGCACCATGCTGGATACCATGAACCACGGCGGGCGTATCGCGATGCTTGGCATTCCGCCATCCGATATGTCTATCGACTGGAACAAAGTCATTTTTAAAGGGCTCTTCATCAAAGGCATTTATGGCCGCGAGATGTTTGAAACCTGGTACAAAATGGCGGCACTGATCCAGTCCGGCCTCGATCTGTCGCCGATTATCACGCATCGCTTTACCATCGACGATTTCCAGAAAGGCTTCGACGCCATGCGTTCCGGTCAGTCCGGGAAGGTGATCCTGAGCTGGGATTAACCGTTAACTGCGGCGCCTGTGAATGCAGGCGTCGCTACCATCTTCAGCGGTTTGACTTTATAAAAGCGAATTGCTACCGTCTGCCCAAATTTTAATAACGCCTCTTTTTTACGCCCAGTATCACATCGATACCTGGCTCTCTTTTATTTGAAAGAGAGTTGGTTTTCTTTTGTCCGGTGATAAATGTGTCGTCAGGAAAGATTTAAATAGTGTCCAGGTAGTCATGTCCATTCTGTTAGAGCAAAAGGCGACGAAATACGGTTTCCGTATTTCGAGCGTCGTACCGTTGGTTATTTCGCTGTTAATCGTTATCTACGCTAATGTGTTAAATGAAAAATATAATACGGTCATCAACCGGGCGCTGGTTTTTGCCTTGCTGATGTTTGCGATTAAAACCATTACTAACAAAGGGTTCAGAAACCTGCTCGCCGTGCTTTTTTTAGTGCCGGTCGCGGCGGACGTGACGCTTCAGCTGTATGCATGGACCAACTTTAATTCAGCATTCAGTTATGGATTTGCCTTAAGTGTGCTTAATACCACGCCGGATGAAGCGAGATCGATGCTCGGCCTTTACTGGCGTGACGGCCTGTTATTTGTGGCGCTCTCGGCGCTGTTTATTTTTACGGCGAATAGCGGCGCATGGCCGGTATCATCACGCTTCAGGCGCTGGCCTGCGATCCTCCTTGGCCTGACACTCTTCGGCTTCTTTACGCAGGCATGGCTGCATCAAATCCGTAAAAGTAATGTTGAAAGCCTGGCGCAGCGTTTTATGCAATCAACGCCGGTCAGCACCGCTAAAGTGTTTATGCAGGCGGCGGAAGATAATGCCGTGATGGCGAGCGTGGGTAATAATATTCCTGATTATAAAATCGCCGTATCAGATACCGGGATTGAAAATTACGTGCTCATTGTCGGCGAATCTGAACGCACGAAAAATATGGGCATTTACGGTTATGGCCGTGATACCACCCCGGAACTGGAGGCCCAAAAAAATCAACTTCTGCTGTTTCGCAACGCGGTGGCACCGGCCCCGGTCACCATTATGGCGGTGCCGATGGCATTGACGGCGGATACCGTAAGGGCGCGGGATCCGCGTAAATATGGCGATAACGTGATTAATATCGCCAACAAAGCGGGTTACGACACCTACTGGTTCAGCCGTCAGGGTAAAGGCGGCGCGCATAATAATATTATTACTGCCATCGCCCTGAATGCCCATCAGAGTACGTGGGTGGAGGAGGGCTATGATGATGCCCTGTTGCCGCTCCTGAACGAGGCAATAAAAAAACCCGGTAAAAAACTGATTGTTTTACACCTGTACGGTAGCCATGAACCTGCGTGTCGGCGTTTTCCTGCAAATCAGACTCTTCTCAACAGCGCTAATAAAGCCGACGACTGTTACGATAATTCCGTGCGTTTTACCGATGCCATCATGGGCCAGGTCTTCCGCGCGCTGGGCGACAGCCGTTCGTCCGTTCTTTACTTCTCCGATCACGCCTTGATCCGCGATCCTTCCCGCGCCGTGGTGTATTCGCATGGCGGCGCCAGACCGCCTCGCGAAGCGCTACAGGTCCCGATGTTCATCTGGTATGCTCAGCGGGTCGCAGAGAAAGATAAGCGGACAGGGGATTACAACAGGATGTGGTCAACGGATGATGTGAATACGCTTGCTGAGTTGTGGCTGGGTATCCATCGTGAAGGCGAGGCGACAAACTCATTGTCGTCCTGGCTATCGCAGTATAATAAGGATGTCGCGGTTATGGATACCACGGGCAACGTGTATGAATGGCGTCATCTTCATTAACACAGCAGCCTTTAATGGTTTTTTAATCATATGCTAGAGTGTTTTGTTTGCAGTAGTAAATGGAATGATGATGACCACGAATAAATTTGAGAAGCTCCATGTTGGTTTGATGCAGTTGTTATTCGGATTATGCGCAATTGCATTTGGTTGTGTCGTTATATCACCAAATTTTTCTGCAAAAGTTTTCAGCCTGGCAGGCGGAATAGCCCTGATCGCATTTATTATCGATATCAAAAATTTCAGAAAAAATGACGCCTTTTGGCTTTGTGCTGTTTTGTTAATTATCGGTATTTGCGATTTGGTGTGGTACCGTCTGTTTAAAGTAGATACCAGTCCGGCGATTAACTCCTACCGCGCTTATCTTGAGGTGGGAAAAATATGTGTGGCGGGTGCATTCTGCATCTATGCTTTTGTTAATCATCGAAATTCGCGTATCGGCAATAACAAAATTCATGCTCTGCTGGCTATCCTTCTGCAACTGATGATGAGCATATATGTTGGTTATCAGGCTATATTTCTTGGTACCGGACGCGTAACGCTTTCTCTCGCGGGTGGCGCCGATGCCACGGGTGCGGCTTATACAATAGCGTTTCTTTCCTTTTATATCATTACTGTTCTTCAGCACAGTCAGCATAAGTGGAAAGAATCACTGATTTTAGGGCATTTTTTCGTGACCTTTTTGATGCTGGTGGCGACCGGTACTCGTGCGGCAATTATAGCTTATCCTCTTATTTTCCTTGTTCTGTTAGCTATCAAGCTCTATAAAGAAAAACATATTCCCTGGAAGGGCATTATCGCATTTGTTCTTGCCTTAATCGTGGGCGTTTTCATGATGAAGGAAGATATTGCGAAACGTTATAATGATTTTAATCGCGATATTGCCGCCTACGACAGAAATATTACACTAACCTCAGTCGGGGCGCGTCTGGCTATGTGGCAAACCGGGCTGGAGGCCGCGAAGAATAACTTTTTGTGGCAATCAACCGATCAGCGTAATGAAATTATTGCTGCAACCGTAAAGAAAGAGCCAGGGTTGCGTGGAGCCTTACTTTTTATGAAAGGCCACTTGCATAATGAAGTGGTAGAAACTTTATCGCTGAAAGGCCCATCAGGTTTGTTGCTCTATTTTGCCTTTATTGTTGCGTTGTTCTGTTACGCCTTCAGGAAGCTAAATAGTATTATCCTCTGTGCGTTCCTGGCCTCAATCATTATGTTTGGCATCAGCGGCGTGATGTTCTATTCGAAAACAACTCCCATCGCCTGGATGCTGACGCTTATTATGTCTATCGTCTTTCTGGAGCAGAACAGACACCAGGATGTTGTTAAGTAGGCTTTTTTGCAACGTCATCGGGAAAAGAGTATTCTCCGGTGGCGTTGCTATATCTACCAGACGAGCGTGTTATGAATGAACTGATCTCCGTTATCATCACAACCTTTAACAGAGAGGAACTGCTGGAGCGGGCGATTCGCTCAGTCATCGCGCAAACGTACGCTGCCGTTGAGCTGATTGTAATTGACGATTGCTCAAATGAGAAAACCGCGCAGCTTATAGAAAAAATGCGGCCGGAATGCGAGGCGCGATTCGTAGATTTTATCTATGAGCGAAACGAAAAAAACAGCGGTTCAAACTTCAGCCGTAACCGGGGTTATGCCCTTTCGCACGGTGTCTTCGTGACGGGGCTGGATGACGACGATTATTTTTTGCCTGAACGCCTGTCAAAGCTGGCCGCACGTTATGAAGAACGTTATGCATTCGTAACAGACTCACCCGCCCGTCTGGATAAAAAACAGCGGACAAATTCCCAGGGCAACCGTAAACGCATTATCACGTTACAGGATATCCTGTGTGAAAATGTCGTGGGCAATCAGGTGCTCACCACCCGAGAAAAAATGCTGGGCGTGGGTGGCTTCTCGCCGGAAATTAAGCAACAACAGGATCGCGATGCCTGGATTAAGCTGATACTAAAATATGGGCCCGGCGTTAAATATAGTTTTAGTACCGCAATGGTAGACGCTGAACATAGCAGCGATCGTATTACTAAAAAAATTAAGAAATATACGTCTTATCGCAAGCTTTATTTTAAATACCGTGAGTATATGTCGGAAACGACGCGCAGTAATAATCTTTTCCAGCTAATGTCGTTCAGGGGATTCAGTTCAACACGCATGAATGGTTTGCTACGTAGCCGTAAGAAAGATATTAAGTTAAGGCTGAAGCTGTTTCGTCGCACGCTAAAAGAACTTTTTTGAATCATCTGACAGGTGGAACGATGAAGCTGAATACCATTAATAAATTCATCAAGAAGACGCGCAGATGGCATAAGAAGACGGGGCTTGCTGTTTTCCAGCGCGCGGCGGCGCATTTTGAAGAAAAGAAAAAGGCGGCGATTTTCTCGGTTATCGACCGTCTCAATGTTCAGGCTGAGTCCGTTTCTCCCGTACATCAGGCCCAGTCACGGATGATCTGGATTTGCTGGTTCCAGGGGCTGGAACACGCTCCCGCACTGGTTAAACAATGTGTCGAATCGGTAAAATGTCATACGCCTGATGCAAATATCATTGTTTTGACTGATGAAAATATTCCACAGTACTTAAATCTTCCTGAGCACATCACTACAAAATATCAGGCGGGTCTTATTAGCAAAGCGCAGTATTCAGATATTGTCCGTTGCTCACTGCTTTACCAGTACGGCGGCATCTGGATGGATGCGACGGTTTTCATGACCCGTTCGTTACCTGAATCCTTTTTTGAAAATAAGTTCTCTTCGCTGCGTTTTACGAGTAGCACACGGGACAATGCGCTCAGTCAGGGCTACTGGACAGCTTATTTTCTCGCCGCACAGCAAGGCAATACGCTGGTAAAGCTGGTCAGAGATATTCTTTATCGCTACTGGCAGGAGCATGATGCGCTGATTGAATATTTCCTTATTGATTACAGCTTCCTGTATGCGCGCGAACAGGTGCCAGCATTTCGTGAAATGATGAATGTACAGCCAGTCACTGGCGAGAACCGTTTTCTGATTCGCCAGTTTATCAATTCGGCTCCAACAGAAACCGCGCTGAACGCGTTAAATAATGATCCTGTCGGTATTTATAAGCTTTCTCACAAAGAGAAATATCTCATGACAGATAATGGCAAGCCGACATTATATAGCATCATCCTTAACGGTAATTTTAAGCTGCAATAATGATTAAAAGGCACGTATCTGCCAACCTTTTATAGGTTCACGGTGATAAAAAAACGCTCTGATTCGCCGCTTCCGCGCTAATAAAAAACCCGCCTTCAGGCGGGTTTTTTATTATGACTGCTTGCCCCAGCCTTGCCACTGATGTCGAAAATAGCTCACCACAGCGCTCTCGCTGACGCTTTCGCTTATTACCGTAAAGAAACGCGTGGCGTAGACCGGTTCAGGCTGGCGTTTTGGCTTGCAGAGCTTCACGCCGCGGAACGGGTTACGCGGCGCGGCAGGCGCGGTCTGCGAAGGCGGAGCGGCGTTCGGTCTGGAGGTATCCACCTGCGGCTCATTCAGCAGGCTGCTCGCGCGCACCAGCGTGATATCGGGCGGCAGGCTGTAGAGCATCTGCTGAAGCACGCGCACCGTTGACGGGTGCGGATGGCCGATAGCAATCGCCGAGCCGTTGCGGCGCGCCAGCGCGACCGCGCGGTTAAACTGGTAACGGATATCCGCCTCGTTCTGGGTATCGTCCAGAAAGACTTTGCGTTTGATGACCTTCACGCCGGTGCCTGCGGCGGCCCGCATAGCCTGGCTATTGCCGATGGTCATGCTGTCGAGAAAAAAGAGATTGTAGTGCGCAAGCGCCGCCATCACTTTCTGCATGCCGGGCAGGCTTGATGTCATCGCGCTGCCCATATGGTTATTCATGCCGATGGCGTAAGGCACGTCGTTTACCGCTTCGCGAATAATACGCGCGATTTCCTCGCTGCTCATGTCCGGGCGCAGGGTGTCTTTTTCCAGCGGCTGTTTGCTGAGCGGCGCCATCGGCAGGTGAATGAGTACGTCATGCCCCTGATTGTGGGCTTTGGTCGCCATTTCGCGGGCGTGCGGCGCGTTGGGGAGTACGGCGACGGAGACTTCTGCGGGCATTCCCAGCACCTGATTCTCGGTACTGGGGCGATAGCCGAAATCATCAATCACGATAGCGAGTTTGCCGGCGAGGGCGGGAGCGGCGAGCGCCAGCGAACCAGCGAGAGCAAAAACAAGACGACGCAACTGAAGCAAAACTTATCTTCCCAACCACGGTTGTGGATTGACCGCCTGACCCTGACGGCGAATTTCAAAATAGAGCGAAGGCCGACCCTGACCGCCGCTGTTGCCCACCAGCGCGATGGGCTGACCAGCGCGGACCTGGGCGCCGACATTCACCAGCGCGCTCTGGTTGTAGCCGTAAAGGCTCATGTCGCCTTTGCCATGCTCAACCACGACCACCAGACCATAGCCCTGCAGCCAGTCGGCTAAGATAACGCGCCCGTCGGCGATGGCTTTCACCTCGGTGCCTTCGCTGGCGCCGATAACGATGCCCTTCCAACGTAGTTCACCTTGCAGCTGTTCGCCATAACGGTGCAGCATCGGGCCGCGTACCGGCCAGAATGCCTGGCCGTTCGGCGAGCCGAGGCCGCCGGTGCGCGCCATCAGCGAACGCTCGCTGTCGGAAGGTTTATAGGTGGTGCCTTTGCGCGTCGCCTCTTTCTGACGGGAACGGACCTGCTCGGCTTCGCGCGCTTCGCGCTCGGCGCGAGCTTTGGCCGCCGCTTCCGCACGGGCGATGCGATCGCGCAGGCGCGATTCGTTGGCGCGCAGTTCGCTCAGCTGCTGCTGTCCTTCCTGAATGGAAGAGTCCAGCGCGCCGAGGGTTTTCTTACGTTCGTTGCGGGCCTGCTCCAGCTTCGCCTGCTGCGCCTGCTGCTCGTAAAGCAGCGTCTGCTGTTGCGTCTGCTTCTCTTCAAGCTCCGCTTTTTGCGTGGCGACTTCTTCGCGGGTTTGCTTGAGCTGGGCGATGGTCTCCTGACGCGCTTCGTTGAGATAACCGAAATAGGCCTGTAAACGCTGGCCGCGCTGACTCTCTTCGCCGCTCAGGATCAACTGAAGGCCGCTGTGCTGCCCCTGACGAAACGCCGCATCAAGCTGGGCCGCCAGGTTGCGTTCCTGGGCCGCTTTTTGCTTCTCAAGCTTTGCGATGGAGTCGTTCATCTGAGCTATCTGGCGATTGAGATCCGCCAGCGTGTTCTGGGTTTCGCGCAGCTTGCGGCTGGCGGCGGCGATCGCCTGCTCCTGGCTTTTCAGCTGGGCGAGCAGTTTCGCGCGCTGTTGCTGTTGCTGGCGCACGGCGCGCTCTTTGGCGGCGATATCATCCTGAATGGATTTAAGCTGATCGCGGTCATCCGCGTGGGCGGAAAGCGGGCATAACAATACGCCAGCGCTGAGCGCGCTGGCGTAAAGCAGGGGCTTGAGTGAGAACCGAAACGGCCTGTTGCCCCATGTCATTGAAAAAATCGCCTTTCCCCTCATAGGGAGGGATTATTCCACGATGAACAGTGGCTTGCCAGTCATCTCTTGCGGGATTTCCATGCCCATCAGCGTCAGCAGGGTCGGCGCGATGTCGGAGAGCTTACCGCCGTCTACCGCTTTCACTGTTTTATCACCCACGTAAATCAGCGGCACCGGCAGGTTGGTGTGCGCGGTATGCGCCTGGCCGGTTGCCGGATCGCGCATCTGTTCGGCGTTGCCGTGGTCGGCGGTAATGAGCATCTGACCGCCAGCGGCCTCAACGGCGCGAGTCACCTGCTCGATACAGTTATCGAGCGCTTCCACCGCCGCGACAGCTGCGTCAAACACGCCGGTGTGGCCGACCATATCGCCGTTCGGGTAGTTACAGATAATGGCGTCATACTTGCCGCTGCTGATGGCGCCGACCAGTTTTTCGGTAAGCTCGGCGGAGCTCATTTCCGGCTGCAGATCGTAGGTCGCGACTTTCGGCGAATTAATCAGAATACGGTCTTCGCCCGGGAACGGCTCTTCCACGCCGCCGTTAAAGAAGAATGTCACATGCGCGTATTTCTCGGTTTCGGAGATGCGCAGCTGGGTTTTGTCATGTTTCGCCATCCACTCGCCGAAGGTGTTCAGCAGCGAGGCTGGTGGGTAAGCGCAGGCGGTGCGGATATCTGCCGCATATTCCGTCAGCATGACAAAATCCGCGAACTTCACGACTTTTTTACGGTTAAAGCCATCGAAATCGCGGTTGACGAAAGCGCGGGTGATCTGACGAGCGCGGTCGGCGCGGAAGTTCATGAAAATCAGCGCGTCGCCATCTTCCATCGCGGCAGAAGCTTCACCTTCGGCACGAATCACCGTCGCTTTGACGAACTCATCGTTTTCATCGCGCGCGTAAGCGGCTTCCAGGCCTGCCACGGCGTTTTGCGCTTCATACTCGCCTTGCGCCAGCGTCAGCAGGTCGTACGCCTGCTCTACGCGGTCCCAGCGGTTGTCGCGATCCATGGCGAAATAACGACCGATAATGGAAGCGACGCGGCCTTTGCCCAGTTCGGCAAATTTCGCCGCGAATTTCTCAAGCGTGGCCTTCGCGCTGCGCGGCGGGGTATCGCGGCCATCCAGGAACGCGTGCAGGTAGATTTTCTCTGCGCCGCGGGCGGCGGCCAGTTCAATCATCGCCAGAATATGATCTTCATGGCTGTGTACGCCGCCCGGCGACGCCAGGCCCATAATATGTACGGCTTTGCCTGCCGCGACGGCGTTATCCACTGCGGCGGTCAGTACCGGGTTTTCAAAGAAAGTGCGTTCTTTAATTTCCACATCCAGGCGCGTGAGATCCTGATACACGATGCGTCCGGCGCCCAGGTTGACGTGGCCCACTTCCGAGTTGCCCATCTGGCGGTCAGGCAGGCCGACCTCAAGACCAGAAGCATCAATCAACGTATGTGGGCGGCTGGCCCACAGGCTATCCATCACAGGCGTTTTGGCGGCGGAAATAGCGTTATCCTGGTTGTCTTCACGGTAGCCATAGCCATCCAGAATCACTAATACGACAGGTTTTTTAGTAAACGACATTGCAGAACCTCATGCGTCAAAGACGAAAAAATTGGCGTAATTTTACTACACCGCCTGAGGGCAAATAGCCGCAGAAGATCAAAGAACAAGGCGGGGCGTGCAAGCGTAACGGCGCATTTCATCCTTTTTTACGTAACGCGCCGCAGAAAACGCACAACCTTCCTTGTACTGGCTGTAATTGACACAGCGCGCAGGTATACTCCTCACCTGGTTTTTTTACTGAGTCGGGAGTTTGACCCCCCCATGCAAGAAATTATGCAATTCGTTGGCCGCCACCCCATACTTAGTATCGCGTGGATTGCGTTACTCGCGGCGGTGATTTACACCACTTTCAAGAGCCTGACGTCTAAAGTGAAGGTGATTACGCGTGGTGAAGCGACGCGTCTGATTAACAAAGAAGATGCCGTGGTAGTGGATATTCGCCAGCGCGACGACTTCCGCAAAGGCCATATCGCCACCGCGATGAACGTGCTGCCTGCCGATATCAAAGCCAACAACGTCGGCGAGCTGGACAAGCATAAAGCGAAGCCGGTTATCGTGGTTGACGGCAACGGCCTGTCGGCACAGGAATCCGCGACTGCGCTGACCAACGCCGGGTTTGAACAGGTGTATGTGCTGAAAGAAGGCGTCGCTGGCTGGAGTGGTGAAAACCTGCCGCTGGTGCGTGGTAAATAATTTTCATAAAGAGGTAACGACATGGCTAATATCGAAATGTATACCAAAGCAACCTGCCCGTATTGCCATCGTGCGAAGGCCCTGCTGAACAGCAAAGGCGCCGCTTTCCTCGAGCTGCCCATTGATGGCGATACCGCCAAACGGGAAGAGATGATTCAGCGTAGTGGCCGCACCACTGTACCGCAGATCTTTATCGACGGTCAGCACATCGGCGGCTGCGACGACCTGCATGCACTGGATGCGCGCGGCGGACTCGATCCTCTGCTGCGCTAGTGCGCTTTTGCCGTGAAGGCATATTTAAGGACATTACATATAAAGGGTTTTCGCTCATGTCAGAACAAAACAACACTGAAATGAACTTTCAGCTTCTGCGCATTTACACCAAAGATATCTCTTTCGAAGCACCGAATGCGCCGCACGTGTTCCAGAAAGACTGGCAACCGGATGTGAAACTGGATCTGGATACGGCGTCCAGCCAGCTTGCTGACGATGTCTACGAAGTGGTATTGCGCGTGACGGTCACCGCGTCGCTGGGCGAAGAGACCGCTTTCCTGTGTGAAGTGCAGCAGGCGGGTATTTTCAACATTACCGGCATTGAAGGCACTCAGATGGCGCACTGCCTCGGCGCTTACTGCCCGAACAGCCTGTTCCCGTATGCTCGCGAATGCATCACCAACCTGGTTTCCCGCGGCACTTTCCCGCAGCTGAACCTTGCGCCGGTTAACTTCGACGCGCTGTTCATGAACTATCTGCAGCAGCAGGCTGCTGAAGGCGCGGCAAACCATCAGGATGCCTGATGAACACCATTAATGCGTCAATGACAGTCATCGGTGCCGGCTCCTACGGCACCGCTCTTGCCATCACACTGGCAAGAAACGGCCATCACGTCGTGCTGTGGGGTCATGATCCCGCGCATATCGCGACGCTGCAGGCTGACCGCTGCAATGTGGCTTTCCTTCCCGATGTGCCTTTCCCCGACACGCTTCACCTTGAGAGCGACTTAGCCACTGCGCTGGCCGCCAGCCGCAACATCCTGGTGGTGGTGCCAAGCCATGTGTTTGGGCAGGTGCTGCGCCAGATTAAACCGCTGATGCGCCCGGATGCCCGTGTGGTATGGGCAACAAAAGGCCTGGAAGCGGAAACCGGCAGGTTGCTGCAGGATGTGGCGCGCGAGGCGTTAGGCGATACTATCCCGCTCGCGGTCATCTCAGGCCCGACGTTCGCCAAAGAACTGGCGGCAGGGCTGCCGACGGCGATTGCGCTGGCGGCGACGGATGACGAATTCGCAGACGATCTCCAGCAGCTTTTGCACTGCGGCAAAAGTTTCCGCGTCTACAGCAACCCGGATTTCATCGGCGTGCAGCTCGGCGGTGCGGTGAAAAACGTTATCGCTATCGGCGCAGGGATGTCTGACGGCATCGGCTTCGGCGCCAATGCCCGCACGGCGTTGATTACACGAGGCCTTGCCGAGATGTCCCGTCTGGGCGCGGCGCTGGGCGCTGATCCGACGACCTTCATGGGAATGGCGGGTCTCGGCGATCTGGTGCTGACCTGTACTGACAACCAGTCGCGCAACCGTCGTTTCGGCATGATGCTCGGCCAGGGAATGGACGTGCAGAGCGCGCAGGAGAAGATCGGTCAGGTGGTGGAAGGCTATCGCAACACCAAAGAGGTGCGCGAGCTGGCGGCGCGTGTTGGCGTGGAAATGCCAATAACCGAGGAAATTTATCAGGTACTCTATTGCGGAAAAAATGCGCGCGAGGCAGCATTAACGCTGCTGGGCCGTACCCGCAAGGATGAGCGAAGCAGCCAGTAAGGACGAGCGCCCGTAATGATTGATGCGTGCCGACAAACCGTTTTGTCGGCCGCTGTTTGTTTGTCTGGAGAAAGCAATGCCGTGTGAAGAACTGGATCTGGTGTGGAAGAATATTAAAGCCGAAGCCCGTCAGCTGGCCGATTGTGAGCCGATGCTGGCCAGTTTTTACCATGCGACATTACTGAAGCACGAAAATCTGGGTAGCGCGTTAAGCTACATGCTGGCGAACAAGCTGGCGTCGCCGATTATGCCGGCGATCGCTATTCGTGAAGTCGTGGAAGAGGCCTACCGGGCGGACCCGGAGATGATCGCTTCCGCCGCGTGCGATATCCAGGCCGTCCGCACCCGCGATCCGGCGGTGGATAAATACTCCACGCCGCTGCTTTACCTTAAAGGTTTTCATGCCCTGCAGGCCCACCGCATCGGCCACTGGCTGTGGCAGCAGGGCCGTCAGGCGCTGGCGATTTTCCTGCAAAACCAGGTGTCGGTCTCTTTCCAGGTTGATATTCACCCGGCCGCGACCATTGGCCGCGGGATCATGCTCGATCACGCGACCGGCATTGTGATCGGCGAAACCGCCGTGGTGGAAGATGACGTCTCTATACTCCAGTCGGTGACCCTGGGCGGGACCGGTAAAACCAGCGGCGATCGCCACCCGAAAATCCGCGAAGGCGTGATGATTGGCGCAGGCGCTAAAATTCTTGGCAATATCGAAGTCGGGCGCGGCGCGAAAATCGGCGCGGGCTCGGTGGTGCTCCAGCCGGTGCCGCCGCACACCACGGCGGCAGGCGTGCCGGCGCGTATTGTCGGTAAGCCTGAAAGCGACAAACCGTCGATGGATATGGATCAACACTTCAACGGCATCAACCACGGGTTTGAGTACGGCGACGGCATCTGATCCCGCCGGGGTTTCGCATAAAAAGCCGCGCACTGCGCGGCTTTGTTGTTTCTGGCGGTTACGCTTAGCTGCGCAATACCGCGCCGGGATAGCCGAGCTGCCGCCAGGCCTCATACACCACGACGGACACGGCATTAGAGAGGTTCATACTGCGGCTGTCCGGCATCATCGGGATGCGGATCTTCTGCTCAGGCGGCAGTGCGTCCAGAATCGAGGCTGGCAGCCCGCGCGTTTCCGGGCCGAACATCAGATAGTCGCCGTCCTGATAGCTGACCGCGCTGTGCGCGGGTGTGCCTTTAGTCGTCAGCGCGAACAGGCGCTGCGGCGTTTCCGCTTCCAGAAACGCGGCATAGTCGCGATGGCGCATCACGGCGGTAAATTCGTGATAATCCAGCCCCGCGCGGCGCAGGCGCTTATCATCCCAGGTAAAACCCATCGGCTCGATAATGTGCAGGCGAAAGCCCGTATTGGCGCAAAGACGAATGATATTACCGGTATTGGGCGGAATTTCAGGTTCAAACAGGACGATGTTCAGCATACGGCTCCCCTTGTGCAGAGGCGCGCAGAATACCAGAATTGCCGGTGGGTAAAAACAGCGGGCGCAGGAGAAGCACAGCCCTCCCGCGCGGGGAGGGCTCTGTCAGGAGCGGTGGTAGAGCGGCAGCCAGATGGTCAGGCGCAGGCCGCCCAGCGGGCTGTCATCTGCCTTCACCCAGCCGCGATGCTGCTGCACGGCGGTTTCCACGATAGCGAGGCCCAGCCCCGTACCGCCGGATTCCCGGTCGCGCGCCTCATCGGTGCGGTAAAACGGGCGGAAAATCTGTTCCCGATCGGTCTGGCTTACGCCCGGGCCGTCATCATCGACATTAATCGTAATGCCTTCTTTATCCACCGCGAAGCTTACGGAAATCTTGCTGTGAGAGTAGCGCAGCGCGTTACGCACGATATTCTCCAGCGCGCTTTCCAGCGCGTTCGGGTTGCCATAAAGCAGCCACGGGCCAGGCGGATAGGTCACCTCAAACGATTTGCCCATCTGCTCGGCTTCAAACGCGGCGTTATCAAGCACCTCGCTCCAGAGCTGATTCGCCTTCATGGTCTCGCTCACCAGCGCGTTTTTCTGCTGATTACGCGACATCACCAGGAGATCGTTAATCATGCTGTCGAGCCGGTGGGCTTCGGTTTCGATGCGCTCAAGCTCTTTGCTCTCTCCGCTACGGCGGCGCAGCAGCGCGGTGCCCAGTTGCAGGCGCGTGAGCGGCGTGCGCAGTTCGTGGGAGATATCAGAAAGCAGCCGTTGCTGGGTCGTCATCATGCGTTCCAGCGCCGTCACCATCTGGTTAAAGCTCGCCCCTGCGGCGATAAACTCCTGCGGCCCGGCTTCCAGCTCCGGGTGCTGGCGCAGGTTGCCCTGGGCCACTTCATCGGCGGCGTTTTTGAGTTTACGCGCCGGACGCGCGAGGCTCCACGCCAGCCACAGCAGCAGCGGCGAACTGACCAGCATCGTGACAATCAGCAACAACAGCGGACGGTCAAACAGCAGGTTGATAAAATCGGACTGCGAATTGCTCGCCGGGCGAATCAGGTAAAGCTGGTAGTTATCCTCGCCGTCGCGCACGGAAAACGGCCCGACCAGCTCCACGCGGCCATACTTTTTCTTCTGCGGATGATCGGAGTTATCAGACTGGCCGATAAAGTTGCGAATGATCTGCATTTCGTTGCGTTCAGCGCCGATCACGCGACCTTCGCTGGTGACCAGCAGCAGACGCTGCCCCGGCGGCGCCCATTTGTCGATAGCGCGAAACAGCCGCCGCCACCACATCAAATCGTTGGGCGGGTCGCTCGCCAGTTCAGCTTCGACGTGCTGTTCAATCATCGTGCCCTGACGCTGCTCGCTCTCTAGCAATTCCGTCATCTGACGGCTGTCGAGCTTAGGCAGCATCAGCACCAGCATTAACACCAGCGCCAGCGTCAGCCAGAAAATGGCGAAAATGCGGGCGGTAAGGCTGCCTATCATGAAGCGGAAACCATCAGATAGCCGCGTCCGCGCAGGGTTTTAAACCACGGATGGCCGTCTTTGCGCTCCGGCAATTTGCGACGAAGATTCGAAATATGCATATCAATGGCGCGATCGAACGGCGTGAGGCGTTTACCGAGCACTTCCTGGCTTAAATGTTCGCGCGATACCACCTGACCCAGATGCTGCGCCAGCAAATAGAGCAGGGTGAACTCCGTACCGGTGAGCTCCAGCGTCTGGCCGTCGAAACTCGCTTCCTGGCGGCCTGGGTTTAAGCTCAGCGCGTCCACTTCCAGCGTCGGCGAACCGTTGTCGCTGTTCTGCTGCTGTTCGCTCCAGTGCGAGCGGCGCAAAATAGCGCGAATACGGGCCACGAGTTCGCGGTCGTTAAACGGTTTCGGCAGATAGTCATCTGCGCCCAGTTCAAGGCCAAGCACGCGATCCAGCTCGCTGCCGCGCGCGGTCAACATAATAACGGGTGTCTGGTGTGTCTGACGAAGCTCTTTCAAAGTATCAATGCCGTTTTTCTTCGGCATCATCACGTCGAGCAAAAGCAGGTCGATGCTGTCGTCCAGGAGGTCAAGCGCCTGTTCGCCATCATGGGCAACGAGGACATTAAACCCTTCCATGTCGAGCAATTCCTTTAACAGGGAAGTCAGCTCGCGGTCATCATCAACTAACAGGATTTTATTCATTTTCAGTACCTCCGAGGCAGAAATTACGTCATCAAGGCGCGCTAATCCATGACTTTACGTTGTTTTACACCCCCTGACGCATGTTTGCAGCCCGAATCGTAGACTGGATTTCGTTGAACCGCAGCACATAAGTTTCCAGGAGTCAGTGATGCGCAAAGTTACCGCCGCCGTCATGGCCTCAACGCTGGCTGTCGGTGCGTTAACCAGCCAGGCAGCACAGGTCCCGACGGACGAAAGCTGGCATCCAGCGGAAATGCTGACGCAACGCAACAGTGTGCAAAGCCATATGTTTGACGGCATTAACTTAACAGAGCATCAGCGCCAGCAAATGCGCGATTTGATGCAGCGAGCGCGCCATGAGCAGCCCCCTGTTAATGTTAGCGAAATGGAGGCCATGCACAGGCTGGTCACCGCAGAAAATTTTGATGAAAACGCGGTGCGCGCTCAGGCGGAAAAAATGGCCCAGGAGCAAGTGGCTCGTCAGGTCGAAATGGCGAAGGTGAGAAACCAGATGTATCGCCTGTTAACGCCCGAGCAGCAAGCGGTTTTGAACAAGAAACATCAGCAACGCATGGAACAGTTCCGTGAGGTTGCGCAAATGCAGCGCCAGTCTGCGCTGCCGCTCTTTAGTAGCAGTACCCGTAGTAACCAGTAAACCCTGTTTTCCTTGCCATAGACACCATCCCTGTCTTCCCCCACATGATGTGGGGGTTTTTTTTGCCTCTTTTTCGCTATGCCGTGACCTGCATTACCCGCATGCGTCAGACGAATTTCATCAAATCCTGCGAACGGTTAGTTATACTGGCAACATGTCTTTGCAGGAGTCGTTATGAATCATGACTATGCTCGCCTGGTCAGCCGGGCGGCGCTCGCCGCAACGCTTGTGGCAACCTTATTGCTGATCATCAAAATCTTCGCCTGGTGGTATACCGGGTCGGTCAGTATTCTCGCCGCCCTGGTGGATTCGCTGGTGGATATCGCCGCGTCACTCACGAATTTATTCGTCGTGCGCTATTCGCTCCAGCCTGCCGATGAAGAACATACGTTTGGGCACGGGAAAGCGGAATCGCTGGCGGCGCTCGCACAAAGCATGTTTATTTCCGGCTCGGCGCTGTTTCTCTTCCTGACCGGTATCCAGCATCTCATTCAGCCTGAGCCTATGCGCGCGCCGCTGGTCGGTATTATCGTGACGATGGCGGCGCTGGTCACCACGCTGATGTTAGTCACGTTCCAGCGCTGGGTAGTGCGTAAAACACGCAGCCAGGCGGTGCGGGCGGATATGCTTCATTATCAGTCTGATGTTATGATGAACACCGCTATTCTGGTGGCGCTGGCCCTCGCATGGTATGGCCTGCACCGCGCCGACGCGTTATTCGCGCTCGGGATTGGCGTCTGGATTTTATACAGTGCGTTACGGATGGGCTATGAAGCGGTACAGTCGCTGCTCGACCGGGCTCTGCCCGATGACGAGCGCCAGGCGATTGTCGATATTATCGCCGCCTGGCCAGGCGTTCGTGGCGCGCACGATCTACGCACGCGGCAGTCAGGGCCGACCCGCTTTATCCAGCTTCATCTCGAAATGGAAGACAACTTGCCGCTTGTTCAGGCGCACCTTATCGCCGAACAGGTGGAGCAGGCAATCCTGTTCCGGTTTCCGGGGTCGGACGTCATTATTCATCAGGACCCATGCTCAGTCGTCCCGCGTTTTCAGCAAGGGCAATTTGAGCGCTAAGCATTCGTTGTAAAGGCGTGGTTCGGTCAGGCATTTTTTGTATATACCACCCCCACGAGGGCTGACCTGAATCAATTCAGCAGGAAGCTGTTGATATACTATTTGCAGCAATAGTCGATCACCTGTCGCACTTGCGCAGGCGGTTTCCGGCGAAAGTATTCCTTTTGCATTCTACGTTCAGAGGTAGTCATGATTAAGAAAATCGGTGTGTTGACGAGTGGCGGTGATGCGCCAGGCATGAACGCCGCCATCCGCGGCGTAGTCCGTGCGGCGTTGACAGAAGGTCTGGAAGTGTTCGGCGTTTACGACGGCTATCTTGGCCTGTATGAAGACCGCATGATCCAGCTCGACCGCTACAGCGTTTCCGACATGATCAACCGCGGCGGCACCTTCCTGGGTTCCGCGCGTTTCCCGGAATTCCGCGAAGAACATATCCGCGCCGTGGCTATCGAGAACATGAAGAAACGCGGCCTTGATGCGCTGGTGGTTATCGGCGGCGACGGCTCCTACATGGGCGCCAAACGCCTGACCGAAATGGGTTTCCCATGCATCGGTCTGCCGGGCACCATTGATAACGACGTCGCGGGCACCGATTACACCATCGGTTATTTCACCGCGCTGCACACTGTGGTTGAGGCGATCGACCGTCTGCGCGACACCTCCTCTTCGCACCAGCGTATTTCCATCGTCGAAGTGATGGGCCGTTACTGCGGCGACCTGACCCTGGCGGCAGCCATCGCGGGCGGTTGCGAATTTATCGTTCTGCCGGAAGTCGAGTTCAACCGCGAAGATCTGGTCTCTGAAATCAAAGCGGGCATCGCGAAAGGCAAAAAACACGCTATCGTTGCGATCACCGAGCACATCTGCGACATCGACGAGCTGGCGAAATACATCGAAACCGAAACCAAACGCGAAACTCGCGCCACCGTTCTCGGCCACATCCAGCGCGGCGGCTCGCCGGTGCCTTATGACCGCATCCTGGCCTCCCGCATGGGCGCTTACGCCATTGAACTGCTGCTGCAGGGCTACGGCGGCCGCTGCGTCGGCATTCAGAACGAAAAAATGGTGCATCACGACATCATCGACGCTATCGAAAACATGAAGCGTCCGTTCAAAGGCGACTGGCTGGACTGCGCGAAAAAGCTCTACTAAGCCTCTCCTTACACGCCCGGAGCGCTAACGCGGCCGGGCGTTTCTTTTGTCTTCGTTATTCCTCAAAGTTATAGCCAATTTTTTTTTATTCTTTAATCCGCGACGCGCTTTCTGGCACGCTGCTTTTAATGAAATTCATATCTGAATATTTAAAGAGAGCGTGCGATGAATAAGTGGGGCGTGGGCATTACTTTACTGTTGGCTTCGGCAAGCGTACTGGCGAAAGACGTGCAGCTGTTAAACGTCTCTTACGATCCGACGCGCGAATTCTATGAGCAATACAACAAAGCATTCAGCGCGCACTGGAAAAAAGAGACCGGCGATAACGTCGTGGTCCGTCAGTCGCACGGCGGCTCCGGCAAGCAGGCGACTTCCGTCATTAACGGCATCAAAGCGGATGTCGTGACGCTGGCGCTGGCCTATGATGTGGACGCGATCGCCGAACGCGGACGCATCGATAAAAACTGGATCAAACGCCTGCCGGACAACTCCGCGCCGTACACCTCCACCATCGTGTTCCTCGTACGTAAGGGCAACCCGAAGCAAATTAAAGACTGGAACGATCTGGTGAAGCCGGGCGTGTCGGTCATCACGCCGAACCCGAAAAGCTCCGGCGGCGCACGCTGGAACTACCTGGCGGCCTGGGGCTACGCGTTGCATCACAACAGCGGCGATCAGGCCAAAGCTCAGGATTTCGTCAAAGCGCTGTATAAGAACGTCGAAGTACTCGATTCCGGCGCGCGCGGCGCGACAAATACCTTCGTTGAGCGTGGCATCGGCGACGTGCTGATCGCCTGGGAAAACGAAGCGCTGCTGGCCGCCAACGAGCTTGGCAAAGACAAATTCGAAATCGTGACGCCGAGTGAATCTATCCTGGCCGAGCCGACCGTCTCGGTCGTCGATAAAGTCGCGCAGGAGAAAGGCACGCAGGCCGTGGCCGAAGCTTACCTGAAATACCTCTACTCGCCGGAAGGCCAGGCGATCGCCGCGAAAAACTTCTACCGCCCGCGCGATGCGCAAGTTGCGGCGAAATATGAAAGCACCTTCCCGAAACTGAAACTCTTCACGATTGATGACGTGTTCGGCGGCTGGACCAAAGCGCAACAAACGCACTTTGCGAACGGCGGCACCTTCGATCAGATAAGCCAGCGTTAAATACCCCGGCCACAAGGATGTGGCCCGCCTTCTTCACGTAATAAACCCCCGCTCCGACCCGTTTTACGCTACGCTTTGCGTTTTCAGGATTAATAAGGGCGAAGCATGAAGCGAGCGCTGTGTATTACCGTTGCGCTTATTGCCGTACTGGCGCTGGCCGCGCTGGTGGCGTGGCGTCATTTCCTGCCGGACGATCCGGACGTGTTAAGGCGCATCGTGACGCAGCAGTGTCTGCCTGGCGAGCGTGAACGCAAGGATCCGGCGCCCTGCGCCCAGGTGAACCTCCCCGCGGGGTATGCCGTGCTGAAAGATATCAACGGCCCGCTGCAATACCTGCTGATGCCGCTGTGGAAAATCAACGGCATTGAAAGCCCGCTCCTGCTTTCAGATAACACGCCCAACTTTTTCTGGCAGGCGTGGCAGGCGCGCCGCTGGATGAGCGAAAAGCGCGGCAGCCCGGTCCCTGACAGCGCGGTCTCGCTGACCATCAACTCCACGCTGGGCCGCACTCAAAATCATCTGCACATACACATCTCCTGCCTGCGCCCGGACGTACGCGCGCAGCTTGACGCCGCGGTGAACGCCATTGGCAGCCGCTGGCAGCCGTTTCCGGGCAACCTTCGCGGTCACGACTATCTGGCGCGCCGTATCACAGGCGAAGAGCTGTCGCGGCGTTCGCCGTTCCTGATGCTGGCGGAAGAGGTGCCGGAGGCGCGCGAGCATATGGGGCGCTACTCGCTGGCGCTGGCGCCGCTCAAAGATGGCGCGTTTGTTCTGCTTGCCACGCACCGTCAGCTTCTGCAACTGAACCTGGCGCACAGCGAAGAGCTTCAGGATCACGACTGCGCGCTGCTTCACGAAGGCACGCCATAACGTTTACTTAACGTCAGGCGCGCCGTAGACTTGCTGAAAATTTCATCAGGAGACAGGTATGTCCGTCTGGCTTGCGCATCCGCTGCTCTTACCCTCCCTTATTATTCTGCTGACCATTGTGCTCTGGGCGACGTCCCTGCTGCCGGAATTCATCACGGCGCTGCTCTTTTTCGCGGTGGCGATGATAGCCAAAATCGCGCCGCCGGAAGTCCTGTTCGGCGGCTTTGCGTCGTCGGCGTTCTGGCTGGTCTTCAGCGGCTTCGTGCTTGGCGTGGCTATCCGTAAAACGGGCCTCGCGGATCGCGCGGCGCGGGCGCTCTCGGCGCGGCTGACCGATTCCTGGTGGCAGATGGTGGCGAGCGTGGTGCTGCTCAGTTATGCGCTGGCGTTCGTCATGCCGTCGAACATGGGGCGCATCGCGCTGCTGATGCCCGTCGTGGCGGCGATGGCGAAACGCGCCGGTATCGAAGAAAACACCCGCGGCTGGTACGGCCTGGCGCTGGCCGTAGGCTTCGGCACGTTCCAGCTCTCCGCCACTATTCTGCCCGCCAACGTGCCCAATCTGGTGATGAGCGGCGCGGCGGAAGGCTCTTTCGGCATTCACCTCAACTATCTGCCCTATCTGCTGCTGCATACGCCGGTGCTGGGGTTGCTCAAGGGCGCGGTGCTGATTGCGCTCATCTGCTGGTTCTTTCCCGGCAAGCCGCAGCCGCCGCGCGAGCTGCCCGCCGCGACGCCAATGAGCCGTGCGGAAAAGCGCCTCGGCTGGCTGCTGCTGGTGGTGCTGGTGCTGTGGGTCACCGAAAGCTGGCACGGGATTGGCCCGGCGTGGACGGGGCTTGCGGCGGCGGTCATCACGCTTTTGCCGCGCGTCGGGTTTATTACCGGCGATGAGTTCGCAAGCGGCGTCAACATGCGCACCTGCATCTACGTGGCGGGCATTCTGGGGCTTGCGACCACCGTAACCCACACGGGCATCGGCAACGCGGTTGGCACGGCGCTGATACACGTTATGCCGCTCGATCCACAGCGCCCCTTTACCAGTTTCGCCGCGCTCACGGGCATTACTACGGCGCTCAACTTCATCATGACGGCTAACGGCGTTCCGGCGCTCTATACCACGCTTGCGGAGAGCTTTTCGCGCAGCACCGGCTTCCCGCTGCTCTCGACCATCATGATCCAGGTGCTGGGGTATTCCACGCCGCTATTGCCATACCAGGCGTCGCCAATTGTCGTGGCGATGGCGCTCGGCAACGTCCCGGCGCGCGCCGGGATGAAGCTCTGCCTGGCGCTGGCGATAGTCACCTTTCTTTTCCTGTTGCCGCTCGATTACGGCTGGTTCCGGCTGTTAGGTAAACTCTGAAGCAACGCGACGCGGAGGCCATTATGGCGACGATGCATTTTGCGGTCTGGTATTCCACGACGGACGACGTACAGGCGCTGCGGGAGGCGCTGCCCGCGCCCGGCTGCGAACGCCATTTTTTGCAGGATTTCGGCTTCGCGCAGGGGTACGCCGATGACGCGATTGCGCTCTGGTACGGCGCGACGCCTGGCGAAAAAGGGTCGATACACCCGCATAACCCGGCGCTCGACCCGCAATTCGCGTTTTTAACCCGCGCGGCGGGGGAACAGCTGTGCGAGCGCGGCATCAGCGAAATTCGCTTTCTGTACGCGCTGCCCGACGTAGACTACTACGGCGAGACGGAATCCTCGCCGCTGCTCGTCTTTCTCGGCAATATTCTCTGCTGCCCGCCGCCAGGGTTTCAGCTGCCGCGATAGGTGGAGTAGCCGTACTGGCTCAGCAGCAGCGGCACATGGTAGTGCTCGTCGGTGTTATCGATATGGAACACCACCGGCACTTCCGGGAAAAAGCTGGACTGCTTATGCGCGGCAAAGTAATCGCCGGTTTCAAACGTCACGCGGTAGTCGCCCGCGGCGGCAGGCGCGTCTGGCCAGAGCGCTTTGATACGCCCGTCTTTATCGGTCGTCGCCTGGTTCAGCGGCTGCCACGCATTGCCCTGTTTTTTCTCCAGCTTCACCACCACGCCCGGCGCGGGTTTGCCGGTCTGCTCATTCAGCACATGCACGCTCAGTAAATTCGCCGGCGCGGCAAGCGCCAGGCCCGGCAGGGCGAAAAGGGCAGCGGCGGCAAGCGTTTGAAAACGGTTCATCATCATTCCTCCTTAAGTGGTTGTGCGCTCATCCTGCCACCCGCGCGGGCGAAAACGCCTGACGCGAAGATGACAGTTTTGTCATCCAGCGCATCGCCGCTGGGCAGCGCCCGCGTTCTTTGCGAGACTGTCGCCATGAAACTGCTGCTGATTGAAGACAACGATAAAACCCGCGCGTGGCTCGAAAAAGGGCTGCGGGAGGCGGGGCTGGTGGTGGACGCCGTCGCCGACGGGCGCGACGGCCTGCATCTGGCGCTGGAGCACGACTACGCGCTGATCATCCTCGATATCATGCTGCCGGGCCTCGACGGCTGGCAGGTCTTGCGCGCGCTGCGCACGGCCAAAGCGACGCCGGTGCTCTGCCTGACGGCCAGAGATGCGGTAAGCGATCGCGTGAAAGGGCTGGAGCTGGGGGCCGATGATTATCTGGTGAAGCCCTTTTCTTTCGCCGAACTGCTGGCGCGCGTGCGGGCGCAATTGCGTCGTCATACGCCTGCCGCCGCGACGCTGCAGGTGGCGGATCTGACGCTTGATACCGCGCGCCACGCCGCCAGCCGCGGCGGCGAGCGGATCGCGTTAACCCGTCAGGAATTTACCCTGCTGTGGCTGCTGGCAAGCCGCGTCGGGGAAATTCTGCCGCGCACGCTGATTGCCAGCGAAGTCTGGGGCATTAATTTCGACAGCGAAACCAACGTGGTGGATGTCGCCATCCGCCGCCTGCGCAAAAAAATCGACGATCCGTTCCCGCTTAAGCTGATTGAAACCGTGCGCGGCATGGGATACCGCCTCAACGCGCCGGAGCAGAGCGATGCGTAGCCCCTCATTAACGCTGCGCCTGACGCTCATCTTCACGCTGCTGGTGGCGTTCGCCTGCGGCCTCACCGGGGTGTCGCTCTATCGCTCGTTAAGCGCCGAGCTTGTCTGGCGCGACGATCAGACGCTGTTGAACCGCGCCTCCCAGTTGCGGCAACTGCTGACGGACGGCGCCGAGCCGCGCCAGCTGCCGCTCTATTTCAACCGAATGCTGGATACCCGCCAGGATCTGCTGCTGATAAAGCGCGCGGACGGCGAGACGCTGGTGAATATCAACCAGGCGGGCGTCGCGCTGCCGACGCTTGCGCCGGTGCCGCCGGGTCGCGGCGTTAACGAGGAGGCGCTGCACCGCTGGCAGCGGCCCGATGGCGTTTTTATCAGCGCGCTGGCGCTGACGGCACGCGATGACCGCGGCCCGCTCATCATCACCGTGGCGCGCGTGGCGCAGGAGCGCGCGCAGATGCTGGCGCAGTATCGTCGGGAAAGCCTGATGGTGTGCCTGCTGGCGACGCTCGCCGCCGCGCTGCTCAGCCCGTGGCTGATCCGCCGTGGACTGCGCGCCGTCACCCGTCTCAGCGAGGCCACCGCCCGCACCGGCAGCGAGACGCTGCAACAGCCGCTCAGTCTGGAGACCCTGCCGCGCGAGCTGCTGCCGCTCGGCGAGGCGCTCAATACCATGCGTCACCGGCTGGCGGAGGATTTTGCGCGGCTGACGCGTTTTGCCGACGATCTCGCTCATGAACTGCGCACGCCGGTCAACATTCTGCTGGGGCAAAATCAGGTCGCGCTGCAACGCCCGCGCAGCGTGCCGGAGTATCAGAGCCTGCTTGCCGGGAATATCGAGGAGCTGGAGCAGATGACCCGGCTGATTGAAAACATTCTGTTTCTCGCCCGCGCCGATCATCAAAACATTGCGCTGAAGCGCGAAAGGCTGGCGCTTGAGCCGTTTATCCATCAACTGACCGATTTTCTGGAGCCGCTGGCGGAGGAGCAAAACATTACGTTTCGCGTGCAGGCGAGCGGGGCGATTTTCGCCGATCGTCTGCTCCTCCAGCGAGCGCTTACTAACCTTCTGACGAACGCGCTGCGCCACGCGCCTACGGGCAGCGAGGTGCGGATTACCGCCGTTCAGGAGGCGGGCGAAACCGTGCTAAGCGTCGCCAACCAGGGCGCGCCAGTCGAGGAGGCGGAAAAGCTGTTTCTGCCTTTCTGGCGCGGCGATAACGCGCGCGCCACGCCCGGCACCGGGCTTGGGCTGGCGCTCACGCAGGCGATCGCGCGCCTGCACGGCGGGGAAACCACAGTAGACCATGAGGCGGGCTGGAACCGCTTTATTCTGCGGTTCCCGGCGGCCTGATCAGGAGAGCTTCAGCGCCGCCATCATGCCGATAATATTGGTCGCCGAGTGCAGCACGATGGGCGCCAGCAGGCTGCCGGTGTGAATGCGCACCTGGCAGAGAATTATCGAGAAAACAAACAGCCAGACGAAAGTAGTGGGCATCTGGTACTGCGCGTGGCCGATGGCGAAAAACAGCGACGTGCCAACCATCGCGATCGTCTGGCCGGTTTTCCCCCAGCCGATGCCCGCATTCAGCAAAAAGCCGCGGCAGATAACTTCTTCCACCACCGGTGCCAGCAGGCAGATGCAGACCGCCGTGAGCGCAAGGTTAAGGGATGACATCTGCGAAAGCGTCGCGCTCCAGGGCTCCTGCCTGCCGAACAGTCCATGAATGATGGAGAGCGCCAGCAGCGCCAGCCCCGGCAATACCAGCGACTGCACGCTCAGCCCGCCCACAGGCAGCAGGCCGAAGCGCTTCTGGTAGCGCTGCCAGCAAAACAGCGCGAACGGCATCCAGAACATGAAATAGAGTAGCGGCGTGGCGAACCCGGCGCGGTAAATACTCATATAGCCCGGCAGCATCGACACCACCATCGGCAGCATAAACCAGGCCAGCCCGACGGCAATACAAAGCAGCGTATGTTGGAATCTGTCGGCGGGCGCGTTCATCGTGACGTCCTTGTGGTAAAGGAAAGGAGAGCGGGCCGTTCCCGCTGCGGCGGATTATACCTGGCCTTTCCCCGCCGATAAGCTTTTTTGTAAAGGCCTGCGTCAGAAACGCAGGCCGTTGACAATGCTCAACCGCGCTCTATGTACTGCTCGTCGGACACGTGTTCCAGCCACTCCACCACGCTGCCGTCCTGCGCTTCCTGAATCGCGATATGCGTCAGCGGTGTGGTCGGGCTGGCGCCGTGCCAGTGTTTTTCATGCGGCGGGATCCAGACCACATCGCCGGGGCGAATTTCTCGGGCGGGCTCGCCCCAGGTCTGCACATAGCCGAAACCGGCGGTAACGATAAGCGTCTGGCCCAGTGGGTGCGTATGCCAGGCCGTTCGCGCGCCCGGTTCAAACGTGACGCTGCCGCCGCTGGCGCGCGCCGGGGCATTCGCGGGGAAGAGCGGATCGACGCGCACCGTACCGGTAAACCAGTCTTGCGGGCCGGCGTAAGACGCTTGTGAACCACAATGGTAAATATCAGTCATCACTTAACTCCTGTTTTGCGGCGATGAGGCGGCGTTGTGCGCCGAAAAGGGGTGAAGCCGCCCCATTCGTTGTTATTCAAGATTATTTCAGGTTAGCTTTAAAGAACGAGGTCAGCTTCGCGAACGGGATGAGATCGGTACGATCGTACAAATCCACATGGCCCGCGTTCGGCACGACGTAGAGTTCTTTCGGCTGCGCGGCGCGACGATAGGCGTCTTCGCTAAACTCCTTCGAATGCGCCTGATCGCCGGTAATAAAGAGCATCGGGCGCGGCGAAATCGTCTCGATATCGTTGAACGGATAGAAGTTCATAAACTTCACGTTACTGGTAAGCGTCGGGTGCGTGGTGAGCGCTGGCGTGGAGCCTTTCGGCGTAAATTCACCGCGCGGCGTGCGGTAGAAATCGTAAAACTCTTTCTCAATAGCCGAAGTGTTTTCATCAATTTTATGTACGGTGCCGCTGGTATAGCGTGTTTCGCCGCCTGTGAACTCCACCTCGCGCTGCGCTGCCGCGTCGGCAATAATTTTCTGGCGCTGCTCAGGCGTTAATGAATGGTGAAGCGCGTTGCGATTCGCCGAGCCCATGTCATACATGCTGACCGTGGCAATGGCCTTCATGCGCGGGTCGATTTTGGCCGCGCTGATGACGAAGCTGCCGCTGCCGCAGATGCCCAGCACCCCGATGCGGTTTTTATCGACGAACGGACGCGTGCCGAGATAATCCACCGCGGCGCTGAAATCTTCCGCATAGATATCTGGCGAAACAGCGTTGCGCGGCTGGCCTTCGCTTTCGCCCCAGAAGGAGAGATCGATAGCGAGCGTGACAAAGCCCTGCTCCGCCAGCTTCTGGGCGTAAAGATTCGAGCTTTGTTCTTTCACCGCGCCCATCGGGTGGCCGATGATAATCGCCGGATTCCTGGCGTGTTGATTCATCTCTTTCGGCATGAACAGATTGCCGGTGACCTTCATCTGGTACTGGTTTTTGAAGGTCACTTTCTGGCGGGTGACGCTGTCGCTCTCATAAAAGTTATCAGCGCCCCGCGACATATCGGCGGCGCTCGCGGCAAACGCGCTGGCCAGCAGACCTAACAGCAAAGTAAAAGCTTTCATGGTGTTATCCTCAAAAAGGCCGGACGATGGCGCCGCCCGGCTTAGCGTCAGGCCAGCGTGGCGGTATCAATGACAAAGCGGTATTTCACGTCGCCTTTGATCATGCGCTCCCATGCCGCGTTGATGTCCTCGGCGCGGATAAGCTCAATGTCGGCGACGATATGGTGTTCGGCGCAAAAATCGAGCATCTCCTGGGTTTCCGGAATGCCGCCAATCATCGAGCCCGCGATAGCGCGACGTTTGAAAATCAGGTTAAAGACTTCCGGCGACGGATGCGGCGACGCGGGCGCGCCCACCAGCGTCATTGTGCCATCGCGTTTTAAAAGCGCAGTGAAGGCGTCCAGGTTGTGCGGCGCGGCCACGGTGTTCAGGATGAAATCGAAGCTTTTGGCGTGCGCCTGCATTTCATCGGCGTTGCGCGATACCACTACCTCATCCGCGCCCAGCGCTTTCGCCGCGTCGCGTTTGGATTCTGACGTGGTAAACGCGACGACCTGCGCGCCCATCGCGTGCGCCAGTTTGATGCCCATATGCCCGAGCCCGCCGATGCCGACGATGCCCACTTTTTTCCCAGGCCCAACCTGCCAGTGACGCAGCGGCGAATAGGTCGTGATGCCTGCGCACAGTAGCGGCGCGACGGCGGCGAGCTGGGATTCCGGATGGCGGATGCGCAGCACATAGCGCTCATGAACGACAATCTGCTGTGAATAACCGCCAAGCGTATGGCCTGGCGCGTCCGGCGTCGGGAAGTTGTAGGTGCCGATCATATGATCGCAGTAGTTCTCAAGCCCTTCATCGCACTCTTCGCAGTGTTTGCAGCTGTCGACGATGCAGCCGACACCCACCAGATCGCCGGGCGTAAAACCGGTCACTTTCGTGCCGATCGCGGTGACGCGGCCGACGATTTCATGGCCCGGCACGCAGGGAAATAACGTGCCAGCCCATTCGGCGCGCGCCTGGTGAATATCCGAGTGGCAAACGCCGCAATACGCGATGGCGATTTGTACGTCGTGCTCGCCGGGCTCGCGGCGGGTAATCGCCATCGGTTCAAGCGGTTGAGTGGCGGAAAGCGCGCCAATAGCGTTGATTTGCATAACGAAACTCCTCAGTTTTCAGCCGGATTACGGTTCAGAAGTCAGGATGGGCATCCTGTTTTGATGTGATGACTGCCAGCAGGGCCGCCAGCAGCAACAGCCCGGCGCTCAGAAAGAACGCGCTGCGCCAGCCGCTGTGGTCGAAAGCGAGCCCGCCAAGCGTGGAGCCGAACGCGATGGAAAGCTGGACAACCGCCACCATCAGGCCGCCGCCCGCCTCGGCGTTGTCGGGCAGCGTCCGGGCGACCCAGGTCCACCAGCCCACGGGCGCGGCGGTGGCGACAAGCCCCCAGCCGCACAGCAGCGCCGCGACCAGCGACAGGTTGTGGCCAACTCCCGTCAGCGCGACGGCAATCACCGCCATTAAAAAAGGGATAGCGATAAGCGTCCGGTAGAATCCCGAACGCAGCGCGCCGCCAATCAGCAGCGTGCCGCTAAACCCGGCGGCGCCGATTGCCAGCAAAATGAGCGACAGCGTGGAAACATTGACGCGGGTGACGGTCTCCAGAAACGGCCGCACGTAGGTAAAGAGCGCGAACTGGCCCATGAAGAAAATCCCGCAGGCCGCCATGCCCGCGATCACCCGCGGCTGGCGCAGCGCGCGGCCCGGATGCGCCTTGTGCCCCTGCGCAGGCATCGCGGGCAGGCTTCGCCATTGCCAGATAAAGGCGATCAGCGCGACCGGCGCCAGGCAGAAGAACGCGCCGCGCCAGCCGATAACTGCGCCGAGCCAGCTGCCGAGCGGGGCGGCGATAACCGTCGCCAGCGCGTTGCCGCCGTTGAAAATCGCCAGCGCGCGCGGCACCTGATGACGCGGCACCAGCCGAATCGCCGTCGCGGCGCTGAGCGACCAGAACCCGCCGATCGCCACGCCGATCAGCGCGCGGCCCGCCATATAGGTGCGGTAATCGGGCGCGAGCGCGATGATGACGCCGGACAGCGCCATCAGCAGCGTCAACCCCAGCAGCAACGCCTTGCGGTTGAGATTGCCGGCGAGCCGTGACAGAAACAGACTGGTCAGCACCGCCAGCGCGCCGGAAATCGCGATCCCCTGGCCCGCCAGCCCTTCGCTGACGCCTAAATCACGCGATACCGGCGTCAGCAGGCTCACCGGCATAAATTCCGAGGCCACCAGCGCAAAGGCGCACAGCGTCATTGCCAGCACGCCGCTCCAGTAAGCGCGCGGCCGGGTGTCATCATGGGTTGTGGTCGTCATTGTCAACAGGCCCTGTAGCGTTATACGTAATGGTCTGACGCGCTGCATGGGGCGCACGCCAGCGCAGGCGCCGTGAAAACGCGGCGCATGGCTGAAAACCGTGGTGTTATTGGGGGCCAAAATCGGGCGCAGCCGGTGTTTCGCCCCCGTAAAGAGAAGCGGCGCGTAAGCGTGCATCGCAAGGTCAGAACGGATTGTTGCTGAAAGTTTTACACGGGTACGGTAGGGTGACTAGCTAATGAATACTGAACACCGTTATTAGCATGGCTAATAAATAGAGGCGGGAACACGGGCGATGAAACGCAACCTGAACGATCTGTTTTCATTTGTGACTGTCGCGCGTGAGGGCAGTTTTACCCGCGCGGCGGCACAGCTTGGCGTGACGCAGTCGGCGTTAAGCCAGGCGATTGCCGGGCTGGAAAACCGGCTGAAGTTACGTTTGCTGACGCGCACGACGCGCCGTATTTCGCTCACTGCCGCGGGCGAGCGTTTGCTGGAGGCCATCGGCAACCGGTTTGATGAAATTGAAGCGGAGCTCGATATGCTGAGCGCGCTGCGCGATAAGCCTGCCGGAAAGGTGCGCATTACCTGTGACCCGCATGTGCTGCACGCGCTCTTGTTGCCGAAACTCACGCCGATATTACGCAATTATCCGGATATTCAGCTGGAGTTTGACGCGAACCACGGTTTTCGGGATATCGTCGCAGACCGCTTCGATGCGGGCGTGCGCCTGGGCGGCACTATCGATAAAGACATGATTGCGGTGCCGATTGGCCCGCCGATGCGGATGGCCGCCGCCGCGTCGCCAGCGTACTTCGCCGCGCATCCGGTGCCGCAAACGCCGCACGATCTGGTGCATCACAACTGTATTAACCTGCGCATGACCAGCGCGGGCGGGCTGTATGTCTGGGAGTTCGACGATAAGGACGGGCCGGTGAATGTGCGCGTTGACGGCCAGCTGATATTTAACACGTCATCGCATATTGTTCATGCCGCGCTCGACGGGCTGGGCATCGCGTTTCTGCCGGAAGGGGAATTCGACGATCATTTAAATGCCGGCAATCTGGTGCGCGTGCTGGAGGCGTGGTGTGCGCCGTTTCCCGGCTATTACCTCTATTATCCCAGCAGAAAGCAGCCTTCTCCGGCCTTTTCGCTAGTGGTCGAGGCGCTGAAAGAGACCGGAAGCCGGAAAGCGAAAAAGGCGTAGCGTCAGGTGCTCAGCCGGGCCAGGCCTGCCCGCGCGGGCGGATAGTCGCCGCACTCCTCATAACAGGCCTGCGCATCCGCCGTCATGCCGGAGATTTCAAGAATTACCCCGATGTTGTACCAGGCCTTAAAACTGGTCACGCCCGCTTTGCTGCCCTCCGGCATACGGGTGCAGTGTAGAAAGGTGTCCACTGCCGCCTGTAGCTGGCCGTTGTTCATCAAAATCAGCGCCTTAAGAAACAGAAAATCGGCGGAGGCATACCAGCGTTCGTAATCGAGAATGCTCAGGGCCGCCGCGTAGTCGCCCTGATTAATCAGCGCATAGCCCAGCGTTTCGACCAGCTCTTCGACATACTCCAGCGCCACATTCGGCTCATAACTCAGCGCGTTGCGAAACGCGTCTGTCGCCGGGGCGTAGTCGCGTTTGAGAAAATGACTTTTGCCAAGCTGAAACCAGAGATACGGATCGTCCGGCTGCGTCTGCAACGCGCGCTCCAGCAGGCGGATATTGCGGGTGATTTTATCCGTCTCCTGCAACACCGCTTTTTTATAGCCGACGTGATCGAGCGTCACGGGAACCGGGAACATGTCGCCCGGCGCGTGGCCCTCGCGCGGCGTCACCTGCTCGTGGATCACGCCCTGATAGTGATAACGCGCTTTCGGGAACAGGCGCGACACCCGCTCGCGCAGGGTGGTTACCCCGTCGCCTTCATCAATGTAGTTAATTCGCTCCACGCGCCCGACGCCGTCCGGGTGCGCATGGATAAGCGCCTGTAGCGCCGGAATATCTACCGCCGTGATGGATTCATCGGCATCAATCACCAGCACCCAGTCATAACGGGCGTACGCCAGCGAGGCGTTGCGCGCCGCCGCGAAATCGTCCACCCACGCGAAGTCATACACCTTGTCGGTAAAGCGCCGCGCGACGGCTCTGGTGTCGTCCTGCGAGCCGGTATCGACAATCACGATATCGTCAAAATGCGCGGCGATGGAGGCCAGCGTGTCGGCAAGATGTTTTGCCTCGTTTTTCACGATCATGCAGATGGAAATCATAGCGTCAGGTTCAGGCGGCTTCGGGGAATTCACGATACCAGAGGTATCGGCGGCGGGCGGCAATTTTTTAGCGGTGCCTGCCAGCGCGTCAGCGCCGTCTATTATTAACTCTACGTTATAAAAAAAGCCGCGCGGTATCGCAGCGGCGACGATCTTTTCACTTTGACAATACTGGAGGCCTGGCATGAGCAACCACGGCGATGAAACACACCACGGGCATCTGCGCGATGCAGGCGGCCCGCCGCCGCAATATGTCGCGCTGAGGCTGAAGGTGAATGGCGAAACCCGGCAACTGGACGTCGACACCCGCACGACGCTTCTGGACGCGCTGCGCGAGAATCTGGCGCTCACCGGCACCAAAAAAGGGTGCGATCACGGCCAGTGCGGCGCGTGTACGGTCATCATCGACGGACGGCGCGTGAACTCGTGCCTGACGCTGGCGGTGATGCATCAGGATGCCGACGTCACGACCATTGAGGGCCTGGGAACGCCGGAGAATCTGCATCCGATGCAGGCGGCGTTTGTGGAGCATGACGGTTTTCAGTGCGGCTATTGCACGCCGGGGCAGATCTGCTCCTCAGTCGCGATGCTCAAAGAAATCGAAGCGGGCATCCCAAGCCATGTGACGCACGATTTAGTCTCGCCCCCGGAAATGACCGCCGATGAGATCCGCGAGCGGATGAGCGGCAATATCTGCCGCTGCGGCGCGTACGCCAATATTCTTGCTGCGATCGAAGATGTCGCCGGGAGCGGATCCTCATGAAAGCTTTCACTTACGAACGCGCCGCGACGCCCGCAGAGGCGGCGGCCAGCGCGCAGCGCACGCCGGGCGCAAAGTTCATCGCGGGCGGCACTAACCTGCTTGACCTGATGAAACTGGAGATAGAAACGCCGGTGCATCTGATTGACGTCAACGATCTCGCGCTGGACACGATTGAACCCACGAAAGAGGGCGGACTGCGGATCGGCGCGCTGGTGCGTAATACTGACCTGGCGGCCGATGAACGCGTGCGCCGCGATTACGCCGTGCTTTCGCGCGCGCTGCTGGCCGGAGCGTCCGGGCAGTTACGCAACCGCGCGACCACGGCAGGAAACCTGTTACAGCGCACCCGTTGTCCCTATTTCTACGATACCAACCAGCCGTGCAATAAACGTAAGCCCGGTAGCGGCTGCGCCGCCATGCAGGGTTACAGCCGCCAGTTAGCCGTAGTAGGCGCAAGCGATGCCTGTATCGCCACGCACCCGAGCGATATGGCGGTCGCCATGCGCCTGCTGGACGCCGTGGTGGAAACCATCAACCCGAACGGCCAGGCGCGCCGCATTCCGGTTGCGGAATTTTACCGCGCGCCTGGCGATACGCCGCATCTGGAAACGGCGCTTGAGCCTGGCGAATTCATCACGGCCGTCACCCTGCCGCCGCCCGCGGGCGGAACGCACATTTACCGCAAGGTGCGCGACCGCGCCTCTTACGCGTTCGCGCTGGTGTCGGTGGCGGCGATTGTGCAGCCAGACGGTACCGGGCGCGTGGCGGTGGGCGGTGTGGCGCATAAACCCTGGCGGCTTGAGGCCGCGGATGCGCAGGTGCCGCACGGCGCGCAGGCGGTGTATGACGCGCTGTTCGCCGACGCGCAGCCGACGGCGGAAAACGCATTCAAGCTGGTGCTGGCGAAACGCACCATCGCCTCGGTACTGACGCAAGCGAGGGCAGGCTGATGAAATTTGAAAAACCGGCAACAGAAAACCCGATCGACCAGCAGAACGTGGTCGGGCAGCCGCGCGATCGCATCGACGGCCCGCTGAAAACCTCGGGCCAGGCCACTTACGCCTATGAATGGCACGATGAAGCGCCGAACGCCGCCTGTGGCCATGTAGTGGGATCGGCCATCGCCAAAGGGCGCATCGTCGCAATGGATATCCAGGCGGCGCAACAGGCGCCTGGCGTACTGGCCGTGGTGACGGCGGAAAACGCCGCCGTGCCCGGTAAGGGCGACATGAACGCCGCCACGCTGCTGGGCGGCCCGGAAATCGAGCATTATCACCAGGCCATCGCGCTGGTGGTGGCGGAAACCTTCGAACAGGCGCGCGCGGCCGCCGGGCTGATTACGGTGGAGTATGAAGAAGCGCCGGGGCATTACGATCTCGCGAAGGAAAAACCGTCGGTGACCACGCCGCCGGACGATACGCCTGATAAAATCGTCGGCGATTTCGCAAGCGCTTTTGAAAGCGCCGCCGTGCAGCTCGACGCCACCTACACCACGCCGGATCAAAGCCATATGGCGATGGAGCCGCACGCGTCCCTGGCCGCGTGGGAGGGCGATAAACTCACGCTCTGGACGTCCAGCCAGATGATTAACTGGTGGCGCGGCGATCTTGCCAAAACGCTCGATATCCCCCTTGAAAATATCCGCGTGCGTTCGCCGTTTATCGGCGGCGGCTTTGGCAGCAAACTCTTTCTACGTAGCGACGCGGTGCTGGCGGCGCTTGGCGCTCGCGCAACACAGCGCCCTGTAAAAGTGATGCTGCCGCGCCCCTTTATTCCCAATAACACCACCCACCGTCCGGCCACCCTTCAGCGGGTGCGCATCGGCGCGCACAAGGATGGTCGTATCACGGCGATCGCCCATGAAAGCTGGTCCGGCAATCTGCCGGGCGGCCCGACGGAGACCGCGACCAACCAGACGGAGCTGCTCTACGCGGGCGCGAACCGCCATACCGGGCTACGGCTGGCGGAGCTGGATCTGCCCGAAGGCAACTCCATGCGCGCGCCCGGCGAAGCGCCTGGCATGATGGTGCTGGAGATCGCCATGGATGAGATGGCTGAGAAACTCGGCATCGATCCGGTGGAGTTTCGCATCATCAACGACACGCAAGTCGACCCGGCGCACCCGGAGCGCTTTTTCTCGCGCCGCCAACTGGTGGAGTGTCTGCGTACCGGCGCGGCGCATTTTGGCTGGCATGAGCGCAACCCGCAACCGGCGCAGGTGCGCCAGGGCGACTGGCTGATTGGGCTCGGTATGGCGGCGGGCTTTCGTAATAACCTGGTGACCAAATCGGGCGCGCGCGTGCATCTGGACGCGCAGGGCCAGGTGACCGTGGAAACGGACATGACGGATATCGGCACCGGCAGCTATACCATCATCGCGCAAACCGCCGCCGAAATGATGGGCGTGCCGCTGGAGCGCGTGACCGTGCGCCTGGGCGATTCCGATTATCCTGTCTCTTCCGGCTCGGGCGGGCAGTGGGGCGCGAACAGCTCCACGGCGGGCGTGTATGCGGCGTGCGTCAAACTGCGCGAAGCCGCAGCCAACAAGCTCGGTTTTGACCCTCATCGCGCCGAATTTTTCGATGGCAACATTCAGGGCGACGGGCGCATCGCGGCGCTTGCGGACGCCGCTGCTGACGGCACGCTGACCGTTGAGGACACCATGGAATATGGCGATCTCGATAAACAGTTCCAGCAGTCGACCTTCGCCGGGCATTTTGTCGAGGTGGCCGTTGAGGCCAACACCGGTGAAGTGCGCGTGCGCCGGATGCTGGCGGTTTGCGCCGCGGGGCGCATTCTCAACCCGAAAACCGCGCGCAGCCAGGTGATTGGCGCGATGACGATGGGGCTTGGCGGGGCGCTGATGGAAGAGTTGTTCGTCGATACGCGGCGCGGCTTTTTCGTCAATCACGACATGGCGCTCTATGAGGTGCCGGTGCATGCCGATATCCCGACGCAGGAGGTGATTTTCCTGGAAGACACCGATCCGGTGTCGTCGCCGATGAAAGCCAAAGGCGTGGGCGAGCTGGGCCTGTGCGGCGTCAGCGCCGCCATCGCGAACGCCATTTACAACGCCACCGGCGTGCGCGTGCGCGATTACCCCATCACGCTGGATAAGCTGCTTGAGGGGCTGCCAGAGCTCGCCTGAGGACGAGACGGCTGGCGGCCGCGCGTCGTCAGCCGAACCGCATCGCAGTTTGACAAAAGGATGAGAAAAGGTGCTGCAACAACCCCTGCTGACAGAACAGGCGCGACCTGAAGCGACGTTCCTGACCGACGACAGCGCCGCGATTTTGCGATTTGCGGCGCAGGCGCTTCGCGCGGGCATGGCGGCGGCGCTGGTCACGCTGGTGGAAATCCGCGGCGGCTCGTCACGCGCGCTGGGCGCGCAGATGGCCGTGCGCGATGACGGCGCGTATTGCGGCTTTGTTTCCGGCGGTTGCGTGGAGGCGGCAGCGGCTTACGAGGCGCTGGAGGCGATCGCCTGCGGCGAAGACCGTCTGGTGAAATATGGCGAGGGCTCGCCTTATTTCGATATCGTGTTGCCCTGCGGCGGCGGCATTACGCTCGCGATTCATCCGCTACGTGCGGCCACGCCGCTGCTGGCGGTGCTGAACGCGCTGGCGCAGCGCAAACCGGCGGGGCTGCGTTATCACCCTTCCACGCAGACGCTGCAAAGCGTGCTGCCGGTACAAAAGACCGGCTGGCGCGACGACGCCTTTGACGTGCGCTACACGCCCTGCACGCAGGTCATCATTTTTGGCCGCTCCGTGGAGGCGGAAGCCACCGCCAGTATCGCGCGGGCGGCAGGCTACGACGTGCAGGTGAATGACGGTACTCACCCGCAGGAAATTTGCGCGCAGATAGACGCCAATACCGCCGTAATCGTGCTTTTTCACGATCCCGACCGCGAGCTACCGGTGCTTGAGGCGGCGCTTGCTAACTCGCCATTTTATATCGGCGCGCTCGGTAGCCAGCGCACCCATGCCGCACGCACAGCGGCGTTACGCGAGCGGGGCTTTGGCGAGCAGGATATCGCCCGCATCAAAGCGCCGATCGGTATTTTCCCGCAAGCCCGCGACGCGCAGTCGCTGGCGCTGTCGATTCTTGCCGATGTTGCGGCGGCGCGCCTCAACCGAGAGGCCGCAGGCTGATGCCCGAAGCCCTGCCGGTCATCATTATTCTCGCCGCCGGAAAGGGCGAGCGCTTTCGCGCAGGTGGCGGGACAACGCACAAGCTGGAGGCGCTGCTGGCGGGCAAACCGGTGTTGCAACACGTGCTGGCGGCGGCGCAGGCGTCTGGCCTGCCGTGGCATCTGGTCAGGCCGGAAGGGGGCACTGACGGCATGGGCGATTCTATCGCGCTCGGCGTGAAAGCGACGCCCGACGCCGCAGGCTGGTTGATCCTGCCGGGGGATCTGCCGCTGATAACGGCCGCGTCGCTGCGACAGGTGGCTAAGGCGCTGAATGAAAACCCCGTCGTGGTGCCGCACTACCAGCAACGTCACGGTCACCCGGTCGGCTTCCGGCGTGAGTATTTCGACGCGCTTGCCGCGCTTTCTGGCGATGAGGGCGCCAAAGCCATTGTACGGGCGGCGCGGGCGCGCGCAGAGGTATTGACGCTCGCGTTAAACGACGCGGGCATCGTGCAGGATATCGACGTGCCTGCGGATTTACTGGCGGCGGAACAACATCAAATTAACGCCGTGCAGACTTTACGAACATGTCGGTGAAATGCGTAAAATCTGACGGCGTTTCTCTCTTACGCCGCCAGGTTATTTAACGCGTCCAGGGTTTCCTGGGAGAGCGTTAATTCTGTGGCCTTGCTGTTTTCATGGAAATGCGCGACTGACGACGTACCCGGAATTAACAAGATATTCGCCGATCGGTTTAACAACCAGGCGAGCGCCACCTGCATCGGGGTCGCTGATAATTGCGATGCGATAGTCTCAAGCGTTGAAGACTGTAACGGTGAGAATCCGCCTAGCGGGAAAAACGGCACATACGCAATCCCGGCGGCGGCCAGTTCATCAATTAACGCCTCATCGCCCCGGTGAACGATGTTATACATGTTTTGCACGCAGCTTATCGGCGTTATCTGCCGCGCTTGCGTAACCTGATTTTGCGTGACGTTACTCAGGCCGATATGTTTAATCAGCCCTTGTTCTTTTAATTTCACCAGCGGCATGAGCGGCGCTTCGATAGAGCCTTCCGCGGGGCCGTGAACATCAAACATTACGCGCAAATTCACTACATCCAGCGCGTCGAGTTTCAGATTGCGCAAATTATCGTGTACGGCCTGGGTTAATTCGTCAGCCGAAAGCGCCGGATTCCACGAGGCATCATTCCCGCGTGTCGCGCCGACTTTAGTCACAATGGTCAGGTCGTCGCGGTAAGGATATAACGCTTCGCAAATCAGTTGATTCGTAATATGCGGCCCGTAAAAATCGCTGGTATCAATATGATTGACGCCCGCCTCAACGGCCGCGCGTAATACGCTGAGCGCCGCGTTTTTATCTTTCGGCGGGCCAAATACGCCGGGGCCTGCGAGCTGCATCGCGCCGTAACCAAACCGTCTGACTTCACGGCTGCCGAGTTTATAGGTACCGCTTTTTTCAATACTGTTCATGACGACCTGCTTGCTGTATCGGTGTGAAGGAAGTATTAGTATATGAAGCATCCTTCAGTTTAAGAATTCGCATTCCATGAAGACGACCGCAGCACCGCTCAGCCCGCGTAAAGCCCCGATCCAACGCCGTTCCGTGGCGACGGTGGAGGCGCTACATACGGCGACCATTCAGGTTTTAGTGACCGAAGGGCTTAGCCGCTGCACCACCACGCGCGTGGCCAGCCGCGCCGGAATGTCAGTCGGGAGCCTTTATCAGTATTACCCTAACCGCGACGCGCTGCTTTCCGGCGTGCTGGAATTGCACTTAACCAAAATCGCCGACGCGCTTGAGGCCGCGTGTATTTCCGTGCGCGGCAAACCCGTCGGGGAAATGGCCTGCGCGATGGTGCAGGCTTTTCTGAGCCTGAAATTAGCTAATCCTGATGAATCAAAAGCGTTGTATGGCGTCGCGGCAGAGCGCGACGGCGCGCGTCTGATGGGCGTGATGTATCAGCGAATGGTGAATGATATTGCGCAAACGCTTGTCACTGCGCCGGATACTACGTTCCCCGACCCGGTATTCACCGCCCATATGGCGCTGGGCGTCATTACCGGGCCGACGAAGTCGTTTCTCGAAGGGTTTATTCCGCACGACTATAGCAATCAATTCCAGACGCATTTATCTCGTCTGTTGGGGGATTATTTGAAAGGGTAACAGGAGTCATTAATCATGAAAGTGCATTAATTTATAGTTGATATGAAAACTATGAATACCTACTGCATTTTTTAATCTTCATCAAAGATAAGTTAATTAAATAAGAACTCCTTTTTACTTCCTGTGTCATATAACGGTAAATAAACGTTATTGCTGTCGTGTTCTATTGAATGAAGCAATGAAAAGCGTGATGTCATTGATATGACTTAATAAAGGAGTTCGTTATGGCTGTTCCTGCACATTTATGGCTTTATGATGCCTCGGGCGCGTTAATTTGCGGTGGCTCAGAGGTGATGGGCCGTGAGGGGAGTATAGAGGTTCAAAGCTTTGGTCATGGTTTGTCTGTACCTTATGACGGGAATACCGGGAAACTAACAGCAACACGCGTTCATAATCTGATGAACATAGAAAAGGAATTTGATAAATCATCTCCTTATCTTTATCGCGCAGTCGCTACCATTGAAAAACTACAGCGAGCTATTATTCGCTGGTATCGAATTAACCACGCGGGTATGGAAGAAGAATTTTTCCAGATGATACTCGAAGACGTAAGAATTACTGGCATTCATCCCAATATGCAAAACTTTAAACACCCGGAAGGATTGCTTTCCACGCCGGTGGAATCCGTAGGGCTGATTTACAACAAAATAACCTGGAAATACCTCAGCGGGAATATCCAATACACGGATGTATGGAACAGCCAAATGTATGCTTAGGATAGCGCTATGATCAATTGTGAACTTAACTACAACGAGAAAACCGCAGACGGTAAACTGTTATTGCGTTGTGCTGGTGTCGGCGTTTTTCCTGTGTTTTCTGGGCTTGGCAGTTATAAAAATGTGCTTGAATTTTCTGACAGACGTAACGGGCCTATTCCCTTGGGAAAATACTGGATAGTCGATCGACCACGAGGTGGGCCGTATTCGAGATTTCGGACATGGCAAAAAGAAAGATCCACAGGTAACATCTACGATGAATGGTTTGCGTTATTTAGGCAAGACGGGTTCCTTGACGACACAACTGTTGTTGGAGGAACGTCCCGTAAAAGTTTTAGGCTTCACCCCTTAAGAAAGGACGGGACTGGTGTTTCTGATGGGTGCATAACTTTTTATAACAGAACTGATTTTTATATTTTGAGAGCCGCATTGTTGAATACAATGAAATATGTTGTTTACTGTAACGGGCTTGAGGCCTATGGCGATATTAATGTTATAGGGATGCCTTATGCCAATACGTTTTAAATGTTTTATAAAAAAAATATTGCAATTATTGATATTAATTGTTATTCCCCCGGTAAATATGATTTTTATGGGGACAGGAGCCTATGGTGGAGGTCTACCTCCGTTCTTTGTAATGCTTTCACTGCTTTTCTTTAATGTTTTTTTGTGGGGGTTAACGATAAGGCTAGTGGGTTTATGGTCCTGGAGTAAACTCATCAGAGGTGGAGTTTATTATGCTTGTTTTCTGGCTATCATTATTTTTTCTGATGTTGGATATTATTGTGAGTATCTGGCTTGGTATCTTGTAAACCATCATTCTTCCGCGGAAAGGTTTACAGAAATTGAAAGTCAGATCGATTTTTTAGAGGGGTTGTTTATTATCGGCTCAACAACGGTTATGGCGTTAATCGTCTCAGCGACGCTTATTGCTGCGGCGGGTAAAATCATAAATAAAAAACAAGCCATCAGAAGGAAGTTAAGAAGAGACTAATCACAAAGCGGGAAGGCATTTTGGCGGAAGATCACAGGAGCGGCATGTGATGCACAACATCTTGTATTTATTTTTTTTAAATGTAAAACCTATTTTTTATACACATGCTTATACACATTTGTTTGATTAAAAAGTGTTATGAATTAAGTATCAGTGGCCGCTCTTATCTAAAAAATTTTTTCTGGAAAAATTATTCACACTGTTCACCATATAATTTTTTTGTTTTACTTTCAATGACATAAATAGAGAGTGGTCAGTGAGCAGTTAAGGGTTTACCGTTCATCGCCACAGGCCACAGGCCACAGGCCACAGGCCACAGGCCACAGGCCACAACTGTTATAGTCTGCTGCGAGCGAGATGCGGACATCCTGCAGTCAATAGCACGGTAGCTACTGGATATATAGAAGATGTGGCGAAACTCGCGGGAGTTTTGAATAGAAACGCACTATTGCCGTTTCCCGGCGAATGATGTGTTATTAGGTGCCGCATACAGCGCGAAATTCCTGGAACTGTCACAATCCAGTCGGATAAGAGTATCGTCTCTTAATACGCTCGATTCTTGTCGGATCTATACTGGACAAAACCTCCAATCTAAAAATGCAGTGTTGTTCGGCACAGTAGTATAAATGTAAGCGCTGGCATCAAAACTGCCATGTCGCTTTCTACCGGGCAAGAGAGTTTGCTGTAATCGCGTATTAATGGATGGGCCCTCGTTACAAAGTGTCGAGTCAGCACAAATAGCTATGCAAGGTTGTTAACATTCCAGAGATACAAGCAGTCAGCAAAAAAGATATGTCTTAGTCATTTATCTTGAACGTAGTAAAGCTGTTATGGCTTTTTGTTACAGTTTTTTCTGATGACGATTTTATCTTTAACCTTGCATAATAGTAAAAAATATTTTGACGCGTTAAGGGATAAGGGAGTGTTCATGAGCAGTCGAAAAAAATTCAGGCCACATATTATGCGGCTTGACTCCACTGTGGGGGAGTGCGGCAACAACAAGCCTGAAGAGGTTTTATGGTTTCAGCAAACGCTCAGTGAGTCCGGCTATCAAGAACTAACCGGGCGAGATGTCAAGATTACTGGCAAGTGTGACAAAGATACCATTGACGGCATCCGTTGGTTTCAGAATATGCTCTCTATGAAGCCTACGGGTATGATCCATCCCGGAGACATCTGGCTTCCGGAGGCGATAAATAATGTTGTTTTACAGCCCTGGCGTAAAACTGTCGGGGCGATACAGGTAAGTGTGCCTGAAGGGCAGGTTACCTTTGATGCTGAAGGGAATGATTATGTCTTTCCGGATTATGCTCCCAAGAAAGCGCCTAAAAAAACGGGATTTTTTTCCCGGATACTGCATTGGCCTGGTGAGGTATCTGGGGTCACACTGGGGCGCGGTTATGACATGAAAATGCGGACTGCTGGCGAGATTTTTTCAACATTGCGAAGTATTGGTATAGAAGAATATCGCGCAGTGATTGCGTCAAATGCTGCCTACCTTAGCGGAAGGCAGGCAAAGCTTTTTGTCGAAACCACATGGCAGTTATTTGGGGAGATAAGCTATGCTCAGCAGATTGAATTATTCAAGCGTTCTTATTTAGAGAAAAAGAATTACGCAAAATACTTTTACGTCAAAACGGCAACAACAAAACCGAACGCACCATCATGGGATGATCTCGATCAGAAAATTAAAGACGTTCTTGTCGATATTTTTTATCAGGGCACACGATATCCAGCCAGCTTAGTCGAGGCTGCATTAGCTGGCAGAACAGCGCTTATAAAGTTCATTCGGGAAGATCCAGCCCTGATGCGTTATGAACCTTCAAGACAAAGAATCAGGTATTTACAATGAAAAAAACATTGATAACAATTATTTTAATGACCTTGATTCCGTCAGCTTACAGTACTGAGAAATTAGACATTACAGCTGGACCGGAAATTGATAATTGTTGGCGTAATAATGCTGACCGAGGAAAAGCGTCTGAATGCTTACACGCTCTTAGTGATAAAAGCAATAAAGATATGGACGAGTTAATTGCCAAAACAGTGAGGCAAATTAAGGAGAACAATAGTGGTCCCGTTTTCAAAGGTGAGGATCCTCAACAGACCATTGGTGACGTCTTCAGTAACCTTTTCCTTGACTCGCAAAAGTCCTGGAAGGAGTATCGTAAGAATCTCTGTTTAGGCGTTGGTTCGCAAATCGGGAAAGATGCCTACGACTACTGGCCTTATATTTATCAGTGCCAAATTAACCTAAATAAAAGGCATGTTGAAGAGATTAAAATGATTCGTGCAGATGAAAAGTAAACAGCTTCATAAAGTGATGACGGTTGTGTGCTAAGTGAATTTTTAAATTTCAGCTGGTTTAAGCGAGTTTAAGCCAGCTAATTAATTCATTTGCCGCCATGATGTTATCGTAATAGTGGTTGGGGAACATGCTCCCTATATAAAAGGGTAGTAACGTTCGTAACGACTGCTTTGAGCATTGAGCGGGTTGATCACTTTCATCATAAAAAATTTTATCTACAAAATGCTCAATTGATGCTTTTGTTTTTTACTTTCAACATGTTAGCAAGAAAATAGGTTGATGTTCACTCTGGTCAGGGTGCCAGTAATAAAAAGATCTGACCTGTCCCCGTTGATAAATGCACAACGTATATTGAAAATAAAAGATTTTTATACGTTATCGAATAGGTGAAGAAGAACTTTGGCGGAAGATCACAGGAGTCGAACCTGCCCGGGACCGCTGGCGGCCCCAACTGGAGTTGAAGTCCAGCCGCCTCACCGGAGACGACGATCTTCCGCGCCTGCATTGCTACATGGAGGCCGGCGCATTATAGGCGCGTTTCAGACGCTTACCAATACCCCCGTCACACTCTTTTTTCGCCCTTCAGACCCCCGTTGTCCGGTTTTGCTTAAGTGTTTTTTCGCCGTTACCGGTCACAAAATTTATTCATTCGTTGCATCAGCAAGTTATCGCGATCACAGAAAACAAGAATCATAAATAAATAACCAGAAAACAGAATATCTGGCGGTTCTGAACGGCGCTAAAAAACTTAAGTGAAATTTCGCGTATGGCCGGAGGAACACCGAATGAGTGAGCAAGTGCTTTCCGTGAAGGAGAAGATTGGCTACGGCATGGGCGATGCCGCAAGCCATATCGTCTTTGATAACGTCATGCTTTACATGATGTTTTTCTACACCGACATCTTTGGCATTCCCGCAGGGTTTGTCGGCACGATGTTTCTGCTGGCCCGCGCGCTCGACGCCATCTCTGACCCGGCGATGGGGCTTATCGCCGACCGCACCCGCAGCCGCTGGGGCAAATTCCGCCCGTGGGTGCTGCTCGGCGCGCTGCCGTTCGGTGTAGTGTGCGTGTTCGCCTACAGCACGCCGGAACTCAGCCTTAGCGGCAAAATGCTTTACGCCGCCGTCACCTATACGCTGCTCACGCTGATGTATACGGTCGTGAATATTCCTTATTGCGCGCTGGGCGGGGTAATTACCAGCGATCCGCAGCAGCGTATTTCGTTGCAGTCCTGGCGCTTTGTGCTGGCCACGGCGGGCGGCATGCTCTCTACGGTACTGATGATGCCGCTAGTGAATTTTTTCGGCGGCGAGGATAAGGCGTTTGGCTTCCAGGCGGGAATTGCCGTGCTGGCCGTTGTGGCGTGTCTGATGCTCGCGTTTTGCTTCTTCACGACGAAAGAACGTGTCGAGGCGCCGCCGAATACCTCCACCATGCGCGAAGATCTGCGCGACATCCTGCAAAACGACCAGTGGCGCGTCGTGGGTGTGTTGACCATTCTCAACATCCTCGCGGTCTGCGTGCGTGGCGGGGCGATGATGTATTACGTCACCTGGATTATGGGCGACGCCGCGCTGTTCTCCTGGTTCCTCGGCCTTTACTGCGTCGGCAATCTCTTTGGCAGCGCGCTCGCCAAGCCGCTGACGGACTGGAAGTGCAAAGTCAGCGTCTTCTGGTGGACCAACGCCGCGCTGGCTGTGCTGAGCGTCGCGATGTTCTTCGTGCCGATGAGCGCCACCGTCGTCATGTTCGTTTTTATCTTTGTCATCGGCGTGCTGCACCAGCTGGTGACGCCTATTCAGTGGGTCATGATGTCCGATACGGTCGATTACGGCGAATGGCGCAACGGTAAACGTCTCACCGGGATTAGCTTCGCGGGCACGCTGTTTGTGCTGAAGCTCGGCCTGGCGCTGGGCGGCGCGCTGATCGGCTGGATGCTGGCAGGCGGCGGGTATGACGCCGCCGCGAAAACCCAGAACGGCGCCACGCTCACCATCATTATTTCGCTCTTCACGCTGGCGCCGGGTATCTGCTACGGGCTGAGCGCCATTATCGCGAAGCGTTACTACACGCTGAAAACGCCGTTTTTGAAAAACATTCTGGCGGAGCTGGCGCAGAGCGCGCGCCGTAACCAGCGTGAATTCGAAACGCTGCCGGTCAGTGAGACCTTCCAGAAGTCTAAGGGGTAAGCCATGAAAATCAGTGACGGAAACTGGCTGATCCAGCCGGGTTTAAGCCTGTTGCATCCCGTTCAGGTATTCGATGTTGAGCAGCGCGACGGCGAAATGGTGGTTTATGCCGCGCCGCGCGACGTGCGCGAACGCGCCGGGCAGCTCGATATTCCGCTTTTCACCCTACGCTTTTTCTCACCGCAGGAGGGAATCGTCGGCGTACGTATCGAACATTTTCAGGGGGTGCCAGACCATGGCCCGCACTATCCACTCAATGCGCAAGCGCATGTGCCGGTTGAACTGCGCGAGACGGACCGCTACGCCGAGTTGAAAAGCGGCGCGCTCAGCGTGCGGGTGACCAAAGGCGAAAACTGGACGCTTGATTTTCTGCGTGACGGCGAGCGTATTACCGGCAGCCAGGTGAAGAACAACGGCTATGTGCAGGATAGCAACACTGGCGGCAGCTACGTGTTTGAGCGATTAGATCTCGGCGTCGGCGAAACGGTTTATGGTCTTGGCGAGCGGTTTACCGCACTGGTGAAAAACGGCCAGACGGTGGAGACCTGGAACCGCGACGGCGGCACCAGTACGGAGCAGGCCTATAAAAATATTCCCTTTTACCTGACCAACCGCGGTTACGGCGTGCTGGTGAATCATCCGGAGTGCGTCTCTTTTGAAGTCGCCTCGGAGAAAGTCTCGAAAGTGCAGTTCAGCGTGGCAGGCGAATATCTGGAGTATTTCGTTATCGACGGCCCGACGCCAAAGGCGGTGCTGGACCGTTATACCCGCTTTACGGGGCGTCCGGCGCTGCCGCCCGCCTGGTCGTTCGGGCTGTGGCTCACGACCTCATTTACCACTAATTATGACGAAGAGACCGTGAACCGGTTTATCGACGGCATGGCGGAGCGCCAACTGCCGCTGCATGTTTTTCACTTCGACTGCTTCTGGATGAAAGCCTTCCAGTGGTGCGATTTTGAGTGGGACCCGGCGACCTTCCCGGACCCGGAAGGCATGCTCAAACGCCTAAAGGTGCGCGGCCTGAAAATCTGCGTCTGGATTAATCCTTACATCGGCCAGAAATCACCGCTGTTCCGTGAAGGAAGCGAGAAGGGCTACTTGCTGAAGCGGCCAAACGGTGCCGTGTGGCAGTGGGATAAGTGGCAGCCGGGGCAGGGAATTGTTGATTTCACCAACCCGGCGGCGTGCGACTGGTATGCAGGCCACCTGAAACGGCTGGTCGGGATGGGCGTCGACTGCTTTAAAACCGATTTCGGCGAGCGCATTCCCACCGATGTGGTGTGGTATGACGGTTCTGATCCGCAAAAAATGCACAACCATTATGCGTTCATTTATAACGAACTGGTCTGGAACGTGCTGAAAGACACCGTGGGCGAGGAAGAGGCGGTGCTGTTTGCCCGCTCGGCGTCCGTCGGCGCGCAGCAGTTCCCGGTGCACTGGGGCGGCGACTGTTACGCCAACTATGAATCGATGGCGGAAAGCCTGCGCGGCGGCCTTTCCATCGGCCTTTCCGGCTTCGGCTTCTGGAGCCACGACATCGGCGGCTTTGAAAATACCGCGCCTGCGCATGTCTATAAACGCTGGTGCGCGTTTGGGCTGCTCTCAAGCCACAGCCGCCTGCATGGCAGCAAGTCGTACCGCGTGCCGTGGGCGTATGACGATGAAGCCTGCGATGTGGTGCGTCACTTTACACAGCTGAAGTGCCGCCTGATGCCTTATCTGTATCGCCAGTCGGCGTTAGCGCATGAGCGTGGCACGCCCGTCATGCGCGCCATGATGCTGGAGTTTCCGGACGATCCGGCCTGCGACTACCTCGACCGCCAGTATATGCTCGGCGACAGCGTTCTGGTCGCGCCGGTTTTCAGCGAGGCGGGCGACGTGGCGTTTTATCTGCCGCGAGGGCGCTGGACGCATCTGTGGCATAACGATGAGCTGGACGGCGGCCGCTGGCATAAGCAGCGTCACGATTTTCTGAGCCTGCCGGTTTATGTGCGCGACAATATGCTGCTGGCGCTCGGTAATAACGATCAGAAGCCCGATTACGCGTGGCATGAGGGCACGGCGTTCCAGCTGTTTAACCTGGCGGACGGCGCCGAAACGCGCTGCGAAGTGCCTGCGGCAAATGGCGAGACGGTATTTACGCTGTGCGTGAAGCGCGAGGGCAAGCGGTTGACGGTCGAAGGAAGCGGTCACGCGACTGGCTGGACACTCTGCCTGCGTAACATTCAGCAGGTGTCGGGCATTGAAGGCGGCAGTAGCACGGGCCACGAAAGGGGCATCGTGGTGACGCCAGAGCACGGCGCACGAGCGCTTATCATCACGCTCTGAAGAACAAAAACGCCGCCCGCAGGCGGCGTTTGTCTGGGGCTGGGACGTTACTGGCCCGCTTCCTGCCAGGCGCGCTCAATCTCTTCCGCCAGAATTTTCACGCCCGCCTCGATTTTCTCCGGCTCCGGCACATAGTTCATGCGCATACACTGATGCGTATGCGGCCACGGCTTATCGAGCCCCGGGAAGAAGAAATCGCCCGGCACCATCAGCACGCCGCGTTTTTTCAGGCGCTGGTAGAGTAGTTCGGTGGTGATCGGCAAATCTTTAAACCACAGCCACAGAAAAATCGCGCCTTCCGGCTTGTGAATGAGGCAGCGTTCCGGTGACAGATAACAACGAAGCGTGGCAATCGTCTCCTGTACGCGCTGCTGGTAGAAAGGCTTGATCACCTCCTGCGACAGACGCAGCAGATCGTTGCGCTTAATCATTTCGCAGGCCATCGCAGGCCCGATGCCGCCCGGCGCCAGGCTGATGATCCCATTCATGTTGCTGATAGCCGAGATCACTTTTTCATTGCCAATGATAATGCCGCAGCGGCTGCCCGGCAGGCCGAGCTTGGAGAGGCTCATGCACAGAATGATATTCGGGTTCCAGAGCGGGCGCGCCTCGCTGAAGATAATGCCCGGGAACGGCAGACCATAGGCGTTATCAATCACCAGCGGAATGTTGTGCTGATGGGCCAGCGCGTCGAGCTTAATCAGCTCGTCGTCGGTGATCACGTTGCCGGTGGGGTTGGTCGGGCGCGATACGCAGATCATGCCGGTTTCCGGGCCGATATGCAGATGCTCGAAATCGACATGATATTTAAACTGGCCTTCCGGCAGCAGTTCGATGTTCGGACGCGCGGAGACGAACAGGTCCTCCTCCAGCCCGGAATCTGCATAACCGATGTATTCGGGGGCCAGCGGGAACAGCACTTTTTTCGACGTCCCGTCCGCCTGACGACCGGCAAACAGGTTAAACAAGTAGAAAAACGCGCTCTGACTGCCATTTGTCAGTGCAATATTCTGTGGTTCGACATCCCAGCCAAACTCTTTTCGCAACATGCCCGCCAGGGCTACCAGTAGCTCACTTTTTCCGCGCGGACCGTCATAATTACAAAGCGCATCAGTCACTTTGCCGCTTTCCAGCATCGAGGCCAGCAGCTCCTGAAAATAGTGGTTCATCGCCGGGATTTGCGCCGGGTTTCCGCCGCCCAGCATGATAGCGCCTGGAGTGCGTAATCCGTCGTTGAGATCCTCCATGAGGCGCGTAATGCCTGCATGGCGGGTAAATTTGTCGCCGAAAAGTGAAAACGTCATAGCGGTCTGTCTGTCGCATTCTTTTAAAAAGAGGCTAACCATAGCGCTACAGGATGGCGGGTGCAAATCCGTGGGCGGGGGCTTTTCTGATGCAAAATGTTTCGCTATTCATAACGTGCAGCATTTAATGCTGGATAACCAGGCGGCGCGACGGAATGCGCGCCGCCTGGCGATTACTGCTGGCCCGCCCAGATAACCATAACGGTATCGTCATCCTGCTGGCGGACAAACCCATAGCCCTTTTTCAGTGAAAGCGTCGTCTGCTTGCCGCTGCCGATGGCCGGGTGACGCGCGCGGAACTGCCCAAGCTTTTGCCAGTGCGCCAGCGTCGCCGCGCTTTTGTCGTCAAGATCCTGCCAGTTCATATCCGATCGCGTGCCCTGGAGCGGATCGGAGCCTGTCGGCCCGAAAGGCCGTTCACTCTCGTCGCCGTAAAAAATCTGCACCGCGCCGGGCGTGAGCAAAAGCAGCTCTGCCGCCCGCGGCCCGCCTTCGCGGAACAGCCGGGTATCGTGGGAGGAGAGGTAGCTCAGCGCGTTGTAACTCTGAAGCTTTTCCGCCATAAGCTGCCAGACCGTATCGATATTCGCAAAACAGTCCGCGGCTTTCGCGGCCTGCTCCTGGTAATCGAAGTTAATCATCGCGTCGAAGCCGTGACGGTAGTAATCGCTCTGCATCACGCCGTGACCCCAGGACTCGCCGGTCATCCAGAACGGCGCGTCATCGAGCTTTTTATCCGGGTTTTTGGCTTTCCATTCGACGAGCGCTGCGCTGGCTTCGTTTTTCAGCTGCTGCCAGGCGGCCAGCTCAACGTGTTTCGCCGTATCCACACGGAAGCCGTCGATGCCGTAATCGCGCACCCACTGGCTGAGCCAGCGGGTCAGGTAATCGCGCGGCGTGGCGCCGTCGATATGCTGTGCCGCGCTATCCGGTTTGTGCTGGTAAAAGTTCGGTAGGCCGGAAGACTGCGTCGATTCCGTTTTCAGATCCGGTAAAAAGGTGAGCGACAGCGTGAGATCGTCAAAGCCAGGGCTGTCGTAGTCGCCGATATCCGTGCGGATCCACTTTTTGCCCCACCATTTTTCCCAGGCGGCTTTATTGCTGAAATTAATATAGTCATTAAAGCTGTGCCAGTTCTGGCCCGGCCCAGGACGCCAGTCGGTCCAGTGTTCGCCAAGCGTCTTTTTCAGTTCATCGCCTTTCAGGTAGAGCGCGCCGAACTGGAACTGCTGCATATCGGCGAGCGTGGCGTAGCCCGTGTGGTTCATGACCACGTCGAACAATACCCGAATGCCGCGGCGGTGCGCCTCATCAACCAGCTGGCGTAAATCGTCTGCCGTGCCCATGTTGGCATCCAGTTTCGTCCAGTCCTGCGGATAATAGCCGTGGTAGGCATAGTGCGGAAAATCGCCTTTGGTACCGCCGCCGACCCAGCCGTGGATCTGTTCCAGCGGCGAGCTTATCCATAGCGCGTTGACGCCGAGCGTTTGCAGATAATCCAGCTTGCTGGTTAGCCCTTTGAGATCGCCGCCGTGAAAAGTGCCTATCTCCTGCAGGCCATCTTTATGGCGGCCATAGCTGTTGTCATTGGTCGGGTCGCCGTTCACAAAGCGATCGGTCAGGACGAAGTAGACGGTGGCGTTGTGCCAGTTGAACGCGGCCTGGGCAGGGGATTCAGCGCGTTCCAGCAGCAGAAGCCCGTTGCTGCCGGGCGCGGGCGTCAGCGTGATGTGCCCCTGCGTGACCGTGGCGATACTGCTGCTGTAAAAATCGCGCACCACGCTGCCTTCCGGGAATGTCTCTTTTACGGAAACCGTAAGCGGTTTGCCGTCCCACTTCGGACACTGGCGTGTGACTTCCGTCACCGCTTTTTGCGCGTCCTGCTCGATGCTCAGCATTAGCGTCGGGGTGCCGGAGCGCGTGTCTATCTGCACCTGATAGTTGCCATCGCGAAAGCGTCGCCACTCGGGCGCCGGGTCAACGCATGGTGTCAGAGAGAGCATCTGGTTGAGTTTAACCGGCCCGGCAGGTTGCCAGCAGGCGTTGTCCTGCGTCAGACGCAACGGCTGAACGCCTTTGACCAGCGGCCCCTGACTGACAAACACGCCGGGTGTCTTTTCCTGAAACGCAGGCAGGCCGGGAGCGGTCCACTGCGCAAGCGCGATGCCCGGCAGCAATAAGAGTGCGAGAGGGGAGAGGTTCATTATAGGCATCCTGTGCGATTTCTGTTCAGTGTCGCATGGCGATCTCAGGAATTCCTCATCCTTAAGCGGCAGTGAAAGGGGCGGAAACGGGAGGATGAGCCGCACCGCTTCATCGCCAGCATGAAATGCTAAAAATACAATTTTTTAATATTGTTTTTCAGTGAGTTAAACTGCCGTTAAGCGGCGCGAATTCAGAATCGACTTATTTCTTTTGATGATCCAAAACGGTATTTTTGATACGATTTAAGATTACTTTCTTAAATCCAATTAAATAATAAGGTGTTGGAATGCTGAAATCCGACCAGGAGACCTGATGATATCGACTTCAATTCGACGATTAGGGGCGGCGCTGTGTATGTTAGCCACCCTGGCATTTTCGGGTGAAGTGCTGGCAACGCAGCACACAACCAAAAAGAGCCACACAGTACACGTTAAAAAGGCAAGCGTTAAAAAACTGGCAAGCAGTAAAAAAGAGTATTCTCGCAATAGTGTAATAAGTGGTTCACTGCCTGATTTGCGAAAATACCCTTCCGGAACACCACGGAAAAAAGCGTTTCTCCGGACCGTCATGCCTTACATTACCAGCCAGAATGCAGCGATTTCGGCTGAGCGTAACTGGCTTATTTCAAAGCAGTACGACGCCCAGTGGTCGCCGTCCGAGCGCGCGCGCCTGAAAGATATCGCGAAGCGTTACAAGGTAAAATGGAACGGCAATACGCGCCGCGTACCGTGGAGTACGCTGTTTGAACGTGTCGACATTATTCCTGCCAGCATGGTTGCGACCATGGCGGCGGCGGAGAGCGGCTGGGGAACCTCGAAACTTGCCCGTAATAACAACAACTTGTTCGGCATGAAATGCGCCAGCAAGCGTTGTAATAATGAACCAGGCAAAGTGAAAGGGTATTCTCACTTTAACTCTGTTAAAGAATCCGTTAATGCGTACGCAGTGAATCTCAACACGCATCCGGCTTATGCTTCTTTCCGTAAATCTCGCCTGCAACTGCGTAAAGCGGATCAGGAAGTGACGGCCAGCAATATGATCCACAAGCTGAAAGGCTATTCCACCAAAGGGAAAAGCTATAACAATTATCTGTTTGCTATGTATCAGGATAATCAGCACCTGCTGGCAACTAATTAATTAGCGGCTCTCCTGGCCCGGATACAAAAAACGTCTTCTTTGGAAGACGTTTTTTTATTGTTTCTCGCTCCGCCACGCGCGCATGTTATTAACGGCTGTAGGCATAAGCGCTGCTTAACGTTTTAAGTGAACCGTCATGCGCGCTATACCATCACTTCGCTGAATCTGTCGCGATACTCCTTCGGCGTCGTGTCGTACTCTTTCTTAAATACCGAATAGAAATATTGCAGCGAAGGATAGCCGCACATCTGAGAAATCTCGTTAATGCTTAGCGAGGTAGAAATCAGCAGGCTGCGCGCTTTTTCCAGCTTTTCTGAATGAATAACGGCATGAATGGTTTCACCGACTTCTTCTTTAAAGCGCTTTTCCAGGTTGGAGCGGGAAATCCCGACGGCATCCAGCACCTGCTCTACTTTGATCCCTTTGCAGGCGTGATTGCGAATGTAATGCATCGCCTGAATAACGGCGGGATCGTGCAGCGAGCGGTAATCGGTGGAGCGCCTTTCTACCACCCGCGCAGGCGGCACCAGCACACGCTGGAGCGGCAGGTTTTCATTAGCCAGCAGGCGATGCAGTAACTTCGCGGCCTGATACCCCATCTGGCGCGTGCCCTGCGCCACCGAGGAGAGCGCCACGCGAGAGAGATAACGCGTCAGTTCTTCGTTATCAATGCCGATGACGCAGAGTTTCTCCGGCACCGGAATATGTAAATGCTCGCACACCTGTAAAAGGTGCCGCGCGCGCGCATCCGTCACGGCGATAATGCCGGTCTGCGGCGGCAGCGTCTGAAGCCAGTCAGAAAGCCGGTTCTGGGCGTGCTGCCAGTTCTCCGGCGCGGTCTCCAGCCCCTGATAGATCACGCCGCGGTACTTTTCGCGCGCGACCAGTTCGCTAAAGGCGTGCTCGCGCTCGGCGGCCCAGCGTTTGCCGCTGGAAGAAGGGAGCCCGTAGAAGGCGAAACGGTGTACGCCTTTCTCTTTCAGATGCAAAAACGCGCTTTCGACCAGCGCGTAATTGTCTGTCGCAATGTAGTGCACCGGCGGGTAGTGCTCGGGCCGATGATAAGAGCCGCCGACGCCGACAATCGGTACCTGTACATCTTTCAGAAGCAGCTCGATTTCCGGATCGTCAAAATCGGCGATCACCCCATCGCCAAGCCACTCTTTAATATTCTCAATCCGGGTGCGGAAATCCTCTTCCATGAAGATATCCCACTCTGACTGAGAAGCCTGTAAGTACTCACCAACGCCTTCAACCACCTGACGGTCATAAGCTTTGTTGGCATTGAACAGCAGCGTAATGCGATGACGCTTTTCAAACATAGTGTCAGTATCCGGCCTTGAACCTGTTGTTTGAATAACACATATCCCGCCAGGCGGGATAACCGCGCGCCTGCAATGTGATCCATTGCAGGTTATGTTCAGGCGCGTCGGCGCGTCGCGGAATCCATCCAGACCGCCAGCAGCAAAATGGCGCCTTTGACAATGTATTGCCAGAAGGTGGGCACATCCATCATGCTCATACCGTTATCGAGCGACGCCATAATAAAGGCGCCCATTACCGCCCCCGCCACGCTCCCGACGCCGCCGGCAAGGCTGGTGCCGCCGATAACGCAGGCCGCGATGGCGTCCAGCTCAGCGATATTACCTGCGGAGGGTGAGCCCGCCCCGAGGCGCGAGCTTAAAATCAGCCCGGCAATCGCCACCATCACGCCGTTTATCGCAAATACCGCAAGCTTAGTGCGCTCCACGTTAATGCCGGAAAGCCTCGCGGCGTCGATATTCCCGCCGATGGCGTAAATGCGGCGGCCAAACGCGGTATGCAGCGCCATAAACATGCCTGCCAGCAGAAGAAACGTCAGGATCAGCACTGGCGTAGGCACGCCGCGATAATCGTTCAGCAGCCAGATGGCGCCCAGCACAATCACCGCTGTCAGCGCCTGCTTGCCGGCAACGGCGCTTGAAGGCGTTGAGGTCAGCCCGAGCGCCTGACGACGCATCCGCCCGCGCCACTGCCAGAAAGCAAATAACGCCAGCCCCAGCGCGCCGATAGCGAAACCGACGCCGCCCGGCAGGTAGCTCTGGCCTATTTGCGACATTGCAGGGCTGGTGGGCGATACCGTCGTGCCGTTGGTGATGCCTATCAGCACGCCGCGAAACGCCAGCATCCCTGCCAGGGTGACGATAAACGACGGAACCTTCCGGTAGGCGACCCACCAGCCGTTCCATGCGCCCAGCAGCAGGCCGAGCAGCAGCGTGACGACAATCGTCAGCGGCAACGGCCAGCCCAGCCAGACGTCAAAAATTGCCGCCGCGCCGCCCAAAAGCCCCATCATCGAGCCGACGGAAAGATCGATCTCCGCCGAAATAATGACGAACACCATCCCGACCGCCAGAATGCCGGTAATCGCGGTCTGGCGCAGCAGGTTGGAGATGTTACGGGCGCTCAGGTATGCGCCGTCGGTCATGAAAGTGAAAAACAGCATGATGACCACAATGGCCGCGATCATCACAAAGACCTGAACGTTGATTTTATTCAGTGCGCCGAACGAGACCGGCGAAGGGGCCGACGGCGCGGCCAGCTTGATTTCAGACGGGTTGCTTTTCGACATGGCGATCGCTCCTCAGGGCGGCTTCCATCACCTGTTCTTGTGTCAGATGGCGGTTAACGAGATTGGCTTTTAGTCGGCCTTCATGCATCACCAGTACCCGATCGCTCAGACCGAGCACTTCCGGCAGTTCCGATGAAATAACAATGACGGCGATACCTTGCTGCACCAGCTGGTGAATGAGTTTGTAGATTTCATATTTGGCACCGATATCAATGCCGCGCGTCGGTTCATCGAGGATAAGAATGCGCGGATTAAGCAGCAGGCAGCGCGCGAGAATCGCTTTTTGTTGATTGCCGCCGCTCAGGCGGCCTATCGCCAGCATCGGCGAAGCGGTTTTCACTTTCAGGCGCTGTAGCGAATCAAGAATGCACTGCTGTTCCGCCGCCGCATCAAGCGCGCTGAGCGGCCCGCTAAATTCATCCAGCGCGGCGAGCGTAATGTTCTGCCCAACCGCCATTACCGGCACAATGCCATCCTTTTTGCGATCCTCCGGCACCATGGCGATGCCGTGAGCGATGGCCTGCTGGCAGTTGCGCAGCGTCACCGGCTTACCGTCGATAAAAACGTTGCCCTGCCAGCGCCCCGGCCAGACGCCGAACAGACACTGCATCGCCTCGGTACGCCCGGCGCCCACCAGCCCGGCGATGCCGAGGATTTCACCGCGGCGCAGCGAAAATGAGAGATCGCTGACGCGCTGAATATGGCGATTTACCGGATGCCAGGCCGTCAGGTTTTCCACACGCAGAATTTCATCGCCGGGGGTATGAGGCTCGCTCGGGTAGAGGGCCGTCAATTCACGACCAACCATCATGGAGATGATCTCCTCTTCACTCATTTGCGCGGCGGGCCGCGTGCCAACCGGTTTGCCATCCCTGATCACGCAAATGGTGTCGGATATCGCTTTTACTTCGTTCAGCTTGTGGGAGATGTAAATACAGGCGATGCCGTGCTGTTGCAGATCACGGATAATATCCAGCAACAGCGCGGTTTCCTGTTCGGTGAGCGAGGCTGTGGGCTCATCAAGCACCAGCAGGCGCACCTGTTTGTTGAGCGCCTTGGCGATTTCCACCAGTTGCTGCTGCCCAAGGCCCAGGTCGCCCGTTCGGGTATGCGGAGAAACGAACAGGCTCACCTGCGCCAGAAGTTTTTCGCAGCGCACCGTCATGGCGTCGTAATCCAGCACGCCGCGGCGCGTCATTTCCGCGCCGAGAAAGATGTTTTCCAGCACCGTCAGGTTTTTTACCAGCGCCAGTTCCTGGTGAATGATCGCAATCCCTTTACGCTCAGTATCGCGGATATGGGCTGGCGTCAGCGGCTCGCCAGCAAACATGATTTCGCCTTCATAGCTGCCCCAGGGGTAGATCCCACACAGCACTTTCATCAGCGTCGATTTGCCGGAGCCGTTTTCACCGCACAGCGACATCACCTCGCCTGGCGCAAGCGCGAGCGACACGTTATCGACCGCTTTAACGGCGCCGAAGGCTTTGGTGATATTTTTCATTTCGAGTAAATAAGGCATAACAATTCCGCCTGCACTGGTCGGAGAGCGTTACTGGCGTTTGCGGTGCGCCGCAAACGCCGTGGGATTACAGATCGCTTTTCTTATGGAAGCCGTCTTTAATGACGGTGGATTCAATGTTGGATTTATCCACCTTGATGGGGGTTAACAGGCGCGAGGGCACTTCTTTCAGCCCGTTATTGAGCGTGGCGTCAGATTTCGGTTGTTTGTCGTTGCCAAGCTCAACCGCGACTTCGGCGGCCGTATTGGCAAGCTGAGTGATCGGTTTATAGACCGTCATGGTCTGCGTACCAGCCATGATGCGCTTGATCCCGGCAAGGTCCGCATCCTGTCCGGAAATCGCGACTTTACCGGCGAGGCCCTGCGCGCTTAGCGCCTGAATGGCACCGCCTGCGGTCGCGTCGTTAGAGGCGACGACAGCGTCGATTTTATTGTTGTTAGCGGTCAGCGCGTTTTCCATGATTTTCAGCGCATTTTCCGGCAGCCATCCATCCACCCACTGATCGCCGACGACTTTTATTTTCCCGCTATCGACAAAGGGCTTCAGGACTTTCATTTGGCCATCGCGAAACAGGCGCGCATTATTATCGACCGGCGAGCCGCCCATCAGGAAATAATTCCCTTGCGGCACCTTGTCGACCAGGCTCTGCGCCTGGATTTCGCCGACTTTCTCGTTATCGAACGAAATATAGAAATCGATATCGGCGTTATTGATCATACGGTCATACGCCAGCACTTTAATTCCTTCGCGTTTTGCCTCGGCGACGACGTTGCTTAATACCTGCCCGTTATAGGGAATAATCACCAGCACATCCACGCCGCGGTTGATCATGTTTTCAATTTGCGACATTTGCGTTTCTTCATTGCCGTTCGCCGACTGTACAAAGACTTTGGCGCCCAGTGATTCCGCTTTGCTGACGAAAATGTCGCGATCTTTCTGCCAGCGCTCAAGGCGCAGGTCATCGATCGCCATGCCGATTTTGACGTCTTTTGCGATGCCGCTGAAGCTGGTTAACACCAGCGACGCGCACAGGGTAAGAATAAGCTGCTTTATTTTCATGATTTTTATACCTGTTCCAGTGTTACGAATGGGCTTAATTCATCGGGGACGAAACGGACATTCATACTTACGGACGCAGGAATTTTTAGCGCGGAAAGGCTGGCGATCAATTACAGATTTTAATCTTCGGATTACGTTTTTTTGTTTATTTCTGATTTTATGACGCCGATCGGATTTCTAATGTTAAATCCAAAAGTTTCACAAATAAAATGGAATTTATCGCGCAATGCAATATTGAGTAGAACTAACCTGTTTTTTGCGAGCCAGCGCACATTTGCGCATTCTCTTAATCGCAGTGTGAAATAACGTAATTGAGCAAAGGGAAAGGAAATTCCAGGATTAATTTATTCTCGCTGGAACAGCCCTGATTACGGAGTCAATTATGCCGACTTATTTCGACCAACTTGAACGTGTGCGTTATGAAGGCCCGAAAACCACCAACCCCCTGGCATTCCGCCATTACAATCCCGACGAGTTGGTTGCCGGTAAACGTATGGAAGATCATCTGCGTTTCGCCGCCTGCTACTGGCATACGTTTTGCTGGAACGGCTCGGATATGTTTGGTGTTGGCGCGTTTGAACGCCCGTGGCAACAGGCAGGCGACGCGCTGAACCTCGCGAAACGCAAAGCCGACGTGGCATTCGAGTTTTTCCATAAGCTCAACGTGCCTTACTACTGCTTCCATGATGTCGACGTGTCGCCGGAAGGCGCGTCGCTGAAAGAGTACCTGAATAACTTCGCCCAGATGGTTGAGGTGCTGGCGCAGAAGCAACAGGAGAGCGGCGTGAAGCTGCTGTGGGGCACCGCCAACTGCTTTACGCACCCGCGCTACGGCGCAGGCGCCGCCACCAACCCTGACCCGGAAGTCTTCTCTTGGGCGGCCACGCAGGTGGTCACCGCCATGAACGCGACCCATCAGCTGGGCGGCGAAAACTATGTGCTGTGGGGCGGACGTGAAGGCTATGAGACGCTGCTCAATACCGATCTGCGTCAGGAGCGTGAACAGCTTGGCCGCTTTATGCAGATGGTCGTGGAGCATAAGCATAAAACCGGCTTTCGCGGGACGCTGCTCATTGAGCCGAAACCACAGGAACCGACCAAACATCAGTACGACTACGACGCCGCGACCGTCTATGGCTTCCTGAAACAGTTCGGCCTTGAGAAAGAGATTAAGCTTAATATCGAGGCGAACCACGCCACGCTTGCGGGCCATTCTTTCCACCACGAGATCGCCAACGCTATCGCGCTCGGCCTGTTCGGCTCGGTGGATGCGAACCGCGGCGACCCACAGCTCGGCTGGGATACCGACCAGTTCCCGAACAGCGTCGAAGAAAATGCTCTGGTGATGTATGAGATTCTCAAAGCGGGCGGTTTCACCACCGGCGGGCTCAATTTCGATGCCAAAGTACGCCGTCAGAGTACCGATAAATATGACCTGTTCTACGGCCATATCGGCGCGATGGATACGATGGCGCTGTCGCTGAAAGTGGCGGCGAAAATGCTCGAAGAGGGCGAGCTGGATAAACGCGTCGCCCGCCGTTACGCCGGCTGGAACGGCGAGCTTGGCCAGCAGATCCTCAAAGGCCAGATGACGCTTGCCGAGCTGGCGCAGTACGCGGAGCAACATAATCTGGCGCCGCAGCATCAGAGCGGACACCAGGAACAGCTGGAAAACCTGGTTAATTATTATCTGTTTGATAAGTAAAACGCGTTGCGCCGCCTGCGGGCGGCGCTCTGCACAGGAGCGCCGGTTATGTACATTGGGATCGATCTTGGGACTTCAGGGGTAAAAGTTATTCTGCTGGATGAGCAGGGCGCGCTTGTGGCCTCGCACAGCGAAGCGTTGCAGGTCTCCCGTCCACATCCGTTGTGGTCGGAGCAAGATCCCGAAAGCTGGTGGCAGGCGACTGACCGCGCCATGCAGGCGCTGGGCGCGCAGCACAGCCTGCGAGACGTGAAAGCGATAGGCTTAAGCGGACAGATGCATGGCGCCACGCTGCTTGATAAACATCAGCGGGCGCTGCGTCCCGCGATCCTCTGGAATGACGGGCGAAGCGCGCAGGAGTGCGCTCTCCTCGAAGAAAGCATCCCTGATTCACGCGCGATTACCGGCAATCTCATGATGCCTGGCTTCACTGCGCCGAAGCTGCTGTGGGTTGAACGCCACGAGCCGGAGATTTTTAGGCAAATCGACAAAGTGGTGCTGCCCAAAGATTACCTGCGGCTGCGCATGACCGGCGTTTTTGCCAGTGATATGTCCGATGCAGCAGGCACGATGTGGCTGAACGTGGCGCAGCGCGACTGGAGCGAAAAAATGCTGGCGGCTTGCCACCTGCAACGTGAGCATATGCCTGCGCTGTTTGAAGGCAGCGAGATCACGGGCGAGCTGAAAGATGACGTTGCGCGGGCATGGGGCATGAATGCGGTGCCGGTGGTGGCAGGCGGCGGCGATAACGCCGCGGGCGCTGTGGGCGTTGGTCTTGCCGATCCAGACCAGGCGATGCTGTCGCTGGGTACGTCCGGCGTTTACTTTGCCGTCAGTGATGGCTTTCGCGCCAAACCTGAAAGCGCGGTGCACAGTTTCTGCCATGCCTTACCGGCTCGCTGGCATTTGATGTCGGTGATGCTGAGCGCCGCGTCATGCCTGGACTGGGCCGCGCGGCTTACCGGCGCGGGTAGCGTTCCGGCGCTGCTTACGTCCGCGCAAGGCGCGCGTGACGACGCGGGTGCTGTCTGGTTCCTGCCGTATCTCTCCGGTGAGCGCACCCCCCACAACAATCCGCTGGCGAAAGGCGTATTTTTTGGGCTGACGCACGAGCATGGGCCCGCCGAACTGGCGCGCGCGGTGCTGGAAGGCGTGGGTTATGCGCTGGCGGACGGTATGGACGTGGTGCATGACTGCGGCGTGACGCCGCAAAGCGTTACGCTGATTGGGGGCGGCGCGCGCAGCGCATACTGGCGGCAGATGCTGGCGGATATCAGCGGCATGCCGCTGGATTACCGCACCGGCGGTGACGTTGGCCCGGCGCTTGGCGCGGCAAGGCTTGCGCAAATCGCGCTTGCGCCAGATCGCCCTCTTAATGACTTACTGCCGCCGCTGGCGCTGGAGCAGCAACATCAGCCGGATGCGGCGCGTCATGAACGCTATAGCGAGCAGCGAGAAACCTTCCGCACGCTCTACCAGCAGTTGCTGCCGTTGATGTCATAACCAGAAAACCGGGTGGTCAGAAAGCCGTCCTGAAACACCCGGTTTTTGTCCTTTTCTGGTCTGCCCGGCGTCACGCATGCCTGTAAGAATAGGGTTCTCCCCCACTCAGACAGGTGTCCTGAAATGACGCGTACCGCCCTTATCAACATCGATACTCAGCAATCCTTCTTTCACCGCAGCTATTGGCGTGAAGATGATTTCCCGGCGTTTTGCGAGGCTATCAATACGCTTATCGCTGGCTGCGAAGCGCGCAGCGTCCCGATTGTCGATGTTTTTCATGTCGATGAAGACGAGATGTTTACGCTTGCGTCCGGCTTTGTGGCGCCGATGCCTTTCCTGCGCCATCGCGCTGCGGCCACGTTCCACAAACATGTCCATAACGCGTTTACCGATACCGGGCTGGATTTATGGCTGCGTCAACGAGATATTAACCATCTGATTATCTGCGGTATCCGTACCGAACAGTGCTGCGAAACCACAACGCGGGTCGCCTCTGACCTGGGGTATCGGGTGACGTTTGTCAGTGAAGCGACGCTGACGTTCCCGATGACCTGGAAAGGCGTGACGCTGGATGTGGACGCGTTGCGCCATCGTACCGAAACGGTACTGGCCGGGCGTTTTGCGGTGATTAGCAGCGTGGCGCAATGTCTGGAGTCTTTGGGATGACCATTCCTGTCTGGTTTGTGGTGTTGCCTGGCGTCATGGCGCTCGATTTAACGGGCCCGGCGGAGACGTTCGCGCTCGCGGGCGACGCCTTCAGCCTGAACTATATCGGGCCTGAAGCGCGTGTCATGATGTCGACCGGCTTACAGGTGGCGGGTATCGCGCCGTTGCCGGAAACACTGCCGCCAGGCAGCCTGCTCGTCCTGCCAGGTGTCGCTGATTCCAGCCGCTGGTTTAATACGCCACAGGCGCTGGCCGCCCGCAACTGGCTGATGCGGCTTCAGCCGCTGATCCACAGCCAGCAACTTACGCTTATCTGCGTCTGTTCAGGCTCGCTGCTGGCGGCAAAAGCGGGTCTGCTGCATGGCGTTGAGTGCACTACACACCATGACGTGCTGGCCCGCCTTAAAGCCGCCGCCCCCGGCGCGCTGGTGCGCGATAACCGCATTTTTGTGGAAGATCGCGGCATCTGGACCAGCGCGGGCATTACTTCCGGTATCGATTTAAGCCTGCACCTGATCCATCGCCTCAGCGGGCCGCGCGCAGCGCTCGACGTGGCGCGCGAAATGGTGGTCTGGTTTCGCCGCTCCGGCGACGATCCGCAGCTCTCGCCCTGGCTGCGTTACCGAAATCATTTACACCCCGCCGTGCATCGCGCTCAGGATTTACTGGCCGCCAACCCACAGGCGGCATGGAGTCTGACGGAGATTGCCGGGCGAGTTCATGTCAGCCCGCGCCATCTCACGCGGCTTTTTAAGGAACACCTGGGAATAAGCGTTCGCGATTATCTTGAACAACTACGCGTGGCGTTCGCCAGCCAGTGTTTATTGCAGGGGCAGGGCGCGGAGCAGGCGGCGCTGGCCGCCGGGTTTTCGTCGGCCCGGCAGCTCCAGCGCGCCCGCACGCGCGCCGTTAACTAACCAGACGACGCCGGTCGACGCGTTGCAACAGCGCGGCCAGCGCCAGGCTGCCCGCCAGCGTCATACTGAAAATCCAGGCGATATCCAGCACCGGCCATGCCGTGAACTCCAGATGACGCGTGCGCAAAAAGTGGATGATTAGCGCATGGAAGCCATAAATACCGAGCGAATAACGCGCAATAAACGCGAGCGGCGCAAGCTCGCGATTGAGCATGTTTTTCGCCAGCACCAGCAGGCTTAACGCGGCAATCAGCACCAGCGGGCCGCAGTAAAGATAGAAGGTATCAGCGAAGTTGCCGTGGCTTTCCAGCGCCTGGTGAGTGCCGCTCGCGATCGATACGGTGCTGACCGCCAGCACAATGCCCGCCACCAGGCTCACCGGGCGCTGCGCTGTCTCCATCATTCCGATCGCGCGGCCCATCAGCCCGTACAACACGTAATAAAACGTATCGCCGTTAATATAGAGATTCACCGGCAGCCACTGCACGCCGTGAAATTTTTGCGCCACGGTATTGGGGTTCGCCACCACGCCCAGCAGCACGATGAGCGCCAGTGCCGTCCGGCCATCGATGCGCTTAACGCTAATTAACGGCGACAGCAGGTAAATGACGATAATGGCGAAGAAAAACCATAAATGGTAGAAAACAGGCTTCTGCAACAATAGCTTAAGAGAGAGCTTCTCATTGATTGGCGTCAGCAGCGTGATGTAGACAAGCGCCACGGCGCTGTAAAAGGCGAGGCAGAGCGCGATGCGCAGAAAATGGCGCTGTCCGGCGCTGCGTTCGCCGAAAAACAGATACCCTGAAATCATAAAAAACAGCGGCACGCTGACGCGTGATGCGGAGTTGAGCAGGTTGGCGAACTCCCAGTTAACCGGGCTGACCAGCGAAGGGTTGGTAATGTACCAGGTCGTCGTGTGGATCATGATGACCATCAGGCAGGCTATCGCGCGCAGATTGTCTATCCAGTGAATTTTTTGCTGCATCGGTTCCTCTGTACCATCTTTAATTATCAGCAGTGTGACTTCCTGATTCTGGATCCTGCACCACGGAACAATCTGAGTTTCAGGGCGGTCTATTGTCAGTCAGGGGATGGTTTCGCAGAATGCACGCCCGTTTTCCGCTGCGGTCACCCGCGCTTTGGTCGTCATTTTAACATGGAGATAACAGACTATGACGAGGCTGTTGCCCCACACGCTTGGGCTGGTGCTTTTCGCAGGCGCGCTCGCGGGTTGCAGTCACGAAGACGCGCACCCGCAGCATGCGCAAAAAGGCCGTGCCAGCGCGCCCCATTCACTGGAAATGGAGCAGAGTTGTAAAGAGAACGCCGCCCGCCGCTACAATACCGCCGCGCAGAAAATCACCGTCAACAGTTTCGACGCGTTTCAGGGAAGCTATGAAATGCGCGGCTATACAGCGCGCGAAGAAGGCTTTACCTGTTCTTTCGACGCGGATGGTCGATTTTTACACCTTTCAATGCGCTAATGGCGCAACCACGCGTCAACCGCCCGCTTTTGGTCGTGGATTGAGGCTGTATATCTGGCGGTCAACGGGTATACTGACCGCTTCCAAATAAACCCACTCGTATCGCGTGCGAAATCATATGCAAAAGTTTGATACCAGGACCTTTCAGGGCCTGATCCTGACCTTACAGGATTACTGGGCTCGTCAGGGCTGCACCATCGTTCAACCTCTGGACATGGAAGTCGGCGCCGGCACCTCCCACCCGATGACTTGCCTGCGGGCGCTGGGCCCGGAGCCGATCGCGGCCGCTTATGTTCAGCCTTCCCGCCGCCCGACCGATGGCCGCTACGGCGAGAACCCCAACCGTTTACAGCACTACTACCAGTTCCAGGTGATCATCAAGCCGTCGCCGGACAATATTCAGGAGCTGTACCTGGGGTCGCTTAAAGAGCTGGGTATGGACCCGACCATTCATGATATTCGCTTCGTCGAAGACAACTGGGAAAACCCGACGCTCGGCGCCTGGGGTCTCGGCTGGGAAGTGTGGCTGAACGGTATGGAAGTAACGCAGTTCACTTACTTCCAGCAGGTCGGCGGCCTGGAGTGCAAGCCGGTGACCGGTGAAATCACTTACGGCCTTGAGCGTCTCGCCATGTACATTCAGGGCGTGGACAGCGTTTACGACCTGGTCTGGAGCGATGGCCCGCTTGGCAAAACCACTTACGGCGACGTGTTCCATCAGAACGAAGTGGAGCAATCCACCTATAACTTCGAATACGCCGACGTGGACTTCCTGTTTACCTGCTTTGAGCAGTACGAAAAAGAAGCCCAACAGCTGCTGGCGCTGGAAAACCCGCTGCCGCTGCCTGCTTATGAACGTATTCTGAAAGCCGCCCACAGCTTCAACCTGCTGGACGCGCGCAAGGCTATCTCGGTAACCGAGCGCCAGCGCTACATTCTGCGTATCCGCACGCTGACCAAAGCCGTGGCCGAAGCCTACTACGCCTCCCGCGAGGCGCTGGGCTTCCCGATGTGCAACAGAAATAAATAAGAGGCTGCCATGTCTGAGAAAACTTTTCTGGTGGAGATTGGCACTGAAGAGCTGCCACCAAAAGCCCTGCGCAGCCTGGCGGAATCCTTCGCTGCGAACTTTACCGCTGAGCTGGACGCTGCGGGCCTGACCCACGGCGTGGTGAGCTGGTTTGCGGCGCCGCGCCGTCTGGCGCTGAAAGTGGCGAGCCTCGCGGCTTCCCAGCCGGACCGCGAAGTTGAAAAACGCGGCCCGGCGGTCTCTGCGGCGTTTGACGCCGAGGGCAACCCGAGCAAAGCGGCGGAAGGCTGGGCGCGCGGCTGCGGCATTACGGTCGATCAGGCGGAGCGTCTGGTGACTGATAAAGGCGAGTGGCTGATGTATCGCGCTCATGTGAAAGGCGAAAGCGCGCAGGCGCTGCTGCCGAGCATGGTGAGCACCGCGCTGTCTAAATTGCCTATTCCGAAACTGATGCGCTGGGGCGCGTCTGACGTGCAGTTTGTGCGCCCGGTTCATACCGTGACGCTGCTGCTGGATGATGAAGTGCTCCCGGCTACCATTCTCGGCATCCAGTCCGATCGCGTGATCCGCGGCCACCGTTTTATGGGTGAGCCGGAATTCACTATCGACCATGCCGATCAGTACCCGCAAATCCTGCTGGAGCGCGGCAAAGTCATCGCTGACTACAACGCGCGTAAAGCCAAAATTCAGCAAGACGCCGAAGCGGCAGCGGCTAAAATCGGCGGCAATGCCGATCTGAGCGACAGCCTGCTTGAAGAAGTCACCTCGCTCGTGGAATGGCCGGTGGTATTGACCGCGAAATTCGAAGAGAAATTCCTGGCGGTGCCGGCGGAAGCGCTGGTCTACACCATGAAAGGCGACCAGAAATATTTCCCGGTTTACGGCACCGACGGTAAGCTGCTGCCGAACTTTATCTTTGTGGCAAACATTGAGTCCAGAGATCCGCACCAGATTATCTCCGGTAACGAAAAAGTCGTGCGCCCGCGTCTGGCGGATGCGGAGTTCTTCTTCAACACCGACCGTAAAAAACGTCTGGAAGATCATCTGCCGCGTCTTGAAACCGTGCTGTTCCAGCAGCAGCTCGGCACGCTGCGCGACAAAACCGATCGCATTCAGGCGCTATCCGGATGGATTGCGAGTCAGATCGGCGCGGATGTGAACCACGCGACGCGCGCGGGCCTGCTCTCCAAATGCGATCTGATGACCAACATGGTGTTTGAGTTCACCGACACCCAGGGCGTCATGGGGATGCACTACGCGCGTCATGACGGCGAATCTGAAGACGTTGCGGTTGCGCTGAACGAGCAGTACATGCCGCGTTTTGCGGGCGATGCGCTGCCATCCAGCCTGGTGGCCTGCGCCGTGGCGATTGCCGATAAGATGGATACCCTTGCCGGGATTTTCGGCATCGGTCAGCATCCGAAAGGCGATAAAGACCCGTTCGCGCTGCGCCGTGCCGCCCTTGGCGCGCTGCGTATTATCGTTGAGAAAAACCTGCCGCTCGATCTGCAAACCCTGACGGAAGAAGCCGTGCGCCTTTACGGCAGCAAGCTGACCAACGCCAAAGTGGTGGATGATGTTGTGGACTTTATGCTGGGCCGCTTCCGCGCCTGGTATCAGGACGAAGGCTATAGCGTCGACACCATTCAGGCGGTACTGGCGAATCGTCCGACCCGCCCGGCGGATTTCGATGCCCGCATGAAGGCGGTATCGCACTTCCGTACGCTGGATGAAGCAGTAGCGCTGGCCGCGGCGAACAAACGCGTTTCCAATATTCTTGCGAAGGCCAACGAGCCGCTGAACGATGAAGTTCATGCGTCGGTGCTGAAAGAAGATCCGGAAATTCGTCTGGCGCTGCAGGTTGCCGTGATGCGCGACAAGCTGCAACCGCTGTTCGCGGAAGGCCGCTACCAGGAAGCGCTGGTCGAGCTGGCGCAACTGCGCGAGCCGGTGGATGAGTTCTTCGAGAAAGTCATGGTTAACGCGGACGATGCCCAGGTGCGTATTAATCGTCTGACGCTGCTGTCTAAATTACGTGAGCTGTTCCTGCAAGTAGCGGATATTTCCCTGCTCCAGTAACGTGTTCCGTTAATAATAAAAACCCGCCGCTGGCGGGTTTTTTTATAGCGGATTTCGCTACGTTGAATTCTTATTTTATTAATGAAAAGCAAAAAGCACGGGCTTATTACGTATTCACGTAATTATTAATGTTCAGGTTGCGGATAATATAGCGCGCGGGTGCTCAGGCTGGCTGGCTTGGGCATGATGCAAAGGCTGGTCAGATGAATGCCCCCCTTAGTTAATTCCATTTAACCTCGGGGGAGGCTGCAATCAGTACCCAACAGCCTGATTGTAGCCTCTTCCTTATAAGGAGGCAATTATGCCAATAAAATCCCGATATGCTTTTTTAAGCATAGTAGCGCTTTGTATTACGGCGCTGTGTTTCGCCTTAATAATGCGTGATCGCTTATGTGAATTCACTATTAAAGAGGGAAGCCGGGAAATACGGGCAATCCTTGCTTACGAACCAGGGAAGTAGCCTTTGGATGGGGGAGCGATCCCCCACCCACTGGTCAGGAGGGCGGGTTGGCCTGCACGCACCCGAATGTATTCTGAAAAGCAACGCCCCCGCATGTGCGGGGGCGTTTTGTTTGCGAAAAAAAGTGTACTGCTGGCTAGCGTTTCATTCCATGAGTTGTTTACTGAGCATGGGATTCGCCTGAATCAGGCGCATCAGCTTCAGTTCGGTGCTGGAGGGTTTCACACGGCGGGACTCCCACTCCTGAACCATTGCGACACTGACACCCATCACACGAGCCAAATCATCAGTTTTCAGGCCCGTTCTTTTGCGTAACAGTTCAAATTCTGTAAATACGCTGGGTTTCTGCGCCAGGGTAACCGTTTCGGAGGCATCTTTTTTTAATACAATTTGTTCGAGGCTGCTGAGCAACTCAAACATAGGGTCTTTAGATTCCATTTTGGACTCCTAATCACACAGCGGGATCGTGAACGTCTAAGAAGCTTCTTAATCATAGTTCGGAAAAAACCAAACCGCGGGCAGCGTAATCAAAGATTTTGCGCTTGTTGACTGGCGAGCGCCGGTGTTGGCCGTTCGATGGTGGAATATAGCGTGATAACGCTTTGATATTAGGATTAATCTCAGGAAAGTATAGTTTTGTAAAAGATCCCCGTGCGATCCTGTAGCCTGTGAAGGATCACAGGATGTGCCAGGCATTTCAGAACGCGCATAGCACTGTTCAGACGCTCGCCTACACGGCGCCCGGCTGCTTCTGGGAAAGCGCCCATGTCGGTTTCTGAAAAGCACCGAATCACGTTCTGGCAGGTTAAAAAGGCGGCGTAGAATGACCCCGGCGCTTGAGGCTTTTTGCCTCCGGCAACCGGCAGTGTTACCGCTATGGCGGATGGCAGAAAGAAGAAAGCCCCGAAGGTCAATTTTCATTAACCAACGAGGCTGTCTCCATACCAAACATATGCAGATTAGCCTCTTACCCGTCGCAAGACAAGGAAAAGAAGCTGATGAAACTACCGCGAAATGCGCTTATCTGGTGCGTATTAATCGTCTGTATCACACTATTAATATTCACGCTCCTTATACGAAAATCGCTGTGCGAAATTCGTTATAAGGACAGATATCGGGAGGCCGCTGCGTTTCTGGCTTACGAATCCGGTAAGTAGCGTCTGGAGGGCGGGGGAAACCCCGCCTTTTCAGGCCTGGTGAGGCTGTGTGTTGGTAGGGTTGCGAGCGTCTTTATTAAGGGTCGTCAGCGCAGGCTGGCGGCCCTTTTTTACGTACGGCGCATCGCCTTTCGCATAATCGCTTTTGCAGCGCAATAAAGGGTATCCTGCGCGACGCGTCTGAACTATCCTTGTGGGCGTTGAAGCACACTGGCAGTGGTGTGCGCGTTGATGAGTGAAAGGAGCAAAAAAATGGCGACAGGTAAGTCCTGCTCTCGCTGGTTCGCGCCGCTGGCGGCGTTGTTAATGGTATTCAGCCTGAGCGGGTGTTTTGATAAAGAGGGCGACCAGCGCAAAGCGTTCGTCGATTTTCTGCAAAACACGGTGATGCGTAGCGGCGAACGTCTGCCAACGCTGACCGCCGATCAGAAAAAACAGTTCGGTCCGTTTGTTTCCGACTATGCCATCCTTTACAGCTACTCTCAGCAGGTGAACCAGGCGATGGACGCCGGTATCCGCCCGGTAGTGGATAGCGTAAATAGCATTCGCGTACCGCAGGATTATATGACCCAGCGTGAAGCGCTGCGCCAGGCCAACGGCTCGCTGGGTGTGATGAGCCAGCAGTTGCAGAACGCGAAAATGCAGGCGGACAGTTCTCACGCGTCGCTGAAGCAGGCGGATGATCTGAAGCCGGTATTTGATAAAGCCTATGAAAAAGTGGTGACCGGCCCGGCCAATGCGCTGCAACCGCTGATCCCGGCCGCGCAGACGTTCACGCAGCAGCTGGTGCAGGTGGGCGATTTTATCGCGCAGCAGGGCACGCAGGTGGGCTTTGCGGCCAATGGCATTCAGTTCCCGACCTCGCAGCAGGCCAGCCAGTATAACGCGCTGATAGGTCCGCTCGCCGAGCAACATAAAGCCTTCACCCAGGCTTACACCGCCGCGACCAACGCGATGCAGTGAAAAAAAACGGCTCTGACGAGCCGTTTTTTATTGTCATCCCTGAACCACCTCCAGAAGAGGTGGTTTTTTATTTAACCGCTTGCGGATTCACACAGTTTTGCGACACGTCGCCATTGAGCGCGTTGATAAGATTATCCACCGCGCAGGCGGCCATGTTATAGCGCGTCTCGTGGGTGGCGGAGCCGATATGCGGCAGCGCCACCACGTTCTTCAGCGTCAGCAGCGGAGAGTCTTTCGCCAGCGGCTCCTGTTCAAATACATCCAGTCCTGCCGCGTGGATCTCGCCGCTTTGCAGGGCGGCGATTAGCGCATTTTCGTCCACCACTGGGCCGCGACCCGCGTTGATGAAAATCGCGGATTTTTTCATTTTGCGGAACTGCTCTTCGCCAATCATGTGATGCGTCTCGTCGGTCAGCGGCAGAATGATGCAGACGAAATCGGATTCGGCGAGCAGGGTATCCAGATCGCAGTAGCGCGCGTTGAAGCGCGTTTCCGCCTCGCTGTGATGACGGCGCGCGTTGTAGAGAATCGGCATGTTAAAGCCGAAATGCGCGCGCTGCGCCAGCGCCAGGCCAATGCGGCCCATGCCGACGATGCCCAGCGTTTTGTGGTGGACGTCGCAACCGAACCAGTCCGGGCCAATGCTGCCGGTCCATTCGCCCGCTTTGACCCGCTCGGCCACTTCCAGCGCGCGGCGCGCGGTCGTCAGCACCAGCGTCATCAGCGTATCAGCGACCGTTTCGGTCAGCACGGTAGGCGTGTGCATCAGCGCTATCTTTTTCGCGCTCAGCGCGTCCACGTCGAAATTGTCATACCCCACAGAAACCGTCGAGGCCGCGCGAAGCGCGGGCATTTTCTCGAGCAGCGCGGCGTCCACTTTTTCACTCGAACCCAGCAGCCCTTGCGCCTCGCTAAATGCGCTGGCGTGAGCTGTGACGGTCTCCGGGCTCAGGTCTGACACGCGGGTCACGTTAAAGTGGCTCTCCAGGCGGGCAAGCAAATCATCGGGCAGGGATTTGTAGAGAATGATGGACGGCTTCATGCAGGTCTCCAGCGTTGAACAAAAGAGAAAGAATAGACAAGCGGACGGCATCACGCCGCCCGCCGGGCGTTACGCGTGGCGCGCCCCCACCGGCAGTTGCTGGTTGGTGGTCGGTTTGACTATCAAAGTGAGCCACACGGAGGCGAAAAGCGCCACCCCCATAAAAATGTACGAGGCGGACGGGTTGCCGGTCGCGCCGTTGAGATAGCCGACCACCCACGAACCGACAAACGAGCCGAGCGCGCCCATGCTGTTGATAAGCGCCATCGCGCCGCCCGCCACGTTCTTCGGCAGCATCTCCGGGATAATCGCAAAGAACGGGCCATACGGGGCGTACATCGCCGCGCCGGCAATCACTAGCAGGGTGTAAGAGAGCCAGAAGTGGTTCGCGCCGAGCGCCCAGGAGCCGATAAATGCCAGCCCGCCAATCAACAGCAGCGGCCAGACGAACAGTTTGCGGTTCTGCATTTTATCGGAAGCCCAGGAGACGATAATCATGGCGATGGTCGCGGCCAGGTACGGTACGGCGGAGAGCCAGCCCACTTCTACCATCCCCATATTTTCGCTGCCGCTGCGGATGATTGACGGCAGCCACAGCACAAAGCCATAAACGCCGATGCTCCATGCGAAATATTGCGCGCACAGCAGGATAACGTTGCGCGAGCGAAAGGCTTCGCCGTAATTGCGTACCGCTTTGATACCTTCCTGCTCTTTATTCAGTTGCGCCTGGAGCGCCGCTTTTTCGTCATCCGCCAGCCACTTCACCTGCGACGGTTTATCTTTCACCAGCGCCCACCAGCAGAAGGCCCAGATAACCGCCGGAATACCTTCGAAGATGAACATTTCACGCCAGCCGAACGCCTGGATGAGGTAGCCGGAAACCACCGACATCCACAGCACCGTGGCCGGATTACCCAGGATCAGGAACGTGTTGGCGCGCGAGCGTTCCGACTTCGTAAACCAGTTACTGATGTAAATCAGCATGGCGGGCATCACGGCGGCTTCCACCACGCCAAGGATAAAGCGGATCGCCGCCAGCATCGGGATATTACTGACCACGCCGGTCAGCGAGGCGCAGCCGCCCCAGAGAATAAGGCAGATGAAAATGAGCTTACGCACGCTGCGGCGCTCGGCATAAATGGCGCCGGGGATCTGGAAAAAGAAGTAGCCGAGAAAGAACAGGGCGCCGAGCAGCGACGAGATGCCTTTGGTAATGCCGAGATCGTCATTGATACCGGCCGCTGAGGCGAAACTGAAGTTTGCGCGATCGAGGTACGCCAGGCTGTACGTGATAAACACGACCGGCATGATGTACCACCAGCGTTTTGGAGCGTTAGTCGGACTTTTCATCGTATTCCCTCTATGGTTGAGGTGGATGCGTCTCGTCGGTGTAGGGGACGACGGAAGCTGTTCATACTGTTTGTTCGGGGTCAGGTTTTACCCTTCACCCTGTGCTTTTCCCGGCGGGGAAAGGCGTAAAAACCTTGTCTTGTTATAAATCTCCCTGAAACCACCGGGCTTTTCTTTAAGAATAGGACTGGGGCGAGGAAGACTACTCGCCCAGTTGTTCGCGGGTCGGTAGCCCTTCACTGTCGCCCTGCACCTGGATCGCCAGCGCGCCAATCTTGTTACCGCGGGTCGCCGCCTGGTGCAGCGTTTTGCCTTCCAGCAGCGCGCTTATCACGCCTACCGCAAACCCATCGCCCGCACCCACCGTATCGACCACGTTTTCGACTTTCACGGCCGCCACCGTACCCTGCTCGCCGCTGGCGCTCTGATACCAGGCGCCATCGGCACCCGTTTTGATAACGACCGCTTTCACACCGCGCGTCAGGTAGAAATCGGCAATACCTTCCGGGCTCTGCTGGCCGGTCAGGATCTGGCCCTCTTTCAGGCCCGGCAGCACCCAGTCCGCCATACAGGCGAGCTGGTTGAGTTTCTCTGTCATCTCCGCCTCGCTTTTCCACAGCACCGGGCGCAGGTTCGGATCGAAGGAGATCGTCTTGCCCTGGGTTTTCATGGCGCGCGCGGCGTGATCCAGAAGTTCATACGACGTCGCGGAAAGCGCCGCCGCCACACCGCTCAGATGCAGGTGACGGGCGCTGTAAAACAGCGGCGCGTTAAAATCTTCGCCGCTCAGATGGCTCGCGGCGGAGCCTTTGCGGAAATACTCCACGCTGGGATCGGTTCCATCGACAACCTTCGATTTCATCTGAAAACCGGTTGGATAACGGTCGTCGATCGTCACGCCGCGCGTAGCGATGCCTTCTTTTTCAAGCTGGCTCAGCACGAAGCGGCCAAACGAATCGTTGCCGACGCGGCTTACCCAGCTCACGTTGAGACCGAGGCGCGCCAGGCCGGTGGCGACATTCAGCTCCGCCCCCGCGACGCGTTTAAAAAAATGCTCCACCTGCGCCAGGTCGCCGGGCTCGGTCGCGACAAACATCGCCATCGCTTCGCCGATGGTAATCACATCCAGTGGCTGTTCCATGTTCACTCCTCGCGCAGCAGGTTGACGTAATGACGGGTCACGGCGGTCAAATCGCGCCCTTCCAGCGGAAACTCAATGCCGCGCGGCGCGTCCGGCGGCAGCATCTCCAGCAGCGTACGCCAGCGCGGCCCGGCGTCATCCAGTGCGATGGCGCGATAGTGGTAGTGGTGCGCGGTGGCGGCTTTGACATGGATATAGCTGACGCCTGTGCGAAGCGCGCGGGCGGCCTCTTCCGGCGCATCGTCCACCCACAGCCAGTTGGCCATGTCGAAGGTCAGACGAATGGGGAGATTGAGCGTTTTGCTGGCGGCGAGGAAACGGCGCATCGGTTCAAGACGCCCGCAGTCGGTCTGATCGTTTTCCACGACCAGCGCGACGTCGCTAAGCGCCAGCAGCCCGGCGAGCGGTTCCGCCTGGTGTGGATGACTGAAGTGCCCGAGCGAGAGTTTCAGCCAGCGGGCATTAAGTTCATGGGCTTCGGCCAGCAGCGAAGGCAGGCGGGCATTGATTTTGCCGTCGTGTTCAAACAGCGGCTCGGGCGCGGAATAACAGGCCTTCAAATGGTGATCTGCAATGGCCTGCGCCAGCGCGGGCAGGGCGTCGATCTCTGCGGGATCGAGCAGCTCGCGGCGGATCTCCACGCCGTCGGCGCCCGCGCCGGCGATGATCGGCAGCACGGCCTGCTGGCCGCCGAGGGCTTTGATTTTGTCGATACCGTAAGCGGCGGTGACGACGATAATTTCTCTCTCCATTGATTTCTCCGGAGTGATTACATCTGCATAACATAGTTAATACGCTAGATGGAACCGGTTCCAAAGAGAAGTCCAGGATGGCGAATTTATGATCGGGGTCACGAACCGTCGTTCAGCGCGCCGTCGAGCCGCGCACGATCAGTTCACCGGAGAAAACCTGCTCCCGCACCGCCTGCGACTGGCCTTCGATACGCTTCACGACTTGCTCCAGCGCGGCGTAGCCAATCTGCCAGGTGGGCTGTTTGAGCGTCGTAATGCCCACCCCCGCCAGTTCCGCCCACTCCAGCTCGTCAAAGCCGAGCAGGCCGATATCGGCGCCCCAGTTAAGCCCGATGCGTTTGAGCGAGCGCGCCACCTGAAGCGTCAGCGCGCCGTTGGCGGAGATCACCGCTTTGCGCATTCCGCGAAAACGGGTGTGGAAGTGGCGCAGGGTATTATCGAGACGATCGGCCTCGTGTAACGGCGTTTCAGCGTTTTCGGCGACGACGCCGGAATACCGGGCGGCGGTGGCGCGAAAGGCGGTCAGGCGCTCGCGGCGGGTGTTGACCGTTCCGAGTGGCTCGCTTAAAAACAGCAGCGCCTCAAAACCCTGTTCGATGAGGTGCTCCGTGGCGGTGGTGGCCGCCTGGGTGTTATCGAGCCCCACTACGTCGCAGGCGAAATCCGGGATTTTACGGTCGATGAGCACCATCGGCAGCGCCGACTGTTGCAGCCGGTTCAGCCCCTCTTCGCGCATGCCGACCGCGTTCACCACGATGCCTTCCACCTGATAGCTGCGCAGGAGATCCAGATAATGTAGCTCCTGGTCGAGCTCGTTATTGGTGTTACAGACCAGCGGCGTAAAGCCTTTCTCCCGACAGGCGGCCTCTATGCCGCTTAATACATTGACCGAATAGGGGTTAGTGATATCGGCGATGATAAGGCCGATTAACCGGGTGCGCCCCCGCTTCAGGCCGCGCGCCATCTGGTTAGGACGGTAATCGAGCTGGGCTATCGCCTGCTCGATGCGCGCCAGCAGATCCCCTGAAAGCAGGTGTTTTTCGCCGTTCAGATAGCGGGAAACGCTGGTTTTACCGGTTTTCGCGGCGCGGGCGACGTCGCTGATGGTCGGGCGTGAGGCTTTGATGGTCATGAGGCTTCCTTCTCAGGCTTAAACGCCGGTGGGGCAGGTGACTGTTTTTATTATTAGATTATTTCGGTGGCTGTCGTAAAGCAGACGTTTGCCTGACGGGCATTATCGTCGCCCGTAATCTTTTCCCTGTCTCAATGTGTGGCGCTGTTTTTAATTATGTTATAACGTATCAATTGATGACTAACGCGTACACAGGAGAGTGACAGAAATGAAGAAGTTAGCCTTATTACTGGGAATGGGGCTGCTGCTGGCAAGCGCTCAAAGCGCGGCGCACGGGCATCATCACGGCAAGCCGTTGACCGAGGCGGAGCGGCAGGCCAGCGAAGGGGTATTTAACGACAGCGACGTCAAAGACCGCGAGCTTAGCGACTGGGACGGCGTCTGGCAGTCGATTTATCCGTACCTTCTTAATGGCGATCTCGATCCGGTGCTGGCGAAAAAAGCGAAAGCAGCCGGTAAAACCGTGGAGGAATATCGCGCCTACTACCAAAAAGGGTATGCCACGGATGTTGAGATGATTGGCATTGAAAACAACGTGATGGAGTTTCACGTCGGGCAAACTGTGAATGCCTGCGCGTATAAATATAACGGGTTTAAGATTTTGCAGTACGCCTCCGGCAAGAAGGGCGTGCGCTACCTGTTTGAGTGCACCGACAGCGCGTCAAAAGCGCCGAAATTCGTGCAGTTCAGCGATCACACCATCGCGCCGCGCAAGTCCGCGCATTACCACATTTTTATGGGCAATACCTCGCATGAGGCGCTGCTGAAAGAGATGGATAACTGGCCGACCTACTATCCGTACCAGTTAAGCAAAGCGCAGGTGGTGGAGGAGATGTTGCATCACTAAAGCCTGATGCTGCCTCATCGGGATCGCGCCCGATGAGGCAATCGCCCGTTACTGTAACGGACTCAGCGTGATTTCCACGCGACGGTTCTGCGCTTTACCCTCTTCGGTGCTGTTGCTGGCAACCGGGTTCGCCGGGCCCATGCCGCTGGTGCGGATGCGGTTAGCGGCCACGCCCTGGGTGATGAGCGCGCTGGCGACGCTTTCCGCGCGCTGCTGCGACAGCTTCATGTTCAGCGCCTGTCCGCCGGTGCTGTCGGTGTAGCCCACCACGTTCACCGCGGTTTTCGGGTACTCTTTCAGGACCATCGCCACGCCGGTCAGGGTGTTGGCGCCCGCCGGTTTCAGGTTCGCCTGGCTGCTGTCGAAGGTCACGTTATTCGGCATATTCAGGATGATGTTATCGCCGCTGCGGGTGACGCTCACGCCGGTGCCCTGCATTTTCTGGCGCAGTTTCGCTTCCTGCACGTCCATGTAGTAACCCACGCCGCCGCCGAGCGCCGCGCCCGCCGCCGCGCCAATCAGCGCGCCTTTGCCGCGATCCTTTTTCGAGGAAGAAAGCACGCCGACGCCCGCGCCGACCAGCGAGCCAATGCCCGCGCCAATGCCTGATTTACCCGCTTCGCGTTCGCCGGTGTAGGGATTCGTGGTGCAGCCTGAAAGGGCCAGTGCGCCGCTGACGATAGCGGCGACAAAAATGATGCGTTTTTTCATCGCATATCCTTATTCAATTTAATTCTGGTTCGCCTGGAGTGGCGGAGGTTGATTATGACGGGGGAATGTGATGAAAATTCCGGGAAGTGTTCTGATTTTTTATCCATAACGAATCGAGCGGCGACAAAGTAGCCATACTCACGCCGCCTCATCTGCAAACGCCAGTCAGGAGCCCGTTTTGGCTAACCCATCTGCTTTAAAACGCATCGTTACCGCCGCCCACTGGGGGCCAATGGTTGTCGAGACCGACGGTGAAACCGTTTTGTCCTCTCAGGGCGCGCTGCCGACGCGCCACCCGAACTCGCTGCAAACCGCCGTCCCGGACCAGGTGCATAGCAAAGCGCGCGTGCGCTACCCGATGGCGCGTAAGGGGTTTCTCGCCTCGCCGGACCGCCCGCAGGGCGTGCGCGGGCAGGATGAGTTCGTGCGTATCAGCTGGGATGACGCGCTGCGCCTGATTGACCAGCAGCACCGGCGCATTCGTGAAAGCTATGGCCCGTCGTCGATTTTCGCCGGCTCCTACGGCTGGCGCTCCAACGGCGTGCTGCATAAAGCCGCCACGCTCCTGCAACGCTACATGAGTCTCGCGGGCGGCTACACCGGCCATCTGGGCGATTACTCAACGGGCGCCGCGCAGGTGATCATGCCCTACGTGGTGGGCGGCAACGAAGTCTATCAGCAGCAGACCAGCTGGCCGCTGGTGCTGGAGCACAGCGACGTGGTGGTGCTGTGGAGCGCCAACCCGCTCAATACGCTGAAAATCGCCTGGAACGCCTCTGACGAACAAGGCATCGGCTATTTCGAGAAGCTCAAAGAGAGCGGTAAAAAGCTTATCTGCATCAACCCGATGCGCCCGGAAACCGCCGATTTCTTTGGCGAGCGCATGGAATGGATAGCCCCGCACATGGGCACCGACGTGGCGCTGATGCTCGGCATCGCCCATACGCTGGTGGAAAACGGCTGGCAGGATAACGACTTCCTCAACGCCTGCACGCACGGCTATGCGCAGTTTGCGGCCTACCTGACCGGCGAGCGCGACGGCACGCCGAAAGACGCCGACTGGGCGGCAGCGATTTGCGGCGTCGACGCGACCACTATCCGCGAGCTGGCCCGCCTGTTCAGCCAGAACCGCACCATACTGATGGCGGGCTGGGGCATGCAGCGCCAGCAGTATGGCGAGCAGAAACACTGGATGCTGGTGACGCTCGCGGCCATGCTTGGCCAGATTGGCCTGCCGGGCGGCGGTTTCGGGCTCTCTTATCACTTCGCCAACGGCGGCAACCCGACGCGCCGCGCGGCTGTGCTGGCCTCGATGCAGGGCAGTGTGGAAGGCGGCATTGATGCCGTCGATAAAATCCCGGTGGCGCGCATTGTCGAGGCGCTGGAAAACCCTGGCGGCGAATACCCGCACAATGGTCAGCAGCGCATTTTCCCGGATATTCGTTTTATCTGGTGGGCGGGCGGCGCCAACTTTACGCATCATCAGGAGACGCACCGCCTGATTAAGGCGTGGCAGAAGCCAGAGCTGGTGGTGATTTCGGAATGCTTCTGGACGGCGGCGGCCAGGCACGCCGATATCGTGCTGCCGGTGACCACGTCATTCGAGCGCAATGACATGACCATGACCGGCGACTACAGCAACCAGCATATGGTGCCGATGAAACAGGTCGTGCCGCCGCAGTATGAAGCGCGTAATGACTTCGATATTTTCGCCGAGCTGTCGGAGCGCTGGGAAGCCGGCGGACAGGTGCGTTTCACCGAAGGCAAAAGCGAGCTGGAGTGGCTGGAAACCTTCTATAACATCGCCCGCGAGCGCGGCGCGGCGCAGCAGGTAACGCTGCCGGATTTCGCCGATTTCTGGGCAGCGAATGAGATAATCGAGATGCCGGAGAACCCGAAAAACGCCGAATTTGTTCGCTTTGGCGCGTTTCGCGACGATCCGGCGGCCAACCCGCTCAGCACGCCGAGCGGTAAAATCGAGATCTACTCAGAGCGCATTGCCCGCTTCGGCTATGCCGACTGCCCGCCGCACCCGACCTGGCTTGAGCCGGACGAGTGGCACGGCAACGCGCAGCCGGACGAGCTGCAACTGCTCTCGTCGCACCCGGCGCACCGCCTGCACAGCCAGCTTAACTATTCCACGCTTCGCGAGCGCTACGCGGTAGCCGGGCGTGAGCCGGTGACGCTGCACCCGGACGATGCCCGTAAACGCGGCATCGCCCACGGCGATCTGGTGCGGGTGTGGAACGCGCGCGGCCAGGTGCTGGCAGGCGCCGTGGTGACGGAGGGCATTAAGCCGGGCGTGATTTGCCTGCATCAGGGCGCATGGCCTGATTTCGACTGGGGCCAGCAGGGGCTTTGCAAAAACGGCGCGGTGAACGTGCTGACGCGCGATATCCCCACGTCCCGGCTTGGCAACGGCTGCGCGGCGAACTCGTCGCTGGTGCGCGTGGAGAAGTACAGCGGGCCCGCGCCGGACGTTACGGCGTTTGATCCGCCTGCCAGCGCATAATCCAGGTCGGGTGGCCGGTCTCTTCCTGCCACGCGCTCTCTTCAATACGGAAACCCCGGGCGTGATAGAAATTCACCGCCCGGGTGTTTTTCTGATAGACCTCAAGATTCAGGGTATCGTACTGCGACTGCACCTGCGTCAGCAGCGCGGTGCCGATGCCTTGTCCCTCGCAATCAGGCGCCACGAACAGTGCGCCGATAAAATTTTCATGCATAACGCTGATAAACCCGCGCAACGCGCCGTCGTTTTCCTCCACCCACGTACAGGCGCCGGGCAGATAGACATCGCGCACTATCGGCAGGCTGGCGCGCCAGTAGTCAGGCTGAATGAACGGATGCCCGGCGGTGGTGCTGGCAAGCCACAGCGTCAGGATAGATTCGCGGTCAGAAGGCCGCTGCGCGCGGATCACGGGTGATTCTCCGGGTGGCAGCCGCAGCCAGTGAGATGATCGTTCACCAGCCCGCAGGCCTGCATAAAAGAGTAACAAATCGTCGGGCCGACAAACTTAAAGCCGCGTTTTTTCAATGCTTTTGAGAGCGCCTGCGCCTCCGGCGTTGTTACCGGCACCTGCGCGAGCGTCTGTGGGGAATTCACTTTTGGCTCGCCGCCCACGAACGACCAGACAAACGCTGAAAAATCTTCGCCCTGCGCCTGCATGGCGAGATACGCCCGCGCGTTAGCGATAATCGCCTCGATTTTGCCGCGATGGCGAATAATGCCCGGCTCAAGCACCAGCGCGTCGATTTCTTCCGGCCCCATCTGCGCCACGGCATGGGGATCGAACCCGTGGAAACAGCGGCGGTAGTGCGCGCGTTTTTTGAGTACGGTTATCCATGACAGGCCCGCCTGCTGGCCTTCGAGACAGATCATTTCAAACAGCTTGTGGTTGTCTTTCTGAGGTTCGCCCCACTCTTCGTCATGGTAGGCGAGATAAAGCGGGTCCTGGGTGACCCATCCGCAACGTTCCATCCTGCATTCCCTCATTGTAATAAACACCCTGGCGATTTTCCGAAGCGGCTTGACGTTGCGAATAAAGAGACAATAGTTAATTCAGGGTTACTCGCCCATCCGCTAATAACGTCAATAAAAACTGCCGGAACCGGCTCTCTTCTGGAGTCGCTTGATGATGATAACTATCTCTGGACGCCATGCGTTGCGACGCGCGGCGGTGCTGTTGTGGTCTCTGGTTTTTACGCAGGCGGCGCACGCCTGGCAACAGGAATATATCGCTGTTGACCCACAAAGTAACACCTCTGAACGTTATACGTGGGATAGCGATCGCACACCGAGTTATGACGAGATCCTGGCCGAGCGCGTGGCGCAGACGCAGCGCGACGAGGCGGCGATGTCTGTAATGCCCGCAGGCCTGAGTCTGTCATGGCCGTTGCCCGTGGTCGCGCGCCCGGTGGCGGGCTGGCGGCGTGAAGCAAGCGGCCTCCCTTTGCAGGAGAACGGCGTCAGCACGGACGACGCGTACTGGCATGCGAGCGTCGGCTCGCTGGGCTGGCGGCTTGATTCGCGTCTCGGCGCTGTCCGTCCGTGGGCGCAGGTGAGCTATAACCAGCAGCACGGCGATCCTCTGTGGAATATGCAGCCGCTGCTGCCCGGTAGCCAGTACGGCTCGTGGATGGATGTCTCGTTCGGCGCGGATATGCCGATTAACAAGCATCTCGCGGCATGGGCGTCGTTCTCGCAGGCGGAAGGGCGGCTTAGCGAAAACGACGCGCAAATGTACAACCTCGGCGTCAGCGCGACATTTTAGGGCGCGTCATTCGCGCCCGTTCAAGGCCATCCATGCCTTCGCAGCGGCAGTTCATTCCGCGCCTGCGGCATCTCATGCCGTTTTCCCCCGAAAAAGTAGGGGCTTCGCTATCGTTGCAGGTAGTGAAGCTTTCTTCTTATCAGTGGGACAACAACCATGAATACCTCCATTCAACAGCGTACCCGGTGGCTCACCCTGGTGGGCACCATTGTTACCCAGTTCGCGCTGGGCTCGGTGTATACCTGGAGCCTGTTTAACGGCGCCCTGTCGCAGAAACTCGACGAGCCGGTCAGCCAGGTGGCGTTTTCCTTCGGGCTGCTGAGCCTGGGACTGGCGCTGTCATCATCGGTCGCCGGGAAATTGCAGGAGCGTTTCGGCGTTAAACGCGTGACGATCGCCTCTGGCGTGCTGCTGGGGTTAGGGCTGGTGTTAACGTCCCACGCCAGCAACCTGATGATGCTCTGGCTGAGCGCTGGCCTGCTGGTGGGGCTCGCGGACGGCGCCGGTTATCTGCTGACGCTCTCTAACTGCGTAAAGTGGTTCCCGGAGCGTAAAGGGCTTATCTCCGCGTTTTCAATCGGCGCGTATGGTCTTGGCAGCCTCGGTTTTAAATTTATCGACAGTCATCTGCTGGCGTCCGTCGGGCTTGAGCGCACATTCATTATCTGGGGCGGCATGGTGATGGTGATGATCATCGGCGGCGCGCTGCTGATGAAAGACGCGCCGAATCAGCCTGCGCGTACCGGCAACAGCGCTGGCGAAGGCGATTACAGCCTCGCCGAATCGATGCGTAAACCGCAGTACTGGATGCTGGCGCTGATGTTCCTGACCGCCTGCATGAGCGGTTTGTATGTGATTGGCGTGGCGAAAGATATCGCCCAGGGCATGGTGCGCCTCGACGCCGCCACCGCCGCCAACGCCGTCACCGTGATTTCCATCGCGAACCTGACGGGCCGCCTGGTGCTCGGCATTCTCTCCGATAAAATGCCGCGCATCCGCGTGATTACGTTCGGGCAGGTGGTGTCGCTGGTCGGCATGGCCGCGCTGCTCTTCGCGCCGCTCAATGAAATGACCTTTTTTGCCGCCATCGCCTGCGTGGCGTTTAACTTCGGCGGTACCATTACGGTCTATCCGTCGCTGGTCAGCGATTTCTTCGGCCTTAACAATCTTGCGAAAAACTATGGCGTGATTTATCTGGGCTTTGGGATCGGCAGCATCTGCGGGTCTATTATCGCCTCGCTGTTCGGCGGCTTTTACGTCACCTTCTGCGTTATCTTCGCGCTGCTGATTGTCTCGCTGGCTATCTCCACCACTATTCGCCAGCCGCGCCGCGAATCCTGGGAACACGCCCGCGCCTGATGCCGGATTGTCGCTTCGCCGTCGCTTTCTGCGGCGGCGCTTTTCCCCCGAATGTTCTCACTTTCTCCCCAGTTCGCTCAGACGTTCTATGCTTACTAGCTGTGATTGCCAACACAAAGGAGAACAAGATGTCCTTAGAAAAAGTGGTTTATCGCGCAAAAGCGAAAGCGACTGGCGGCCGTGATGGCCGTGCGACTTCCGATGACGGCGTGCTGGACGTGAAACTGGGCGTGCCGAAAGAGATGGGCGGCCAGGGCGGTCAGGTGACCAACCCGGAACAGCTCTTCGCGGCGGGCTACTCTGCCTGCTTCCTGGGTGCGCTGAAACATGTCGCCTCTCAGGAGAAAAAGAAAGTGCCGCAGGAAGCCTTTATCGAAGGTCAGGTGGGGATTGGGCCGCTGCCGACCGGTTTTGGTATCGAAGCGCAGCTGGATATCCATCTGCCGGGCATGGACCGTGCAGAAGCCGAAGAACTGGTGCAGAAAGCGCACATCGTCTGCCCGTACTCCAACGCCACGCGCGGCAACATTGACGTTAAGCTGAACGTTATCACCGACTAACGGGTTATCCCGCTTCGTAAAATGCGGTACCGGCCTCATATTTTTGTAAATACGAGCCGGACCGCCCTAAAAGCCCGCACTTTTTCTTATCCCTGTGGTCTACTACTCCGCGTCTGAGTTAAGAATCTCCTGATTCCCTCGTATTGCTACGTATACACTCTTTTTTCATTTTTGTGGGTAAAGGGTTTTAGTCCTTGTTTTGCCTGGGCGGCTTGCATGAAATACATTCTCTCGATGACCCAGCAGAAACTGAGCGTTCTGCTGGCGGTCTACATCGGCCTCTTTTTTAACTGCGCGGTTTTATATCGTCGCTTTGACGGATACGCGCAGAACCTCTCCTGGGTTAACGCCGTGTCGATGGTTGTTGAACTGGCGGCCACGGTTCTCGTCACATTCTTCCTGTTTCGCGTCCTGTCGCTGTTAGGGCGACGCGTCTGGCGCGTGCTGGCATCGCTGGTGGTGGTGTTCTCCGCCGCGGCCAGCTATTACATGACGTTTATGAACGTGGTGATCGGCTACGGGATTATCGCCTCGGTGATGACCACCGATATCGATCTCTCCAAAGAAGTGGTGGGCTGGGAGTTCATCGCATGGATGGTGCTGGTGTGCATCGTGCCGCTGACGCTTATCTGGGGCAACCGCTGCCGCGATACGCTGCTGCGCCAGCTGCGCACCCGCGATCAGCGCCTGAAAAGCGCGGCGGTGGTGATCGTGGCGGGGCTGCTGGTCTGGGCGCCGATTCGACTGCTGGATTTGCAGCAGAAGAATGAAGAGCGCACCTCCGGCGTCGATATGCCAAGTTACGGCGGCGTGGTGGCGAACTCTTATCTGCCGTCTAACTGGCTCTCCGCCCTGGGGCTGTACGCCTGGGCGCAGGTGGATGAGTCGAGCGATAATAAATCGCTGCTGAACCCGGCCAAAAAATTTACCTGGCAGGCGCCGCAGGGCATTGATGACACTTACGTGGTGTTTATCATCGGCGAAACCACGCGCTGGGACCATATGGGCCTGCTCGGCTACGACCGCAATACCACCCCGAAACTCGCGCAGGAGAAAAACCTGGCGGCGTTCCGTGGCGAGTCGTGCGATACGGCGACCAAACTCTCGCTGCGCTGCATGTTTGTGCGCGAAGGCGGCGCCGACGATAACCCGCAGCGTACTCTGAAAGAGCAGAACGTCTTCGCGGTGCTTAAACAGCTGGGCTTTAGCTCAGATCTGTACGCGATGCAGAGCGAAATGTGGTTCTACAGCAACACGATGGCGGACAACATTGCCTACCGCGAGCAGATTGGCGCCGAGCCGCGCAACCGCGGCAAGCAGGTGGACGACATGCTGCTGGTTGATGAGATGAAAAACTCGCTGGCGGGGCACGATAAGGGCAAGCACCTCATCATTCTGCATACCAAAGGCTCGCACTATAACTATGTGCAGCGTTATCCGAGAAGCTTTGCGCGCTGGCAGCCGGAGTGTATGGGCGTCGATTCTGACTGTAGCCGTCAGGAACTGATTAACGCGTATGATAACTCGGTACTGTACGTCGACAGCTTTATCTCCGATGTGATTGATCAGGTGCGCAATAAGAAAGCGATTGTGTTCTACGCGGCGGATCATGGCGAATCGATCAACGAGAAGGAGCATCTGCACGGCACGCCGCGCAATATCGCGCCGCCGGAGCAGTTCCGCGTGCCGATGATGGTCTGGATGTCCGACAGCTATCTGGCGGACCCGCAGCACGCGCAGGCGTTCGCGCAGCTTAAACTGCAGGCGCAGCAGAAGCGCCCGCATCGTCACGTTGAGCTGTTCGACACCATTATGGGCTGCCTCGGTTATCAGTCGCCGGACGGCGGTATTAACCAGAATAACAACTGGTGTCATGTTCCTTCTGCCGCAAAATAGCCATATCGCTGGCTTTTCAGCCGATCGACAGGCTTTTTTAAAGTAAGGGATTGACGAGGATTAGGGTGCGCAGTAATATGCGCCCCGCATTCGGTGATTGGCGCAGCCTGGTAGCGCACTTCGTTCGGGACGAAGGGGTCGGAGGTTCGAATCCTCTATCACCGACCAAATTCTAAAAAGCCCTGCTCAACGAGCAGGGCTTTTTGCTTTCCGGCATTCGCGCTTTAAGGTTGCACCTGCGCCATTAATGCGTTCAGCTCGTCGATACGCGCCTTATTCATATTGATTTCGCACTGGGTGGATAGAACCCAATAGTTGGGGGTTTTAGCACTGATCTGGGAACTGGCCACCTGACAAAACAGGGCCTTATGTTTTTCCCATGCCGCCTGATCGTTTTTCAGCGCATTGGCCGTATCTACAACGATTTGTGAATCTTCATCCTCGTAATCCGCATTAGCCTCCAGCCAGTCTTCCGACTCTACCTGCTTCAGCGCCGCCGCCAGCGTCTGTTGTAGCGCCTGCTCCGTTTGCTTGCGCTGCCTCTCAAGACATCGCGTTCCGGCGGCATAATCCGCACTCTTCGCACACATCTTTGCTGCCTCTCCATAAATGACGGACGAGGCAGCAACGCAGGTGGTCGGTAGCAACAGAAAGGGCAGAAAAAAAACTAACTTATAACCCATTGATATATTGCAACCTTTTTAAGTTTCTTCCGTGCGAGTTCATCTGTGCGCGATCTGTTTTCAGATATAAACGCACCGATTTCAGATCGTCGAGTAAAATCAACCGGGCAAATTCACCTGCTGACTCACATCCCTGATACAAACTATCGATGTATATATCTTTTAATCTGACACGCATCTTTTCCCAGCTTATGGCAGACATCATTTTCGCTTTGCGTCCATTAAAGATCCTTTTCGCCTCGGAAATATAAAATTGTATAGCAATTTCAAACAGTCTTATCTGTTGCTGGTGCGTAATCTCACCGAAAAGCGGCCCATAAACTTTCACGAAACAGGCAGCATCTCGTCCTTTCAGAAAAGCAGCTTTAGATGCCAGAATGGCTTTGTATTCTTCTATTCCCGCTTGTCTTAGTGTCGCAAAAATCTCACCTGAGCTTCGCCTTCCCATATCGTAGCCACGTCCAAGCGTAACACCAGAAGCAGCAGAATGAGGCCAGTGTAAGATGCGTGAGAACCACGGATAAGGGTGCGGACGGAAAGGATTTGTAGCTGTAATATAATCAGTCCCTTCATTGTCAAAAGTAAATTGCGCTTCCCGTACATGTAGCGGCCCGGAAGTCATCCGTGGACACCACTCGGGTTGGCTGGCATTTTTTAATGTTTCAATGAACCATTGATCAAATGGCTGTACCAGGCCTGATCGGGACAGTGTTAACAAACGTTGATACCAGATAATGGCTTCTTTGGTTTCGTTGTTGCAAACGCCGTCCACTTTTAAGGAACGCCCTGTCGCTGTCTGATAGCCAGCTTTCATCATCAATTCTTGTAGCGCTTTTACGTCATCAGCATAATTTACGCCGCAAACGCCTACCGATGACTGCAAGCGCAGCACGCGTGGCTCATGAAAATTCCTTTTCATATACCTCAATACCTTTTGTCAGTTCGTAAGGGTTTCCATTTTTTGTCGACATGGCAGAGAAGATAGCGAACCCCTCAGGCGTGACGCGTTACAGAAACCAGAGCTGAAATCGTATTAAAGAGGCCCTCCATAAAACCGTAAGCAGCCAGAGGTTATTGCTTTTCACTCCCCACATTCAGACTCTGTTCCAGGGAATACCTGAACGGACGTATTCACCCGCTTAATTCGTTAGTCTTATTTAGCTTCGATTTTCTCGCGCGAACGCGATTCTGTGACATATTTCATTGAAAATAGTTATGAAACATCCCGCATACTTTCCGCTCTGCTTATATATCGCCTCAGCATTTTTTGCTGCAGGGTTAACAAATCGCGCCATAAACCGTTCATAAGTTCGCCACAAGCCCAGAAATTTTGCATTAAGCGGATAAAACATAAGCGCTGGATGTTACAAAATATCAAGATGATTATTCTGCGACTGGGGGCGTAGCATAAATTTCCGTGCTGAAAACATGTCCATGAGGTTTTTTTAATCTTTGTTTGCCGTTTCTCACCCCGGTTGTAAATCCCGGATAGCTGTATTGACGTTTGCGTGTTCTGTTGACAGATTGTAGGGCGTGAGGGTCATTTTACGGACAATCTGTACTGCAACTCAGTCTCCCTTGCGAAAGGAATCCCCAGCCTCACATTTACCGATCGGACCGGGCAAAAAATAAAAAAGGTCTGACGGAATAACACAACACCTATCACATTGGAGCAGAAGAATGAGTATTTCCTTGAAGAAGTCAGGGATGCTGAAGTTTGGTCTGAGCCTGGTGGCTATGACCTGCGCCGCAAGCGTACAGGCCAAAACCCTGGTTTACTGTTCAGAAGGCTCGCCGGAAGGCTTTAACCCACAGCTCTTCACCTCTGGCACCACTTATGACGCAAGCTCTGTGCCTATCTACAACCGCCTGGTCGAATTTAAAATCGGCACCACGGAAATTATTCCAGGCCTCGCGGAGAAGTGGGACGTCAGCGACGATGGTAAAACCTATACTTTCCATCTGCGTAAAGGCGTGAAATGGCAGGACAATAAAGAATTTAAACCGACGCGCGAATTTAACGCCGATGACGTCGTGTTCTCGTTTGATCGTCAGAAAAATGCGCAAAACCCGTACCATAAAGTTTCTGGCGGCAGCTACGAATACTTTGAAGGCATGGGCCTGCCGACGCTGATTAGCGAAGTGAAAAAAGTCGACGACCATACCGTGCAGTTCGTACTGACGCGCCCGGAAGCGCCGTTCCTCGCGGATATGGCCATGGACTTCGCGTCGATTCTTTCCAAAGAATACGCCGACAACATGCTGAAAGCGGGCACGCCGGAGAAAGTCGACCTGAACCCGATCGGCACCGGGCCGTTCCAGCTTCAGCAATACCAGAAAGATTCCCGCATTCTGTATAAAGCGTTCCCGGGCTTCTGGGGCACTAAACCGAAGATTGACCGTCTGGTCTTCTCCATTACGCCGGATGCGTCCGTTCGTTATGCCAAACTGCAGAAAAACGAGTGTCAGGTGATGCCGTACCCGAACCCGGCAGACATCGCGCGTATGAAGCAGGACAAGAGCATCAACCTGATGGAGCAAGCGGGCCTGAACGTGGGCTACCTCTCTTTCAACACCGAGAAGAAGCCGTTTGACGACGTGAAAGTGCGCCAGGCGCTGACCTACGCGGTGAATAAAGAGGCTATCATCAAAGCGGTTTACCAGGGCGCCGGCGTTGCCGCGAAAAACCTGATCCCGCCGACCATGTGGGGCTATAACGACGACGTGAAGGATTACACCTACGACGTCGAGAAAGCCAAAGCGCTGCTGAAAGAGGCGGGTCAGGATAAAGGCTTCACCGTTGAGCTGTGGGCGATGCCGGTACAGCGTCCGTATAACCCGAACGCGCGCCGCATGGCCGAGATGATCCAGGCTGACTGGGCGAAAATCGGCGTTCAGGCGAAAATCGTGACCTACGAGTGGGGCGAATACCTGAAGCGCGCCAAAGCGGGCGAACACCAGGCGGTGATGATGGGCTGGACCGGCGACAACGGGGATCCGGATAACTTCTTCGCCACCCTGTTTAGCTGCGATGCCGCGAAAGATGGCTCCAACTACTCCCGCTGGTGCTACAAGCCGTTTGAGGATCTGATCCAACCGGCGCGTGCGACCGATGACCACAACAAACGTATCGAGCTTTACAAACAGGCTCAGGTCGTGATGCACGATCAGGCGCCAGCGCTTATCGTCGCGCACTCCACCGTCTATGAGCCGGTGCGTAAAGAAGTCAAAGGCTACGTGGTCGATCCGCTGGGCAAACACCACTTCGAAAACGTCTCCGTTGAATAATTAAAACCATCAGGGGCGTGTGAGCGCCCCATGTCCGGCGACGCTGCGCTTATATCGGTCTACACTTCCAGACCGGGCAAGCGCAGCGCACCCGGCAGCAGTGCTTTATTCCCTCGCTGAAAGGGGAGGGAATGAGATTTGTGAGCAATACAGACCACATCCCCTGGTTGTGCGTCACTACAGAGAATCCGGGTTATGTTGCAGTTCATCCTCCGACGTCTGGGGCTTGTTATCCCGACGTTTATCGGTATCACCCTTCTCACTTTTGCCTTCGTTCATATGATCCCCGGCGACCCGGTGATGATCATGGCGGGCGAACGTGGTATTTCCCCTGAGCGTCACGCGCAGCTGCTGGCCGAGCTGGGTCTCGATAAGCCGCTGTGGGAGCAGTATCTCCACTATATCTGGGGTGTCCTGCATGGCGATTTAGGCCTGTCGCTCAAAAGCCGCCTCCCGGTCTGGGACGAGTTCGTGCCGCGCTTTAAAGCTACGCTGGAACTGGGCATCTGCGCGATGATTTTCGCGGTCGCCGTCGGCATTCCGGTCGGCGTGCTGGCTGCTGTAAAACGCGGCTCTATCTTCGATCACACGGCGGTAGGCCTGGCGCTGACCGGCTACTCCATGCCTATCTTCTGGTGGGGCATGATGCTGATCATGCTGGTGTCGGTGCAGTGGAACCTGACGCCGGTGTCCGGGCGCGTCAGCGACATGGTGTTCCTTGACGATACCAATCCGCTCACCGGCTTTATGCTTATCGACACCGCCATCTGGGGCGAAGAGGGCAACTTTATCGATGCGCTGGCGCATATGATTCTGCCCGCCGTGGTGCTCGGCACCATCCCGCTGGCGGTCATTGTGCGTATGACCCGCTCGGCGATGCTGGAAGTGCTCGGCGAAGATTACATCCGTACCGCGCGCGCCAAGGGCCTGACCCGTATGCGCGTCATCATTGTTCACGCGCTGCGTAACGCCATGCTGCCGGTCGTGACGGTGATTGGTCTTCAGGTGGGCACGCTGCTGGCGGGCGCCATCCTGACGGAAACCATCTTCTCCTGGCCGGGCCTGGGCCGCTGGCTCATCGACGCGCTGCAGCGCCGCGATTATCCGGTCGTGCAGGGCGGCGTGCTGCTGGTGGCGACGATGATTATTCTCGTCAACCTGCTGGTCGATCTGCTCTATGGCGTGGTGAACCCGCGTATTCGTCATAAGAAATAAGGGGCCATCATGACGCAAATGACTGAAAACAAAGTGGTGGCCGCACCGGTGCCGATGACGCCGCTGCAGGAGTTCTGGCACTACTTCAAACGTAACAAAGGCGCGGTCGTCGGGCTGGTGTATGTCGTCATCATGATCCTGATTGCGGTCTTCGCGAACGTCGTCGCGCCGCATAACCCGGCGGAGCAGTTCCGCGATGCGCTGCTGGCCCCGCCGGTCTGGCAGGATGGCGGCAGCTGGGCGCATATTCTCGGCACCGATGACGTGGGCCGCGATGTGATGTCGCGCCTGATGTACGGCGCGCGCCTGTCGCTGCTGGTCGGCTGTCTGGTGGTGGTGCTGTCGCTGGTGATGGGCATTGTGCTCGGCCTGGTGGCGGGCTATTTCGGCGGTATTGTCGATACCATTATCATGCGTGTCGTCGATATCATGCTGGCGCTGCCGAGCCTGCTGCTGGCGCTGGTGCTGGTGGCGATTTTCGGCCCGTCTATCGTTAACGCCTCGCTGGCGCTCACCTTCGTGGCGCTGCCGCACTACGTGCGCTTAACCCGCGCGGCGGTGCTGGTGGAAGTGAGCCGCGATTACGTCACCGCCTCCCGCGTGGCGGGTGCCGGCGCGATGCGCCAGATGTTCGTGAACATTTTCCCTAACTGCCTTGCGCCGCTGATAGTCCAGGCGTCGCTCGGTTTCTCGAATGCCATTCTCGATATGGCCGCACTGGGCTTTCTCGGCATGGGCGCGCAGCCGCCAACACCGGAGTGGGGCACCATGCTCTCCGACGTGTTGCAGTTCGCGCAAAGTGCCTGGTGGGTCGTGACCTTCCCTGGTCTCGCTATCCTGCTGACGGTGCTGGCATTTAACCTGATGGGTGACGGCCTGCGTGACGCGCTCGACCCCAAACTCAAGCAGTAAAGAGGCACGAGATGGCGTTACTGAATGTAGATAAATTATCGGTGCACTTCGGCGACGAAGGCACCCCGTTCCGCGCCGTAGACCGCGTGAGCTACAGCGTGAATCAGGGCGAAGTGGTCGGCATCGTGGGGGAATCAGGTTCCGGTAAATCGGTCAGCTCGCTGGCGATTATGGGCCTTATCGATTACCCGGGCCGTGTGATGGCGGACAAACTGGAATTCAACGGCCAGGATTTACAGCGTATTTCGGAAAAAGATCGCCGTAATCTGGTGGGCGCCGAAGTGGCGATGATCTTCCAGGATCCGATGACCAGTCTGAACCCCTGCTACACCGTGGGGTTCCAGATTATGGAAGCGATCAAAGTGCACCAGGGCGGCAATAAAAAGACCCGCCGCCAGCGCGCGATTGACCTGCTCAATCTGGTGGGTATTCCGGATCCGGCGTCGCGTCTCGATGTCTACCCGCATCAACTCTCCGGCGGGATGAGCCAGCGCGTGATGATCGCGATGGCCATCGCCTGTCGTCCGAAGCTGCTGATTGCCGATGAACCGACGACCGCGCTCGATGTCACCATCCAGGCGCAAATTATTGAACTGCTGCTGGAGCTTCAGCAAAAAGAGAACATGGCGCTGATCCTTATCACCCATGACCTCGCGCTGGTGGCCGAAGCGGCGCACAAAATCATCGTGATGTACGCAGGCCAGGTGGTGGAAACCGGCGAAGCGCGGGATATCTTCCGCGCGCCGCGTCACCCTTATACTCAGGCGCTGCTGCGCGCTCTGCCGGAATTCGCGCAGGATAAGGCCCGTCTGGCGTCGCTGCCGGGCGTGGTGCCGGGGAAATATGACCGCCCGACGGGCTGTCTGCTCAACCCGCGCTGCCCCTATGCGACCGAGCGCTGTCGCGCAGAAGAACCGGCGTTAAATCTGGTGGACAACGGCCGCCAGTCGAAATGCCATTACCCCCTCGATGATGCCGGGAGGCCAACCAATTATGAGCACGCATGAGGCCGCCACGCAGCAACCGCTGTTACAGGCTATCGACCTGAAAAAACATTACCCGGTGAAGAAGGGCTTCTTCGCGCCGGAGCGTCTGGTGAAAGCGCTGGACGGCGTCTCGTTTACGCTGGAGCGCGGCAAAACGCTGGCGGTGGTGGGCGAATCGGGCTGTGGGAAATCCACGCTGGGCCGCCTGCTCACCATGATAGAAACGCCGACCGGCGGCGAGCTCTACTATCAGGGCCAGGATCTGCTGAAACCGGATGAAACGGCGGAGAAACTACGCCGTCAGAAAATCCAGATCGTGTTCCAGAACCCGTATGGTTCGCTGAACCCGCGCAAAAAAGTGGGGCAAATCCTTGAGGAGCCGCTGCTGATTAACAGCTCGCTCAACAAAGAGGCGCGCCGCGAGAAAGCGCTGGCGATGATGGCGAAAGTGGGGCTGAAAACCGAGCACTACGACCGTTATCCGCATATGTTCTCTGGCGGCCAGCGCCAGCGTATCGCCATCGCGCGCGGGCTGATGCTTGACCCGGACGTGGTGATCGCCGATGAACCGGTCTCCGCGCTGGACGTCTCGGTGCGCGCGCAGGTGCTGAACCTGATGATGGATCTGCAGCAGGATATGGGGCTTTCGTATGTGTTTATCTCCCACGATTTGTCGGTGGTGGAACACATCGCCGATGAAGTGATGGTGATGTATCTCGGCCGCTGCGTGGAGAAAGGCACGAAAGACCAGATTTTCTCGAATCCGCGTCATCCGTATACCCAGGCGCTGCTCTCCGCGACGCCGCGCCTGAACCCGGACGACCGCCGCGAGCGTATTAAGCTCACCGGCGAGCTGCCGAGCCCGCTGAATCCGCCGCCGGGGTGCGCCTTTAGCGCCCGCTGCCGTCGCCGCTTCGGCCCGTGTACGCAGATCCAGCCGCAGCTTAAGGAATATAACGGCCAGCTGGTCGCCTGTTTCGCCGTCGATCAGGATGAAACCGGCGAGCCGCGCATTCCTTAACGCGCGCGCCACGTAAAAAGCCGACGCCATGCGTCGGCTTTTTTATGGGCCTAGCGGTGCAATGCGGTGGATGCGCTGCGCTTATCCACCCTACAAAATATGCGGCCTGTGTAGGGCGGGTAAGCTTTGCGCACCCGCCGGGTGGCCGGTGGTGGATGAGGTTTGTGTAGGGCGGGTAAGCCTGCGCACCCGCCGTGCGAAAAAGAAAAAGCCGACGCTTACGCATCGGCTTTTTTATCGCGGCCTGAACACTTATTGCGGGTAAGGCACCCAGTCGCCGCCGCTTAAGCGCACCCACGGTTTGCCCTGATACTGCACCACCACGGCGTTGGCGTTCTCGGAGACCGGCGCGCTCTGCGGCAGGTTACTGGTCAGCCCCTGCCAGTCCACGTTATCGGCCACAAAATTCTTACCATCCAGCATCCGCACTACCAGCTCGGAAATCGCCAGGAAGCTGCTCGGCTGGTCGATATCGATAGCCGCGCCCTGATGCGGCGCTTTCATACCGATAAACTTAATGCCGACCGGCACATGGGTGATAGACGGGCTTGGGATATCGCGCAGGCCGGACACCTGCATTCTGTCGCCCTGCAGCGCCGCGCCGTGTTCCGGCACCATCACCACCATCACTCTGCGGTTCTCTTTCTCAAGCTGCGTCAGGAACGCATCCAGCTCGTCAAACAGCTTCTGCGCGCGCGCTTTGTAATCGGCGGTTTTGCTGTTGCCCGGATAGTGGTTGCCGTCATGCAGCGGCAGCAGGTTAAAGAACGTGGCGCTGCGCTCGCCGCCCTCGCTCTTCACGGTTTGCTGCCAGCGGTTGAGCACCGCCGTATCGTCATATACCGGCGAGCCATCAAACGACAGCAGATTCACCGGCAGCCCGGACTGATCCATCAGCGGCTCCTGCATATTGCCGTTTTCGCGCACTTCTTTAAGGAAGTTACCGAACTCGCCGTTATGGTCCATCATCAGGTGGCGCTTAAAGCCGAGCTTCGCCAGGTTATCAAACAGATAGCACTGTTCACCGGCAGGCTGGTACAGGTTTTTATGCGACGGCTGACCGCAGCTTGCGCGCAGCAGGCGAATTGCCGCCGGGCCGCTGTACGATGTGCCGGAGTTAAAGTTCTTAAACACGATGTCGAAATGCGACCACAGCGGGTGCGACATCAGGCCGGTGGCGTCTACATCAGACCAGGCCAGCGAACAGATGTTAATTACCAGCAGATCGAACGGCTGCGCATCCGCCGGCAGGCTCGCCGGGAAAGGCGTCTGGCGTTTGGATTCGCTGGTATAGAAGCTGTTCAGCCAGTCGTTAATGCTCTGGTTGTTCGCAGGCGCGGTTTGCAGCGGAATATCGCCCGCCACCACCGTACCCGCGGCGTTCGCGACGGTTGGTGCCGCGCCGCCGCCGGTCGTGGTGACCGTCGCCGCCGTGGTATTGCCGGCAGGCCACAGCGAGACGACCGGGCCGGTCACGGTCAGCACGTTAAGCCAGACCATAATCGCCACCACAAACACCGTCACCCGCACCCACTGGGAGAGGAACATCCACGCGACCAGCAGCACAAAAGCGGCGCCAATCATCTGCCAGTTAATAAAGCGCGTCACGAGATCCAGCACATAATCGGTGCTGAAGCCCGCCACCTGCGAGCCCTGACTCATAATGCTTTCAGGGCCAGGCAACCAGGTGTCGTGCCAGAACAGGCCGATGCCGACAGGAATCGCTATCCAGTGGCGCAGGCGATGCAGGCGCAGGTTCGGAATAGGGAACAGCAGAAACGCCATAAACACCAGGTTGGCGAGCGGGTGGAAATTCAGATAGCCCGTCCAGAGCAAGCCGAATTTCAGCAAAAAATAGTAGTTCCAGCCGGAAAGACCGCGCCAGTTTTGCCAGCCCGAGCGGGCAAGGGGAGCGGAATGAACGTGATTAGTCATGTTTTACATTTGCCTTGACGGTGGAGCGGCGGCGCAGCGTACCAGCGGGTTTAACAAATCGGGGGCGAAACAGCAGCGGGCGCAGCGCTTTCATCATGCGACGCTTGCCCACGCACAGCGCGTATCCCAGCGGGATAAAAATCAGCGCGCACAGGGCGATAAGCTGAAGAATATCGCTAATCGACATCATAACGCGCGCTCCTGTGCGGTGTCGTTAAGCAGCGTAATGGGCGTCGGCACCTGGCGCGCGCGCGTTTTCGGCGCGTCGGCGAGCAGCGCGGCCGTCTCGCTGGCCTTGCGGGTCATCTCAAGCGGCGCGGCCCACTGTTCCGGGCGCATCGCGCTCATTTGCAGGATCTCTGCCGCTATCTGTTTATCTTCATGCCACACCATACGGTTGGAAAACAGCTCGCTTATCGGCAGCGGGAAAATATGGCTCAGCGCGGTGTCGAGATCGGTGATACGGCAGAACGATAAAAACAGCACCAGCCGGTTTTCGCCAAGCGTCACGATATCGCCCATGCGGCCCGGACGACAGAGCGTCAGCGCCTGTTCGACGCGAATGCCCGGCACCGGGCGCAGCGCCACCAGAATTCCTTTGTTATCCTGCGGGATAAGCACGTTGTTCATCAGCGCGCCGACGGCGTTGCAGAACATATCCCACGGCTGATAGCCGCGCATTTTCAGCGGCTGCATCGCCTCCAGCAGCATATTCACATCTTCCGGCACAAAGCGGGTGAACTGCTGGTTCTGCACGCTTTCAATCAGCGTCAGGCAGCGGGAGAGCGGGGCGTTCCAGGGGATCACCATATTCGCGCCGCAGCCCAGCAGCAGCCGTTCGTCGGTAGCGCGCACGCTGGCTTTGTTTTCACGCACGATGATTTTCAGCGCGCTGCCGCGCTGGCGGCGTAGCGCGTGCACGTGACGCGCCAGTCCTTCTATCTGACTGTTTTGCGAAAGCGAGAAAATCACCGTCGCGGCCTGCGCCTGGCGCGCCTCGTTAAACAGCGCGTCGTTACTTTCAAAGAGCGTCCAGTTTTCAGAAAGCGGCGGCGCGCCTTCGAGCACGGCGATATGGCTCAGCACGCGGCGTTCGTCGCTGCGCGCCTGTAACGACACTTCCTGGCGCGGCACCAGCGAAAGGCGCTCGTTAATGAATGTCACCGGCAACTGCTGGCGCGCGCTGACGCCTTTATCGTTAAACCAGAACGCCACGTCATACAGCCAGGCGTCGCCCTGATAGCGTAAGGTGGCAAGCCCGGAGAGCTGCTGATATTCGGTCATCAGCATCGAGGTTTGCTGGTCAGCCTGCGCGCCGGAGTTAATAATCAGCAATGTGCATCGATGTTCCTGCGCCCAGCTTTGGCTTTTTCTTATCCAGGCTTTAATATGAGCGGGCGCTACGCCTTGCCAGGCGTTTTCCGCACACAGCAGCACAATGAAATAATGTTCAGGTTCAAAACTGCAAAGCAAATCGTGATGCAGACGATGAAAGGCATTCTGGCTTTTCGGCATGGTAAACAGGCGTACTTCATTCGGGCCTTGCGGCGCGGCCGGAAGCGGCGCAATCACGGTTTCTGGCGCGGCGTCCATGGTAATGACAGCCACTTTTGTCTCGGGTGTTTGCGCAAGAAGCGTTTGATTGACGAACGTAATTGCATCGCTGTGGCGGTCGCAATTTATCCAGCCTGTTCCGCCTGCCGAAATATGGCGCAGTTCATCCCAGAGCGAATCAATGCCAATTGAAAAAACAAGAGCCATGGCGCCCTCAATATATAAAGAGTATGACTGTCAGTTTACTAGCGAAAGCCAGGAAATAAACCTAACATTGAAATTAAAGAACATGATCATTAGCATGCAAACCGGGATTGCGCAGGTTCACGGTTTTTCGTTTGCTGGCTTTAGTGATATTGCTCTAAGGAAAAATAGAATATATGCCTGAGAATGACGCTAAGGCCGCACGCCAGCCCGATCGTGGCTATACCTTCCAGAATGATTTTGAAGCGCTCAGCCGGGTGTTTTCACTTCCAGATCTCGACTACACCGATATATCGCAACGTGAACAACTCGCGACGGCAATTGCACGCTGGCCGTTGCTGGCGGAATTAGCGCGTCGTGACGCAGGAGCGCAAGGATGACCGTTCTGGCATTACAGGGCGTACGTGGCGGCGTAGGGACCACCTCCTTAACGGCGGCGCTCGGTTGGGCGCTGCATCAGCTGGGCGAAACGGTGCTGGTGATTGACGCCTCGCCGGATAACCTGTTGCGCCTCTCTTTTAATATTGATTTCGACCACGCCGATGGCTGGGCGCGCGCGCTGCTGGACGATAAACCCTGGCAGTCCACCGCCTGGCGTTACGCGCCAGGGCTGGACGTTCTGCCATACGGCGCGCTGCGTCAGGCGGAGCGAGAAAATGATGTGTCGCCTGCGCTCGGCGCGTTCGCGCAGCATCTTCAAACGCTAAAAGCGAGCGGCCACTGGCGCTGGGTACTGCTCGATCTGCCATGCGGTTTTGACGCCGTGACCCGCAGCCTGTTGCAGGTGGCCGACCGCACGCTCTGCGTGGTGCAGCCCGACGCCAACTGTCACGCGCGATTACATCAGCAGGCGCTGCCCAACGGCTGCGATCTGCTGGCCAATTTCCGCCTGATTTCAAGCCAGGTGCAGAACGACATCTGGCAGCTCTGGCTGCAAACGCAGCGCCATCTGGTGCCGGTCGCGGTGCATCGCGACGAGGCGATGATGGAGAGCTTCGCCGCGAAACAGCCGGTGGGCGAATACCGCCCGGATTCGCTGGTGGCGGAAGAGATTGTCACGCTGGCGAACTGGTGTTTGCTGCATTACGGGAGTGAAGGCGCATGATAAGCCTCTCCGCGCTGGTGCTCGCGCCGCCGGTTCGCGCGCGGCTGCGCGAGCGTTATATTACCTATCGCCGCAATGGCGCGCCGCCGTTCAGCGCGGCGCTGGGCTGTCTGTGGCTGACGCTCGCCTGGCTGCTGCTGCCGCTGGAAAACCCGCGCTGGCAGGCCATCCGCGCGCAGCACGCGCTGCTGTTCCCGCATATTCATCCTGACCGTCCGCGTCCGCTGGATACGGTGCGTTATCTGCTGCAGGCGTTATGGCTGGTAGCGCTGCGTCCCTGGCGCGCCGTCGGTGCGCCGCGCTGGCGGCCCGTCTCGGCGCTGCAAATCTGGCGCGAGCGCTTTAACCTCTGGCTGGAGTCGCTCCCGCAGCGCTTCAGCGATGAAACCGACCACCTGAACGAGCAGAAAGAGCTGGGCCATATTAATGAGCGCCTGCGGCGCGTCGTGCTTGGCGTGGTGGTCTTTTTCTCGCTGGTGCTGGCGCTCCTGTGCGTGACGCAGCCGTTTAACCCGCTGTCGCAGTTTATTTTCCTGATGCTGCTCTGGGGCGTGGCGCTGCTGGTGCGCCGCCTGCCGGGCCGTTTCTCGGCGCTGATGCTGATTGTGCTGTCGCTGACCGTCTCCTGCCGCTACATCTGGTGGCGCTACACCTCGACGCTGAACTGGAACGATCCGGTAAGCCTGGTGTGCGGCCTGGTGCTGCTGGTGGCGGAAACCTACGCGTGGGTGGTGCTGGTGCTCGGCTACTTCCAGGTGATCTGGCCGCTCAACCGCCAGCCGGTGCCGCTGCCAAAAGATCTGAAAACGTGGCCGTCGGTCGATATTTTCGTGCCGACCTATAACGAAGATCTACACGTGGTGAAAAACACCATTTACGCCTCGCTTGGCATCGACTGGCCGAAAGACAAACTCAAAATCTGGATCCTCGATGACGGCAACCGCGAGGAGTTTCGCCGCTTCGCCGAATCGGTCGGCGTGGAGTATGTGGCGCGGCCAACCCACGAGCACGCCAAAGCGGGCAATATCAACAACGCGCTGAAGCTCGCGAAAGGCGATTTCGTGTCGATTTTCGACTGCGATCACGTCCCGACGCGCTCGTTCCTGCAACTCACGCTGGGCTGGTTCCTGAAAGACAAAAAGCTCGCGATGATGCAGACCCCGCACCACTTCTTCTCGCCGGACCCGTTTGAGCGCAACCTTGGACGTTTTCGTAAAACGCCGAACGAAGGGACGCTGTTCTACGGGCTGGTGCAGGACGGCAACGACATGTGGGACGCGACCTTTTTCTGCGGCTCCTGCGCCGTCATTCGCCGCGGCCCGCTGGATGAGATCGGCGGCATCGCCGTGGAAACCGTCACCGAAGACGCCCATACCTCGCTGCGTCTGCACCGGCGCGGCTACACCTCCGCCTATATGCGTATCCCGCAGGCGGCGGGGCTGGCCACCGAAAGCCTCTCGGCGCATATCGGCCAGCGTATCCGCTGGGCGCGCGGCATGGTGCAGATTTTCCGTCTCGATAACCCGCTTTTTGGCAAAGGGCTCAAGCTCGGCCAGCGCCTGTGCTACGTCAACGCGATGCTGCACTTCCTCTCCGGCGTGCCGCGGCTTATCTTCCTGACCGCGCCGCTGGCGTTCCTGCTGCTGCACGCCTACATCATCTACGCCCCGGCGCTGATGATTGCGCTGTTCGTGTTGCCGCACATGGCGCACGCCAGCCTGACCAACTCCAAAATCCAGGGCAAATATCGCCACTCGTTCTGGAGCGAAATCTACGAAACGGTGCTCGCCTGGTACATTACGCGGCCTACCATGGTGGCGCTGTTCAACCCGCACAAAGGGAAGTTCAACGTCACCGCCAAAGGCGGGCTGGTGGAAGAAGAGTATGTCGACTGGGTGATTTCGCGCCCGTACCTGATGCTGGTGTTGATTAACCTGCTCGGCGTGCTGGTCGGCGTCTGGCGCTACTTCTACGGTCCGGCTAACGAGATGCTGACGGTTATCGTCAGTATCGTCTGGGTCTTCTACAACCTGATTATCCTCGGCGGCGCGGTGGCGGTGTCGGTGGAGAGCAAACAGGTGCGTCGCGCCCATCGCGTGGAGATGGTGATGCCGGCGGCTATCGCCCGCGAAGACGGTCATCTCTTCTCCTGTACGGTGCAGGATTACTCCGACGGCGGCCTTGGCATTAAAATGCATGGCGGCGCGCAACTGTTGCAGGGGCAGAAGGTGAACCTGCTGATGAAACGCGGCGCGCAGGAGTATGTCTTCCCGGCGAAAGTCGTGCGCGTCTTCGGCGACGAAATCGGCCTCAACCTCGACGGTCTGACCACGCGCCAGCATATCGATTTTGTACAATGTACCTTCGCGCGCGCCGACACCTGGGCGCTCTGGCAGGACAGTTTCCCGGAAGACAAACCGCTGGAAAGCATGCTCGATATCCTCAAGCTCGGCTTCAGAGGGTATCGCCACCTGGCGGAATTCGCGCCAGCATCACTAAAAATTGTCTTTCGCACCCTTACCACGCTGGTTTCCTGGATAGTGTCGTTTATCCCCCGTCGTCCGGACAGGACGGCTTTGGGGGAGCGTGCGCTCCCGGTTATGGCTCAACAATGATGAATATGCGATGAAAAGAAAACTCTCCTGGATGTGCGCTGTGGCGGTTGGAATGAGCCTGTTGCCTGGCGCCTACGGCGCGCCTGAAGCCACCGACGATCCCAACGCCACCGCCGCGCCGACCGCGCCGGTCGTCGCCCCTGCGACACAAGGCGTGATGACCGCTACCCCTGCGCGCACCGAGGCGTTAACGCCCGCCACGCCGCCTGTCGCGGGCACCGAGCCTGCGCCTGCGACGGAAGGCGCGGTACTCGGCCAGGTGATGCCGGGCGTGGAAGGCGCTGGCGCGCCCGTCGTTCAGGATGGCGCGCCTGCGCGCAACGTCACGCTGAGTTTCGCCAGCATCGCGCCGCCGCCGGGCAGCATGGTCCTTAAAGGACTCAGCCCGGACGGGTTTGTCGAATTCGGGATGCGCAGCGATGAAATTATCTCTAAAGCGACGCTGAACCTGACCTACACGCCGTCGCCGTCGCTGCTGCCGGTACAGTCGCAGCTGAAGGTTTATCTTAACGATGAGCTGATGGATGTCCTGCCGGTGACCAAAGAGCAGCTCGGCAAGAAAACCACCGCCCAGGTGCCTATCGATCCGCTCTATGTCAGCGATTTCAACCGCGTGCGTCTGGAGTTTGTCGGCCACTATCGCGACGTGTGCGAAAACCAGGCCAGCAACACGCTGTGGATGGATATCGGGCGTAACAGCGCGCTGAATCTCACCTTCCAGACGCTGCAGCTGCAAAACGATTTGTCGCACTTCCCGGTGCCGTTTTTTGATTCACGCGATAACCGCCCGCTGGAGCTGCCGATGGTGTTTGCCGCGGCGCCGGATCTCGCGACCCAGCAGGCCGCGAGCATCGTCTCTTCCTGGTTCGGCTCCCGCTCCGGCTGGCGCGGCCAGCGCTTCCCGGTGCTCTATAACGCGCTCCCGACGCGCCACGCGGTGGTGTTCGCCACCAACGATAAGCGCCCGGATTTCCTGCGCGATCTACCGCCAGCCAAAGGCCCGATGGTGCGTATGATGAGTCACCCGCAAACCCCGTGGGTGAAGCTGCTGGTGATTGAAGGACGCGACGAGAAAGACCTTATTCAGGCCGCTAAAGGCATTGCGCAGGGTAGTCTGCTGTTCCGCGGCGACAGCGTCGAAGTGGGCGAAGTAAAACCGCTGCTGGCGCGCCAGCCTTACGATGCGCCGAACTGGGTGCGCACCGATCGCGCCGTCACGTTTGGCGAGCTGAAAGGCTATGAGGAGCAGTTGCAGGCGACCGGCCTTGAGCCGAACCCGATTTCGCTGACGCTGAACCTGCCGCCGGATCTCTATCTGTTGCGCAGTAACGGCATCGACATGCGCCTGAACTACCGCTATACGTCGCCTGCCACGCGCGATAACTCGCGGATGGATATCAGCCTGAACAACCAGTTCCTACAATCCTTCACGCTGTTGCCGAAAGATGAAACCAACCGTCTGATGCTGCGCCTGCCGCTGCTGCAGGGGCTGCTGGATGGCAAGACCGAAGTGACGCTGCCGACGCTGCGCCTCGGCGCGGCGAACCAGCTGCGCTTTGATTTCGAATACACCAACCCGCTGCCGGGCGGCACGCTGGATAACTGCGTGACCTTCCAGACCGTGCCGAACCGCGTGGTGGTGGGCGATGATTCCACGCTGGATTTCTCGAACTATCATCACTTTATCGCAATGCCGGACTTGCGCTCCTTCGCTAACGCCGGTTTCCCGTTCAGCCGTATGGCGGATCTCTCCGATACGCTTATCGTGATGCCGAAACAGCCGAACCCGGCGCAGCTCACCACGCTGCTGGGCGCGGCGGGCACCATCGGCGCGCAGACCGGTTTCCCGGCGATTAACCTCACGATCACTAACGATGGCGGCGACATGCAGAACAAAGACGCCGATATTCTGGTGATCGGCGCGCTGCCGGCGTCGCTGAAAGATGATAAACGCATCGATATGCTGGTGAACGCCACGCAAAGCTGGGTGAAAACCCCGACGCGCGACGTGACGCTTATTGATACCGATGCCCGCGACCGTCAGCCGCAGATGCAAACGCAGGTGACTTCTTCCGGGCCGATGGCCGCCGTGGTGGGCTTCCAGTCGCCGTATCACGATCAGCGCAGCGTCGTGGCGCTGCTGGCGGACAGCCCGCGCGGTTACGAACTGCTGAACAATGCGCTTAACGACAGCGGTAAACGCGCCGCGATGTATGGCTCTGTCGCGGTTATCCGCGAATCGGGCGTCAACAGCCTGCGCGTGGGCGACGTCTACTATGTCGGTCACCTGCCGTGGTTCGATCGCATCTGGTACGCGTTGGCAAACCACCCGATTCTGCTGGCGATTTTCGCGGCCATTAGCGTCGTGTTGCTGGCCTGGGTGCTGTGGCGTCTGCTGCGTATCCTGAGTCGTCGCCGTCTTGATCCGGGCAACCATGAGTAACGCGTCATGAAGAATCTGTGCAGATGGCTTACGGCGGGGCTGCTACTGGCGACGGTGTCAGCCCACGCCGCCTGTAGCTGGCCCGACTGGGACCGCTTTAAAGGCGGCTACATCAGCGAAGAAGGGCGCGTGATTGACCCGAGCGATCCGCGCAAAATCACGACGTCCGAAGGGCAGAGCTATGCGCTGTTCTTCGCCCTCGCGGCCAATGACCGCGAGGCGTTCGACAAAATTCTGCTGTGGACCGAAAACAACCTCGCCGAAGGCTCGCTGAAAAACACGCTGCCTGCCTGGCTGTGGGGGATGAAAGGGCCGGACGACTGGGCGGTGCTCGATACCAACTCCGCCTCAGACGCCGATCTGTGGATAGCCTGGAGCCTGCTGGAGGCCGGGCGTTTATGGAAAGAGCAGCGTTACAGCGACACCGGCAAAGCGCTGCTGGACCGCATCGCCAAAGAAGAAGTGGTGAATGTGCCGACGCTTGGCGACATGCTGCTGCCGGGCAAAGTCAGCTTCGCCGAACCGACGCTCTGGCGCTTTAACCCGAGCTATATGCCGCCGCAGCTTGCGCGCTATTTCACCCGTTACGGCAAGCCCTGGACGACCATCCGCGACACCAACCTGCGTCTGCTGCTGGAAACCGCGCCGGAAGGTTTTTCACCGGACTGGGTCAGCTTTGAGGCGAAAAAAGGCTGGGTGCTCAAACCTGTGGCGCCACAAAAACCGCTGATTGGCAGCTACGATGCGATCCGCGTTTATCTGTGGGTCGGCATGATGAACCCGGCGGATGAACAGCAGGCGCCGCTGCTCAAAAAACTTAGCCCGATGGAAACCGCCACCACCAAAGCGGGCCTGCCGCCGGAAAAAGTGCGCGTTATCGACGGCAAAACCCAGGGCAACGGGCCGGTGGGCTTCTCCGCCGCGCTGCTCCCCTTCCTGCAAAACCGCGATATCCAGGCGCTGCAGCGCCAGCGGGTGGCGGACGACTATCCGCAGCAGGACGCCTACTTTAGCTATGTGTTAACCCTGTTTGGCCAGGGATGGGATGAACACCGTTTTCGCTTCACCGTCGACGGTGAGCTGCAACCCGCCTGGGGAGAGTCATGCACAAGTTCGCGTTAAGTATTACCGCGCTGGCGCTTGGCGTCGCCCTCTGCGGGCAGGCGCAGGCGCAGTCGGATATCAGGCAGCAGTTGCTCGAACAGGTGCGGCTTGGCGAATCCGCCAAACGTGACGATCTGGTGCGCCAGTCGCTCTACCGTCTGGAGTTAATGAGCCCGGACGACCCGGATGTCGTCGCGGCCAAAATGCGCTATCTGTTGCGTCAGGGCGATAACGCGGGCGCGCAACAGCAGTTCGCGCGCTTAGGCAAGCTCGCCCCGCAATCCCCGGCTTATCAGCAGGCGCGCATTACGCTCGCGCTGGCGTCGCCGGAAGGGCGGCAGCAACTGCAACAGGCCCGTCTGCTTGGCACGACCGGGCACACGCAGGAGGCGCTGGCGGCGTATCAGAAACTCTTTAACGGCGCGCCGCCGGATGGCGATCTGGCCGTCGAATACTGGGCGCTGGTGGCGAAAGATCCAGCGCAGCGCGACGAGGCCATCCGCCAGATGCAGGCGCTGAACGCCCGCGCGCCGGGCAACGATCAGCTACGCACGCAGCTGGCGTTACAGCTCTTTTCCGCCAACCGCCAGCAGGAGGGCTTCAGCGTGCTGGAGCAGATGGCGAAATCGGGCGGCGGGCGCGAAACCGCGGCGGATCTCTGGTATCAGCAGATTCAGGGCATGCCCGCGAGCGATAACAGCGTCGCCGCGCTGGAGCGTTTCCTGCAGGTATTCAGCAGCGGCGAAACCGCTGATAAAGCCAAAGGGCTGCTCGCCGAACAGCAAAGCAAACTCGCCGATCCGGCTTATCGCGCCAGAATGCAGGGCATGGCGCGGGTGGAAGAGGGCCAGGGCGCGAAAGCCGTTTCGGAGCTCACCACTGCCGTCAAAGCCAACCCGAATGACAGCGAAGCGCTGGGCGCGCTCGCGCAAGCGTATTCCCAGCAGGGCAACCGCGCCCGCGCCGTACCGCTGCTGGAGCAGGCGCTGAAACAGGATCCGAACAGCCCCAACAGCGGCCGCTGGCAGAGCCTGTTGCAGGTGAATCGCTACTGGCTGTTGATACAGCAGGGCGACGCGGCGCTGAAAGCCAACAATCTGGCGCAGGCGCAGCAGAAGTATCAGCAGGCCGCGACGGTGGATAACACTGACAGTTACGCGGTGCTTGGCCTGGGCGACGTCGCTGTGGCGAATAAAAACGACGCGGCGGCCGAGCGCTATTACCGTCAGGCGCTGCGCATGGATAACACCAACAGCAACGCGGTGCGCGGGCTTGCCAATCTGTATCGTCGTCAGTCGCCGGAGCGGGCAGACGCCTTTATCGCCACGCTCTCCGCCAGCCAGCGGCGCAGCATTGAGGATATCGAGCGCAGTCTGACCAACGATCGGCTGGAGCAACAGGCTGCCACGCTTGAGGCTCAGGGACGCTTCGCCGAGGCTGCCGCGCTGCAACGCCAGCGCCTGGCGCTCGACCCGGAGAGCGTCTGGATAACCTACCGGCTGGCAAACGATCTGGCCGCTGCCGGAGCGCGCCGCGACGCCGATATCGTGATGGGGCAACTGGCGCAGCGTAAGGCGGGCGACCCGGAGCAGGTCTACGCCTACGGGCTTTATCTCTCCGGTAGCGATCGTCAGCGCGCCGCGCAGAGCCATCTCAATACGCTGGCGCGCGACAAATGGACGCCGAATATTCTTGAGCTGTCGCAGCGCTTGCAGACCAATGAATTGATGGAGACGGCCAACCGCCTGCGCGACAGCGGGCAGGAGTCGCAGGCCATCGCGCTGTTGCGCCAGCAGCCCGCCTCTGACCGTATCGATTTAACGCTCGCCGACTGGGCGCAGCAGCGTGGCGATAACGCCGCGGCGCGCGCGCAGTATCAGACGGTATTGAAACGCTCGCCTGCCAGCGAAGAGGCGTGGCTGGGGCTTGCGGAAGCGCTGATCGCCGACGGTGATAATGCGGCGGCGCGCGAACAACTCGCGGCGCTGCAAACGCCTGGCGCGGGCGGCGAGCCGCGCTCCCCCGGCACGCAGCGGCGCATTGCCAATGCCCAGGCGGCGCTTGGCGACACCGCGCGCGCGCAGCAGGCTTTTGCCGTGCTGGCCGCCACCGCCAGAACGCAGCCGCCTTCGCAGGAAACCGCGCTAGTGCTGCGTGATGCGGCGCGCTTTCAGCGCCAGAATGGGCAGCACCAGCAGGCATTGCAGACCTATCGCGACGCGATGGTCGCCTCGGGTATCGCCCCGACGCGGCCCGCTGATAACGACGCCTTTACGCGTCTTACCCGCAACGACGCCAGCGACGACTGGCTGAAGCGCAGCGTGCGCGGCGACTCGGCGGATCTCTATCGCCAGCAGGATTTGAACGTGACGCTCCAGCACGACTACTGGGGCTCCAGCGGCACGCCGGGGTATTCGGATCTGAAAGCGAATACCACGATGTTGCAGGTGGACACGCCGCTGCGCGACGGGCGACTGTTCCTGCGCACCGACGCGGTGAATATGAATCCGGGCAGCTTTAGCGACAGCAGTTATAAAGAAAATTTTGGCACCTGTGCTACGACCTTCTGCTCCGGTAATACGAAACAGCGCGCCTCCGGCGTGAGCGTGGCGGCGGGCTGGCGCAACGACACCTGGGATATGGATATCGGCACCACGCCGATAGGCTTCGACGTCGTCGACGTGGTGGGCGGCTTAAGTTACAGCAGCGATCTGGGGCCGATTGGCTATACGCTTAACGCGCACCGCCGACCGATTTCCAGCTCCATGCTTGCCTTTGCCGGGCAACGCGACGCGCCGTCCAACACCGGCACGACGTGGGGCGGCGTGCGCGCCACCGGCGGCGGAGCGAGCCTCAGCTACGATCGCGGCGAGGCGCATGGCGTCTGGGCCAGCCTTAATGCCGATCAGCTCACCGGTAAAAATGTCGCCGATAACTGGCGGGTGCGCTGGATGAGCGGCTATTACTACAAGCTGATTAATGAAAATAATCAGCGCCTCACCATTGGGCTCAACAATATGGTGTGGCACTATGAGAAAGATTTGAGCGGTTATTCTTTAGGCCAGGGCGGTTACTACAGCCCGCAGGAGTACGTCTCTTTCGCGGTGCCGGTCGCCTGGCGGATGAGAACGGAAAACTGGTCATGGGAGCTGGGCGCGTCGGGCTCGTGGTCGCACTCCCGCACCAAGGCGCAGCCCCGTTACCCGCTGTCGGGGCTTATCCCGACGCCTGTAATTAACACGCAAAACCCGGCGTTAAGCCGTTATGCCGATAAGTACGAGCCCGGAGACGGCGGCAGTAGTAATGGCTGGGGTTATACGGCCAACGCGCTGATTGAAAGACGCATTACCTCGAACTGGTCGGTAGGCGCCGCAGTCGATATTCAGCAGGCGAAGGATTACACGCCAAGCAATTTCTCGCTGTTTATCCGCTATTCGCAGGGCGGCTGGCAGGGCGATATGGATATGCCGCCGCAGACGCTGACGCCTTACGCCGACTGGTAATAAGATTAATGCGCGTTCGGCCCGGCAGCGCGGTTAAATTCCACAACAATGCAGTATACTCCCGCCCGCAATGATAATTATGAGTGATTATCATGCGGGCAGTGGCATCAGTGGAGAATCAAGTTGCGAGTCAGTCGTTCCCTCACGATTAAACAGATGGCGATGGTTTCGGCCGTTTCCGTCTTTTTTCTTTTTATTTTCAGCGTCGTTTTGCTGTTTCATTTCGTGCAGTCGCATCGCTACCACACCGCCATGCAGATGGAGAGCATCGCCCGCTCGGTGCGCCAGCCGCTCTCTGCGGCTATCCTGAAGGCCAATATTCCCGAGGCGGAGGCGATCCTTCGCGAAATCAAACCCGCCGGCGTGATAAGCCGCGCCGATGTGGTGTTGCCCAATCAGTTCCAGGCGTTGCGCATGCGCTTTACGCCGGAGCGCCCCATTCCGGTGACGCTCGCTCGCGTCTTTGAGCTGCCGGTGCAAATCTCCCTGCCGCTCTACTCGCTGGAGCGGCCCGCCAACCCGCAGCCGCTTGCTTATCTGGTGTTGCAGGCCGACTCCTGGCGTCTGTACCGTTTTATCATCAACGCGATTTCGACGCTCCTGACGACGTTCCTGCTGCTGGCGCTGATCCTCTCGGTGGCGATCACCTGGTGCATCAACCGTCTGATCCTCCACCCGCTGCGGGATATCACGCGCACGCTGAACGCGCTGGATGCCCACGAACTGGCGCATCATCAGCTCACCATTCCGCGCCTGCATCAGGATGATGAGATCGGCATGTTCGTGCGCACTTATAACCGCAACCAGCAGGCGCTGGCGCGGCAGGTCGACGAGGCGCGCACCAGCGGCACCCGTTTTCCGCTCACCGGTTTGCCGAATCAGGCGCTGCTGACGGCGCTGCTTGAGCAGGCCGTCGCGGGCGGCGGCGCGACCGCATTACTGTACGTGGCCTGTGAGCCGCTGCGTGAGAGTAACGAGTCGCAGCGGGACGCCCTCCAGCACGCGCGCGTGGATAAGCTGCGCTCGGTGCTGACCCCGCGTATGGTGCTGGCGCAGATAAGCCAGGACGATTTCGCGATTATCGCGCACGGGGTGAAAACGCCGGAGCACGCGGTGACGCTGACGCAACAACTTCTGGCGGCCCTGAACGAGCCGCTGGAATCGCCTGCCGCCGCGCAAACGGGCGGGGCAAGCATCGGCGTGGCGATGTTTGACGGTCGCCAGAGCGCCTCGACGCTGTACCAGAGCGCGATTTCCGCCGCCCTGGACGCCCGGCGCAGCGGCATTAATCAGGTGGCGTTCTTCGGCGAAGCGTCGGTCAACGCCCAGGAAAGCGCGATGCAAAACGCGCTGGCGCGCCGCCAGTATGCTATCTGGCTGCAGCCGCAGGTGGATATGCGCAACGGCAATATCGTCGGCGCGGAAGCGCTGCTGCGTGAGCGCCAGCCGGACGGCGACTGGACGTTACCGGTGGGGTTTATCGATAACATTGAGTCGAGCGGGCTTATCGTCACCGTGGGCGACTGGGTGCTGGAAGAAGCGTGCCAGTTACTGGCGCGCTGGCAGGCGCACGGCATTACGCTGCCGCTGTCGGTTAACGTGTCCTCGTTGCAACTGTTAACGCGCGATCTGGTGCAGACGATGCTGCAACGGCTGGAGCGTTACGCCATCGCGCCCGGTACGCTGGTGCTGGAGATGACCGAAAGCCAGCGCATCGACGATACCGAAGCCGCGATCGCCATTCTGCGCCCCTTGCGCGAGGCGGGCGTGCGCATCGCGCTGGATGATTTCGGCATGGGGTATTCCAGCCTGAGTCAGTTGCAGAAGATGAAAGCGCTGCCGGTGGACAGCCTTAAAATCGACAAGAGCTTTATCGGCAGCCTGCCGGACGATGACAGCGTGGTCTCGGCCATCATCAGTATGGCGAAAAAGCTTAACCTTGAACTGGTGGCGGAAGGCATTCAGAACGAGTCGCAGCGCGACTGGCTGCTGAACGCGGGCGTCACGGTGGGCCAGGGATATCTTTTCGGCAAGGCGACGACGCCCGCGGCGTTTGAAGACGCGTGGCTTCCGACACCCTGAGCCCGCTGCAAAGGGTGTAAGGCACCAGGAGCTGACGCGTTTCAGCTCATAGATCTTAACATTTATGTTTCCTATTTGATGCTCTGATATTTCTGGCATGTTTTACGGGTGTTACTTTTAGCGCTACAGGCGGGATTTTCACACACAATTCCTGTGGTTATTACCTTCAAGGACACCCCTATGAAACTCTCTATTTTCAAAAGCCTTTATTTTCAGGTATTGACCGCAATAGCCATCGGGATATTGCTCGGTCACTTCTACCCGGAGCTGGGCGCGCAGATGAAACCGCTGGGCGACGCCTTCGTGAAGCTGATTAAAATGATTATCGCGCCGGTGATTTTCTGTACCGTCGTGACCGGCATCGCGGGTATGGAAAGTATGAAGGCGGTGGGGCGCACCGGGGCGGTCGCGCTGCTCTATTTTGAAATCGTCAGTACCATTGCGCTGATCATAGGCCTGGTGATTGTGAACGTGATTCAGCCGGGCGCTGGCATGAACGTCGACCCGGCGACGCTCGACGCGAAAGCCGTCGCGGTCTATGCCGAGCAGGCGCAGCAGCAGGGCATCGTCGCGTTCCTGATGGATGTCATCCCTTCAAGCGTTATTGGCGCGTTCGCCAGCGGCAATATCTTACAGGTCCTGCTGTTCGCCGTGCTGTTTGGTTTTGCGCTGCACCGCCTGGGCCGCAACGGCCAGCTGATTTTTAACGTGATTGAAAGCTTCTCGCAGGTCATCTTCGGCATCATCAACATGATCATGCGTCTCGCGCCCATCGGCGCGTTCGGCGCCATGGCGTTCACCATCGGTAAATATGGCGTCGGCACGCTGGTGCAGCTCGGCCAACTGATTATCTGCTTCTACCTCACCTGTATTCTGTTCGTGGTGGTCGTGCTGGGGAGCATCGCCCGCGCGACGGGCTTTAACATCTTTAAATTCATTCGTTATATCCGCGAAGAGTTGCTGATCGTGCTTGGCACATCGTCGTCCGAATCCGCGCTGCCGCGTATGCTCGATAAGATGGAAAAACTGGGCTGCCGTAAATCGGTAGTGGGGCTGGTTATCCCGACCGGCTACTCGTTTAACCTCGACGGCACCTCGATTTACCTGACGATGGCGGCGGTGTTTATCGCCCAGGCGACCAACAGCCATATGGATATTTTTCATCAGATAACGCTGCTGGTGGTGTTGTTGCTGTCGTCAAAAGGCGCTGCGGGCGTGACGGGCAGCGGATTTATTGTGCTGGCGGCCACCCTTTCCGCCGTCGGGCATCTGCCGGTCGCGGGGCTTGCGCTGATCCTCGGCATCGACCGCTTTATGTCTGAAGCACGCGCGTTAACCAACCTGGTGGGTAACGGCGTCGCGACGGTCGTGGTCGCGAAGTGGGTCAAAGAGCTTGATGAAAAACAGCTGCATGACACCCTGAATAACAAGAATTCCGCCGCTAAAACGCAGCAAATCTCCTCCTGATCTCACTCTTTAGCCCGCCGCTGCTTGCTCTGGCGGCGGGTGCCTGCGCATAATTAACTTTTATTTCACGCTATTGCGCGACATTTCCGCATTTTTGCGGTCTTACGAAAAGTTTAAGCGCTCTCTTTGGCGACGGGCCGCAGCAGCCTTTTGTCGCCATTTAACTGTTTTTAACCAGGAATGTTGATCAGGGGTATACATGCAGGGCACAAGAATCCGACTCATCGCTGGCGGCTTACTGATGGTAGCCGCCAGCCTCGTGCAGGCAGAACCGCTCCAGCCCGACCCGGCCTGGCAACAGGGCACGCTGAGCAATGGCTTTCAGTGGCAAATCCTCTCCACGCCGCAGCGCCCTAGCGACCGCGTTGAAATTCGTCTGACCATTAATACCGGCTCGCTGGCGGAAAATACCCAGCAGAGCGGCTATACCCGCTTTCTGCCGCGTCTGGCTCTGACCCAGAGCGGAAGCCTCCAGGCCGTGCAGGCGCGCTCGCTCTGGCAGCAGAGCATCGATCCGAAGCGCCCGATGCCGCCGGTGGTGGTCTCTTACGATTACACGTTGTTCAACCTGAGCCTGCCGAATAACCGCAACGACCTGCTGAAAGAAGCGCTGACGTATCTCTCCGATACCGCCGGGCGGGTCGCGATTACGCCGGAAAGCATTACCAAAGCGCTGCAAACGCAGGATATGGTCGCCACCTGGCCGGATACGCAGGATGGCTGGTGGCGTCAGCGCCTGAAAGGCTCCACGCTGCTGGGCCACGATCCTTCCGTCGACCTGAAACAGCCGGTCGATGCGAAACAGCTCGAAGCCTACTACAAGAAGTGGTACACCCCGGACGCGATGACGCTTATCGTGGTGGGCAACGTCGACAGCCGCGCCGTGGCGGAACAAATCAACAAAGCGTTCGGCGAGCTGAAAGGCAAACGCGAAACTCCGGCCCCGGTGCCGACGCTGTCGCCGCTGCGCCGCGAGCCGGTCGCCATCATGACCGACAGCGTGCGTCAGGATCGCCTCTCTATTATGTGGGACAACCCCTGGCAGCCGATTCGCGAATCTTCCGCGCTGCAACGCTACTGGCGCGCGGACCTGGCGCGCGAAGCGCTGTTCTGGCACGTGCAGCAGAATTTAAGCAAAAACAATATCAAAGACATCGGCATCGGCTTTGACTGCCGCGTGTTGTTCCAGCGCGCGCAGTGCGCCATTAACGTCGAATCGCCGAACGATAAACTCGACAGCAATCTGGCGCTGATCGCCCGCGAGCTGGCTGGCGTGCGCGAAAAAGGCCTGTCGGTGGATGAGTTCAACGCCCTGATCGCCCAGAAAAAACTGGAGCTGCAGAAGCTGTTCGCCACCTATGCGCGCACCGATACCGATGTGCTCATCAATCAGCGGATGCGCTCGCTGCAAAATCAGGTGGTGGATATCGCGCCGGAGCAGTACCAGAACCTGCGTCAGAGCTTCCTCAATAATCTGACCGCCGCGGAGCTGAACCAGGATTTACGCCAGCAGTTATCCCAGGAGATGGCGCTGATTCTGCTGCAACCGAAGGGCGAAGAAGAGTACAGCGTGAAGGCGCTCCAGGAGACGTGGGATCGCATCATGATGCCCGTAACGCCAGCGCCTGCGCAGGATGAACCGCGCCCGGATGTCACCGACATTCCGCCAGCCCGCTGATAACCGCACATGATAAACCCGGCACTGGCCGGGTTTTTTTATGCCCCGTATCAATAAAAAGCCCGGCGCAGGGGCCGGGCTCATCAGGCGGTGTGGTTTACTGCGGCATCGCCTCGCGCGGGATGATCGCGCCGCGATACTGAATCACCGTGCTGGCGGTCAGGTGGCCGCGTTTTGCCGCCGCTTCTGCGCTGCCGCCCGTCAGGCGTACCGCCAGATAACCGGCGCTGAATGAGTCGCCCGCCGCGGTGGTGTCGATGACCTTCTCTTTCGGCAATTTCACGGCGGGCACTTCACAGAGCGCCTCGCCCTGTACCGCCACCAGGCATGATTCGGCGCCGCGCTTAATCACCACTTCACGCACGCCTGCCGCCTGGGTGCGTGCAATAACGTCTTCGACAGGTTTCTCGCCCCACAGCGCATCTTCGTCATCCAGCGTCAGGAAGGCGATATCGGTGCAGCCGAGCATCTGCTGGTAAACCTGCTGCGTCTCCTCACGGCTCGCCCACAGGCGCGGGCGATAGTTGTTATCGAAAATCACTTTACCGCCGTTCGCCCGGCAGGCTTTCAGCAGGCCGAGCAGCTTCTCGCGGCTCTGCGGGCTTAAAATCGCCAGGCTGATGCCGCTCAGGTAAAGATAATCAAACTGCGCCAGCTGTGCGCAGATGGCATCGGCCTCGTCGCTCTCCAGCCAGAAACGGGCGGCCGCCTCGTTGCGCCAGTACCAGAACGTGCGTTCGCCGCGCGCGTCGGTTTCGATGTAATAAAGCCCCGGCAGCCGGTTATCCATGCGCTGGGTGAGTTCGGTGTGCACGTTTTCGGCCTGCCAGGCGTCGAGCATCTGCTGGCTGAAGTTGTCTTTGCCAAGCGCGGTCACATAGTGCACCGACAGCGCCTGCGGGCTTACCTGACGGGCGACATAAACCGCGGTATTGAGCGTATCGCCGCCAAAGCCGCGGCTTACCTGCACGCCTTTTTCCGACAGTTCAATCATGCATTCGCCAATCACGGCAATCTTTTGCTCTGACATAGTGACTCACCTGAAAACGAGAAGATGGGCGTTAGTGTGTGCCGCCGCGATCGCGCAGTCAAATCTTTTAAAACGCTGTTCCAGTATTTTTTGAGCTGCACCAATATTCCTGAGGAAAAGCGTTATTCCTTATTAACCTGCGGGTCGGACAACTGTGCATAAAGTTCTCAATTCTGGAGCCGATAATTCCTGGACGAGTCCCGGTAAGCCATCACACAACAGGACCATTTACCATGAATTTAAAACAGGTCACTCACCGGTTGGCGTTGCCGTCGGCGAGTGTCGAAAGCCTGCACGAGCGGCGCTACTGGCTGCAGTGCGAGCGCACCTATACCTATCAGCCGATATACCGGACTGACGGGTGCCTGCTGGCGGTTGAGTTGCTGACGGTCGTCACGCACCCGAGCGATCCTGCGCGTCGCATCGCGCCAGACCGTTATTTCGCCGGGCTGCCGGTACGTTATCGCGTTGACGTTATCGAAGAACAGTTGCAGGTCCTGTCATCGCGCGCACCGTTTTTTATGGAGAATAATATTCTGGCGTCCGTTAATGTCGACGGCCCGACGCTGATGGCCATGCGCGACATGCCGCAGATCCGCGCCCTGACTGAATCGCTGCCGTGGGTGCGCTTTGAACTGGTGGAGCATATCAGCCTGCCGCAGGATTCAACGTTCGCGAGCTTCTGCGAATTCGGCCCGCTGTGGCTGGACGATTTCGGCACCGGTATGGCGAACTTCTCGGCGCTGAACGAAGTGCGTTATGACTACATTAAAGTGGCGCGCGATCTGTTCATCATGCTGCGTCAGAGCAGCGAAGGCCGCAATTTGTTCACGATGCTGCTGCAACTGATGAATCACTACTGCGAAGGCGTGATTGTCGAAGGCGTGGAAACGCTGGAAGAGTGGCAGGATGTACAGCAGTCGCCTGCGCTGGCCGCGCAAGGGTATTTTCTGTCGCGCCCTGTGCCATTCGAAACGCTGGAAAAGGTAATACTCAGACTCTCCTGATGAGCTTTGCGCTGTCGTCAACTATCTTTAGTAGAGGCAGGCATCATCAGGACGAGGTGTGAGGATGACAAAAACAACCAAAATTATCAGCGTGGTAGCAGGGGTTTTCTTGTTGCTGGTCGTAGTCGCAATCATCATTATCGCGACGTTTGACTGGAATCGGCTTAAGCCGACCATCAACCAGAAGGTCTCCACGGAGCTAAACCGCCCCTTTGCCATACGTGGCGATCTGGGCGTGGTATGGGAGCGAAACAAAGAAGAGCCCGGCTGGCGAAGCTGGGTACCCTGGCCGCACGTACATGCTGAAGATGTTGTCCTCGGCAACCCGCCCGATATTCCGCAAGTCACCATGATCCACTTGCCCCGCGTGGAGGCGACCCTCGCCCCGCTGGCGCTGCTCACCAAAACGGTCTATCTCCCATGGATTAAATTCCAGAAGCCGGACGCGCAACTGATCCGCCTGTCGGAAAAGACCAATAACTGGACGTTCGACATGAAGCAGAGCGAAGGCGAGGAGGCGCAGCAGCCGTCATCCTGGTCTTTCCGGCTCGATAATATTCTGTTCGATCAGGGCCGGTTGCGGGTGGATGATAACGTCAGCCGCGCCGATGTGGAGATCCTCATCGATCCGCTCGGCAAACCGCTGCCGTTTAACGAAGTGACTGGTGAAAAAGGCAAAAAAGGGAACGATAAGGTTGGCGATTATGTGTTCGGCCTGAAGGCGCGCGGCACCTATAACAACCAGCCGCTGCGCGGCGACGGGAAAATCGGCGGGATGCTGGCGCTGAAAAGCAAAGGCACGCCATTCCCGGTGCAGGCGGATCTGCGCTCCGGCGACACCCGCGTGGCGTTTGTCGGGACGGTCAACGATCCCATGAACATGGGCGGCGTCGATTTACAGCTGAAATTCGCCGGTAATTCACTGGGCGATCTCTACGAGCTGACCGGCGTGCTGCTGCCCGATACGCCGCCCTTTGAAACCGACGGCCGCCTGGTGGCGAAAATCAACAGCGATAAAGGCTCGGTCTATGACTACCGCGGCTTTAACGGGCGCATTGGCGAGAGCGATATTCACGGCTCGCTCACCTACAGCCAGGGCAAACCGCGGCCGAAGCTGGAAGGGGATCTGGAGTCGCGCCAGCTGCGGCTTGCCGACCTCGGTCCACTGATCGGCGTCGATTCCGGCGCCGGGGCGGAGAAGAGCAAAAATTCCGAGCAGAAAAAAGGCGAAAAACCGGCACAGCCGGGCGACAAAGTCTTGCCGCACGACACGTTTGAAACCAACAAGTGGGACGTGATGGATGCCGACGTGCGCTTTAAAGGCCGCCGCATTGAGCACAGCTCGCGCCTGCCGATTAGCGATCTCACCACCCATATTCTGCTCGCCAGCGGTGATTTGCGTCTTAAGCCGCTGAAATTTGGTATGGCGGGCGGCACTATCGACGCCAACATTCATCTCGACGGCGACAAGCAGCCGATGCAGGGCGCGGCGGACATCCAGGCGCGACGCCTGAAGCTTAAAGAGCTGATGCCGGATGTGGAACTCATGCAGCGTACGCTTGGCGAACTGAACGGCGATGCGAAACTGCGCGGCACCGGCAACTCTGTGGCGTCGTTGCTCGGCACCAGTGACGGCAACCTGAAGCTCCTGATGAATGACGGCGTCATCAGCCGCAACCTGATGGAAATACTGGGGCTTAACGTGGGTAACTTTATCGTCGGGCAGATTTTCGGCGACGATGAAGTGCGGGTGAACTGCGCGGCGGCGAACCTGAATCTGACCAACGGCGTGGCGCGTCCGGAGATTTTCGCCTTTGATACCGAAAACGCGCTGATTAATATTACCGGCACCACCAGTTTCGCCGACGAGCGGCTGGATCTCACCGTTAACCCGGAAAGCAAAGGGGTGCGCATCGTGACGCTGCGCTCGCCGCTGTACGTGCGCGGCACCTTTAAAGATCCGGATTATGGCGTGAAACCGGGGCCGTTGATTGCCCGCGGCGCCGTCGCGGCGGCGCTCGCGACGCTGGTCACCCCCGCCGCCGCGTTGCTGGCGCTGATTTCGCCGTCTGAAGGCAGTGAGAACCAGTGCAGCACGATCCTTGGGCAGATGAAGAAGTAATGGTCTAAGCGTATTCGTAAAAGGCAGGGATGCGTCGCGTGCGGATTGAACGAAAAACCGCCAGGTTTATAATGCTGCCACCCGTGTTAATAACACGGGTGGATCACGAGGGTGATATGAACGTAGCCGTAAAACAGCCAAAAAGGACGGTCAGCGTGACCATAGATGAAGCGTTATATCAGCGCTCCAGGGCGCACGGCATTAATCTCTCGCAGCGGCTAAGTCTGGTGCTGGAAGACGATCTGCGTGAGCTTGAGCGTCAGCAATGGAAAGATGACAACCGCGAAGGGTTGCTGGAATTGAATCGGATCGCCGGGGAGTGCGGTCATTTTGGGGATGAACACCGGAAGTTCTGATATGCAATACCAAATCTATCGCAACACCAGCGCCAATAAAAAATATCCGTATCTGATAGATATACAAAGCGATCTGGTTGATGTGCTGACCACACGTATCGTTATCCCGCTGGTGCCACGTTTTATGGCGCAAAAATCGTTGCCTGAGCGAATGTGCCCGGTTGTTAACGTGGACGGTGATGAGTACATCGTGATGACGCATGAAATGGCGAGCGTGGGTAAAAACGTACTCGGCCAGCATACCGCCAGCGCGTTGCCCTGGCGTTAGCAGATTAAAAACGCCGTCGATTTTGTGTTCGACGGATTTTAAGCTCTACGGCGTGTGCCACCATGCCGGCAAGGTGGGTGCGCTACGCTTACCCACCCTACATCGTCTCTCCCCCGGCACGCAGCCTGTAGGGCGGGTAAGCGCCGCGCACCCGCCAGACCCACAGTTTTACCCCATAAAAAAGGCCGCCCGCAGGCAGCCCTTTTATTAACACGCTTCAATCACAGCGACTGATGACGTGTCTCTTTGGTAGCGATCAGCGCGATAAGCGTCAGCGCCGCCATCGCCGCCAGATAAATTCCCACGTAAAACAGCCCGTAATTCGCCTGCAGCCAGGTGGCGATATACGGCGCGACCGACGCGCCGAGAATCGACGACACATTGTAGGAGAACGACGCGCCGGTGTAGCGCACTTCGGTCGGGAACAGCTCCGGCAGCAGCGCGCCCATCGGGCCAAACGTCAGGCCCATCAGGCTCAGGCCAATCAACAGATACGCCATCACCATCGTCTGGCTGCCGGAACCCAGCAGCGGCGGGAATACGAACAGCGCGAACAGCAGAATCAGCGTGGTAATAACGATCATGCTCTTACGACGCCCGAAACGGTCCGCCAGCAGGCCCGCGATCGGCACCATCAGGCCAAAGCCTATCACCGCCATCATCAGCATCCACAGCACGTCGTTACGCGGGAAGCCCAGTCCGCCCTGCGCCGCAGGCGTGGTGCTGAAGGTCATCGAATAGACCGTCATGATGTAAAACAGCGTATACGTGGCGAGCATAATGAACGTGCCAAGCACCGTGACGCGCATATGTTTCGTCAGCAGCGTGCCAAGCGGCACTTTCACCTGCTTCTTCGCTTTGGCGATTTTGGCGAAAACCGGCGTTTCATGCAGCGACACGCGCACATACAGGCCAATCAGCACCAGCACGGCGGAGAAGATAAACGGCACGCGCCAGCCCCAGCTCATGAACTGCTCGTCGGTCAGCAGCCACGACAGCAGCAGGAACGTGCCGTTGGCAAAGAAGAAGCCGATAGGCGCGCCGAGCTGCGGGAAGGAGCCATACAGCGCGCGTTTATGCGCCGGGGCGTTCTCGGTGGCCAGCAGCGCCGCGCCGCCCCATTCGCCGCCCAGGCCCAGGCCCTGACCGAAGCGCGCCAGCGCCAGCAGCAGCGGGGCCATAATACCGATTGATTCATAGCCTGGCAGAAGGCCGATCAGGACGGTTGAAATGCCCATGGTCAGCAGCGAGGCCACAAGCGTGACCTTACGGCCCACGCGGTCGCCGAAATGACCAAACACCGCGGAACCGATAGGGCGCGCCACGAAGGCGATGGCAAACGTCGCCAGCGACTGTAGCGTCGCGGCGGTCGGATCGCCCTGCGGGAAGAAAATGTGCGGGAACACAATCACCGCCGCGGTGGCGTAAATGTAGAAATCGAAGAACTCAATGGCGGTGCCGATGAGCGAGGCGATGACGACCTTACTGCGCGAATTAACGGGCGTGGCGTCTTGTTCGTTGTCGATGCTGGTGGCGATGGATGCTTGCATAGAATTTTCTTATTTTAGTACCGTCGAAACCCCATATTAGCCACAGCAAAAACGACATTTCAATTCAGCAGACGCCGCCAGGGTGTGCAAAAAACAGGCAAAAAGCGGATAGTTTTAGCGCCAGCTGATTCTCTTCTATGAAATGCTTCACGGAATTTTATATTCAGTCGATAAAACTGGTTTTAGGTTAAATAAAAGTTACACCCTGGATTTTTATTCTGAAAGGAAAGCGGCGGGCTGAAAAAATGCGTTTTCCGGCCCGCGCGAAGGCGTCAGGTATCGCTTTTACCGGGCATCTGCGGGTCGTTTTTATACTGCGCGGTGGCTATCCAGGCGGAGCAGAACAGCGTCAGGCGCGCGAAGAAATAGAAGAACGCCATCAGCCCCAGCACCGAGCCGAACGCCGCGCCGGAGGGCGATTTCACCAGCGACGGCAGCGTATAGGTCATAATGATTTTGATAACTTCAAAGCCAATGGCCGCAATCACGGTGCCGCGCAGCAGCGCTTTTTTGCGCGGGCGATGACGTGGCAGACGCCAGAAAATCCAGAAGAAAAGCAGATAGTTGGCGCAGAAGGAGACCGCAAGCCCGATCATATGCCAGACCGGTTTCAGCCAGCCGATGGCGTCCAGGTGCAGCAGCCGGATAATCGTCTCCTGGGCCGAGCCCGCCACAGAGGTAATAGACATCGTGATGACCAGCGCCACCAGCAGGCCAATCAGCGAAATAAAATCGCGCAGGTATTTCAGCCAGAACTTTTCTTTATCTTCAACCGCGCCGCGCTCCCAGTCGTCACGGAACTGCGCGCGGATAGCCTCGCGCAGATACCCCATCCAGTTCACGCCGGAATAGAGCGCGACGGCAAAGCCGACAATCCCGACGGTGGTGCGCTGCTCCACGGCGGCGTTAATGCTGCTGCTGAGCGTTTTCGCAAGCGTCGGATCGCTGACACTTTGCAGGATTTTATTAAAAATGTCCTGGAGCAGCGTCGGGTGCGAGGCGAGCACAAAACCCGCGACCGCAAACGACACCATCAGGATCGGGATCATCGATAAAAACGAAAAATAGGTAATGGCGGCGCCGAACTGGTTCCCCATACGTTCGTTAAACCGTTCAAAGGCGCGGATCAGATGAGCGACCGCCGGACGGCGCTCCACGTTCTCGACCTTCTGTTTCACGGCGCCGATGACGCCCTCAGCGGGTTTGTCATCGGTTTTTTTCTCTTCAGGGCGCGTATCCAGCTGCGGGACAGGCTGGTATTTCAGATCTTCGGTCGGGCGTTTAGCAGGCTGCTCCGGCGTGGTCATTAGCGTTGATTCCTTTTATTTTTTACAACTTGCTTCCAAGTATAGCCCGCTGCTAGTCAACGTAACCTTTCATGACGGTCGCCAGCCACTCCATAAACAGGTGTACGCGGCGTGAGAGATGCCGCCGGTGCGGATAAATCAGCGAGACCGGCATCGGCGCGGCGCGATATTGCGGCAGCACTTCCACGAGTTTTCCGCTGCGCAGCGCTTCTCGTACGCCGATGCGCGGCACCTGAATAATCCCCAGCCCGGCGAAACAGGCGGCCTGGTAGGTTTCCGTGCTGTTCACCGTCAACACGCCGCCGGTTTGTATCCACTCACTTCCGTTCTCACGCCCGATTTCAAAGCCCGCCGGTCTTGTGCCAAGCGTGGGCGTGTAATGCACCAGCGCGTGCGAGGCGAGATCGTCGAGCGTTTCCGGGCAGCCGAAGCGCGCCAGATAGTCCGGGCTTGCGCAGTTAACCTGGCTTAATTTGCCAAGCGGGCGCGCCACCAGCCCGGAATCCTTCAGCTGGCCGACGCGCACCACGCAGTCGAAGCCTTCGCGCACCACATCCACCAGACGGTCGCTGCTGCCCAGCTCAAGGGCGATGCCGGGGTAGTGGTGAAGAAACTCCGGCAGACGCGGGATCACCACGCTTTGCGCCACCGCGACCGGCATATCAACCCGCAGCCGCCCGCTGACGCTCGCCGGATCGTGCAGAAAGAGCCCATCGAGTTCATCAAGATTCGCGAGCAGATCGCGTGCGCGCTCGTAATAGACCTGGCCGTCCTGAGTAAGATGCACCCGTCGCGTCGTGCGGTGCAGCAGACGCGTGCCGAGCGCGCTCTCCAGCGCCTGCACCTGTCGCGACACGCTGCCTTTCGGCAGGCTCAGGGTCTCGGCGGCGCGGGTAAAGCTCTCCAGCTCCGCGACTCGCACGAATAAACGCATTGCGTGAATTTTATCCATCGCTCACCCTCATTGTTGTTACTAATGAAACAGTAAAGCTTATTTTGCGCTCTTTATCGTTACGGTGTCAGCTAATAAGCTCTTTTTAAATCATCACCCTGACCCAGAAGAGGTATTTATGACGCAACGTATCGCAATCATCACCGGTGGCAGCCGCGGGCTTGGTAAAAACGCAGCGCTGAAGCTCGCTGAGCGTGGAATTGGCGTTTTGCTGACGTACCAGAGTCGGCGGGAAGATGCCGAGGCCGTCGTGCGTGAAATTGAACAAAAAGGCGTGAAAGCAGCGGCTCTTGCATTGGATGTCGCCGATAGCGCATCTTTTAAGACATTCGTTTCGCAGGTGAAGGCGCAGCTGCAACAGACCTGGCAGCGCGACAGTTTTGATTATTTAATCAACAATGCGGGGATTGGCATTTATGCGCCGTTTGGCGAGTTCAGCGAAGTGCAGTTTGATGAGTTAGTGAACATTCACTTCAAAGGACCGTTCTTCCTGACCCAGCAACTGCTGCCGCTGATCAACGATGGCGGGCGCATCCTCAACGTCTCCAGCGGACTGACGCGCTTTGCCCTGCCGGGTTACTCCGCGTATGCCTCGATGAAAGGCGCGATGGAAGTGCTGACGCGCTATCAGGCAAAAGAGCTCGGCAGCCGGAATATTGCGGTGAATATCATTGCGCCAGGCGCGATTGAAACTGATTTCGGCGGAGGGCGGGTGCGCGATAACGAGGAGCTTAACCGCTTTATCGCCTCGCAGACGGCGTTGGGGCGCGTGGGCCTGCCTGATGATATCGGCGCGGCGATAGCGGCGATTATCGGCGACGATCTGGGCTGGATGAATGCGCAGCGAATTGAAGTTTCCGGCGGGATGTTCCTGTAAAAGACCGCCTTGCCCGGCGCAACCGGGCAAGGCAGGGTGGCGTTACTCTTTCTGGAAATGCGTCACGCGAATGCGGTACGGCTGCTGTTTTTTATCCAGCGTGCCGCTGATCCCCACCAGTTCATCCGGGCTGACATCTTTGCCTTCAAAAACCGCCTGCGGGATCATGACGTCGATATCGCCGCCTTTATCGCGGAACTGATAGACATCATCGCCTTTCTTCTTAATCAGATAGCCACGCAGCGTTACGGACGCGCCGTCGTGCATCTCTTTCGCCTGTTTAACGTCTATCGAACGGGCATCCGTGATGCCGCGATAGCCTTCTTTAAGCTGATGCGGCGGCGGCGGCGCTTCGTCGTTTTTGAAGCCACCTTTCTCTTCCGCCAGCGCAGGCAGCGCTAATAACGCGGAAAGCGTTGCGATAATCACTGTTTTTTTCATACGTCTCCCTGTGTTTTTTCAGGTGAATGTCTTTTAAGCCTGGCACAAGGAAGCAAAAACGTCTTTCAGCGTAGTCGCATGTGGAGACCAGGCGGCGGGTGGTTCAGGAGGTCAGACGGCGGGTGCGCTGGCGCTTACCCGCCCTACAGGAGGTCGGTGGTCAGACGGTAGGGCGCTGCGCTTACCCGTCCTACGGGAGGCTGGTGGTCAAATGGCGGGTGCGCTGTGCTTACCCGCCCTACCAAATTACCAAACGGGGCTTCGTAGGGTGGGTAAGCGCCAGCGCACCCACCGTTGCGTCATGGATAACGCTCCGGTGAATAGTCGCGCGCCAGCAGGCCGAACAGCCAGTCGTCATGCCACTGACCGCCAAGAAAATAGCTTTCCCGCAGCGTGCCTTCCTGAAGAAAACCCGCTTTTTCCAGCGTTTTCTTCGAGGCGATGTTGCCGCCGGTCACCGTCGCCGCCAGACGCCTCAGGCCGCAGCCTTCAAAGGCGAGACGGCAGAGCGCGCGCAGCGATTCATAGCCGTAACCCCGCCCCTGAAAGGCGCTGCTCAACAAAAACCCTACCTCCGCGATATCCTCACCGCGCATCACAAAGCCCGTCACGCCGACCGGCTGGCCGCTGCGCTTCTCGCTTATCAGCAAACAGAGCCAGCGGGCGCTTGCGGGCGTCCAGGGCGGCAGACGCGCCGCGAAATCCTGCATCCGCTGCGCGTCAGGGCGCGGGTCAGTCACAAAGCGCATCACATTGTCGTCACGTTGCAGGCTTAAAAAGAACGGCCAGTCGTCGGGCGAGAGGGGCCGGTAGACGAGATGGGCAGAGTCAAACGTCAGCAGGGCGTCGTTAAAAGGCGTGTCGGGGTGCATAGGGTCTCCACGTGGTAAGAGCAGCAAACAGTGTTGCCTGAAAAGCGCGCCGCTGTCATTCCCGCCGCCGCTTCCCCGCTAATTCAGGCAGGGAACGGCGATTTTTCATGCAAAATTCGATGTGTCACTTTTTTTCCGGCCATTTTCAGCTATGTTGTTTCACTGCCCGTCAGCGCAGACAAAAAAATTCAGAAATAACAATATACTTAAGTGAAATTTCGCCCGCTCCGTTTGCGTTTGTGTCGGAGCGTTGAGCGTGAAAAGGATGCAACATGGCCCGCTCCACACAGCCTCTGGTAAGAGAAACATTTGAAACTGCGCTCACGGTTATTCGCCAGGCGTCGGTTGAAATTCTGGTTTTGCTTGGCGTTAACGTTGCGGAGGGCAAAGATCCGCAGTGGTTTTTACAGCAGCTCGATCAGGCGCGTCTGAATCTTGGCAACTGGGCGACCGTCGCCCGACGCCTGAACCTTAACGACGCCGATATGTCGCAGTTCACGTTACAGCTGCGCCATTTACAACAACTGGTGCCGCAGTATGAGAGCGGCCAGGATGTCACAGAAAACCAGCTCCTCGCAGCGCTGCGCTTTGTGACCTGTCTTGAAAAGGTGCGTAACCAGCAGCCGAAACTGGGTTACTCCACCGATATGGATGTGGATAAAGCGCAGATGCAGCCCGACGCGCTGCGCCAGCTGCGCGCGCTGGATCTGACGCTGCGCGGCATGGTGCGCGAAGCCTGGCCGGATGAACAACAGCGCGTTAACCAGCTTAAACAGCTGTGCGGCGGCGATAAAGTACGTCGCTGGCTGAAGATGGGCGACAAGGGCGATATCCTGAGCGGCATGTTATTCAGCGAACTGGCGATGCTGGTGGTGGATAAAAAGCTCTTCGCCCGTCACTACGACAAACTCTTCCAGGGCGCGACCTCGCTGACGCTGTTCGTTGAGCCGCGCAAAACGCTGCAAACCTTGCTGGATGATATTCGTGAGATCCGCAACGACGCCGCGCTCGGCAAACCGCTTTCCGGCGCGCAGGAAGTGATGCTGGATAACTATTTCAACGCCATCAGCGCGCCGCTGCATAAAGCCTGCGGCGAAGGACGCACGCGCGTGAACCCGGCGGCGTTGATGAAAGCCGATGACATGCAGCTGAAAGCGTTTATCGAGCATGCCGCGAAGAAAAACAGCGTAGTCGGCGGCGATATCTTTGAGGTGCGCGACGCCATCGAAAGCCCGAGCCGCCGTCAGGACGGGAAAAAGCAGGAGACGCGCCAGCTGGTCATGGGCGCGGTCTGGGGCGCGGTGGGTCTCGGCGCCATCGCAATGGTCGTGGGCGCGCTGTTTATCGCCAGCGATGCGCTCAGGCCGCCTTCCGCAGAGCGCGAAATGTCCGCGCCCGTCGCCACGGCCATGGCCGCCGAGCCGGAGAATAGCGACGATAGCCCGCGCCATAAGCTCAGCAATATGGGCATCACCTGGGATGAAGAGAACCTGCGGGCGGCTATCGATCGCGATGACAAACTGGTGACGCATCTCTTTCTCGAAGCCGGGATGAACTGGAAAGTCGCCTGGACCGAACAGGCGCTTGCGAAAAACCATGAAGAGACGCTGGAGATGCTGCTGCGCTATCGCCTTCAGATGGACGAGAAAAAACCGTGCCGCCGGATGATCACGACCTTAAGCCACGCGCTGTCGCAGGGCGAGAAAATGACATCCATGCGTAAAGAATATCTTCAGGCGTTTTGTACCTTGCCGGTAGTGGTGGAGCGCCAGAAGTATGAGCTTGAGCAGGCGCAGCTGCGCGCGCAGGCGAACCCGAGCGATGAAACGAAGAAATGGGTGAAGATCCGCGAGACGATTTACCAGTCGATTCGGTAATTTTGCGGCAGCAAAAAGGGGAAGCAGACGCTTCCCCTTCTTTTTACCTGCGGCGCAGATGAGCGCTTAGCGCATCGTTACAAACTCTTCCGCGGCGGTCGGGTGGATGGCGACGGTGTTGTCGAAGTCTTTTTTGGTCGCGCCCATTTTCAGCGCCACCGCAAAGCCCTGCAGCATTTCGTCCATGCCGAAACCGATCCCGTGAATGCCGACGATTTTCTCCTCCGGCCCGACGCAGACCAGCTTCATGCGGCACGGCTGGCGGTGCGTGGTCACAGCGGTGTACATCGCGGTAAACGACGATTTATAGATTTTCACCTCCGCGTCGCCATACTGCTCGCGCGCCTGCGGCTCGGTGAGCCCGACGGTGCCGATGGGCGGGTGGCTGAAGACCACGGTCGGGATGTTGGTATAATCCAGATGCTCATCCGGCTTGTTGTTAAACAGGCGCTCGGAGAGGCGACGGCCTGCCGCGACCGCGACTGGCGTCAGCTCCACCGCGCCGGTATTATCGCCGACGGCGTAAATACCCGGTACGTTAGTGTTCTGGTATTTATCAACGACGATATAGCCTTTTTCGTTAGTTTTAACGCCCGTTGCCGCCAGGTTAACGTTGTCGGTTTCCGGTTCGCGGCCAATCGCCCAGATCAGCGCGTCGACGGTTTCTGAACGGCCATCTTCCAGGCGCAGCGTCAGGCTGCCATCGCTGTTTTTCTCCACGGCTTTCGGCGTCGCATGGGTATGCAGCTGCGGGCCTTCGGCCTGCATCACTTCCACCAGCGTTTCGGAAAGCATCGGATCGAACGTGCGCAGCGGCGCGTGCTTACGCACAAACAGGTGCGTCTTTGCGCCCAGCGCGTTGATAACGCCCGCCAGTTCGACGGCGATATAGCCCGCGCCGACGACCGCCACGCGTTGCGGCATCGCCGACAGCGCGAAGAAACCGTCAGAATCGATACCGTATTCCGCGCCCGGAATATCCGGATGGCTCGGACGGCCGCCGGTCGCGATCAGGATATGATCGGCGGTGATCCGCTCGCCGTTCACTTCAACGGTATGCGCGTCCACAAAGCGGGCGTAACCCTGAATCACATCGACGTTATTCTTGCCCAGCACGTTGTCATACGACGTATGGATGCGATCGATATACGCGGTGCGGCTCGCCACCAGCTTCTGCCAGTCAAAATGATTGACGGTGGTGTCGAACCCGTAATCCGGGCCGTAAAGATGGATAGCCTCGGCGATTTGCGCGGCGTGCCACATGATTTTTTTCGGTACGCAGCCCACGTTGACGCAGGTGCCGCCCAGCGCTTTGGCTTCAATCAGGGCGCATTTCTGGCCGTACATGGCCGCACGGTTGACAGAAGCGATACCGCCACTGCCGCCGCCGATGGCGAGGTAGTCGTAGTGTCTGGTCATGGCTGTTACCTTTTAATAATGATGCGAATTAACGCGATTGTAGTCCTGACGAGCCAGGGTTCCACCTATAGCTGCGATTACTCCGGCACAACCCATTTAAGCGTCGTGTGGCCGGTGCCCGCCGGAACCAGCGCCTTATGCAGCCACGGCAGCAGCGTCGCCATTTGCTGCTCAAGCTTCCACGGCGGGTTGATAACCACCATGCCCGAGGCGGTCATGCCGCGCTGATCGCTGTCCGGGCGTACCGCCAGCTCGATTTGCAGAATGCGGCGGATGCCGGTGGATTCCAGATCGTTCATCATACGCTTGATTTGGTTGCGTAATACTACCGGATACCAGAGGGCATAGACGCCCGTCGCAAAGCGTTTGTAGCCTTCGTTGATTCCCTGAACCACCGCCTGGTAGTCGGTTTTGATTTCGTACGGCGGGTCGATCAGGATCAGGCCGCGGCGCGAAGCGGGCGGCAGCTTCGATTTCAGCTGCTGATAACCGTCGGCGCGCTCGACGCGGGCGCGTTCATCTTTCTGAAATTCGCCGCGCAGCAGCGGGAAATCGCTCGGGTGCAGCTCGGTCAGTTGCAGGCTGTCCTGCGGGCGCAGCAGCTGGCGCGCGATAAGCGGCGAGCCGGGGTAGTAGCGCAGCTGGCCGCTGCGGTTGAAATGCGATACCGCGCTGATGTATGGCTCAAGCTCGGCGGGCAGATCGTCCCGCTGCCAGATGCGCGCGATGCCTTCAAGATATTCCCCCGTGCGCTCGGCGTGTTCGCCGCTCAGCAGATAGCGCCCGGCGCCCGCGTGGGTATCCAGATACAGAAACGGTTTGTCCTTCTCTTTGAGCGATTCAATGATCAGGCTCTGGACGGTATGTTTGAGGACATCGGCGTGGTTGCCGGCGTGGAAGCTGTGGCGGTAACTGAGCATGGAGGATGGGTTTCCAAAAGGCGTAAATGAACATCGATTTTGGACAGTATACCGGAAAGTGGGCGCTTACGGGATGTGCTGTCGTTGCGGGTAAAGCCCAGCGCCAGGCATTGAAATTAACTACACTAAACCCCATGCTACAAGACATTGTCGCTGCAAGATGCGCTTAACAACACTAATCAGGACGCGCTTATGACCAATCCATTACTGACGCCTTTTGAACTGCCGCCGTTTTCCTCCCTTAAACCCGAGCATGTGGTGCCAGCCGTGACAAAGGCGCTGGAAGATTGCCGCGCGCAGGTGGAGGCGGTAGTCGGCCGCGGCGCGCCTTACAGCTGGGAATCGCTCTGCCAGCCGCTGGCGGAAACCGACGACCGACTGGGCCGTATTTTCTCGCCGGTCAGTCATCTGAACTCCGTGAAAAACAGCCCGGAGTTGCGCGAAGCCTATGAGCAGACGCTGCCGCTGCTCTCTGAATACAGCACCTGGGTGGGTCAGCACGAAGGGCTTTACCAGGCCTATCGCGATTTACGCGACGGCGAGAACTACGCGAAGCTCGACACCGCGCAGAAAAAAGCGGTCGATAACGCGCTGCGCGATTTCGAGCTTTCCGGCATTGGCCTGCCGAAAGAGAAGCAAAAACGCTACGGCGAAATCGCCTCGCGTCTCTCTGAGCTTGGCTCGCTCTACAGCAATAACGTGCTGGACGCGACGCAGGGCTGGACGAAGCTGATTACCGATGAATCCGAGCTTTCCGGGATGCCGGAAAGCGCGCTGGCGGCGGCGAAAGCGATGGCCGAAGCCAAAGAGCAGGAAGGCTTCCTGCTGACGCTGGATATCCCAAGCTACCTGCCGGTGATGACCTACTGCGACAACCAGGCGCTTCGCGAAGAGATGTACCGCGCCTACAGCACGCGCGCCTCCGATCAGGGGCCGAACGCGGGCAAATGGGACAACACGCCGGTGATGGAAGAGATCCTCGCGCTGCGTCACGAACTGGCGCAACTGCTGGGCTTTGACAGCTATGCCGACAAATCCCTTGCCACCAAAATGGCGGAAAACCCGCAGCAGGTGCTGGATTTCTTAACCGATCTGGCCAAACGCGCGCGTCCGCAGGGCGAAAAAGAGCTCGCCCAGCTGCGCGCCTTCGCCAAAGCGCACTTCAGCGTCGACGAGCTGCAACCGTGGGATATCGCGTACTACAGCGAAAAACAGAAGCAGCATCTCTACAGCATCAGCGATGAGCAGCTGCGCCCGTATTTCCCGGAAAACAAAGCGGTTAATGGCCTGTTTGAGGTGGTGAAGCGCATTTACGGCATCAGCGCCAAAGAGCGCAAAGATATCGACGTCTGGCATCCTGACGTGCGCTTCTTCGAGCTGTATGACGAGAGCGGCGAGCTGCGCGGCAGCTTTTACCTTGACCTCTACGCGCGTGAGAACAAGCGCGGCGGGGCGTGGATGGATGACTGCGTCGGCCAGATGCGCAAAGCGGACGGCTCGCTGCAAAAACCGGTCGCCTACCTCACCTGTAACTTTAACCGCCCGGTGAGCGGCAAACCGGCGCTGTTCACCCATGACGAAGTGATCACGCTGTTCCATGAATTTGGTCACGGCCTGCACCATATGCTGACCCGCATCGAAACCCCAGGGGTGGCGGGTATCAGCGGCGTGCCGTGGGATGCCGTCGAGCTGCCGAGCCAGTTTATGGAAAACTGGTGCTGGGAGCCGGAGGCGCTGGCGTTTATCTCTGGTCACTATGAAACCGGCGAGCCGCTGCCGCAGGCGCTGCTGGATAAAATGCTGGCCGCGAAAAACTACCAGGCGGCGATGTTCATCCTGCGCCAGCTGGAGTTCGGTCTGTTCGATTTCCGTCTGCATGCGCAGTTCAGCCCGGAGCAGGGCGCGAAAGTGCTGGAGACGCTTGCGGAGATCAAGAAACAGGTCGCCGTGGTGCCGGGCCCGACCTGGGGCCGCTTCCCGCACGCGTTCAGCCATATCTTCGCGGGTGGCTATGCCGCTGGCTACTACAGCTACCTGTGGGCCGACGTACTGGCGGCGGATGCGTATTCCCGCTTTGAAGAAGAGGGGATTTTCAACCGCGAAACCGGGCAGGCGTTCCTTGATAACATCCTGACGCGCGGCGGCTCCGAAGAACCGATGGAACTGTTCAAGCGCTTCCGCGGCCGCGAGCCGCAGCTCGACGCGATGCTGGAACACTACGGCATCCAGGGCTGACAATACGCGTGAACATTTGTCTTATTGATGAAACAGGCGCCGGAGACGGCGCCTTATCTGTTCTGGCGGCCCGCTGGGGGCTGACGCACGACGCGGATAACCCGATGGCGCTGGTGATGACGCCTGCGCATCTTGAACTGCGCAAGCGCGACGAGCCAAAGCTTGGCGGGATTTTTGTCGATTTCGTCGAGGGCGCGATGGCGCACCGGCGTAAGTTCGGCGGCGGACGCGGCGAGGCGGTGGCGAAAGCGGTCGGCATTAAGGGCGGCTACCTGCCGCAGGTGGTGGACGCCACGGCGGGGCTTGGACGCGACGCGTTCGTGCTGGCGTCGGTGGGGTGTCACGTGCGGATGCTGGAGCGTAACCCGGTCGTCGCGGCGCTGCTGGACGACGGCCTGGCGCGCGGCTATCAGGATGCGGAGATCGGGCCGTGGCTGCGCGAGCGCTTACAGCTTATTCACGCCTCCAGCCTGACGGCGCTTGACGCGATAACGCCGCGCCCGGATGTGGTCTATCTCGATCCGATGTTTCCGCATAAGCAGAAAAGCGCGCTGGTGAAAAAGGAGATGCGGGTGTTTCAGTCGCTGGTGGGGCCGGATCTCGATGCAGACGGCTTGCTGGCGCCCGCCCGCAGGCTCGCCATGAAGCGCGTGGTCGTCAAACGCCCGGATTACGCGCCGCCGCTCGGCGACGTCGCGACGCCCAACGCCGTAGTGACGAAAGGCCACCGGTTTGATATCTACGCAGGCACGCCAGCCTGACAACGATTGGCTTCAGTGTGGCGCTGCCGGACGGCAGCGCCTTTTTCACGGTTAAAGGCTTCGTAGGGCGGGTAAGCGTCGCGCACCCGCCGCCACCCTTACGCTTCTTCGTCGTCGCGCAGCGGGACGATCAGCATATCGATATGAACGGTGTTGATGAGCTGACGGGCGGAAGACATCAGCTTGCTCCAGAAATCCTGATGATGTCCGCACACCACCAGATCCACATCGTATTTCTTAATGGCGTCGACCAGCACCTGACCCAGATCGCCGCTGCCGCTCAGGGTTTCGGTAATCGGATAGCCCGCATTGGTGGAAAGCTCAGTCAGCGCGTGGTGCGTCTCTTCAGAGATACGCTTCTGCATGTCGCCCAGGTTAACGTCGATCAACCCGGTGTAAAGATCGGAATAATTCACATCGACATGAATCAGAGAAATTTTCGCGTTGTAGGGACGCGCCATGGATACCGCTTTATCTACCAGTACCTTACTTTCAGGGGACAGATCGACCGCGATAAGAATATGTTTATAAGCCATAGTGTTACTCCTTCCATAAGATGTCGATGACCAGTGGACTGGATGGCGCAAGCTACCTGCGGCGTCATCCCCGTGCCCGCGTCCTGCGTACCACAATCGCGGGAACTCATTCCGGCGTAAAGACTTAGTGCTAAAGCTAATTTTACCTTATAGCGCCCTGGTACATCCGTCAATCCGCCGGGGTCGCATACATTTAAGCGGAAAATGGGTCAGCAAGCGTTGATAAGGATTAACGATGTGGTAAAAAAATTACCGGATCTCCTACACTATTAAAAAAGCCGTTCGGGTGAATAAATGTGAACCCGATCGACTTTCACGCATGCACGCTTCACAGAACAGTCTTTCAGGTATTGGGGAGCCATTGCTTTCCAGGCGAGTCGTCGGGGGGAAGGTATGATCAGCACCGTCGCGCTGTTTTGGGCCTTATTCTTGGTTTGCGTTATTAATATGGCGCGTTATTTCTCATCGTTACGCGCGCTGCTGGTGGTGCTACGGGGATGCGATCCGCTGCTGTATCAGTATGTGGATGGCGGCGGCTTTTTTACCGCGCATGGTCAGCCGAGTAAGCAGATTCGCCTCGTCTGGTATATCTACTGGCAGCGTTATCTCGATCATCATGACGACGAATTTATTCGCCGCTGCGAACGTGTGCGCCGCTTGTTTATTTTGACCAGCGCCTTATGCGGGTTGGTGATTATTAGCTTAATCGGCCTGATGATTTGGCATTAAAAAAGCGGGTCAGTTTCCTGACCCGCTTCTTACCGTTCACGCCAATTCGCTTATACGAAACGCAACGCAATCCAGTACAGCACGCCTGAGAGCAGGATAGATGCCGGCAGGGTGAAGACCCATGCCATCAGGATGCTGGTAACGGTTTTGCGCTGCAGACCGCCGCCGTCGACGATCATGGTGCCCGCGACAGACGATGACAGCACGTGCGTCGTGGAAACCGGCATACCGGTGTAGCTCGCGATGCCGATGGACACTGCCGCCGTCATCTGCGCCGACATGCCCTGTGCGTAGGTCATGCCTTTCTTACCGATTTTCTCGCCGATGGTCGTCGCCACGCGGCGCCAGCCAATCATCGTACCCACGCCAAGCGCCAGCGCGACCGCCATGATTATCCATACCGGCGCATACTCGATGGTGCTGAGCATGTCGGCTTTCAGGTTCTTCAGCAGACGCTTATCGTCCGCGCTGGTTTCTTTGAGCTTCGCCACTTTATCGGTGGTGTCAGAGATGCACAGCATGATGCGGCGCAGATGGCTGCGCTGCTCCACGGTCAGCTTGTCATAGCTGTCGATATTGTTAAGCATCGTTTTGGCGCGATCCAGCGCCACGATGGCGCGGCTGGCGTCGCAGTGGAACTCCTTCGGATTATCCGTCGGGTTCACCTGCTCCGGCGTCGGGATCACCGGCTCTGTGCCTGCGACCTGACGCAGCGCCGCCGGGTGCTGCTGGAAGTACGTTTCAACGTTGCTGATAGCATCGCGGGTGCGGGTGATGTCATAGCCGGAGGCGTTCATGTTCACCACAAAGCCCGCAGGCGCCACGCCAATCAGCACCAGCATAATCAGGCCGATGCCTTTCTGACCGTCGTTCGCGCCGTGCGAGAAACTCACGCCGATAGCGGAGAGGATCAGCGCAATGCGGGTCCAGAACGGCGGTTTTTTCTTACCGTCTTTCTTTTCACGCTCGGCGGGCGTCAGATGGATGCGGGCGCGTTTTTTGGTGCCGTTCCAGTAGCGACGCAACAGGAACACCAGGCCGCCCGCGAACACCAGGCCGACAATCGGCGAAATGATCAGGGAGCCGAAAATGTTCAGCACTTTCGGGATATTCAGCGCATCCACCACAGAGGTGCCGGTCATCAGGGCGTTGGTGAGGCCAATCCCGATGATAGCGCCGATGAGCGTATGGGAACTGGACGCCGGGAGGCCCAGATACCAGGTGCCAAGGTTCCAGATAATCGCGGCCAGCAGCATGGAAAAGACCATCGCCAGGCCATGGGCGGAGCCTACGTTAAGCAGCAGATCGGTCGGCAGCATATGCACAATCGCATAGGCTACGCTTAAGCCGCCAAGCAGAACACCGAGGAAGTTAAAGAGAGCCGCCATAGCCACCGCAAGCTGCGATCGCATAGCGCGTGTGTAGATAACCGTTGCGACTGCGTTTGCCGTATCATGGAAGCCGTTGATAGCTTCATAAAACAGTACAAATCCCAGAGCAAGCAATAGTAACAGGCCAGTGTGTAAATCCAGCCCGGCAAACAAATGTAGCATAGGACGTTACGCCATTTTGAGGACATGAACGCGGCGCATTATCTAAGACAACGGCGGCGTGGGCAAAGTGAAATATAGACTTTTTTTAATCGGTGTCACTGAAGCGCCAATTTCACTAAAGAGATTACCTTTTAAATTCAATTTATTAGAATTTGTAACAGGGTTTTGTCTGGTGCGACCAGAGAGGAAACTTTACAATTCGCGGCCTTAACGGCAATGAGGAAGGGTTGTGGAACAGTTTGATGCCATCATCGTAGGGGCGGGCGCGGCAGGATTATTCTGCGCGGCGCTGGCAGGGCAGGCGGGGCGCCGGGTGTTAGTGCTGGATAACGGCAAAAAACCGGGGCGTAAAATCTTGATGTCCGGCGGCGGACGCTGCAATTTTACCAACCTCTACGTTGAGCCAGCCGCTTACCTCAGCGCCAATCCGCACTTCTGTAAATCGGCGCTGGCGCGCTACACCCAGTGGGATTTTATCGATCTGGTGGGCAAGCATGGCATCGCCTGGCATGAGAAAACCCTCGGGCAGCTTTTCTGCGACGACTCTGCGGAACAGATCGTCGTCATGCTGATGGCGGAGTGCGACAAAGGCGGCGTGACCGTGCGGCTGCGTAGTGAAGTGCTGGAGATCGCGCGCGACGACAGCGGTTATACCCTGACGCTCAATGGCGGCGCGGTGCAGACGCCGAAGCTGGTCATCGCCAGCGGCGGTCTGTCGATGCCGGGCCTCGGCGCCACGCCGTTTGGCTATAAAGTGGCGGAGCAGTTCGGCCTGAAGGTATTGCCGACCCGCGCGGGCCTGGTGCCGTTTACGCTGCATAAGCCGTTGCTTGAGCAGATCCAGACGCTTTCCGGCGTCTCGGTGCCTGCAGTGGTCACCGCCGATAACGGCACCGTCTTTCGCGAAAGCATTCTCTTTACCCATCGCGGGCTTTCCGGCCCGGCGATTTTGCAGATCTCCAGCTACTGGCAGCCGGGGGAGTGGGTCACCGTTAACCTGCTGCCGGATACGGACGCCGGGGCGTTTCTCGACGAACAGCGCGTCGCGCACCCGAATCAGAGCCTGAAAAACACGCTCGCCATGCTGCTGCCGAAGCGGCTGGTGGAGTGCCTGCAAAGCCTCGGGCAACTCCCGGATGTGACGCTGAAACAGCTCAACAGCCGTCAGCAGCAGGAACTCCTGGAGACGCTGCACGGCTGGCGCGTCCAGCCCAACGGCACCGAAGGCTACCGCACCGCGGAAGTGACGCTTGGCGGGGTGGATACCCACGAGCTTTCCTCCCGCACCATGGAGGCGCGCAACGTGCCGGGGCTCTATTTTATCGGCGAAGTCGTGGACGTCACCGGCTGGCTGGGCGGTTATAACTTCCAGTGGGCCTGGAGCTCTGCCTGGGCCTGCGCCCAGGCGCTTGCCGAATAACATCCTCAGTAGAGATTCTGCGGCGTGAAAATACCGCGCTGGCGTGGAAAGCGCGGCGGCGCGGGCATGCCATCCAGCGCGTCGAGAAAGGCGCTCGCCCACCACTGATTATCATACTGTCGCACCTGCGTGAGCAGCGCCGCATGGCGCTGTTTTCGCTCCGCCAGCGGCATCGCGAGCGCCGAATGCAGCGCTTCGCTAAGCTCGCTGGCGTCATACGGATTGACCACCATCGCGCCTTTCAGCTGCTCCGCCGTGCCGCTGCACTGCGAGAGGATCAGCACGCCCGGATCGGCGGCGTCCTGCGCCAGGACATAGGCTTTCGCGCTCAGGCTCACGCCTTCTGACAGCGGCGTAAACAGCGCGGCGCGGGAGCGTGCGTAAATCCCGGCGATAGCGCGCCGGTTCAGCGCGTCGTTATGCAGATAATTCACCGGAAACCAGCTCAAATCGCCAAACGCGCCGTTCACTTCGCTGCAAAAGCGCGCCAGCTGCCGCTCAAGCTGCGGCGAGAAGTGCGGGTACTCTTTCGCCGGGTCGCTCAGCTGCAACAGCGTGACGTCGCGCAGGTATTGCGGATGGTTGTTCAGCAGGTTACGCATGGCGTCGATACGGTAGTGAATGCCGCTGATATCGTTTATCACATCGTCGCTGACGATAAGCTTACGCGAATATAACGCGCCGTTTTTTGGGGCGAGCGGCGCGTGGCGCGTCGGGCGATGCGTCGCCACGCCGCAGGGAAACACGCCGACGTTAATAATGTGGCCGTTGACCCGAAGCGTGGTGGCGGACAGCCGCTCCGTGCGGTAATGGCGCATCACGCACAGCAGGAAATTATTCACATCGCTGCCGGACTGAAAGCCAATCAGATCGTAGTAAAAGAGCGAGCGCATCAGCCAGTCATGCTCCGGCAGCGTTCTGAACACATCGCCTGGCGGGAACGGCTGATGCAAAAAGAAACCACACGGGTTCAGCAGTCCCGCTTCTTTCAGGCCGCGTCCGAGGGGGATCAGGTGGTAATCCTGCACCCAGACGATGTCATCCGGGCAGATCTCCTCGGTCGCCATCTCCGCCACCGCCTCGTTCCACGCTTTATAGGCGCTGAACGCGCTTTTCTGGTGTGCAGCGAGATCGGGGCGGTTATGGAACACCGGCCACAGCGCCTGATGCACGTAGCCGTGGTAGTAACCGGCGTATTCCGCAGGCGACATATCCCAGCGCTGGCGCGTATAGCCCGCCGTTTCCCGCATCGCGATGCGGCGCGGTTCCCCGGCAAGGCCGACAGCGCCGCTCCAGCCCATCCACAGGCCGCCGCGCTGGCGCATGATGTCGTGCAGGGCTTCCGCCTGCGCATCGGCGCCGTGCGGCACGCCGCAGCGGCTGGATATCATGACTAAGCGAGACATGACTCACCTCTTTTTTCCGCGTGATTAATGGTGGTGGGCGCGTATTTCCGCGTCGGTAACTTCACTTTCGAACCGGGCCAGCTCCTGACGTTTGCAGGCAAGCCAGGCGTCGCTGAACGGCGCGCCCAGCTGTTGCCGAAGCCAGTCCGCCTCCTGAAAACGCGCGAGCGCGTCCGGCCAGAAGAGCGGCAGGGCGGGCAAATCCGTATTCATGCCCGCCTCTGGCAGGGGTAAGGGGCGATCAAGGCCATAGAGAATGCCCGCGAGCGCCGCGGCCGCCACGAGATACGGGTTGGCGTCGGCGCTCGCCAGCCGGTATTCGATGCGCTGACGGGTCGGGTCCGCGCAGGGCAGGCGCAGCGCCGCCGAGCGATCGTTATAGCCCCACGAAGAAAACAGCGGTTCGTTCAGGCTCTTACGCAGCCGCCGGAAGGCATTCGCGCCCGGCGTCACCAGCGCGACGCTTGCGGGCATCAGCGCCAGCAGGCCGCTCAGGCTGCGGCGCATCATTACGTTCGGAGTGCCCGCGTCGCCCGTGAAAAGGTTATTGCCCTGCGCGTCGTTCAGGCTGATATGAACGTGCAGGCCGCTGCCTGACAGTCTGGCGTGCGGTTTGGCCATAAAGCTTGCGCGATAGCCCTGTTTTTCCGCCACCTGATGCACCAGCCGTCGCGCCGCCAGCACCCGATCGCACATCTCCACCACGCGTGGGGTGTGGTTAAAATTGAGTTCGAACTGGCCCGCTTCCGCTTCCGCCACGATGCCGCAGACAGGCAAACCCTGGCGCCGCGCTTCGGTTTCCATCGCCTCCAGCAGCGCGCTGTCGCGGCCCGGCATGTCGATATCAAAACAGCGCGACGTTGGCGGCGCGCCGTCCTGCGCCTGCAGATAAAACTCCACCTCCGGCGCGATGACCGGATAGATGCCGCGCGCGTGGAACTGCGCCAGCAGGCGCTCCAGCACGACGCGCGGCTCCAGCGCGCAGCCTGCGCCGTCAGGGTCTTGCATCGCGAGCAGTAACTGGGCGTGATGTTCCGGATCGCTTGCGCAGGGGCGCAGCGTGCCGCTGACCGGCAGGCAGAGCCTGTCCGGCTCGTGCCGGGCAACCGCGCTTTCAACAACGAGCCCCTCGGTATCCATGGCATACACCGACAGCGGGAAATAGCAGCCCTGCGCCAGCGCGCGCAGGCTCTCGGCGCTGATGCGCTTGCCGCGACGGCAGCCATTCAGATCGTGCAGATAAATATCGACGTGGCGGGTATGCGGATATTCACGCAGGTAAGCGTCGGCTTCCTGGCGAAAGGAAACCGGCGTGCCGTGCGGCGCGCCCGCCAGCATCCAGGTATTAAGCAACGTAGAGAACATAATCGGTTCCTGACCGGAAGGCGCCACTGTCGGGCTCAGGGGTTTAAACCAGGGAGTAAGGGCAAAGGAGAACATAGGTCACGCTTCTTGTGAGCCGCTCGGGCGATGGTCAAAGGCTAGCGTTTTCCGGCAGGCGGCGGTGTAAAAATCCCGTAAAAAGAACGGCCTGGCGTATAAAAATGGCGTTTATTCTTCGGCGAATGAATGGGTTGCGCAGCGCGTGTCGGGGTCGATGAAAGAGGAGTAACAAACGAATGTAGTGAGAGTCGATAGTCTGTTTTATCGCCAGCCGTTAACGTTGCGCCCCGTCAGAGGAAGCACATACGGAGCGCACTTCCTGACCGGGTAAGGAGCAACAACACGAGACGGTAACGATCGCGATGCGTTTTTTAATGATGTTTTTTTATTTTACCTCACTGCTTGCAGCCCCGGCCTTCAGCGCCGCGCTGCCCCCGTCCTGGCATTATCACGATGCCGCGCCGGGCTTCTCCTCTCGCTTGCACACCGCCACGCCGCAGCACCCGCGGCTTAAACACGCATTGTTAAGCCGTTATGCGGGCTGGAAAGGCACCCGCTATCACTTAGGCGGCACGACGCACCGCGGCGTCGATTGCTCCGCGCTGATGCAGCATCTGTTTGCTGAATCGGCAAGCGTTTCACTGCCGCGCACGACCTTGCAGCAGCTTAAAAAGGGCAAAGCGGTAAGAAAAACGGCGCTGCAACCGGGCGATCTGGTGTTTTTCAGCACCGGCCCGCGACAGCGCCACGTGGGGGTTTATATCGGCGATGATCAGTTCATCCACGCCTCGAAAGAAAAAGGCGTGACCATCTCCAGCCTCAGCAACGGCTACTGGCGCGCACGTTATCTCGCGGCGCGGCGCGTGGTGTGATTCGTTAAAGCGAGGCGAGCGTCAGGGATTCGAGGCGTTTGCCGATATCCTTGCACGGCACGCAGGCGCAAACCGCTATCTGTAAATCCTCAACGCGGCAATCACTGAGAAAAACGCCTTCAGGCGGCGTGAGAATAGCTGGCGCCTGTAAGAGTTCCCACACGGCGCCGCCTCGCTGTTTGAGAAGCGCTTCACGCCGGGTCCAGCATTGCCAGAACGCCGGCAGCCTGGCTTCCTCAGGCAGCGCGGATAACATCGCCTGCTCCTCTTCGCTGAATATCGCGCGTGCCAGCGATGGCCAGCTCCGCCGCGGGCGGATCCTTTCGATATCGCAGCCCACCGCTCCCGCATCGCTAAGGGTCAGCGCCACAACGCCATCGCTGTGGCTCAGGTTAAAGGCCAGCTCCGGACGGTGCGGCAGAAAAGGTTTGCCGTGGGAGTCTGTTTCAAGCGGCGGCAGCCCGCGCGTACCGACAGCCCAGGCCAGCATCACTCGTCCGGCAAGCCAGCTCGCCTGACGTTTGCCCGACGGCTGTTGCGCGCGCAGGGCAGGCGACAGCCAGCGCGCAACCGCCTGAGGGGTACTGAGCGGGGGGATGTCACCGATAATGACGCGCAGCACGGTTAAGACCAGCGACGCAGTACCAGCGAGGTATTGATGCCCCCAAAGGCAAAGTTGTTGGTCTGGATAAATTCGCAATCGATAGCGCGTGACTCGCCCATAATGTAATCAAGCGCGCCGCACTGCTCATCGGGCTGACGCAGATTAAGCGTTGGCGCAAACCAGCCTTCTCGCATCATTTCAAGGCTCATCCAGGCCTCCAGCGCGCCGCAGGCCCCCAGCGTATGGCCGAAATAACTTTTCAGCGAAGAAAGGGGGGTGTGCTCGCCAAACACGGCGGCGGTCGCCTGCGATTCGGCGATATCACCCCGGTCAGTCGCGGTGCCATGCGCGCAGATATAACCGATATCACGCGCGTCAAGTTCCGCCATTTTCAGCGCCCGTTCAATGCAGATCTGCATCGTTTCCCGCTGCGGCTGCGTAATATGCGCCGCGTCGCAGTTGGTGTAAAAGCTCACGATCTCGCCATAAATGGTGGCGCCGCGTGCTTTGGCATGCTCCAGCTCTTCCAGGATTAACGTCCCGGCGCCTTCGCCAATCACCAGGCCGTCGCGGTCTTTATCGAACGGCGCGGGCGTGGTTTTCGGCGCATCGTTGCGCTGGCTGGTGGCGAACAGCGTGTCGAATACCGCTGCTTCGGATGGGCATAACTCTTCCGCGCCGCCTGCGACCATCACCGTCTGGTAACCGTGGCGAATCGCCTCCCAGGCATAACCAATGGCCTGGCTGCCGGAGGTGCAGGCGCTGGATGTCGGGATCACGCGGCCTTTCAGCCCAAAAAAGAGACCGGTATTGACGGCGGTGGTATGCGGCATCATCTGTACATAGGTGGTGCCGGTAATATTGTTGGTGTGCTTTTCCGTCAGCATGGTGGCGAATTCACTCACCGGGCCAGTACTTCCTGTGGAAGATCCATAGGCGATGCCGGTTTCGCCGTTGGTCAGGACGGGGGCGTCAAGCAGGCCCGCCATCTCCAGCGCCAGCTCCGTTGCGCGGGTCGACATCAGCGAGACCCGGCCCATGGAGCGAATGCGTTTGCGGGTATAGTGCTCCGGCGTGACAAAATCGTCGATCGGCGCGCCCAGCAGCGTATGCAGCCCGTCGTAGACCTGCCATTCCGGCATTTTACGCACCGCGTTTTCGCCCGCCTTCAGACGCTGCGCCACGCTGTGCCAGGTTTCGCCAAAGGCGGTAACGCCCGCCATACCGGTAATCACGACGCGGCGCATCATAACATGCCTCCATTGATGGAAATGACCTGGCGGGTAACGTAGCCTGCGATATCTGACATCAGATAGCTGGCGAGGCCCGCGACTTCTTCCGCCTGCCCCATACGTTTCATTGGAATGATGCTCATCGCCTCTTTTAACGCGGCCTCTTCCATCTCAATCATGCCGGTGTCGATAAGCCCCGGCGCGATGCAGTTGACGGTAATTTTGCGTTTCGCAAGCTCGATGGCCAGCGCTTTGGTCGCGCCGATAATGCCCGCTTTAGCCGCGCTGTAATTGACCTGTCCACGGTTGCCCATGATGCCGGACACAGAGGAGACGGTGACTATTCTTCCCCCCTGACGAGCGGCGATCATCGGCATAATGCAGGGCTGCACCACGTTATAGAAACTGTCGAGGTTGGTATGGATAACGTCGTCCCAGTCGCTGTCGCTGAGCGCCGGGAAGGCGGCGTCGCGCGTAATACCCGCGTTGCTGACGACACCATACCAGGCGCCGTGTTGCGCCATATCGGCTTCAAGCGTCTCGCGGCACGCCTCACGCTGGCTCACGTCGAAACAGAGCAAACGGCCTGCGCCGCCTGCCTCGATAATCTCGCGCAGCGTCTCCTGCGCGCCGTGTTCATCACGGTGATAATGCACCCCGACGGTAAAACCATCGGCAGCCAGCTGACGAGCAATCGCCCGGCCAATGCCTTTGCTGGCCCCGGTAACCAGAACGGAACGACTCATGTTGGGGCTCCCTGAGAAAATAGCTGGTTCAGCTCGGCGCTATCCGGCTGAAAGGTGTTAATGCGCCCGCGGGCGAAGCAGATCTCGCCGCAATGAATCGTGGCCTCGAAGCTGCCAAACTTTTCATCCTGCAAAAGCAGCGTGACGTCGATATCAAGGGTGCTGCCATGCGGGAATGCGCTGTGCTGGCATTGCAGATCGCGTGCGCCCAGAATCATGCCGAGCGCGATGCCCGGTTCGCCGCGCGAAATACGATGCCAGCCCGACCATACGCCCACCGTCTGCGCCATCAGTTCCATCGCATACCACGCGGGCAATTCGCCTTCCGCCGTCAGAAACGGCGCCAGTACCCCTTGCGGCGATACCGTCACGCGACAACGTGCCAGGTTTTCGCTGACGGCAAGGACGCTTTCCAGCAGCAGCATTGGCGTTTCATGGGGTAAATAGGCGCCAGGCGCCAGGTAAGGGGTCACGACATCCTCCCGAATAACAGGCTGGTATTATTCCCGCCAAAAGCGAATGAGTTAGAAAGCACGTAAGGCCGACGCAGTGGCGCAGGGGCATGCAGAATGCCGCAATCGGGCAGCGTTTCATCGGGCGAATAACGTGCAAAATCTTGTGATGGCAGCGGCAGCGAACGCGCCAGGATAAGCGCGCTTATGACCGCTTCGCAAATCCCGGCGGCGCCCAGCGTATGACCGGTGAGGTGCTTGGTCGAACTACAGGGCACGCGGTTGCCGAAGATCCTGTGCACGACGCGCGATTCAATTTTATCATTGAGCGGCGTGGCGGTGCCGTGCAGGTTGATATAGCCGATATCGTCCGGGGCCAGCCCTGCTTCGCGCAGCGCCTGGTCGATAGCGCGAATGGCACCTTCGCCTTCCGGATGCGGAGCGGAAATATGATAGGCGTCGCTGGATTCGCCTGTACCGAGCAGCGCAATAGCCTGCGGCTCGGCCGTCAGCAGCATGAGTCCCGCGCCTTCGCCGATGGTAATGCCGCAGCGGTCGCGGCCAAAAGGCTCGCACAGGCGCGCGGAGAAAGACTCCAGACTGTCGAAGCCATTCACCGGCATCCGGCTTAACGTATCGGCGCCGCCGACGATAGCGACGTCCGCAAGCCCCGCGTTAATCAGTCGCTTACCGCTGATAACCGCTCTGGCGCTTGAGGAGCAGGCCGTGGAAAGCGTAAACGCCGGGCCATGCAGACTCAGCCACGCGGCAAGAAACCGCGATGGATCGCCTAACTCTTGCTGATAGTAGTGCCAGTCGGTCGCGTCGCCTTCGTTCAGGTGAGCTTCCAGGTGTCGGTCGCTTTCATCCAGGCCAGAGGTACTGGTGCCCAGCACGACGGCTACCCGATCGCGACCGTAGCGCGCAATCGCCTCGTCAACCTGCGGCTGGATTTGCGCCAGCGCCGCCAGCAGGAGCTGATTATTGCGGGAGCGGTGCGCGCGAAACGCATCCGGGACAGGCGGCAGCGGGCCTTCAACGCCGCCCAGCACGGCCTCCTGGTCTTGCTGCAGCCAGCCTTTGCGCGCTTTCATGCCGGGTACGACGCCGCTTTGCAGGCTTGCCGCAGTTTCATCAAGCGAGGTGCCGAGCGCGCTCACCATGCCCATGGCGGAAACGTAAATCATCTCAGTCGTCCAGATATTGAATCGTGATGTGATAGTGGAAGACCTTCTGCTCAATACTGATGGGCTCACGACGTGTGCCGCGTTGCAGATAGGTAATCTGTGTCACCACGTGCCCGTTGTTATCGCGCAGCTCGCGGCGTAAACCCCGATCTTCCAGCGTCCAGCCTGCCGGTAAGCGGGAGCGCCAGGCGTCAACCGGCCAGTGGCTCAGCATAATATCGGCCAATACCTGGCTTGCAGGCGGCAACTGTGGAACGACGATAGATTGCTCGGTGTGGATGCCGCGACTGTCGTAAGTGGCCAGAAACAGGCGAATACCGACGGACGAGAGCCCCGCCAGCGTGATTTTTTCATGGTCGGCATTAAGCATCACCAGCAGCGATTGCTTTTGTCCGTTGAACTCGCCTGTCAGCAACTGCTGGCTGCTGACGGCAGGCGTTATGCCCGGCGGCGGCAGCGTGACGCGCACGCCCGGTTTCAGCCATGCCTGCGGATGCGGGTCATTCTGCCCGTCTGAATGGGGCGCGCATCCGCCAAGCAGTGATAACGCGAGCAGCATGCCCGCCTGCCAGAGGCTATTTTTCATCGTGATTTTCTCGCTTTGCGACGTTCCGGCATGGCCAGAGGAGATAATAAAAAGGCGACAAAGATGCCGCTGCACAGCACCGTGCCGAAGCCGCTAATCGCCTGTGTGGCGCTGAAGACCAGCATGCCCAGCGTCAGCAGGGTGGTGATCATGGCAAGCGTAATGGCGACCAGAGAGGTCAATGGCGTACCGCGCGGGTTGCTGAAAAAGAGCGTGTAGTTAATGCCAATGCCCAGGACCAGCACCAGCGCCAGCAACGAAAAGATATTCAGCGGCTGACCGGTAAAGGCGAGCGCGGCCAGTCCCGCGCCCAGCGAAAGCAGCGACGGCAGCAGGCTTATCAGTCCTTTGCGCCATCCCAGGCGTATCACGGCGCCGAGCGCGATAATAATTAACGCCACGCCTAACAGGCCTGTCAGCACATGGCGGTAGAGCGAAAAGAGCGCGTCAAACGACGCTTTCCGGTCTACCCAGGCGGCGCCGGGCTGACGCGCCGCCAGCGTGCTTAACGCCGCGCTGTCGCGCACGCCGTCCACGGGCACCAGCGCGCCGCTGGTGCCGTCGGGCAGCGTCAGCCACATCAGACGCCAGCCTTCGCTGGCCGGGCTGGCGAGCCACGCCTCAAGCGTTACGGGCATCGCGGACGTATTGATGGAGGGAACCGTAATGCCCGTCTGCGAAAGCGTGGCGTTGATGGTCGGCGCGGCGGCCTGGATCAAGGCCAGATCGCGCTGCTGGCGGGCGCTGGAATTTATTGGAATCAGACGGTATTGCGTCAGTAAACCTTCCTTCCGCGCTTTTTCCAGCACAGGGGCGAAAGCCTCCATACGCTGCAAGGTTTCTTCCGGCGTCCTGCCATAGATAACGAACCATTTTTGATCGCTGCCCTGGCCTGTGAGCGCGGCGATCGTTTTCTCCTGAGCCAGTAAACCCGCCGGAAGCGCCTGCAACTGCGCGATATCATCATCGACGCGCAGCGTGGCGATCCCGGCGGCCGACAGCAGGGCAATGACAACCGGCAGCCCGACAATAAGCCGCTTATCGCGCCGCCAGGCGGCAAGCGCGGGCAGTAGCAGCGATATCGCGGGCGCCGGGCGCACTGGCAGACCCCGGCACAGCAGCGGATGCCAGAAAATCACCGTCAGGCAGGAGGCGCTCAGCCCGACGGCCGCGAACAGCGCCATCTGACGGATGCCCGGGAAGGGGGCAAGCATCATCACCAGGTACGCCGCGACGGTGGTCAGCAGCGCCTGCAACAGCGTTTTGCCGACCTTCGCCATGCTTTGCTGCGCCGAGGCCTCCTGCCCGTGGATCATCCTTTCGGTCAGATAATAGAGCGTGTAGTCCGCGGAGATGCCGATAATGCTGACGCTCATGACCAGCGTCATCAGGTGCAGTTCGCCGAAAACCAGCAGCGTCACGGCGCTACCCGCCAGCGCCCCGGTACCGACAGAAAGCAGGCACAGCACCAGCGGGCGCAGCGAGCGAAAGGTCGCCACGATAAGCGCAATAACGCCAAGGATGGTCGCCAGCCCTAACGTAGAGACATCCTGTTTCGCCTGCTGGCTGGCGTAATCGCTATAAAACGCCGTGCCGCGCGAGAGCACATCGGCATGGGGGAACGCGGCTTTCAGCGCCTGCTCGCGCGCTTTGAGTGTGGTGACTATTTCATGCGTCTGGCGCATATCGAAGGACGAGCCGGCCAGTTCGCCATGCAGCAGGTACCAGTAATTGCCCCGATCGTCCTGCGCCGTCAGCCAGCCCTGCATCAGGCGCAGACGGCTGGTATTTTGCGCCATGGCCATTTGCGCGCCGCGCACCAGCATCAGCGGGTCGTTTTGTAACTCTTTGCCGCTAACGCCAGAAAACGCCGAATAGAGCTGCGACAAAATCCATTGCGCCTGCGCTTCGCCGCCCTTTTCCAGGCGGCTGCGGGTTTGCGCATCCAGATTGCCGTTGCGGTGTTGAAAGAAAAACGCGCCCCATGCCTGCTGCTGAGCGGCATCCATCGGGCCTTTGACGTCGCGCAGAAAGGGCTGGCGACGCAGCTCGTCCAGCCAGCGTTGCGCCACCTGCGGGTCCGGCGTTTTTCCTGGGCTGACCATCCACACCACCTGGCGGTCGAGACGCTGCATAAAGCCGTCATGCAGCGCAGGCGGGATCTCGCCTAATGTCTGTTGCGGCAACAGCGCCAGCACGCTGCTGTTAATACGCGCGTGCGGCAGCAGCGCACAGAGCGTTGCCGCCAGCAGCAGACAGAGGCCAAGCCAGGCCCAGGCGAAACGCCGTGGGTATTCAGAAAGCAAAACGTTGACGTTCATCATCGGTCAGTGTCGCAGGCTCAAGGCGGTGCTGGCTAAAGACGATCCCGGTCTGGTCGCCTTGTTTGTCAGATAAGTTAATGGTTTCCAGATAATCGCGTCCTTTCAGTTCGATAGAGGCGAAAATTTTATCCAGCGGGGTCGTGACGGGCGTCAGCATTAGCCGCCAGCGTCCCTGACCGTTGTCCTGAAAATCGATGCGGAAATTCTGCTCCAGCACCTGTCGATCCGCCTGAAAAAGCGCGCGGAGCAGGTGATTGAACTGGAACATCTGCGGGTTGTTTTGCGCCGTGACGACCTGCGGCGGCTGGTCGTTGATTTGCTGCGCCATCCGCGCGTCGTCCAGCAACAGGGTCATCGGGAAGGGGCGCGTCTGCCGCCAGAGCAAGCCTTTATCGCGCGCGATAATCATCTCGCCCTGCGAACGCAGCGGCTGAGGCATATCTTTAATGGTGCGGGTTTGTTCGAAATGGGCGCGAACAACCGGTTGCTGCGTAAAACGCTGCTGGAGTTCATCAAGCGTCACGGCGCTGGCGAACGGCCCGCAAAGCAGCAAGAAAAGCGGCCAGAATCTCATAATGTCACTCCCATTCGCTCGAACAGAATGGCCGGGCTGACGAAACACAGCTCCCGGCTCGCTTCTTCAACAGCGACCTGAATGGTGTAGCCCGTCGTGGTGCGCTTATGGGTTTGCGCATCGAAAATCGTGTAACCGATACGCAAGCGGTTTTCATACTCTTCGATGACGGCGCGTACCCGGATGCGTTGCTCAAAGGTCAGGGCATCGCGATATTTCACCCGCGTATCAACGACCGGCCATACGTAGCCGGAGGCTTTCATCTGCCGGTATCCATAATTGAACTGGTTAAGTAACGCCTCGCGGGCGATTTCAAAATAGCGAAAGTAGTTGCCATGCCAGACCACGCCCATTGAATCGACGTCGTGAAAAGGGATGGCGAGCTCCACTTCTGCGGTGAAACGCGGATCGTTTAACACGTTAAGACTCCTTTTTCCGGTCATCCGCCGCGTCGGGCAGGCGCCAGAAATCATAAAAGTTGAACCATTCGAGCGGCGCCTGAAGCGCGTAATGCTCCAGGCGTGCGGCATAGTGGTCAACCGCGTCCTGTAGCGCCTGCTCGCGCTGGCCGCGCGGCAGCTTCAGCGGGTCGGCGAAAGGCTCCAGGAACAGATGCAGTTTTCCTTTAAGATGTAGCGCGAAGACCAGATCGACCGGGCAACGGAGCGCGGCGGCGAGGATGAAAGGCCCCTGAGGAAAAGGCGCGGGCTGGCCCATAAACGCGCTCCAGATAACGCGCCACTGGCCGCCGCGCTGCGGATTCACCGCGATGCGATCGCCGACGATCGCCACCCATTCGCCGCGATCGAGTTTTTCTTTCAGCAGCATCGCCGTGTCGGGGCCGATATCCGTTACAGAGATGAGATTGACCCCGGCGCGCGGCGCGACCTCTTCCATGATTTGCTTAAAACGCTGCGCATTTTCGCTAAAAACCAGCGCATTAATAACGAGATTGCCGTGTCGTTCCGCCAGCGCGCGGCAGGCTTCGACATCGCCCAGGTGCGAGGCCAGCAAGAGCCGTCCCCGTTGGGGCGTTTCGGCGATCGCCTCCTGCGCTTGCGGCGAAATAACCACCTTGCTGCCAGGGCGTAATTCACCGCGCCAGCTGGCGATTTTATTGAGCATGGCCTCGCCGAAACGTAAAAAGTGGCGATAGCTGCTAAGCGGCTCCGGCGCGTTCTGCTGGCGCATCGCCAGGGTTTGTTGAACGCGGGAAAGCCACTGGCGCGATGCCTGACGGGCCTCACCGGCGCTGAGCCAGTACACGGCCACCACGGGGCGCAGCAGCGCATCAAACGCTCCGCGTCCCAGAAGGCGCCAGACCGCGATCATAATGCGCATCCCCAGCAAGCCTTTTCTTTCCTTCTGGCGCGCCCAGTGTTGCTGGCGTCGACGCCATAACAGCCCCGGCGCGCGCGGCAACATGCCGAAGAAAAGGCGCGTATGCATCCAGGAGATCCGGCAGTTATCGCGCAGCGCATCGAAATGCGATATGCCATCCTGCGGATAGGTGACGCGGGTGGGAATAAAGTACGTGGGATGGCCCCGCCAGTAGAGGCGCACCATGATCTCCGTATCGAAATCCATCCGTTTGCCGGGCGGATGGCGCTGCGCCAGCGCGAGCGTCGGCGCGATCGGATAGACGCGAAATCCACACATGCTGTCTTTCAGGGAGAGCGACAGCGTTTCTATCCAGACCCAGACATGCGTGACCCAACGCCCGTAGCGCCGGGCGCGCGGCATCGAGGCGTCATACACCGGATGACCGGAGATCAGCGCGTCGGGATGGCGTTGCGCCAGCGATAAAAAGGCCGGGATATCTTCAATGGCATGCTGTCCGTCGGCATCGACTTGCACCGCGTGCGTAAAACCCTGCTGCGCGACGTGGCGCAGCCCTTCCATCACCGCGACACCTTTGCCTGAATTACGGGCGAGACGCACCAGCGTCAGCGAGGGATAGCGTTGCGGCAGCTCGTCCAGCGCGGCGCGCGTGGTCTCATCGCTGCCGTCATCAATGATGAAGCAAGGCAGCGCAAAGGGCGCCAGGCGCTGCAACACCTTTTCAATCAGGCTGCCATGGTTGTAACACGGGATCACCACACACGGACGAAAGGAAGCGGCAGTCAGCGACATAGCTTGATTTTCCCGCTGCTGGAGAGAATGCGCGCGTCGCCCGCCAGCCGGTGATAGCTGAAGCTCAGCACGCCGCGCGCCTCATTCCAGTCGAGCGAAAGCAGGACATCGCAGCCCGGCAGTAGCGGCGCCTGAAACTTCACATTCTGAATGCCATGAAACCGGTAGCCGGGCGCAACGAGTTCAGCGGCATAGCGCATGACCCAGTCCAGCTGCGCCACGCCTGGCAGCAACGGCTGCACCGGGAAATGCCCTTTAAACCAGAAAAGCGTGGGATCAAGGCGCAACACGATGTCAGCCTGCGCGGGCGACGGCTGGTGTCGTTGGATTTCAGGAGGGGTCATGAAAGAGTTCCTCTAATTGCGCATAGACACGCTTGTTCATACTGTTGACCGGAATTTCATCCACGATGCGCCAGTAACGGGGGATAGCGACGGGCTCAAGCCACGGGAGCAGAGCGCGGCGCCATGACAGCTCAAGCTGTTTGCCGGTGCTGTGCTGTTGCTGGCGAGCGCCTTCGCCATTGAGGACGACCAGAACCCCGACGCCCTGACGGCCGCCGCGCGTGACCGGCAACGCCGCGACCTCATGGATGCCCTCAATCATGAGCATCCGGCGTTCTATATCGCTTAATGAAACTCTTTTTTCTTCGATTTTAACGACACGCCCCTGGCGCCCCGCCAGATGAAACTGTCCGCTCTCCAGCACATGGAGCGCATCGTCCAGCAGCAGCCCTTCGCGCTCGGGAATGATGTCTGAGAACACGCGCCAGCATGCCTGCTCTTGCCTGAGGACGACGCCCGGAAAAGGCTGCCAGGGAGCATCATCCTGCGCACGGTAGCGCCACGCGAGCACCCCCGTCTCGGTACTGCCGTAGATCTCATCCGGCGTGACGTCAGTCCAGTCCACGGTATGCTGAACATCCTGCCAGGGCAGCATGCCGCCTGCGGAAATAATCAACGACAGCGACGGCGCGACGAGCTGTTTATCGAGACGTTTAAGGAATGCCGGGCTGCTGATAAAGGCGTATGTGTGACCGCAAGGCAGCGCGGCAAGCTGCTCGGCGTAATAGAGCATCGCGGTATGCAGCGGCAGACCAAGCGCCATGGGCAACATGATGCGAAATGTCAGGCCATAGAGATGTTGCGGCACGACCGACGCCACCACGCGACATCCTTCCAGGCGATGCGCGAAGCGCTGCGCCAGCAAAGCGGCTTCGTTATCAAGACAGGCGACGGGTTTGCGTACCCGCCGCGGTTGACCGGTCGATCCGGACGTGAACAGCTCGACATAGCTGTCCGGCGTTAACGGCGGCAGCGCGGGCGGCGGCGCGTCATCCGGCGTGCCTGCCGCAACGATAAGCGTCGGGCCGCCCCAGTCCATCGGATGATCGGTCAGAATGCCGCTGAATAACCCGTGCTGCTCCCGTAATACCGCGATGCGGCGATGGCCCGGAATGACCGGCACCTTACCCGCATGGAGCGCCGCCAGCAGCGCGGTAGTAAACAGGTAGCTGTCTTCAAAGCAGAGCGCCCAGCGTTCGCCAGGCTGCGCCAGCAGCGTCTGCGTGAGTCGTGAAACGTCAGTGCGTAATTGCCCCAGCGTCCATTCTCGTTCGCACGACCAGGCGACAACGGTATCGTCAGGCCGCGGCGCGCTCAGCCACTCGGCCACAGGCAACGTAGAGGAGGTCATACGGCGCTCCGCTGAATAATACGACGACGCACCAGCCATTCACCCGCCATCAAAAGCCCCATGAGCAGATAAGCGATGGCGCCGTTCCAGAGCGTCCATAGCGACATATCGCCAGCGAGGCAGGTAGCGGCGGCTATCGCGCCGTTGAAAATAAAAAAGAGGCACCAGATTTGCGTGACCCGACGGGTGTAGCTCACGGCGCGCGGAGGCAGTTCAGGGTCGCGCAACCGCGCGAGGCGCTCGACCAGCGGCATACCGCGCCAGAGCGAACCGCCGAACAGCATCAGCATCACCGCATTCACCACAACCGGATACCACAACAGGAGAGCGTGCTGTCTGAGCGTGAGGCTCGCGAGGCATAACGCGATACCCGCGAGCGCGACGCCGGCGGACATAAAGCGTCCCGGCCCGGCAAGCCGTCGCGCCTGATACAGCCTGGCCACCAGCAACAGCGCCATCACCGGAATCATCCAGCGCATGATGTTAAGCCTGATGCCGAGCAGGATAACGAAAGGCCATGCCAGGGTGAGGACCACCGTCACCGGGGCGCTCACGCGACGCAACGCTGTCAGGATACCGGTCATGCGCGCTTATTCTTCGCTCAGCAGACGCTCAACCGCGTCCACCACATCCTGAACGGTGCGGACGGATTTAAAAATCTCCGGCTTAATTTTTTTGCCGGTCTTTTTTTGCAGATGGACAACCATATCCACTGCATCAATGCTGTCCAGCTCCAGGTCTTCATACAGTCTGGCCTGCGGGGTAATGTCCGCCGGATCGATTTCGAATAATTTGACGAGGAGGCCGGAAACTTCCTGATAAATAGCGTGTTGATCAACCATAACAAACTCGTTTTATGCGCGTTGTGAATGAATAAAGGACGCCAGCGAGGCGACAGAGAAAAAGTGCTGCCGCATCTCTTCGCTTTCTGCGGAAAGCACAACGCCGTACTGGTTTTTGACCGCCAGACCTAACTCAAGCGCATCGATGGAATCGAGACCCAGACCGTCGCCAAAGAGGGCCGCATCGGTTTCGATATCCTCGGCGCTCAGTTCTTCCAGATTGAGCGTGTTGATAATCAGATTTTTAATTTCAAGATAAAGCGCTTGCATCGTTGTGGATTCCTGCCAAAGGTGGGGTTTGCTGTGATAACTGGTACAAGAGATGGCGGTTGAGCTGACGAGCCGCCAGCGCAGGCTCGAACGCCTCCTGAGCCTCACAAAACTCTGCGGTATTGATTCGCTCGCCGACCATGACCCTAAACTGCGGCTTGTGCGCCGGCACGTGATACCATTTGCTCTGCTTATCAAGCAGATGTTCGCTGCAATGAATCGTGACCACTCGCAAGTCGGCACGGCAACGCACGGCGATATTGGCCGCGCCGCGTTGCAGCGTCATGGGCTCGCCAACGCGGGTACGAGTGCCTTCCGGGAAAATGAGCAGCGTATCGCCGTTGCGCAGACGTCTCTCGCTTTGCGGCAGCAGACGGTCAGCCTGGCTATTAATCAGGTAATCCGCCGCCCGGATAACGCCGCTGACAAACGGGTTACGCAGCAGATCGCCTTTTACGAGGCAGTCGGTTTCCGGCATAACGGACGCGATGAGCACGTAATCAATCAGCGTCGGATGGTTGGCGACCACCAGACAGCCGCGCTCTTCGCGCAGCGTCTGCGCGCCGTCAATCGCGTAATCCAGCACGCCTACAGCCTTCGCCACGCGCAGAAAAAAGCGGAAACTGGCGGCGATGCTGCGTCTTGCAATACGTCGCCGCCGCTGACTGTCTCGCTCTGCAAGATTAAGCAGATTGAACCAGACGACGGACAGCAGCAGACCGCCTGCGCCAAATAGCGAAAAACAAAAGCCGGTCATCAGCAAACGCCAGAGCCAGTCGAGACGCGCCAGCAGGGTATTCATCGGCGGCTCCAGTGCCAGAGCATCCGCTCGCCCTGCAACGTGAATTCTGACTGGTCGCGCAGACAGTGACGCAAAAATTGCAGGCTTTGTGAAAGCGCCGGTTCCGGGGCAGGCGCACAGGGTTGCGTCTGGCAGCGCAGTGCGTCGCCGGGTTCAATCACCAGCGCGACGGCATAGGCAAAAATCGGCATATTTTGCGGGACGCGCCCGTGATAAAACTCAGGCAGCGCGCCATCGAAATCGACCATCAGAACGCGCTGATAGCCTGCCTGCATCAGACACATAACTTCGCACAGCCCTTGCTGAAAGGTATCGACCCCTGCCGAGAGCGACGACGAGACCAGAGGCTGGCTGGCGGCAATGGTGAGATTGCCGACGGCTGAGTTATGGACCGACATGGCGAAATCGGTTGGGGAGAGCGGCTGTCGGGACGCAAGCGACGTCAGAATGCGGAAATTACGCTCCAGTTCGCCATGGCGGCTGGTAAAGAGGACGGCGTCAATGGCATGACGGCGCAGCATCGTCAGACCGCACTCTACCGCCAGACGGCTGCCGGAGGCGAGGCGACGCGCGGTCATCATCGGCAGGGCGGTCAGCTTCGCCTGCGGCGCTGTCGGATCGATAGCCTGGCAGCCGTGCGCCCAGTCTGACCACTGAGTCGGTTCGCTGAGCCCCGGCGCTCTCGCCTGCCAGTCAACAAGGTTTAATGCAAAGTTCATTCACGCGCTTCCGCCGCACACTGTTTTTTTCTGACTCAGAAGCATCAGGAAAAGGGTGCTGCGACCATTTTACTGTGACTCAAAATCATCGGTGACGTCTCAGGTTTTCTGGCATATCAATAAGGTATGCCCGGTACCGAGATGGTCGAGTTGTTGTTTAACGTGAAAACCTGCCGCCTCAAGCCAGGCGGTAAATTTCACGACGCTATAAAAACGGCTGTTGCCGTTTGCCATACAGGTGAAGTAAAGCGAAGACGCGTTCAGACTGAACGAGGCCGCCTCAAACTTCTGCGCATCCCAGAAGAGTTCCATGACGCATAAATGGGCGCCTGGCTTCATAACGCTGGCGACGCGCGTCAGCATGGCGACAATCTGCTCGGGTGAGAAACAGTCCAGAAACTGGCTCATCCACCAGATATCCGCGTCGCCCGGCAGCGGCGTGGGCGTCAGCATGTTCGCCGGGTGAAAATCGATACGATCCGCCATCCCCGCCGTGCTCACCGCTTCACGCGCCAGCGCGATTTGCTCCGGCAAATCCAGCAGCGTTACGTGTACATCTTTGTTATATCGGCAGCAACGCAGCGCCCATTTACCGGTATTTCCGCCTACGTCATAAATTAAATTTGGGTTCAGGGCGAAAACGTGCGGCAATACGGCGTCAAACGCGGCGTCAGAGTAGTAATGATCGAAGGCGAACCAGCTGCTTTTCGCGGGCTCCGGCAGTTGCGACAGCGCCGGATAAATCGTCGGCCATTCGCCAAAGACTTTCAGGCCTTCTGGCGTGCCTTTTTCCAGGGCGTCGCGCAGGTAATAAAGCCCCTGATAACAGACGTCCTGCGTAAAATCCATGTTGACCCGCGTCATGGCGTCATGCAGCAGAAAATGGCCGGTTTTAGCCAGGAAATAGCGATCGTCGCGTTCGAAAATAATGCGGCCGCTCAGACCCATATCCAGCAGAAGACTGATAGCGTAAGGGCTTAATGCGCAGGATTCGGCAATCTCATCCAGCGTCGCGCCCTGGCGGTTTTTGCCATCGAGAAACGCAAGAATGCCGGAATCGCGAAGGTTGATCGCCGCCTGAAAGAGCATGGGTGCAAACGCAATACGCTGGGCTTCCGTAATCGCTTCCAGCGCGCTCAGAGAATCACTGTTGTAATGAGCGGACACAAAACTTTCCTTAGTATTTCACGCAGAAAAAGCCGGAGCCCGCAGGCCCGGCTTACGTCATAAGCGATTAAAGATCCGCACCCGTGGAGAGATTCAGCTGGATGTCTTTATCGAGGTTATTGACCCAACGGTTATAGTTTTTGTGGATTTTGCCGTCGCTTGCTTTGAGGTTCATGCTGCCGACGTAATTGATGGAATAGCCGTTGGCACTGTAAGGAATACGAATTTCAGCGGAGTGATCGCGGTTTTTCAGGCGACCAGTAATCACACCCGGGCCTGCGTCAGTCATCATCCATTCACGCTGTTTCCCGGCTTTCAGGATAGCGGTGCGGACCTGCTGCGCCGTGTGCGTGCCGCTCACGGTGGACTGAATATTATCGACAGGCGCCGTACGCGCGCAGCCTGCCAGAGCGCCCATGACCGCCAGCGCGGCGACCCATTTAGTGACCTTTTTCATACAATCTCCATATTTCATTTATGAGTAACGCAACAGGGCGACGAGACGCTGTGTTGGTCCCGCCACACAAAATTTCGCCAGCACTCTGCTGGCGTCGCCGTCTGGCGTTAAGGTCGTTCAGTAAATTATCTAAAAAGGCGGGCTATCTTCTGGCAACGAGGCGGGCGATAAGACGTCCGGTGTGACGTAAGATGCTATTACTTTTTAAAATCAGAATTTACTTATTTTTATAAATAGTAAAATAATGTTTACGCGTAAGCAATAGCCTGTCGTTAATAACGCTTTTTACCGCAAGGTTTTTGTAAGGTGCTGTTTTTTATAGAGTAGATGAGGGTTTTTTACTGCGGAAGGGAAACGCTGACGGGAACGGCATTTAAAAACTCATTGATTGTTCAAGAAAATAATAACTATAAAAAACATTTGTGAAACAATTGAAACTAATGCATTTGAATGTATTTGAACGTGAAATGTAATTCACCGAAATAATTTACAGACGCTACACAAAATTAGCACATGAAAAAGCGGGCGCTATTTTGCCCGCTCGCAATCCAGTCATCCCTTCTCTGATACGTCAGCCGTACTACCCGGGTAGCCGCGTTTTCGGGCGACCGGGGCCAAGAAGGACGGCGATTTTGCTGCCGCCGTGCGTGGTTTCCATCCAGATTTTACAGACGCTGGTAAGCGGCACCGAAAGCAGCATGCCGACCGGCCCGAGTAACCACCCCCAGAACAGCAGAGAGAGGAACACCACCATCGTGGACATCCCGAGGCGATGGCCCATCATGCGCGGCTCCACGATATTCCCCAGGATCATATGCACCAGCAGGAACAACACCCCCACCATGACGACTTCATACACGCCATTGAACAGTAGCGCCTGGATCATAGGCGGTATTGCCGAGAGCACCGCGCCGATGTTGGGAATGTAATTGAGCAAAAACCCAAGCACGCCCCACATCAGCGCGAACTGGATGTCGAGCAACGTCAGGCCGAGCCAGATGATCACGCCGGTCCAGAGGCTGATGAGCGTTTTTAACGCCAGATAGTGGCTGACGCCTTTTAACGCCCGATGTAGCCCGGCGATGTGCAGTTGCGGGTTAGCGAGCGCGAAGCGCAGCTTATAAGGCACGTGGCGCACTTCAAACAGCATGAAGACGACGGTCATCACCAGCAGCACGGCACTGGCCATCGCGCCGGAGAGCTGCGTCATCAGCGTGGTGGCGAAGGTAACCATCTTGTCGGAATCCATGCGCTGTAGCATACGCTCCGGCGAAAGGTGCAGGTGCATGAAGGGTACCATTTCCTGTAGATGCAGGAGTTTTCGCGTCAGTTCCTTATTATATTTCGGCATTAACGCGATAAATTCATTAAATGACGCCGCCAGTACGCCCAGCAGCAGCGTCAGGCCTATCAGCATCACAAACACGACGATAGTTATCGCGACAGGGCGGCGAAAGCCCCGGCGCATAAACCAGGTCACCAGAGGGTTGAGCACTATAGCCAGAAACAGCGCCAGCAGCAGCGGCACAATCACATCTGCCGCGGCGTGAATGCCAGCCAGAATAATGACCAGCGCCGCCAGCTTTTGCAGCATATGCAGGCCGACTTTATCTTGTTGGGGTTGGGGTCGTTGTGGACCAATCATAACCAATTCCTTTTATGAGGGCTTTCTTAGTGTAGTGTGGAACCGGCATTGCGCCGCAGGGAGGAAATCTGAAACGCGGGCGTTTCCGTTGAAGGAAATTTCAGGTTTATACTGACGCTACCGCTGTTGCCAAAAAAGTGAAATGTCATGCCGGATGTCTGCGCCGAACCCGCGTTAAGCGGCCTGCGGCTGAACCTGAAAATCGTCTCCATTGTTATCTTCAACTTCGCTACCTTTCTGACTATCGGTCTGCCGCTCGCGGTACTGCCGGGCTATGTCCATGATGTGATGGGGTTTAGCCCGTTCTGGGCGGGGCTGGTTATCAGCCTTCAGTATATCGCCACGCTGATAAGTCGTCCTCATGCCGGGCGTTACGCCGATCTCTGGGGACCGAAAACGGTAGTCATTGTCGGCATGTTCGGCTGTCTGCTGAGCGGCGCGAGCTATTTTCTGGCGTGGTGGAGCGGCGGCTTGCCGCTGGCGTCGTTGGCGCTGCTGTGTCTCGGGCGTGTGGTGCTGGGTTTTGGACAGAGCTGCGCGGGCACCGGCTCGACGCTCTGGGGCGTCGGCGTGGTCGGTTCGACGCATATCGGCAAAGTGATCTCCTGGAACGGCGTCGTCACCTACGGCGCGATGGCCGTGGGCGCGCCGCTCGGGGCGCTGCTGTACCGGCTGGGCGGCCTGCCGCTGGTGGCGGGCGTTATTATGGGCGTGGCGCTGCTCGGGATTGTATTGGCGCTGCCGCGCCCGGCCGTGAAGGCGAGTAAGGGCAAACCGCTGCCGTTTCGCGCGGTGCTCGGCAAGGTCTGGCCGTTCGGCATGGCGCTGGCGCTTACCACCTCCGGCTTTGGGGTGATCGCCACGTTTATCACGCTGTTCTACCAGGCCAAAGGCTGGGACGGCGCGGCCTTCGCCCTGACACTCTTCAGCGGCGCGTTTGTCGGCACGCGTTTGTTATTCCCGAATGCGATTAACCGGCTGGGCGGCATTAACGTGACGCTACTCTGCGGCGTGGTGGAAACGCTTGGGCTGCTGTTGGTTGGGCTGGCGGTGGATCCGTGGATGGCGAAAGTGGGGACGTTTCTCGCTGGCGCCGGGTTCTCGCTGGTGTTCCCGGCGCTCGGCGTCGTGGCCGTGAAAGCGGTGCCCCAGAGCAATCAGGGCGCGGCGCTCGCCACCTATACGCTGTTTATGGATTTGTCGCTCGGGATAACCGGGCCGGCGGCAGGCGTGCTGATGGCCTGGGCGGGCGTACCGGCGATTTATCTGGCGGCTGCGGGGCTGGTGTTGCTCGCTATTCTGTTAAGCGCGCAGTTAAAAAAACGGCCCGCCCCGTAAAGGGCAGGCCGCTGTTGTAAGCGCGTTTTTACCGCGGATTACTTCACCACGATGGTGTTGATGATGTTCTCTGCGGTGCTCTGCGCCTGCTGCTGGTTATCGGCAGGCAGCGTGATTTGCAGGGTCAGCAGTTTGTCATCAACATTGCCCAGCACCACGGAGGAGTAAGCGGTCTGGCCTTTGGCGGAGATGACGGTATCAAGCTGCTGCATCTTCTGGCCTTTGATTTCAATCGCTTTATTGGTCACGACCTGCAGTTGCGGGTCGCGGGCGCGCTGCTGATCTTCCAGACGCTTCGCCAGCACTTCCAGCGATTCCTGGCTTTTCTCGCCGACGATGACGATCACGGCTTTCTGGCCGGTCTGATCGGAGTAGACATGCATGTTGTTCGCCTGGGTGCCCACTTTACCGCTCTGATCGGTCATATCCGCCGGCAGGGAGAAGCTCAGTTTGCCGTCCAGCAGACTGACCGGCTGCCCGGAGGCTTCGCTCTGTGAGGCACCGGCGCTTGCCGGCGCGTTGCTGTCTTTGTTGTCGCAGGCGGCAAGCCCCATCACCAGCAGGCCAATACCGACATATTTCACCAGATTGCGCATTCACTTATTCCTTTACAAGAGACGGTCAACACGACCCATCTCTGCATCTTAACACAAGAAATTCCGCGAACCTTTACCCGCGCTGTAGCACGCGGAAATCGGATTTATCCGCCAGCTTTTTCAACAGCATATTCAGCAGCACGCCATACATCGGCAGGAAGAACACCAGGCTGATAAGCACCTTAAAGGTGTAATCCACCAGCGCGATTTCCATCCAGTGTTCGGCCATGAACGGGTCCGGGCTGCGCCAGAACGCGATAAAGAAGAATGACAGCGTGTCGCTGACGTTGCCGAGCAGCAAGGACGCGCCCGGCGCCAGCCACCAGCGCGGGCTCTGACGCAGACGATTAAAGACATGCACGTCGAGGATCTGCCCCAGCGCATAGGCCATAAAGCTGGCGGTCGCGATGCGCGCGACGAACAGATTAAAGTGCGACAGCGCGCCAAATCCTTGCCAGCTCCCCATATAAAACAGCGAGGAGATCACATAGGAGACCAGCAGCGCAGGCACCATCACCGCGAAAATAATGCGACGAGCCAGCGGCGCGCCAAAAATGCGCACGGTCAGATCGGTGGCGAGGAAAATAAACGGAAAGCTAAACGCGCCCCAGGTGGTGTGAAAACCAAAGATGGAGACCGGCAGCTGCACCAGATAGTTACTGGAGGTGATCACCAGCAAATGAAACAACGAAAGCCAGACGAGCGCGTTGCGGCGCTGACCAGACGTAAACGGAGTCATATTGTGACCTTTTTGTTAGTTGGGGTGAGGGAACCCAGTTCATCTTCATGCTAAGGCAGACGCGGCGCGTTTGCGCAAAGCCGCCGCATGATACTGCTTTGTATCGTCATTGCAATGGTTAATTTTAACGCAATCGTTCACATGAGTTGCGTCACGAAAAACGGGGGGTAAACTAAGGCGGTTTTTCACAACCCCGAGAGAAGCATGACCGATCTGTTCGCCAACCCTGACCATACCCTGGACGCCCTCGGGCTGCGCTGCCCTGAGCCGGTAATGATGGTGCGTAAAACCGTGCGCCATATGCAGCCTGGCGAAACGCTGCTCATTGTGGCCGATGACCCGGCGACGACGCGCGATATCCCTGGCTTCTGCCGCTTTATGGAGCATGAGCTGGTGGCCTCGCACACCGAAACGCTGCCGTATCGCTATTTGCTGCGTAAAAATCAGTAATTCCTGCCGTAAGCCGCCATCATGCGGCTTTCTGAACTCACGTCACATTCTTTTTAAACCCTTGTTTCAGAGTTGTTGCTTTTGTGAGGCGCTTCACCCCGGCTTTACAGGACGTCGTCTAGTTTATAACCGACAAATCAAAACACCGTTTTATAACGACCCTGTCCTTATCCTCTGGAGCGACCCGATGAAAAAGCGATTTATCCCGGCGTTTGCCGGTCTTTGCCTGTCCACCGCGTCACTGCTGTTTGCGCCCGCTCTGCATGCGCAAGTGATTAAAGCGGCCGATGTTCACCCGCAGGGGTATCCGAATGTCGTCGCCGTGCAAAACATGGGTGAAAAATTAAAACAACAAACCAACGGCGAGCTGGAAATTAAAACGTTTCCGGGCGGCGTGCTGGGCGATGAGAAGCAGATGATCGAACAGGCGCAGATGGGCGCAATCGACATGATCCGCGTTTCAATGGCGCCAGTCGCGGCGATTTTGCCGGAGATCGAAGTGTTTACGCTGCCGTATGTGTTTCGTGATGAAGACCATATGCATAAGGTCATTGATGGCGATATCGGCAAGCAAATCGGCGATAAACTCACCAGCAACCCGAAATCGCGGCTGGTCTTTTTAGGCTGGATGGACTCCGGCACCCGCAACTTAATCACCAAAAACCCGGTCGTGAAGCCGGACGATCTGAAGGGCATGAAAATTCGCGTACAGGGTAGCCCTGTCGCCATCGGCACGCTGAAAGCGATGGGCGCGAACGCCGTGGCGATGGGCGTGAGCGAAGTCTACAGCGGCCTGCAAACCGGCGTTATCGACGGCGCTGAAAATAACCCGCCGACCTATATCGCTCATAACTACCTGCCGGTCGCGAAGCATTACACCCTGAGCGGCCACTTTATCATTCCCGAAATGCTGCTCTACTCGAAAGTGAAGTGGGACAAGCTCAAGCCCGAGCAGCAACAGAAAATCCTGACGCTCGCCCGCGAGGCGCAGATGGAACAGCGTGAGCTGTGGAATGCCTATAACAAGCAGGCGCTCGACAAAATGAAAGCGGGCGGCGTGCAGTTCCACGACATCGATAAGGCGTATTTCGTTACCGCGACCGCCCCGGTGCGCGACCAGTATGGCGCGAAGCATCAGGACCTGATGAAAGCCATCGCCGACGTCAAATAATCGCTTACGCCGGGCTGGCCCCGGCGTCTCATCCTCTGCGGAGTCTTTATGTCCCGATTCTTTCTGGTCTGGATGGATCGCCTGTACCTGCTCGCCATGATGGTGGCTGGGTTCGCGCTGTTGATCATGACAGTCGTGATCCCGATAGGGATTTTCTCGCGTTACGTGCTTAACCGGGGGGAATCCTGGCCTGAGCCGGTCGCCATTATCTGCATGGTGACGTTTACCTTCATCGGCGCGGCGGTAGGCTACCGCGCGGGCTCGCACATCGCGGTAAACATGCTGACCGATCGCCTGCCGCCGTTTGCGCAGCGGGTCTGCGCGCGCGTGGTCGATCTGCTGATGCTGGTCATCTCGCTGGTGATGTTTTACTACAGCGCCCTGTTGTGTATGGAGCTGTGGGAGCAGCCCGTCGCGGAATTTCCGGTACTGACCTCCGGAGAAAGCTATCTCCCGCTGCCCATCGGTTCAGCGGTGATGATTTTGTTTGTGATCGAGCGGCTGCTGTGGGGCTCTCAGGAGAACCGTCCGGTCGTGCTCATTGGCAACCATAGCTGACGGAGAACACCATGGACGCATTTATCTTACTGGCCACGCTGGCCGTGCTACTGGCGCTGGGGATGCCGGTCGCTTTCGCGGTGGGCCTGAGCGCCATCGTGGGCGCGCTCTGGATAGATCTGCCGCTGGAGGCGTTGATGATCCAGATAACCAGCGGCGTCAACAAATTCACGCTGCTGGCGATCCCGTTTTTTATCCTGGCGGGCGCGATTATGGCCGAAGGCGGCATCGCCCGGCGGCTGGTTAACTTCGCCTATCTGTTTGTGGGCTTTATCCGCGGCGGGCTGTCGCTGGTAAATATTGTCGCCTCGACGTTTTTCGGCGCGATTTCCGGCTCGTCGGTGGCGGATACCGCGTCCATCGGCAGCGTGATGATCCCGGAGATGGAAAAAAAGGGATACCCGCGCGAATACGCCGCAGCGGTCACGGCGAGCGGCTCGGTGCAGGCGATTCTTATCCCGCCCAGCCATAACTCGGTTATCTATTCGCTGGCGGCGGGCGGCACCGTGTCTATCGCGACGCTGTTTATCGCGGGGGTTTTACCAGGACTGCTGCTGGGGATGAGCCTGATGGTGCTTTGCATCGCCTTCGCCCGGCGGCGCGGCTATCCGAAAGGCGAGCGGATCCCGCTGAAGCAGGCGCTGAAAATTTTCATCGATGCGCTGTGGGGACTGATGACGGTCGTGATTATCCTGGGCGGCATTCTCACCGGCGTGTTTACGGCGACGGAATCGGCGGCGGTGGCCTGTCTGTGGGCCTTTTTTGTGACGATGTTTATCTATCGCGATTACAAATGGAATGAGCTGCCGAAGCTGATGTTCCGCACCGTGAAAACGGTGACGATCGTGATGATCCTCATTGGGTTTGCCGCGGCGTTCGGCGCGGTGATGACCTATATGCAACTGCCGACGCGCATTACGGAGTTCTTTACGACGCTGTCGGATAACAAATACGTCATCCTGATGTATCTCAACGTTATGCTGCTGTTGATTGGCACGCTGATGGACATGGCGCCGATCATTTTGATCCTGACGCCGGTATTGCTGCCGGTCACCAATCAGCTCGGCATCGATCCGGTGCATTTCGGAATGATCATGATGGTGAATCTCGGGATCGGGCTGATTACGCCGCCGGTGGGGTCGGTGCTGTTTGTGGCGAGCGCCGTGAGCAAGCAGAATATCGAAACCGTGGTGCGCGCCATGCTGCCGTTTTATGGGGTGTTGCTTGTCGTGCTGGCGATGGTGACCTACATTCCGGCCATTTCGCTCTGGCTGCCGCGGATATTAGGGATGATGTAAGGGCGATGGCGGGTGTTCAGGTTGAAGTGGCGGGTGCACTTCGTTTACCCGCCCTACAGCTGGTCTGGATGTGGGGAGTTGGTTTTGTAGGGTGGGTAAGCGTAGCGCACCCACCGTGTTTGTTCCCCGTCAGCCGCGCTTACGCAACAGCCTTAACGCATTGGCGGTTACCAGCACCGTCGCACCCGTATCGGCCAGCACGGCCAGCCACAGACCGGTCAACCCAAGCAGCGTCGTCACCAGAAAAACGGCCTTTAACCCCAGCGCAATCGTGATGTTCTGGCGAATATTGCGGTGCGTGGCGCGGGCAAGCGCGATCATCTCCGGCAGCGCCGCCAACCGGTTGTGCGTCAGCGCCGCGTCGGCGGCTTCCAGCGCCACATCGGTGCCGCTGCCCATCGCAATACCGATGGTCGCGGCTTTCATCGCCGGCGCGTCATTGATGCCGTCGCCCACCACCGCCAGCGGCGCGCGGGCGTTGAGCTCATTGACTGCCGTCACCTTATCCGCAGGCAGCAGCCCCGCGCGATAGTCCATTCCCAACTCTGTGGCAATTGCCGCCGCCGCGCGCGGGTTATCGCCGGTCAGCATCACACTCCCCACGCCCAGCGCCCGGAGTTTCTCCACCGCGTCGCGCGCGTCGGCGCGTTGCGTATCGCGCAGCGCCAGCGTGCCGAGAAGCCGATCGCTTGCGGTCACCACGATCACCGTCTGGCCCTGCGCTTCCTGCTCGCGGATGCGCGCCTGCCACTCCGCGGGAAGCTCAATAGTCACTTTATCCGGCGCGCTGATGCGAAGCAGGCGGCCCTCCACCTGCGCTTCAACCCCGGCGCCCGCCAGCGTGCGCTGCGCACCGGCGCGCAGCGTCGCCACGCCGCGCGCGTTCGCCTCGCGCACCACCGCCTGGGCCAGCGGATGCGTGCTCCCCTGCTCAACGGCTGCGGCGTACGCCAGCAGCGCGTCGGCCTCCAGCCCGTCGACCGGATCGATTGCCGTCACTTGCGGCGTGCCCGCCGTCAGCGTGCCGGTTTTATCGAAAGCTATCTGCTCAACGCGCCCCAGCGCCTCCAGCGCGGCGCCGCCTTTAATCAGCGCGCCGAAACGCGTGGCGGCCGCCAGGCCCGATGTGATTGCCGCAGGTGTGGAAATCACCAGCGCGCACGGACAGCCAATCAGCAGCAGCGCCAGCGCTTTGTAGATCCACGGCAGCCAGGGCGCGGCAAACAGCAGCGGCGGGATAAGCGCCGTCAGCAGCGCCGCCGCCATAATGACGGGGGTATAAATACGGCTGAAGCGATCGATAAAACGCTCAATCGGCGCGCGTTTTGATTCCGCCTCTTCAATCAGATGCAGAATACGGTCAATGGCGCTGTCGCCGGGGCGCGAGGTCACCTCCAGCGACACCAGACGATCCACGCTGGTGGCGCCTGCGGGGACTTTTTCACCCGGCTGGCGCTCAACCGGCAGCGATTCGCCGGTCAGCGCGCTCTCATCGAAACTTGCTGCCGCGGCGAGCAGCTTGCCATCGGCCGGTAGCCTGCCGCCCGCGGCTACTTCAATCACATCGCCGGGCCGGAGTTCGCTTATCGCGACGGTTTCACGCGCGTCGCCGCGCAGGCGCACCGCCGTTTCGGGGCGCAACGCCACCAGCGCGCTGACGCCGCTGCGCGCGCGATTCGCCGCCCAGCCTTCCAGTCGTTCGCCCACCAAAAAGAGCAGCAGCACCATCGCCGCCTCTTCGCTGGCGCCGATAATCAGCGCGCCGAGGGCGGCCACGCTCATCAGCGTTTCAATGGCGAACGGGTTACCGCTGCGGATAAGACGCCAGGCCTGACGCGCGACCGGAAACAGCCCGACCAGCGTGGTGAGAGTAAACGCGATGCGTCCCGCCAGCGGATGGAACTGCTCCAGCGCCCAGCTCAGCGCCATAAAGACGGCGATAACGATAATCGGCAGGTTTTCCCGCAAGCCTGACGTCGCCGCCGGGGCAGGCGCATGGGCGTCGCGCAGCGTATAACCGGCGGCGCGTACCGCCTGTTCGATGGCCTCGCGCTGAGAGGCGGGCGCGTCCACCACCAGTTTTTCGGTTGCGAACAGCACCTGCACCTGACGCACCTCGGGGACCTGGCGCACCGCATTTTCCACTTTGCGGGCGCAGGCGGCGCAGTCCATACCGGCGACCTGCCAGCTTAGCGCGCCTGTTGTTTCTATCGCAGGCGACGTTTCGCCGTCTGCGCGTTCACAACAGGATGCCGCGCTGATGGCAGGCTTTTGCGGCGCAGGCGTCAGCGTCATTTTCGCGAATTGCGGCGTGGCGTGGGGCTTTTCAGAAGGGGTGCGCATGGCGTCCTCCGGTAATGATAATTTTCTCATTACCGGAGCTTACACTCTGGAGTCGACTCCAGAGTCAAGAGAATTGTGGGCGGAATTTCACCGCCCGTCGTTCAAAGGTACAGCGAGCGGACAATCATAAAGTGGCCCGCGAAATAGCAGGCGGCGGCGATGGCGCTGTCCGCAGTAAAGCGCTTACGGTAGTGGCTGCCGAGCCAGACAATCGCGTTCAGCAACAACAGCACGGCCCCGACGAAGCCGGAGAAGCTGGTGTCTATCGGACGGAAGAAATAGAGTTCCCCCGCGAGCCAGACCATCACCAGCGTCATGCCGATATAGGTGCAAATCGGCCAGCGGAGATCGCCAAGGCGGGTCCAGATGGTCGCGATCAGCGCTGCGCCTATCACCAGCAGCGCCAGCGGCAGCGGCCAGAAAAAGGAGAGCGTCATCTGGCTGGCGAACCAGACGGTATAAAGCAGGTGCGACAGGAAAAACGCCCCGAAGGCGTACAGCAACTGCTGGCGCGGCAGCAGCATGAGCGCGTCGCCTGCGAGCGTCGCCACCAGACCCGCCAGCACCAGATAACCCGTTGGGCTCGCGAGCGGCGCCTGCCAGCCCAGCAAGAGTAACAGCAGCAACGTTAATGGCTTAAACAGCCAACGTTGCCAGGTCGCGCCGCGGTAAGACGCATCGACATACAGCCAACCGGATAAAAAGACAGCAATAAACGACCAAAGCATGATAAGTCCCTGATTCAGTTATTGTAACGTACGCACGCAGCGCACGGCCCTTGATTTCAGTCTAGTGGTCAGACGGGCGGGATGACAACGCCTGGCGCTGCGGGGTATTCTTAAAAAGAGATAAGCCGCCGGGATCTGTCATGAGTAAGCCACCGCTTTTTTTCATTATTATCATTGCGTTAATCGTCGCGGCCGCCTCATTTCGCTATGTGCAGCAGCGGCGCGAGAAAACAGAAAATGACGCGGCCCCGGTCACGCAGCAAAACGTGGTGGTGGCCAGCAAGCGGGAAAAACCGGTTAACGGGCGGCGTTCGCGTGAGCAACAGGTTGCGCCGCCTGCGCAAACCGTGCGGTATGAGGCGACGTTTCGCCCACAGGAAGGCGGGGCGGAGATGCGGTTTCGGCTGGATGAGGCTCATTATCACCAGCTGACGGTCGGCGACCGGGGACAGCTGGTGTATCAGGGGACGCGGTTTATGGAGTTTGTCCCCGCGCCCGCGCGTTAACCTGGCATGGCGGGTGCGCGTCGCTTACCCGCCCTACAGAAATAACCTGCCCGCGCGTTAACGCGGCTTCTTCTGGTTTTTTTGCCAGGCAATCAGTTCAAATACGCCGAAGATAAAAATACGCGCCTGCTGGAAACGGCTTAACGGCGGGGCGTCTTTGGGCTGCGTGGCGCGCAGCAGCGATAATTGCAGAATATGCATGATTATCATGAAAAATAGCGCCACGTTAACGAAAATATTCAGCGGACGCGGGAACGGCTGGATCAGATTCAGTACCAGAAAGCCCCACACGCCCAGCATCAGCAGGCGCCCCAGATTAATCAGCATTTTGCTCTCCTTGTGATTCGCGCAGATAAAGCCGGTACGCCACCTGGCCCGCCACTTTTTCGCGGTGCAGTTGCCAGCTGGCTGGCACCGGCGGCAGGCCGTTTTCCACTTCGCTTTCAACGTATATCAGCGCCTGCGGCGCCAGCCAGCCGCGCGTCTCCAGCAGGTTTAGCGTCTCTTCCAGCAGCCCTTTGCGAAACGGCGGGTCAACAAACACGATGTCGTGCGGCTCGCCATTCTGGCTCAGAAAATTGAGTGTGTTAGTGTTCACTACCTTGGCAGCGCTGGATTTGAGCGTAGCAAGGTTTTTCTGAAGCTGCTGCGCGACGCCGCGCTCCATCTCCAGAAGCGTGGCGTTGGCCGCGTAGCGGGAGAGCGCCTCCAGACCCAGCGCGCCGCTGCCAGCGAAGCAATCCAGGCAGCGCGCGCCGACCAGATACGGCGCCAGCCAGTTAAATAAGGTTTCGCGCACGCGGTCAGTGGTGGGGCGCAGGCCGGGGCTGTCCGGCACCGGCAGCTTCCTGCCGCGCCACTGTCCGCCAATAATGCGGATCTGGCCGCTACCCGAGGAGGTTGGTTTCTTCATTATGCTCACACGCTTTTCTGTTCAGGCTGCTATTCTAGCGGCGCAAACGGGCGGGCGAAACCTCCGTGCGGCGGTATGCCGCCCCGGCGGGAAAGTGGTAGACTAACTTATTCATTCGCAATTTTTTTCAGTACCCTGAGCCAGACGACGGGACTGCGCCATGTATTAACCGCGAGGAGTGCATTCGCCAATGGCAAAAGAGAAGAAACGTGGCTTTTTTTCCTGGCTGGGTTTTGGCCAGAAAGAGCAGGCAGAAACTGAAGCCGAACAACAAAAAGTAACAGAACAACCCGCGGCGACAGAAGAGCGCGTTGAGCCTGACTCGCAGACAGCGGCTGATGAGACCCCCCATTCCCTGGCGGAGTCTGAAAAATTCGCCGATGAGGTGGTGGCCGTCAGCGAAAGCGTGGTGCATGAAGAGCAGCAGGCTGCGCAGCCGGAAACGGTCGAGACGCCGGTTCAGCCAGAGCCAGCGCTGAAAACGGAGCCGGAAGCTGTAAACCCGCCGGTTGCACAAGCTGAAGAGTGGCTGCCGGAGCAGGAAGAAAACCGCGCGCCGGTAACGCTTGCGCCGGAGCCTGTCGCTGAGCCTCAGCCCGAAACGGTTGCGGAAACGATCGTCGAAGAAGACGTCATCGAAGAAGCGGCGGCTATTGAAGCGCCCGTTGTGGAAGAGGCGGCGGTAGCGCCTGCGGCGGCTGACGCCCCGTACGATGAAGACGAAATTGCAGAAGACGCGCCGGTTAGCGAAGAAGAGCTGGCTGCGCTGGCGGCTGACCCGGAAGCGGCGCTGGAAGTCGAGCCGGAAGCCTCAGAAGACGTCGCGCCGGTGGTGGAGCAGGAGAAGCCGACCAAAGAAGGTTTCTTCGCGCGTCTTAAACGCAGCCTCCTGAAAACGAAAGAAAATCTCGGTTCCGGATTTATCAGTCTGTTCCGCGGCAAAAAAATCGACGACGATCTGTTCGAGGAGCTCGAAGAGCAGTTGCTGATTGCCGACGTAGGCGTGGATACCACCCGTAAAATCATCGCCAACCTCACCGAAGGCGCGAGCCGTAAGCAGTTGCGCGATGCCGAGGCGCTCTACGGCCTTCTGAAAGAAGAGATGGGCGATATCCTCGCTAAAGTGGACGAGCCGCTGAGTGTCGAAGGGAAAACGCCGTTTGTTATCCTGATGGTCGGCGTCAACGGCGTAGGTAAAACTACCACCATCGGCAAGCTGGCGCGTCAGTTCGAGCAGCAGGGTAAATCGGTGATGCTGGCGGCGGGCGATACCTTCCGCGCAGCCGCGGTCGAGCAGCTCCAGGTCTGGGGCCAGCGCAATAACATTCCGGTTATCGCGCAGCATACCGGCGCGGATTCCGCCTCCGTAATTTTCGACGCCATCCAGGCGGCGAAAGCGCGCGGCGTAGACGTGCTGATTGCCGATACCGCCGGGCGTTTGCAGAATAAATCGCACCTGATGGAAGAGCTGAAAAAAATCGTCCGCGTGATGAAAAAGCTCGACGAGAACGCGCCGCATGAAGTGATGCTGACTATCGACGCCAGCACCGGGCAGAACGCCGTCAGTCAGGCGAAGCTGTTCCACGAGGCGGTAGGGCTTACCGGCATTACGCTCACCAAGCTGGATGGCACCGCGAAAGGCGGCGTGATCTTCTCGGTGGCCGATCAGTTTGGCATTCCGATTCGCTACATTGGTGTGGGCGAACGTATTGAAGATTTGCGTCCGTTTAACGCGGGCGACTTTATTGAGGCACTTTTTGCCCGAGAGGATTAACCATGATTCGCTTTGAACATGTCAGCAAAGCCTATCTCGGTGGGAGACAAGCGCTGCAGGGGGTGACTTTCCACCTGCGGCCTGGCGAGATGTCATTTCTTACCGGCCACTCCGGCGCCGGTAAGAGTACGCTGCTGAAGCTGATTTGCGGTATCGAACGGCCGAGCGCCGGGAAAATCTGGTTCGGCGGTCACGATATCAGCCGCCTGAAAAACCGCGAAGTGCCGTTTCTGCGTCGTCAGATCGGTATGATTTTCCAGGATCACCATCTGCTGATGGACAGAACGGTCTACGATAATGTGGCGATCCCGCTGATCATCGCGGGCGCCAGCGGCGAAGACATTCGCCGTCGCGTATCGGCGGCGCTGGATAAAGTAGGGCTGCTGGACAAAGCGAAAAATTTCCCGATTCAGCTCTCTGGCGGTGAACAGCAGCGCGTGGGCATCGCCCGCGCGGTGGTCAATAAACCTGCCGTATTGCTGGCGGATGAACCGACGGGCAACCTGGATGACGCCCTCTCGGAAGGCATTCTGCGTCTTTTCGAAGAGTTTAACCGCGTCGGGGTGACCGTATTAATGGCGACGCACGACACCGGGCTTATCTCACGGCGCAGCTACCCGGTGCTCACCCTGAGCGAAGGGCATTTGCATGGAGGCCGTGTTGGTGAATAAACGTGACGCGCTGAATGAAATCCGGCGCTTTAGCAACAAACTGGATAATTTCCGTAAACAGCGTTCTTCCGGTGAAACAGGACGGCCTGTGCAGAAGCGAAATAAAGGCTCCAACGTCAAAGGCAAATCGCGGCAGGGCGGCATCAATGAGCAGGTGCGCTACGCCTGGCAGGGCGCGCTTGCCGATCTGAAAAGCAAGCCGCTCGCCACGTTTTTAACGGTGATGGTGATTGCCATTTCGCTGACGCTGCCGAGCGTCTGCTACATGGTGTATAAAAACGTCAGCGAGGCCGCGACGCAGTATTATCCGTCGCCGCAGATAACGGTCTATCTCGACAAGACGCTTGATGACAGCGCTGCGCAGCAGGTGGTGGGGCAGCTTCAGGCCGAGCCGGGCGTGGCGAAGGTCAATTACCTGTCGCGCGACGAGGCGCTCGGTGAATTCCGCAACTGGTCGGGCTTTGGCGGCGCGCTGGATATGCTGGAAGAAAACCCGCTGCCAGCCGTGGTGGTGGTCGAGCCGAAGCTCGATTTTCAGAGCAGCGAGGCGCTCAATACGCTGCGCGACCGCGTGGCGAAACTTCAGGGTGTTGACGAAGTGCGTATGGATGACAGCTGGTTTGCGCGGCTTTCCGCGCTCACCGGGCTGGTCGGGCGCGTGGCGGCGATGATTGGCGTGCTGATGGTAGCGGCCGTGTTCCTGGTTATCGGCAACAGCGTGCGCCTGAGCATTTTCGCGCGCCGCGACACTATCAACGTGCAGAAACTCATTGGCGCGACGGATGGTTTCATCCTGCGACCGTTCCTTTACGGCGGCGCGCTGCTCGGGTTTACGGGCGCATTGCTTTCACTGATTCTGTCAGAAATCCTGGTGATGCGGTTATCCGCCGCGGTGACGGATGTCGCGAAAGTGTTCGGTACTACATTTGAAATCAGTGGGTTATCTTTCGATGAGTGCCTGTTGTTGCTGCTGGTCTGTTCCATGATCGGTTGGGCGGCCGCCTGGCTTGCCACCGTGCAACATTTACGTCACTTTACCCCCGAATAAAAAATATTTGTTATAATCATCCCCTGCTACGAGTTCCCGTCAGCAGGGGATGCGTACCGATGAACTTCTGCTTCTCCTGCCCACGCTTTTTCATAGCAATGTCACATTTTGTGCGTAATTTATTCACAAGCCTACAGGGAACTTGTGGATAAAATCACGGTCTGATAAAAGAGTGGCTGATATTCTCGTTGCTCAAACACACTGGCCCGTTTGTTGCCTGACCAGGGACGAACGCCAGTTCGATGTCGATTGAGAGGATTTGAATGACCAAAGAAATGCAAACTTTAGCTTTAGCCCCGGTCGGTAACCTGGATTCCTATATCCGGGCGGCCAACGCCTGGCCGATGTTGTCGGCAGACGAAGAGCGGGCACTGGCTGAAAAGCTGCATTACCAGGGCGATCTGGAAGCAGCGAAAAAGCTGATCCTGTCTCACCTGCGTTTTGTTGTTCATATCGCTCGTAACTATGCGGGCTATGGCCTGCCGCAGGCGGACCTGATCCAGGAAGGCAATATCGGCCTGATGAAAGCGGTACGTCGCTTCAACCCGGAAGTGGGCGTGCGTCTGGTTTCCTTCGCCGTGCACTGGATCAAAGCTGAAATTCACGAGTATGTGCTGCGTAACTGGCGCATCGTGAAAGTCGCCACCACCAAAGCGCAGCGTAAGCTGTTCTTTAACCTGCGTAAAACCAAGCAGCGTCTGGGCTGGTTTAACCAGGATGAAGTGGAAATGGTGGCCCGCGAGCTGGGCGTTTCCAGCAAAGATGTGCGTGAAATGGAATCACGTATGGCCGCGCAGGACATGACTTTTGACATGTCCCCGGATGACGACGCGGGTGACAGCCAGCCGATGGCTCCGGTGCTGTTCCTTCAGGATAAGTCTTCTAACTTTGCCGATGGCATTGAAGATGACAACTGGGAAGAACACGCCGCCGACAAACTGACCGACGCCATGCAGGGTCTCGACGAGCGCAGCCAGCAGATCATTCGCGCGCGCTGGCTGGATGAAGACAACAAAAGCACGTTGCAGGAACTGGCCAATCGCTACGGCGTCTCTGCCGAACGCGTGCGTCAGCTTGAAAAAAACGCGATGAAAAAACTGCGTGCCGCGATAGAAGCGTAAGTCGCGTCAGTCTGATGACACACCCCGCCTTAAGCGGGGTGTTTTGTTTTATGCGCGGCGCGAAAGCGTCGGGTAAGCCGTCTCGATACAGGTCAGCAGCGCTTTAAATGCCCCCTCCATTTTCTCCTCCGCCACGCAGGCGAACCCCATCAGCAGGCCGCGACGCCGGTTCTCCGTCAGGTAGTAGCGCGACAGCGGGCGCACCAGAATGTCGCGCGCGTTGGCAAGACGGGCAATCTCTACGTCGTCCGCGTCATCCGGTAGATTCAGCACCAGATGCAGTCCGGCGTTATCGCTGAAATCTGACAGCGCCTCCGGCCCCAGATAACGTGTTATCAGCGCCGTCAGAAACGCCCGACGGCGGCCATACAGCAGCCGCATCCGGCGGATATGGGCGCTGTAATGCCCGGCCTCGATAAACTCCGCCAGCGCCGCCTGGATAATCGAATGGCCGCCGCGATAAAGCTCGGCATGCGCGGTTTTCATCTCCTGCGCCAGCGCGCGCGGCAGCACCACATAGCCGATACGCAGGCCCGGATAGAGCGTTTTGCTGAAGGTGCCGATGTAAATCACCGGCGGGTCCGCCACCAGCCCCTGCAACGCCGGAATAGGCTGGCCGGAAAAGCGAAATTCGCTGTCGTAGTCGTCTTCCACAATCCAGCTGCCGGTCTGGCGCGCCAGCGTTAACAGGCGCTGGCGACGCTCAAGGCTCATGACGGCGCCCAGCGGATACTGGTGAGACGGCGTGACGAAAATCAGCCGCGGCGGCGTCTCCTGGCCCTCCGGCGGCACCATGCCGGCGCGGTCGACCGTCACCGGCGTAATGTTCACCTCATTCATCTGCAACACATGGCGGATGCCCCAGTACGACGGCTCTTCCACCCACGCCGTATCGCCGCTGTCGCACAACATACGCGCCACCAGATCGATCGCCTGATGAATACCTTCGGTGATCAACACCTGATCCGCCGCGCAGTGAACCGAACGCGACACCCGCAGATAATCCACCAGCGCGCGCTGTAACTCCGGCGTGCCGCCCTGACAACTGTAGGTGAGGCGCTGCGGGCTGGGACGGCGGCTGATCCGCGCCTGAATTTTGCTGAACAGCTGATGCGGAAACGCCTGTACATCCGGCACGCCGGGAATAAACGCGCCCCACTGTTTCGGGCTGGCGCTGACCTGCCCAAGTAGCGTTTTGCCGCGTGATGAGAACTCCGCGTGCGCAACGCGATCGTGCTGCCCCTGGGCCACCGGCGGCGCAGATAACAGGCTGTCCGGCAGCATTCTGGCAACGAACGTTCCGCTACCGGCGCGAGACGTCACATATCCTTCTGCAAGTAATTGTTCATAAACTGTTAATACGGTGTTGCGAGAAAGACCAAGCTGTTGCGCGAGATCCCGCGAGGCGGGAAGACGGCTTTGCGCGGGCAGGCTACCGTCGAGAATAGTCAGGCGCAGCGCGTTATAGAGCCGCTTATGCAGGCGTTCGTCGCGCTGTTCGCCGAGGCGAAGCAATAAGAGATCGGACACTAAAGAATGCAATTGGATCCCTCATTTATTCAAAACTGGTACTCGATTATAGGGCCATAGGTTGGGTAAATAAACGTCACTGTTTCAGGTTTGTTGCTAAAAAGTGACGTTTATCAGCAGGAGAATGCGGGTGAAAAATTCAGAATTGAACCAACGTCGTCAGAGCGCCACCCCACGCGGCGTCGGCGTCATGTGCGGCTTCTATGCCGAAAAAGCCGACAACGCCACCCTGTGGGACGTGGAAGGCAACGAGATTATCGACTTCGCGGCAGGGATCGCAGTGCTGAACACCGGCCATCGCCATCCGCGCGTGGTGGAGGCTATCGAAAATCAGCTGCGCGCCTTTACGCACACGGCTTATCAGATAGTTCCTTACGAAAGTTATGTGTCGCTTGCGGAGCGCATCAACGACTGCGCGCCGATTGACGGCCCGGCGAAAACCGCGTTCTTCACCACCGGCGCGGAAGCGGTGGAAAACGCCGTGAAAATCGCGCGTGCGTATACCCGTCGCCCCGGCTTAATCACCTTTGGCGGCGGCTTCCACGGACGCACGTTTATGACGATGGCGCTCACCGGCAAAGTGGCGCCATACAAAATCGGCTTCGGCCCGTTCCCTGGGTCTGTTTTCCACGCGCAATACCCGAACGCGCTGCACGGCGTGTCGGTGGATGACGCGATGGCGAGCCTGGAGCGTATTTTCAAAGCCGATATCGCACCGGATCAGGTGGCGGCCATCGTGCTGGAGCCGGTACAGGGCGAAGGCGGTTTCAACGTCGCGCCGCCTGCGTTTATGGAGGCCCTGCGCGCGCTGTGCGACGAGCACGGCATTCTGTTGATTGCCGATGAAGTGCAGAGCGGCTTTGCCCGCACCGGCAAATTGTTCGCGATGGAGCATTACAGCGTGAAGCCGGATCTGCTGACGATGGCGAAAAGCCTCGCGGGCGGGATGCCGCTCTCGGGCGTGGTCGGGCGTGCGGAGGTGATGGACGCGCCTGCGCCGGGCGGCCTTGGCGGCACCTACGCCGGTAACCCGCTGGCGGTCGCGGCGGCGCACGCGGTGCTGGATGTGATTGAACAGGAAAACCTGTGCCAGCGCGCGAACGAGCTGGGCCAGCATCTGCAGGAGGTGCTTAACCAGGCGCGCACCTATTGCCCGGCGATTGCCGAGGTACGCGGACAGGGCTCGATGGTGGCGGTGGAGTTTAACGATCCGCAGACCGGCAAGCCGTCGCCTGAATTTACGCAGGAGGTGCTGACGCGCGCCCGCGAAGAGGGGCTGCTGCTGCTGAGCTGCGGCGTTTACGGCAACGTTATCCGTTTCCTTTACCCGTTAACCATCCCGGATGCGCAGTTCAGCAAGGCGCTGGAGATCCTTTCGCGCGCGCTGGGGCGTTGAACCTGGGGGCTGGAACGGCGGGTGCGCACGGCTTACCCGCCCTACATAAAAGCACAGCCCCTGATGTGTAGGGTGGGTAAGCGCAGCGCACCCACCGTGTAAGGCAGACCAAGCCGTGCTACAAAACGACACAGGACTTACCCCGAGGGCGCCCGCCTTATGGTCTGGCCGCCGCGCAGCAGCGGGCCATAACGGCGCGTCTTTGGGGTGACCTGCGAAGGAGCGCGCTTCGGGAGGCTGACAGGCCCGAAGCTTAAATATCTCACTTGCTAACACAACAACACACCGTGAACACAACCGCTTCCGGTGGTGATAGCCGCCGGATATTTAAGGAAGAACTATGTCTGAAAACACGACTTCCGCCTCACTGTGGGCGTCCCGAGAGCGGGCAGCGTCATCCCCTAAATCCCTGAGCTTCGTTGAAGGCGTCGCGATGATCGTCGGCACCAACATCGGGGCAGGCGTACTCTCTATCGCCTACGCTTCCAGCAAAGCGGGCTTTATGCCGCTCCTCTTCTGGCTCGCTCTCGTCGGCGTGCTGACTACCATCACTATGCTTTATGTCGCGGAAGCGACGCTGCGCACCCGCGCGCATTTACAGCTCAGCGGCCTCGCCGGGCGTTATGTCGGGCGCATCGGCGCCTGGCTGATGTTCGCGTCGGTGTGCGTCAACAGCGTCGGCGCGCTCACCGCCTACATGACCGGCAGCGGCAAACTGCTAAGCTCGCTTATCGGCGTCTCGCCCGCCATCGGCAGCCTGATTTTCTTTATTCCGGCGGCAGGCATTCTCTGGCTCGGGCTGAAGGCTATCGGCCGCGGCGAGAAATTTATCAGTATCGGCATGGTGGTGATGATTGCCGTGCTGGTGGTCGCCACGCTTTTACATGAATCGACGCAGATGCGCTGGCTGCTTGATGGCGACTGGCGCTACATGGTGCCGGTGTTTAACGTCACCGCGTTCTGCTTCGCCGCGCAGTACATCGTGCCGGAGATGGCGCGCGGGTTTGCCGATAAACCCGAAAAGCTGCCGAAAGCGATTATCGTCGGGATGGTCATCACCTTTACGCTGCTGGCGCTGGTGCCGCTGTCGGTCATTGCGCTAAGCGGGCTCGATAATATCTCTGAAGTGGCGACCATCTCCTGGGGCCGGGCGCTCGGCGAGTGGGCGTTCTTTTCCGCTAATATTTTCGCCCTGTGCGCGATGCTCACTTCTTACTGGGGGCTTGGCGGGAGTTTTCTGACCAATATTTTCGATAAGTTCCGTCTGGGTGACGACGCGCAGCCGCTCAAGCGGCTCGGTGTGCTGGCGGTCGTGGCGCTGCCGCCGTTCGCGCTGGCTTACAGCGGGCTGGTCTCTTTTGTGAACGCGCTCTACTTTGCGGGCGTCTTCAGCGGCGTGATCCTCTCCATTATGCCTATGCTTATTTTGCGCGGCGCGCGCCGTCACGGGGAGATAACGCCCCGCTGGCAGTGTAGCTGGAGCACGCATCCGCTCATCCAGGGGCTGATTGTGCTGCTCTATATCGCCAGCGCCATTTACGCGGTGCTTTCCGCCTTCGGTTATCTGCCCGCGGGCTGGTAAAACCCGATAACCCGCCGCGTGACAGGCGCGGCGGACGTTTTTTCGCCACTTCCCACCATAATTGACGTGAAAAATAGTGATTCCAAATTCATAAAAATGGGGTATGTTTTTAGCAGAGTATGCTGCTTTTGGCCGGGCGGCAGGGCTTAAAACTAATATTAAATGCTGCGCTAATAAGCGAAGCGGAAATAAAGTAGCGAAAAACAACAACATCACAACTGCAATAACCACAAGAATGGGGAACCTCAGGATGAAAATGAAGGGCAAAGCGTTACTGGCAGGCGCAATTGCGCTGGCGATGAGCAGCATGGCGATGGCAGAAGACATCAAAATTGCCGTAGTGGGCGCCATGTCTGGCCCGGTAGCGCAATACGGCGACCAGGAGTTTACCGGCGCCGAGCAGGCGGTTGCTGACATCAACGCCAAAGGCGGCATCAAAGGCAACAAACTGGTTATCACCAAATATGACGACGCCTGCGACCCGAAACAAGCGGTGGCGGTGGCGAACAAAGTGGTGAATGACGGCGTGAAATATGTCATCGGCCACCTGTGTTCCTCTTCTACCCAGCCCGCGTCTGATATCTATGAAGACGAAGGCATTCTGATGATCACGCCTGCCGCCACGGCGCCGGAGCTGACCGCGCGCGGTTACCAGCTGATCCTGCGCACCACTGGTCTGGATTCCGATCAGGGCCCGACGGCGGCGAAATACATTCTCAGTACCGTGAAGCCGAAGCGCATCGCTATCATTCATGACAAACAGCAGTACGGCGAAGGCCTGGCCCGCGCGGTACAGGATGGCCTGAAGAAAGGCGGCGCGAACGTGGTGTTCTTTGACGGTATTACCGCGGGCGAAAAAGATTTCTCCACGCTGGTGGCGCGTCTGAAGAAAGAAAACATCGATTTTGTTTACTACGGCGGCTATCACCCGGAGATGGGGCAGATCCTGCGCCAGGCGCGCTCCGCTGGCCTGAAAACCCAGTTTATGGGCCCGGAAGGCGTAGCGAACGTGTCGCTGTCTAACATCGCGGGCGATTCCGCCGAAGGCATGTTAGTCACCAAGCCGAAGAACTACGATCAGGTCCCGGCGAACAAACCGATTGTGGACGCTATCAAGGCGAAGAAACAGGATCCGAGCGGCGCGTTCGTGTGGACCACCTACGCCGCGCTGCAGTCGCTGGCCGCAGGCCTGAACCAGAGCCAGGATCCGGCAGCTATCGCCAAATACCTGAAAGCGAACTCTGTCGATACCGTGATGGGCCCGCTCACCTGGGATTCGAAAGGCGATCTGAAAGGGTTTGAGTTCGGCGTGTTTACCTGGCATGCCAATGGTACGGCGACCGACGCCAAATAATTTCACGGGCGTCTTTCGCACTACAGCGGCGTTGGCTGCACCCTTCAACCCCGGTCACTTACTGATGTAAGCTCCCGGGGATTTCAGGGTTTGCCGCCTTGCTGTAGCACGAAAACCTTGGAGAAATAGGCTATTGCGTCCTCTGCACCACAGTGCGTAAGGTGGGTAAGCGAAACGCACCCACCTTACAGGCCACCCGGCGGGTGCGCAGGCTTACCCGCCCTACAAGGGTAGGTCGAGATGGTGAGAATGTAGGGGGGCAGGTAAGCGAAGCGCACCCACCTTACATGCCACCCGGCGGGTGCGCAGGCTTACCCGCCCTACAAGGGTAGGTTGAGGTGGTGAGAATGTAGGGGGGCAGGTAAGCGAAACGCACCCACCTTACATGCCACCCGGCGGGTGCGCGGGCTTACCCGCCCTGGAGCTGGATATTGAAGGGGTTGTAGGGCAGGTAAGCGCAGCGCACCTGCCTTTTTATCAACGGCTACGTCAGCGTCACGCCTCTAACCGCTTCACCCAGCCATCCTGCTGCGCCGCAAATCCCAGCGTCTGCATAAACGCGTTCATCACGTTGTAATCTTCCACGCCAATATCCATCACCCACCAGTCCGTCATCGACGGGTTATCGCGGATCGTCTCTTCAATCAGATAATGCCCGACGCCGCGTCGGCGCGTCACTTCGCGCACCCGCAGGGAATCCATCGCGCCTTCGGTGCCGCGCAGCGTCACGCGCACCGCGCCCAACAGCCGGTCGTTAAAGCGCGCGGCGTAAATTCGATGGTTCTCATCAAGACGTAACGATTCAGAAGGATATTCCGGCCAGATTTTCGCGAGGTCGATTTTGTCCTGTTCGCTCAGGGTATGCAGACGAAGAATGGTGAGTTTCATAACAGCCTTTCCGCCAGGGATGAATCTCTGAGTTTACCCGATTTTTTTCAGCTGCTGGACGCCCCGGCAAGATCTATTCGGTAGCTGATTAGTTTTTGTCTTATTCATTAGGTAGCTTGAAAGCGCGGGGAATGAAATTTAACCAGCACATAACGCTGAAAGGTAGCGTTTTATCTGGCTAATAATGCCGATATTTTATGCTATCCGCTGCGCTTTTTTTTGTTTATCTCGGGTATATTTCAGAATATTATCTTTGCTTAATAGACTGAAAAATAGATGTTTTAATTATAGTTTCGCCAAAAACCACTCTAACCCATTAAAGAGACAGGTAAAAGTAGCGTTGTCTATTAAATCAACAGAATATTTTTTAACCATAATAAAACTAATCAGCAACACACACATCACGAATGGGGATTCTGAGAATGAACAGCAACGCAAAGCGCTGGCTTGCGGGGATGGTTGCGCTGGCGCTATCTCAGGCAGTCAATGCGATGACAGTGAACACGGCGGCCAGGCGGGGCGTTAAAAACGCGCTGTGCGCCGCGCTAACAGGAAACCGACACGCACGCGGCGCGCATGCCGTAACCGGGCCGCTGAACTGGGATGAAAAAAGCGATCTGAAAGGATTTTTCTCTGGCGTTTTTAAGTGGCAGGCCACGGGCCGGTAATCGTTGTAATAAACGCGCCGTCGTTGCTCTGTAATAAAGCATACCCATGTTCATCCCGCCTGTCGGCACCTCGTCCGACAGGGTTTAATAAGGTTACGTTATGTCCGAGCAGTTTCTCTATTTTCTGCAGCAGATGTTTAACGGCGTCACGCTGGGCAGTACCTACGCGCTGATCGCCATCGGCTACACCATGGTTTACGGCATTATCGGCATGATCAACTTCGCCCACGGCGAGGTGTATATGATTGGCAGCTACGTGTCATTCATGATCATCGCCGCGCTGATGATGATGGGTATCGACGCCAGCTGGCTGCTGGTCGGCGCCGCGTTTATCGGCGCGATTGTCGTCTCCAGCGCCTATGGCTGGAGCATTGAGCGCGTGGCGTATCGCCCCGTGCGCAGCTCCAAACGCCTGATTGCGCTGATCTCCGCCATCGGGATGTCTATCTTCCTGCAAAACTACGTCAGCCTGACGCAGGGCTCGCGCGACGTCGCGCTTCCGAGCCTGTTTAATGGCCAGTGGACCATCGGCAGCAGCGAAAACTTCGCGGCCAGCATCACCACGATGCAGTTGGTTATCTGGGTCGTGACGTTTCTCGCGATGCTGGCGCTCACGCTGTTTATCCGTTACTCCCGCATGGGCCGCGCCTGCCGCGCCTGTGCTGAAGATCTGAAAATGGCGAGCCTGCTTGGCATCAATACCGACCGCGTTATCGCGCTGACCTTTGTGATTGGCGCGGCGATGGCGGCGGTGGCGGGCGTGCTGCTCGGCCAGTTCTACGGCGTGATTAACCCCTACATCGGCTTTATGGCCGGGATGAAAGCCTTCACCGCAGCGGTGCTTGGCGGCATCGGCAGTATTCCGGGCGCGATGATAGGCGGCCTGATCCTGGGCGTGACCGAATCGCTCTGCTCGGCTTATCTCAGCACCGAATATAAAGATGTGGTGTCGTTTGCCCTGTTAATCGGCGTTCTGCTGGTGATGCCGACCGGTATTCTGGGCCGCCCGGAGGTAGAAAAAGTATGAAACCGATGCATTTTGTGGCGGCGCTGCTGGCCGCCGCCATGTTCTGCCTGCTGGCGGGTATTTTTATGGGCGTTCAGCTGGAGCTGGACGGCACGCGTCTTGTGGTCGACACCGCCGACAGCATTCGCTGGGAGTGGATCGCCATCGGCACTGGCGTGGTCTTTTTATTCCAGCTTTTGCGCCCGCTGTTCCAGAAGGGCCTGAAAAACCTCTCCGGGCCGAAGTTTATTCTGCCGGCGATTGACGGCTCGACGGTGAAACAGAAACTGTTCCTGGTGGCGCTGCTCCTGGTCGCCGTGGCGTGGCCGTTTATGGTGTCGCGCGGGACGGTGGATATCGCCACGCTCACCATGATTTACGTGATCCTGGGCCTCGGCCTGAACGTGGTCGTCGGGCTCTCCGGTCTGCTGGTGCTGGGCTACGGCGGTTTTTACGCCATTGGCGCTTATACCTTCGCGCTGCTGAACCACTACTACGGACTGGGCTTCTGGACCTGTCTGCCGCTGGCGGGCCTGGTGTCCGCCGCCGCCGGTTTCCTGCTCGGCTTCCCGGTGCTGCGCCTGCGCGGCGACTATCTGGCGATCGTGACCTTAGGCTTTGGCGAGATTGTCCGTATTCTGCTGCTGAATAACACAGAGATCACCGGCGGCCCGAACGGCATCAGCCAGATCCCGAAACCGACCTTCTTCGGCCTGGAGTTTAGCCGCACCGCGCGCGAAGGCGGCTGGGACACCTTCAGCAACTTTTTCGGCGTGAAGTATGACCCGAGCGATCGCGTGATTTGGCTCTATCTGGTGGCGTTGCTGCTGGTGGTGTTCTCGCTGTTCGTGATTAACCGTCTGCTGCGTATGCCGCTGGGCCGCGCCTGGGAAGCGCTGCGCGAGGATGAGATCGCCTGCCGTTCGCTCGGCCTGAACCCGACGCGCATCAAGCTGACCGCGTTTACCATCAGCGCCGCGTTCGCGGGCTTCGCCGGGACGCTGTTCGCGGCGCGCCAGGGCTTTGTCAGCCCGGAGTCGTTCACTTTCGCGGAATCCGCGTTCGTGCTGGCGATTGTGGTGCTCGGCGGAATGGGCTCGCAGTTCGCTGTGATCCTGGCGGCTGTTCTGCTGGTGGTGTCGCGCGAGCTGATGCGTGATTTGAACGAATACAGCATGCTGGTGCTGGGCGGCCTGATGGTGCTGATGATGATCTGGCGCCCGCAGGGATTACTGCCGATGACGCGCCCGCAGCTGAAACTGAAAAATGGTGTGAGCAGTAAAGGAGAGCAGGCATGAGTCAGCCTTTATTATCCGTCAGCGGCCTGATGATGCGCTTTGGCGGCCTGCTTGCCGTCAATAATGTCTCTCTTGAGCTGCGCGAGCGTGAAATTGTCTCGCTGATTGGCCCGAACGGCGCCGGCAAGACCACGGTATTCAACTGCCTGACCGGCTTCTATAAACCAACCGGCGGCACCATTATGCTGCGCGACCAGCATCTCGAAGGGCTGCCGGGTCAGCAAATCGCCCGCCTGGGCGTGGTGCGTACCTTCCAGCATGTGCGTCTGTTCCGTGAAATGACGGTGATTGAAAACCTGCTGGTGGCGCAACACCAGCAGCTTAAATCGGGTCTTTTTTCCGGACTGCTGAAAACCCCGGCGTTTCGCCGCGCACACAGCGAGGCGCTCGATCGCGCCGCCACCTGGCTTGAGCGTATCAACCTGTTGCAGCACGCCAACCGCCAGGCGGGCAACCTGGCGTATGGCGACCAGCGCCGTCTGGAGATCGCCCGCTGCATGGTGACGCAGCCCGCCATTCTGATGCTCGACGAACCGGCGGCGGGCCTGAACCCGAAAGAGACCAAAGAGCTGGACGAGCTTATCGTGGAGCTGCGCAACCATCACAACACGACCATTCTGCTGATTGAGCACGACATGAAACTGGTGATGGGCATTTCAGACCGTATTTACGTGGTAAACCAGGGGACGCCGCTTGCCAACGGCACGCCGGAGCAGATCCGCAACAACCCCGACGTGATTCGCGCATACCTGGGTGAGGCATAAGATGGAAAACGTGATGTTATCTTTTGACAGGGTGAGCGCGCACTACGGCAAAATCCAGGCGCTGCATGAGGTCAGTCTGCATATCCGGCAGGGTGAAATCGTCACCCTTATCGGCGCGAACGGCGCCGGTAAAACCACGCTGCTCGGCACGCTGTGCGGCGATCCGCGCGCGAGCACCGGGAAAATCGTCTTTGACGGTAAAGACATTACCGACTGGCAGACCGCGAAAATCATGCGCGAGGCGGTGGCGATTGTGCCGGAAGGGCGCCGCGTCTTTTCCCGCATGACGGTGGAAGAGAACCTGGCGATGGGCGGCTTCTTCGCTGACCGCTCGCAGTATCAGGAACGTATTCAGCGCGTGTACGATCTCTTTCCGCGCCTGCACGAGCGCCGCATTCAGCGCGCCGGGACGATGTCCGGCGGCGAACAGCAGATGCTGGCGATTGGCCGCGCGCTGATGAGCCAGCCGCGCCTGCTGTTGCTGGATGAACCGTCGCTCGGTCTGGCGCCGATCATCATCCAGCAGATTTTCGACACCATCGAGCAGCTGCGCAAAGAGGGGATGACGATTTTCCTGGTTGAGCAGAACGCCAACCAGGCGCTGAAGCTCGCCGATCGCGGCTACGTGCTGGAGAACGGTCACGTGGTGCTGGAAGATACCGGCGAAGCGCTGCTCGCTAACGAAGCGGTGCGCAGCGCGTATCTCGGCGGTTGATTCGCCTGTACGGCCCGGCGGCGCAACGCGTGCCGGGCCACACATTGGTTTGCTTTAAGCCGGGTAAGGCGACGTCGCCGCCCGGCTTTTGTTTTATGTACGTCTTACTTGTACAATTGACTTGTACCTGAGAGGAGGGCCTATGCGCACCATGAACTATAGCGAAGCGAGACAGCAACTGGCGTCGGCACTGGAATCTGCGGCGGCCGGTACGCCGGTAACAATCACCCGCCGTGGCCACAAATCAGCGGTAATGATTAGCGCAGAAGAATTCGAGCGTTATCAGGCTGCGAAGCTGGACGCGGAATTTGCGGAAATTATGGCCGTGCATGGTCATGAGATCAGGGAGCTTGCGGATAAATAATGACGATTCACTTTATCTCAGCGGAAGAGATAGTCCGTTTCCATGACCGCCTGTTGCAAGTCACGCCTGGCGTTACGGGTATGCCAGACCCCGGGCGGGCCGAAGCGCTGATGTACCGCGTGCACAATAAATATGAGTATGAGGGCGTTAACGATATCTGGCTGCTGACGGCCATGCATTTGCTGACGATTGCGCGCGGCCATATTTTTAATGATGGCAACAAACGCACGGCGCTATTTATTACGTTGTTGTTTCTTAAGCGAAACGGGATTTCTGTCGCCGCTAACCCAGCTTTTGTCGAGATGACCGTCAACGCGGCGGCAGGGAGTCTGTCGCTGGAAGAGATCGCCGCCCAACTTCGCGTTTAATCTGCGTCACCAGACCATCACCGGCGCGTCATTTCTCTGCCGCTGTTGCGTCACTATCTTGTCACTATTCAGTTATTTTTCTGTCATACGCGCATGTCATGTTAGCTCGCGAGCATAAAACGCGTGATTTCGCGCATCTCAAACGACGCATAATCAGAGAGATAACAGACATGACAGCTTCGTTACGACGTACAGCAATTTGTGTGGCTCTGGGATGGGCGCTGAGCAGCCAGGCGATGGCCGCCACCACCATTCCATTCTGGCATTCGATGGAAGGGGAACTGGGCAAAGAGGTGAATTCGCTGGCGCAGCGGTTCAACCAGGCGCACCCGGAATACAAAATCGAGCCGGTTTATAAAGGTAACTACGAGCAGAGCCTGGCGGCCGGGATCGCCGCTTTCCGTACCGGCAATGCGCCCGCGATTTTGCAGGTCTACGAAGTAGGCACCGCCACCATGATGGCGTCCAAAGCCATCAAACCTGTGTACGAAGTGTTCAACGATGCTGGCATTACATTCGATGAGTCGCAGTTTGTGCCGACCGTGTCTGGCTATTACACCGACGCGAAAAGCGGCCATCTGCTCTCCCAGCCGTTCAACAGCTCGACGCCTGTGCTCTATTACAACAAAGACGCGTTCAAAAAAGCGGGCTTAGATCCTGAGCAGCCGCCGAAAACCTGGCAGGATCTCGCGGCCTATACCGCGAAGCTGAAAGCCTCTGGCATGAAGTGCGGCTACGCCAGCGGCTGGCAGGGCTGGATCCAGATTGAAAACTTCAGCGCCTGGCATGGCCTGCCGGTCGCCACCAAAAACAACGGCTTTGACGGCGCTGACGCGGTGCTGGAATTCAACAAGCCGGAGCAGGTGAAGCATATCGCTCTGCTTGAAGATCTGAACAAGAAAGGCGATTTCAGCTACTTCGGGCGCAAGGATGAGTCCACCGAGAAGTTCTACAACGGCGATTGCGCCATCACCACCGCCTCTTCCGGCTCACTCGCGGATATCCGCCACTACGCCAAATTCAACTACGGCGTGGGCATGATGCCCTACGACGCCGACGTGAAAGGCGCGCCGCAGAACGCCATTATCGGCGGGGCGAGCCTGTGGGTGATGCAGGGCAAAGACAAGGAGATGTACAAAGGCGTGGCGGAGTTCCTGAGCTTCCTCGCGCAGCCGGAAAATGCCGCGCAATGGCATCAGAAAACCGGTTATTTGCCTATCACCAAAGCCGCTTACGATCTGACCCGCCAGCAGGGCTTCTATGAGAAGAACCCGGGCGCGGATATCGCGACGCGTCAGATGCTGAATAAGCCGCCGTTGCCGTTCACCAAAGGGCTGCGTCTGGGCAATATGCCGCAGATCCGCACCGTGGTTGACGAAGAGCTGGAAAGCGTCTGGACCGGTAAGAAAACCCCGCAGCAGGCGCTGGATTCCGCCGTTGAGCGTGGTAATCAGCTGTTGCGCCGCTTCGAGCAGTCGACGAAATCGTAACGCTGGTAGTGGGTTGGCGTGGCGGGTGTCGTTGCTAACGGCGGGTGCGCTTCGCTTACCCGCCCTACAAAAAAGCACCAGAAATCGTACCGCTGGTAGCGGGTTGGCGTGGCGGGTGCCGTTGCTAACGGCGGGTGCGCTTCGCTTACCTGCCCTACAAAGCACCAGCGCGGCGGATGCGGCTCTGCCTTGCCCGCCCAGGATTACATTGTAGGCCGGGTAAGGCGCAGCCGCACCCGGCATTTTTCAGGAAAGCGTTTCTCTATGTCATCATCCCGTCCGGTGTTTCGTTCAGGCTGGCTGCCCTATGCGTTACTGGCGCCGCAGCTGATTATCACCGTCATCTTTTTTATCTGGCCTGCGGGCGAGGCGCTCTGGTACTCCGTACAGAGCATCGATCCGTTCGGGCTATCGAGCCAGTTTGTCGGGCTGGCGAACTTTACCCAGCTGTTGCACGACAGCTACTACCTGGATTCCTTCTGGACCACCATTAAATTCAGCACGCTGGTGACCGTCAGCGGGTTGCTGATATCGCTGTTTTTCGCCGCCCTTGTGGATTACGTGGTGCGCGGCAGCCGTTTCTATCAAACGCTAATGCTGCTGCCGTACGCCGTTGCGCCCGCTATCGCCGCCGTACTGTGGATTTTCCTCTTTAACCCCGGACGCGGGCTTATCACTCATGTGCTGGAGCAGATGGGTTACTACTGGAACCACTCGCAAAACAGCGGCCAGGCGATGTTTCTGGTGGTGTTCGCCTCAGTCTGGAAGCAAATCAGCTACAACTTTCTGTTCTTCTTCGCCGCGTTGCAGTCGATCCCGCGCTCGCTGGTCGAGGCGGCCGCCATCGACGGCGCAGGCCCGGTGCGCCGCTTCTTTAAGCTGTCGCTGCCGCTTATCGCGCCGGTGAGCTTTTTCCTGCTGGTGGTGAACCTGGTCTACGCCTTTTTCGATACCTTCCCGGTCATCGACGCCGCTACCGCGGGCGGGCCGGTGCAGGCCACCACCACGCTGATTTACAAGATTTACCGCGAAGGGTTCGCCGGGCTGGATCTCTCCACCTCCGCCGCGCAGTCGGTGGTGCTGATGGTGCTGGTGATTATTCTCACCGTGGTGCAGTTCCGCTATGTGGAAAGTAAGGTGCGTTACCAATGATTGAAAACCGCCCTGGGCTGACGATTTTCAGCCATACCATTTTGATTCTTGGCATCGCCGCGATTCTCTTTCCGCTCTACGTGGCGTTTGTCGCGGCGACGCTCGATAACCAGGCCGTGTTCGCCACGCCGATGACGCTGATCCCCGGCACGCACCTGTGGGAAAACCTGAAGGATATCTGGGTGAACGGCGTCGGGGCCAACAGCGCGCCGTTCTGGCTGATGCTGCTTAACAGTTTCATCATGGCGTTCAGCATTACCGTCGGGAAAATCGCGGTGTCGATGCTCTCGGCGTTCGCCATCGTCTGGTTTCGCTTCCCGCTGCGTAACCTCTTCTTCTGGATGATTTTTATTACGCTGATGCTGCCGGTGGAAGTGCGCATTTTCCCGACGGTGGAGGTGATAGCCAACCTGAAGATGATGGACAGCTACACCGGCCTCACGCTGCCGCTGATGGCGTCCGCGACCGCCACCTTTCTTTTCCGCCAGTTCTTTATGACGCTGCCTGACGAGCTGATGGAAGCGGCGCGCATTGACGGCGCTTCGCCGATGCGATTTTTCCGCGACATCGTGCTGCCGCTTTCCAAAACCAACCTCGCGGCGCTGTTCGTCATTACGTTTATCTACGGCTGGAACCAGTATCTCTGGCCGCTGCTGATTGTCAGCGATCCGTCGCTCGGCACGGCGGTGGCGGGCATTAAAGGCATGATTTCGGTGGGCGAGGGCAGCACGCAGTGGAACCAAGTGATGGCGGCGATGCTGCTGACGCTTATCCCGCCGGTGGTGATTGTTTTAGTGATGCAGCGCGCGTTTGTTCGCGGGCTGGTGGATAGCGAGAAATAAGATGGCAGGACTCAAATTACAGGCAGTCACCAAAAGCTGGGACAACGGCAAAACGCAGGTCATTCAGCCGCTGACGGTGGACGTCGCGGATGGCGAATTTATCGTGATGGTCGGCCCGTCCGGCTGCGGTAAATCGACGTTGCTGCGTATGGTGGCCGGGCTTGAGCGCGTGAGTAGCGGCGATATCTGGATAGACCGCCAGCGCGTCACCGAGATGGAGCCGAAAGAGCGCGGCATCGCCATGGTGTTCCAGAATTACGCGCTCTACCCGCATATGAATGTCGAAGAGAACATGGCCTGGGGCCTGAAAATTCGCGGGATGGGTAAAGCGCATATCGCCGAGCGCGTCAAAGAAGCGGCGCGCATTCTGGAGCTGGATGGGCTGTTAAAACGCCGCCCGCGCGAGCTCTCCGGCGGCCAGCGCCAGCGCGTGGCGATGGGCCGCGCGATTGTACGCGATCCGGCGGTATTCCTCTTCGATGAACCGCTTTCAAACCTCGACGCTAAGCTGCGCGTGCAGATGCGCCTTGAGCTGCAACAGTTGCACCGTCGCCTGCGCACCACGTCGCTGTATGTAACGCACGATCAGGTCGAGGCGATGACGCTCGCCCAGCGCGTGATGGTGATGAATAAAGGTGTGGCGGAGCAGATAGGCACGCCGGTGGAAGTCTACGAAAAGCCCGCCAGCCGCTTTGTGGCGAGCTTTATCGGCAGCCCGGCGATGAACCTGCTGGAAGGGCGGGTGAATACCGAAGGCACCCATTTTGACGTCGACGGCGGGCTTTCCCTGCCGCTCGGGCGGCTGCATAAAACGCTCGCCGGGCGCAAGGTGACGCTGGGTATCCGCCCGGAACATATTGCGCTAAGCTCACAGGCCGCAGGCGGCGTGCCGTTGCCGCTCAATACGCTGGAGATGCTGGGCGCGGATAATCTCGCGCATGGCCGCTGGGGCAGCCAGAAAGTGGTGGCGCGCCTGGCGCATCAGGAGCGTCCGCAGCCGGGCAGCCAGCTGTGGCTGCACCTGCCGGAAAATCATCTGCACTTTTTTGATGGTGAAACAGGACAACGTTTATGAGCAACTGGCCATATCCTCCCATCGTCGCCCACCGCGGCGGCGGCCGACTGGCGCCGGAAAACACCCTGGCGGCGATTGAAACCGGCGCGCGCCTGGGCCACGCCATGATTGAGTTTGACGTGAAGCTCTCGAAAGACGGCCAGATTTTCCTGCTGCATGACGACACGCTGGAGCGCACCAGCAACGGCTGGGGCGTGGCGGGCGAGCTGAACTGGGATGCGCTGCTGAAAGTGGACGCCGGCAGCTGGTTCAGCGGCGCATTTAAAGGCGAGAGGCTGGCGCTGATGAGCGACGTGGCGCAGCGCTGCCGCGAGCATCATATGATGGCGAATATTGAGATCAAACCGACGACCGGCGCGGATGCCGAAACCGGACGCGTAGTGGCGCTGGCCGCGCGCGCGCTCTGGGAAGGCATGACCGCGCCGCTGCTCTCGTCGTTCTCCATCGAGGCGCTGGAGGCGGCGCAACAGGCCGCGCCGGAGCTGCCGCGCGGGTTGCTGCTGGATGAGTGGCGCGACGACTGGCAGGCGCTGACCACGCGTCTCGGCTGCGTGTCTATTCATCTGAACCATAAGCTGCTGGATCAGGCGCGCGTCGCGCAACTGAAAGACGCTGGTCTGCGTATTCTGGTCTATACCGTGAATTCGCCCCGGCGCGCGCTGGAGCTGCTCGCCTGGGGCGTGGACTGCATCTGCACTGATGCGATTGACGAGATCGGGCCGGATTTTCGCGCTTAAGGCGTGACGGCGCTCTGCGTATTCAGCGTGGTGCCGCTTTGCCGCAGCATATCGCCGTTCTGACGCGGCTCAATCATGTGCGTCTGCGACGTACTGTTCAGCGTCGCGCCGTTGCTGTTGAGCATATGCTGCGTGCTGCCGCTACTGCTATTCAGCGTCGCGCCATTGCTGTTGAGCATGTGCTGTGAGCTGCCGCTACTGCTATTCAGCATGCCGCCGTTGGTGTTCGGCAGCACCTGTTCCCGCTGCGGGTTTAGGTTCCCCGGCTGGTTCTGCTGAATACGCTCAACGTTATTATTCATCTGAGTTTGCAACTGCTGCTGTTGCAGGCGGCTTTGCGTCTGGATCTGCTGATTAAGCATCCCTTTTTGCTGAATCTGCTGGCTTTGCATTTGCGTCTGCAAGCGCTGCTGGCTGGGGTTCACATACCCCGGCTGGTTAGGGTTGTTGATGACGTTAATCGGTTCGGCAAGCGCCGCCAGCGGAAGCGCCGCGGCAATCAGTAAATAGCGTTTCATGGTGTTTCCCTCCCCTGTGGAAGATCTTTTCAGTTTACCTCCTCTGTGACAGCACGATGATCTTTTAAGAGTTGTGAACCAGACTTATTCCGGGAAGCGTCCCGGATAATAAGCGGAGAACAATAATGATGATGCAGTGGAAAACCGTACGCCAGAGCGTGATAGCGGCGCTGGCGGTCACCTGTAGTTTTATGGCGGGGGCCGCGCCACCGCCTGTCGCAGCGCCTGCGCCCGTCTCTTATGGCGTGGAAGAAGATGTCTTTCATCCGGTGCGTGCCGAACACGGCATGGTGGCCTCGGTGGACGCCGCGGCGACGCAGGTGGGCGTCGATGTGCTAAAGCAGGGCGGTAACGCGGTGGATGCGGCGGTCGCGGTGGGGTTCGCCCTGGCGGTAACGCATCCGCAGGCCGGTAATCTCGGCGGCGGCGGCTTTATGATGCTGCGCACCAAAGACGGCAACGTCACGGCGATCGATTTCCGCGAAATGGCGCCGGAGAAAGCCACGCGCGATATGTTCCTCGACGCGCAGGGCAACGCCGACAGCAAAAAATCGCTCACCTCGCATCTCGCCTCCGGCACGCCGGGCAGCGTCGCGGGCTTCACGCTGGCGCTGCAAAAATATGGCACGATGCCGCTCGATAAAGTTATTCAGCCCGCCATTACACTTGCGCGCGACGGGTTTACGGTCAATGACGCGCTGGCCATCGATTTAAAAACCTACGGCGTGGAGACGCTCCCGAATCACCCGACCAGCAAGGCGATTTTCTGGAAACAGGACGGTAATCCGTATCAGAAGGGCGACAAGCTGGTGCAGGCGAATCTTGCAAAGAGCCTTGAGCTTATCGCCAAAGATGGCCCCGACGCCTTCTATAAAGGCCCGATTGCCGACCAGATAGCCGACGAGATGGCGAAAAACGGCGGTCTTATCACCAAAGCCGATCTGGCGAATTACAAAGCGGTGGAGCGCACGCCTGTGAGCGGCGACTACCGTGGTTATCAGGTCTATTCGATGCCGCCGCCGTCGTCGGGCGGGATCCACATCGTGCAGATCCTGAATATCCTTGAAAATTTCGACCTGCATAAATATGGCTTTGGCAGCGCCGACGCGATGCAGATCATGGCCGAGGCGGAAAAATACGCCTACGCCGACCGCTCGGAGTATCTGGGAGACCCGGATTTCGTGAAGGTGCCGTGGCAGGCGCTGACCAGCAAGGCCTACGCGAAATCGCTGGCGCAGCAGATCGATGTGAATAAGGCGCGTCCGTCGAAAGAGATTAAACCGGGCAATCTCGCGCCTTATGAGAGCAACCAGACCACGCATTTTTCTGTCGTCGATAAAGACGGCAATGCGGTGGCGGTGACCTATACGCTTAACACCACCTTCGGCAGCGGCATTGTGGCGGGCGATACCGGCATTCTGATGAATAACCAGATGGACGATTTCTCCGCCAAGCCGGGGACGCCGAACGTTTATGGCCTGGTGGGCGGCGATGCGAACGCAGTGGGGCCGAAGAAACGCCCGCTGTCGTCGATGTCGCCGACGATTGTCGTGAAGGATGGCAAGACGTGGCTGGTGACCGGCAGCCCGGGCGGTAGCCGCATTATCACCACCGTATTGCAGATGGTGGTGAATACGATTGATTACGGCATGAACGTGGCGGAAGCCACCAACGCGCCGCGATTCCATCACCAGTGGCTGCCGGATGAGCTGCGGGTGGAGAAGGGTTTTAGCCCGGATACGCTGAAGCTGCTGCGTGAGAAAGGACAGAACGTGGCGGTGAAAGAGGCGATGGGCAGCACCCAGAGCATTATGATTGGCCCGGACGGGGCGCTTTACGGCGCGTCCGACCCGCGCAGCGTCGATGATTTAACGGCGGGGTATTAATGTAGCGTCCGCCGCGTCATGACCAGAAAGGGTCGCGCAATGTAAATGGTGGGTGCGCTGCGCTTACCCACCCTACGAATTGAAACATCCAATTGTATGTTGTTTGTAGGGCGGGGAAGCCACGCGCACCCGCCGTGTGGCGCAGTTTATACATCTCAGTGTTTGTTGTTTGTAGGGCGGGTAAGCCACGCGCACCCGCCGTGTCGCGCAGTTTACACATCCCAGCGTTTGTTGTTTGTAGTGCGGGTAAGCCACGCGCACCCGCCATGCCGCGCAATTTACACGTCCCAGTGTTTGTTGTTTGTAGGGCGGGTAAGCCACGCGCACCCGCCGTGTCGCGCAGTTTATACATCCCAGCGTTTGTTGTTTGTAGGGCGGGTAAGCCACGCGCACCCGCCGTGTCGCGCAATTTACACGTCCCAGTGTTTGTTGTTTGTAGGGTGGGTAAGCGTAGCGCACCCGCCATGCCGCGCAGTTTATACATCTCAGTGTTTGCTGTTTGTAGGGCGGGTAAGCCACGCGCAACCGCCGTGTCGCGCAGTTTATACATCCCAGAAACGGCGGTGGAACTATCAACCCGCCTTTACCCGCGCCATAAAATACGCGTCGACGTACTCGCCGTTACGCAGGCCGTAACGCTTGCCGGTGCCTTCCGTCTCAAACCCGAACTTGCGGTACACCGCCAGCGCAGGCGCATTATCGACAAACACCGTCAGCTCGATCCGCTCGATGCGCAGCCAGTTATCACACAGGTTTACCATTTCACCCATCAGCGCCGACGCCACGCCGCGGTTGCGCCAGTCGGGGTGAACGCTCATCCCGAACGTAGCCACATGGCTGCGGCGGGGATTTTGCTCCACCGTTAAGGCCAGATGCCCGACGACCTCGCCATCAATACACGCGACCAGCTGACGACGCCCCGGCTGCGGCGCGCCGAGCCGGTCTCGCCACATCGCGAGCGACGGATGCGGAATTTGCAGCGTGTTGTGGATGATTTCCGGCATCGTGTGGATCTGCTGCAACGCCTGCGCGTCTTCCGCTTCCGCATGTCTTACAACTATCTCATTCATGGCGCGCTCCCGCTGTGGTCGGAGAATGTAAAGGCGAGGGCGCATGGCTTACCCGCCCGGGAAAAGAAAATCCCTTTCAACATCAATGGTTTTTTCCTGCCGGTCAATTCCCAAATTTTTTTCAAAAAAGTCTGGACACATGCGAATGATAATGATTATTATTGTCATGCGTTCAGGGGGAACCCCAACGGATCATCCTGAAAGCACGACATTGCTCACATTGCTTCCAGTATTTCTTAGCCAGCCGGGTGCTGGCTTTTTTTTTGCCTGATGATCTATGGTTAACACAATGGGTTAACTCGCGATAAGGATTGGGCAATGACGATTAACTGCGCTTTTATTGGGTTTGGCAAAAGCACCACCCGCTACCATCTTCCCTACGTTTTACACCGCAAAGAGACGTTTCACGTCGCGCATATCTTCCGTCGCCACCCCAAACCGGAGCTGGAAAGCCACCCGCGTTATCAGCACATTCACTTTACGAGCGATCTGGATGACATCCTGAATGACGCCTCGGTGAAACTGGTGGTGATCTGTACGCATGCCGACAGCCACTTCGAGTATGCGAAACGCGCGCTGGAAGCCGGGAAAAACGTGCTGGTGGAAAAACCGTTCACGACAAGCGTCGCAGAGGCGCGCCTGCTCCAGGATCTGGCGAGGAGCAAGGGGCTTGTGGTCACGCCATATCAGAACCGCCGCTTTGATTCGTGTTTTCTTACCGCACGTAAGGTCATTGAGAGCGGCAAGCTTGGCGAGATTGTCGAAATCGAAAGCCATTTCGACTACTACCGACCCGAGGCGGAAACCAAACCGGGCCTGCCGGAAGACGGCATGTTTTTCGGGCTCGGCGTGCATACGATGGATCAGATCATTTCACTGTTTGGCCGCCCCGATCACGTCAGCTATGACATCCGCAGCCTGCGTAATAAAGCCAACCCGGATGACACCTTCGAGGCGCAGCTCTTTTATGGCGATCTGAAAGCTATCGTGAAGACCAGCCATTACGTCAAAATCGACTACCCGAAATTCATCGTCCACGGCAAAAAAGGCTCATTTATCAAATATGGCATCGACCAGCAGGAAACCAGCCTGAAGGCCGGGATTATGCCAGGCGAGCCAGGCTTTGCGGCGGATGACAGCATCGGGCGTCTGGAGTATGTCAACGAGCGCGGCGAAACGGTGCGTGAAGAGATCAAACCGGAAGAGGGCGACTATGGCCGCGTCTATGACGCGCTCTATGACACCCTCGTCAATGGCGCGCCAAATTATGTCAGGGAATCTGATGTGCTTACCAACCTGGAGATCCTCGAACGCGGCTTCGAGCAGGCGTCTCCCGCCACGGTAACCCTTGCGAAATAAGGGCTACCGGCTCCTCTGTTCTTATTCACAAAATTTGAACAGAGGAGTCAATTTTCACCCTCTATGATCGCGAACGTAACAGGTCCACACTTACCCCATCAAATCGCTAAGGGGGTACACGATGATCTATTTACGCAAAGCAAACGACCGCGGTCATGCGAATCACGGCTGGCTGGATTCCTGGCACACCTTCTCGTTCGCTAATTACTACGACCCGAATTTCATGGGTTTTTCCGCCCTGCGGGTGATTAACGACGACGTTATCGACGCAGGCAAGGGTTTCGGTACCCACCCGCATAAAGACATGGAAATTCTGACTTACGTGCTCGAAGGCGCGGTTGAGCATCAGGACAGCATGGGCAATAAAGAGCAGGTGCCTGCCGGCGAGTTCCAGATAATGAGCGCGGGGACCGGCGTGCGCCACTCCGAGTACAACCCGAGCGCCACCGAGCGTCTGCGTCTGTACCAGATCTGGATTATGCCGTCTGAAAATGGCATTGAGCCGCGCTACGAGCAGCGCCGCTTCGACGCCGCCCAGGGCCGCCAGCTAGTGCTGTCCCCGGATGCCCGCGACGGCTCGCTGAAAGTGCATCAGGATATGGAGCTGTCGCGCTGGGCGCTGCTGAATGACGAAGACGGGCAGTACGTGCCTGCCGATGGCCGCCGCGTCTGGATCCAGGTGGTGAAGGGCGAAGTGACCATCAACGGCACCCGCGCGACCACCAGCGATGGCCTGGCTATCTGGGACGAAGCCACCCTTGCCATCCACGCCGACAGCGACAGCGAAATCCTGTTGTTCGATCTGCCGCCGGTCTGATAAATCTTTAACCTCACTCGCAACCTTCCTCTAAACAGGGGAAGGTTGTTGCACGTCCGTGATAAACTGGTTATTACCCATGATCTTATCCCCCCTTCAGGACGATGAAAAAGAGAAGACCGGTACTCCAGGATGTGGCCGATCGCGTCGGCGTGACCAAAATGACCATCAGCCGCTACCTGCGCAACCCCGAGCAAGTCTCGCTGGCGCTGCGCAGCAAAATCGCGGCGGCGCTGGATGAGCTTGGCTACATTCCCAACCGCGCGCCGGATATTCTCTCCAACGCGACCAGCCGCGCCATCGGCGTGCTGCTGCCCTCCCTGACCAACCAGGTTTTCGCTGAAGTCTTACGCGGCATCGAAAGCGTCATCGACGCGCACGGCTACCAGACTATGCTGGCCCACTACGGCTATAAGCCGGAGCTGGAAGAGGAGCGCCTGGAGTCGATGCTCTCCTGGAATATCGACGGCCTGATTTTAACCGAGCGCAACCACACGCCGCGCACCCTCAAAATGATTGAAGTGGCGGGCATTCCGGTGGTGGAGCTAATGGACAGCATCTCGCCGTGTCTGGATATCGCCGTGGGGTTTGATAACTTTGACGCCGCCCGCCAGATGACGGCGGCTATCATCGCCCGCGGTCATCGGCACGTAGCGTATCTTGGCGCGCGCCTCGATGAGCGCACCATCATGAAACAGAAAGGCTACGAGCAGGCGATGCTCGACGCTGGCCTGACGCCCTACAGCGTGATGGTCGAACACTCTTCGTCTTTCTCGACCGGCAGCGAACTGCTGCGCCAGGCGCGCCGGGAGTATCCGCAGCTCGACAGTATCTTCTGCACCAATGACGATCTCGCGATCGGCGCCGCGTTCGAGTGCCAGCGTCTGGGCCTGCGTATTCCTGACGATATGGCGATTGCCGGTTTTCACGGCCACGATATCGGCCAGGTGATGGAGCCGCAGCTCGCCAGCGTGCTCACGCCGCGCGAACGTATGGGACGCATCGGCGCGGAGCGTCTGCTGGCGCGTATCCGCGGCGAAACGGTCACCCCGCAAATGCTCGATCTCGGTTTTACGCTCTCGCCAGGCGGTTCAATTTAATCCCACAAATTTGAACTGGCTCACATTTATTCATGCTGAGAGCCTGCGGAAATTGCTAATTTTCAGTGTGAGCCAGACAATGTTACCGTTAACAGTTACCCGTAACATTATCCGTAATGCCTTTGCCAGGGGAGTACTGCAATGAGCACGACCAATCATGATCACCATATTTATATCCTGATGGGCGTTTCCGGCAGCGGGAAATCCGTTGTCGCCAGCGAAGTCGCGCACCGTCTGAAAGCCGCGTTTCTTGATGGCGACTTTCTGCATCCGCGCCGCAACATCATGAAAATGGCGGCGGGCGATCCGCTGAACGATGACGATCGCACGCCGTGGTTGCAGGCGCTCAACGACGCCGCTTTCGCCATGCAGCGCACCAACAAAGTATCGCTCATCGTCTGCTCGGCGCTGAAAAAACGCTATCGCGACATCCTGCGCAGCGGCAACCCGAACCTCTCTTTCATCTGGCTGAAAGGCGATTTTGAAGTGATCGAGAACCGCCTGCGCGCGCGTAAAGGGCACTTCTTCAAGCCGCAAATGCTGGTCACCCAGTTCGAGGCGCTGGAAGCCCCGCAGGAAGATGAAAAAGATGTGCTGTTTGTGGATATCAACCAGTCGCTCGACGGCGTTATCGACAGCACCATCGCGCTTATCAACAAAGGCGAGTAAGCCGTGAATACATTAACCCTCGTTTTAACGGCAGTAGGGTCCGTTTTACTTCTGTTGTTCCTGGTGATGAAGGCGCGTATGCACGCCTTTGTCGCGCTGATGGTCGTTTCCATTGGCGCCGGGCTTTTCTCCGGCATGCCGCTCGATAAAATCGCGTCCACTATGGAAAAGGGTATGGGCGGCACGCTCGGCTTTCTGGCGGTGGTCGTGGCGCTGGGCGCGATGTTCGGCAAAATCCTGCATGAGACCGGCGCGGTCGATCAGATTGCGGTCAAGATGCTGAAATCCTTCGGCCACAGCCGCGCGCACTACGCTATTGGCCTGGCGGGCCTGATTTGCGCGCTGCCGCTGTTTTTCGAAGTGGCGATTGTGCTGCTGATTAGCGTCGCGTTTTCGATGGCGCGCCACACCGGCACCAATCTCGTGAAGCTTGTGATCCCGCTGTTTGCGGGCGTCGCGGCCGCCGCGGCGTTTCTGTTGCCGGGGCCTGCGCCGATGCTGCTGGCCTCCCAGATGCACGCCGATTTTGGCTGGATGATTTTAATCGGCCTGTGCGCCGCTATCCCTGGCATGCTGGTGGCGGGGCCGCTTTTCGGTAACTTCATCAGCCGCCATGTCGAGCTGTACACGCCTGACGATATCAGCGAACCGCACCTCGGCGAAGGCAAACTGCCGTCCTTCGGTTTCAGCCTCTCGCTCATTCTGCTGCCGCTGGTGCTGGTGGGTCTGAAAACCATCGCGGCGCGTTTTACCGAGCCAGGCTCGACGCTCTATGAATGGCTGCAGTTTATCGGCCATCCGTTTACCGCGATCCTGGTCGCCTGTCTGGTGGCGATCTATGGCCTGGCGCGGCGTCAGGGGATGGAAAAAGAGAAAGTCATGGCGATTTGCGGCCAGGCGCTGCAACCGGCGGGCATTATTCTGCTGGTGATTGGCGCAGGCGGCGTGTTTAAGCAGGTGCTGGTGGATTCCGGCGTCGGACCGGCGCTCGGCGGCGCGCTGACCGGCATGGGTCTGCCGATTGCCTTGACCTGCTTTGTGCTGGCCGCCGCGGTGCGCATTATTCAGGGCTCCGCGACCGTCGCCTGCCTGACTGCGGTTGGGCTGGTGATGCCGGTTATCGATCAGCTGCATTTCTCCGGCGCGCAGCTTGCCGCGCTGTCGATCTGCATCGCGGGCGGCTCGATTGTGGTAAGCCACGTCAACGACGCCGGTTTCTGGCTGTTTGGTAAATTCACCGGCGCTACCGAAGCGCAAACCCTCAAAACCTGGACGATGATGGAAACGCTGCTCGGCACCACCGGCGCGATTGTCGGGATGATTGCGTTTACGCTGCTTTCCTGAATCCCCAACACAAAAGGGCTTCCCGTCGGAAGCCCTTTTTTTACTTTTCGCTGTCTTCGGAAAAGTAATACTTTCTCATCAGATACAGGTTTTTAATTTCAGGGTCGTTCAGGCTGTGATAGGTAATATCTTCTTTATCCAGGCCATCCAGTCCCTTAATGCCGCCAATCATTTCAGGCCATTCGTCGCGGCTGGAAATATCCACGACAAAGGGTTGTAAATAGCGGTCGAGACAGCCTTTGCTCGGGTCGTCAATTTCAGCGCTCAGCGCACTCAGGTAATCATCTTTGTTGGTTCTGGACCAGTCTATGGAGAAACCCGCACGGTAAGAGAGTTCCATATAGAACAGCAAAAGAGTTCTTCCATTACCGTCAAGAAAAGGATGCGCCAGCGCCAGCGCTCCCATTACTTCCCCCGGCCGTTTCCTGAACCGCTTACTGTCAGAGGCTAATTGCAACGCATAATCGACGGCACGCTTAATCTCTTTGGGATGCGCAAAAACCGTATGGCGGGGGTTTTCAGCGCTTCCTTTAAAGATGGCGAGATCGGGGACAAGCTCATGGCGATCGTGGCCCGCCCAGGGATAAAAGCCTGAAAAAAGAATCTCGTGAACCTTTAAAATAGCCGCGTAATCCAGGGAGGCTTGCTCAGCGAGAAACTGGAGCGCTTCTTCGATCCCCAGTTCAAAAACGAAATGCTCAGATTGTTTAACGTCACCAGGGTTTTTCAACCCTAAGGTATTTTGTAAGTAACCCGCCGTTTCGAAGTCACCAAAAGGATCGAAGATCACGCACGCACTTTCCTTCTGGACTGACGTTTTTCTTCCAGATAATCGGCCTGCAGTGAAAGACTTTCGGCTTTAGTCAGGACGCCTTTTCTTTTGAGATTAACGAGCAGTTGCTCGACGTTATCAAGAACCACTGTATCACCAGAGAGACGGGTAATCGTTGTCGCCATACGACTCGTACTGTCACAGCTGGCTGAAATATTATGAACGGCAGCAAGGTGTCGGACCTTGCTGGCAACGCTGGGAGACGCATTTTTCGGCATAAAAATTACCTCCGGTATTGTACAAATTTTAGCACATCGCGTTTTGGGTTCCTAACCCTTCATCCACGCCCGAATCCCGTCCAGGAACATCTGGGTGGCGAGCATCACCAGCACCAGCCCCATCAGGCGCTCCAGCGCGTTGACGCCTTTCTCGCCGAGCAGCCGTAAAAAGAGCGAAGACTGCAACAGGATAACAAACGTGCCGCCCCAGGCGAGCAGCAGCGCGATGACCAGATGCCCCATCTGGTTCGGGTACTGGTGCGACAGCAGCATCAGGGTCGCGAGCAGCGTGGGGCCTGCGACCAGCGGAATCGCCAGCGGCACGATAAACGGCTCCTCACCTGCAGGCAGGCCGGTACTGTTGCCTTCCTGGCTTGGGAAAATCATCTTGATGGCGATAAGGAACAGAATAATGCCGCCGGAAATAGAGACGGTCTCGGCGCGCAGATTCAGGAACGCCAGGATGTTCTCGCCCGCGAACAGGAAGATAAGCATCAGCAGCAGCGCGATAAACAGCTCGCGCACCATAATCGCCCGACGGCGTTTCGGCTCGGTATGCTTGAGCACCGACATGAAAATCGGCAGGTTGCCCAGCGGATCCATAATCAGAATCAGCAGGACGGCGGCGGAGAGAATGTCATTCATGAAAGAGTCCTGATAACGGTAAACGTGACGCCTGATTAGCTCTGTTTCTGATGTTCAGGCGATCATTGATTAATTTCACTTGCCACTTTAGCTGCATTTTGTATGGTGAAAGTATCTCCGGGGCTCTCCCGTCACGCACACAAAGCACATCTCGCAGGAACACGGGTTATGAAAAATGTTGGTTTTATCGGCTGGCGCGGTATGGTCGGCTCTGTACTCATGCAACGCATGGTGGAAGAGCGCGATTTTGACGCCATTCGTCCTGTCTTTTTCTCTACTTCCCAGCTCGGCCAGCCCGCGCCCGCCTTTGGCGCGCAGGGCGGCGGCACGCTTCAGGACGCTTACAATCTTGAAGCGCTGAAGGCGCTGGACATTATCGTGACCTGCCAGGGCGGCGATTATACCAACGAAATCTATCCAAAGCTTCGTGAAAGCGGCTGGCAGGGCTACTGGATTGATGCGGCCTCTTCGCTGCGCATGAAAGACGACGCCATTATCATCCTCGACCCGGTGAACCAGCATGTGATTGCCGATGGGCTGAATAAAGGCGTGAAAACCTTTGTCGGCGGCAACTGCACCGTCAGCCTGATGCTGATGTCGCTGGGCGGCCTGTTCGCGGAAAACCTGGTGGAATGGGCGTCCGTGGCGACTTATCAGGCGGCCTCCGGCGGCGGCGCGCGCCATATGCGCGAACTGCTGACCCAGATGGGCCTGCTGCAACAGCACGTCGCGGCGGAACTCGCCGACCCGGCCTCCGCTATCCTGGATATCGAACGCAAAGTCACGGCGCTTACTCGCAGCGGCGACTTGCCGGTCGATAATTTCGGCGTACCGCTGGCGGGCGGGCTTATCCCGTGGATCGACAAACAGCTCGATAACGGCCAGAGCCGTGAAGAGTGGAAAGGCCAGGCGGAGACCAACAAAATTCTCGGCACCGCGTCCACCATTCCGGTCGATGGTCTGTGCGTGCGTATCGGCGCGCTGCGCTGCCACAGCCAGGCGTTTACGCTGAAGCTGAAAAAAGATGTGTCGCTTGCGACTATCGAATCCCTGCTGGCGGGCCATAACGACTGGGTAAAAGTGGTGCCGAACGACCGCGACATCACCGTGCGTGAATTAACGCCGGCGGCGGTCACCGGCACGCTGAGCACGCCGGTCGGACGCCTGCGTAAGCTCAACATGGGGCCGGAATATCTCTCGGCGTTCACGGTGGGCGACCAGCTCCTGTGGGGGGCCGCCGAACCGCTGCGGCGTATGTTGCGTCAACTGGCGTAAACAAATTTAAAGAAAGAGCGCTTCGGCGCTCTTTTTTAATGTCCATCAATAAAGAAAAGACGAATGTTTCATATTTTCTGAGGGGTAACAGAATCCCTTGGCTATGCTTAGCATAAGGCGGGCTCTACTCGTCATACTTCCAGGTGGAACGGCACAGCCGCAGGAATGCATCAGGCTCTGCCCGTTCAGGTCATTAAGAGTGTCGCTACCGGACGCGAAGGCGTAAGGCTGGAATGGGGCGACACCAAATAAACAGGATGATAACCATGTCTGATCGTGTCTCAAGAGACGTGATTAATGCGCTGATTGCGGGCCATTTTTCGGATCCTTTCTCCGTTCTGGGCATGCACACTACCGACGCCGGGATCGAAGTCCGCGCGCTCCTTCCCGATGCCACAGAAGTCTGGGTCGTTGAACCTAAGACCGGGCGTAAAGTGGGTAAGCTTGAGTGTCTGGATTCTCGCGGTTTCTTCAGCGGCGTGGTGCCGCGTCGTAAAAACCCTTTTCGCTATCAGCTGGCCGTGATCTGGCACGGACAGCAAAACCTGATTGATGACCCCTATCGCTTCGGGCCGCTGCTTCAGGAGCTGGATGTCTGGCTGCTTTCCGAAGGCACGCATTTGCGGCCTTATGAAACGCTCGGCGCGCACCCGGATACGATGGATGGCGTCACCGGCACGCGCTTTTCCGTCTGGGCGCCTAATGCGCAGCGCGTCTCTGTGGTGGGGCAGTTTAATTACTGGGACGGTCGCCGCCACCCGATGCGCCTGCGTAAAGAAAGCGGCATCTGGGAGCTGTTTATCCCCGGCGCGCACAACGGCCAGCTCTACAAATATGAAATGATCGACGCGCACGGCCATCTGCGCATGAAATCCGACCCGTACGCGTTCGAGGCGCAAATGCGCCCGGAAACCGCGTCGCTTATCTGCGGTCTGCCGGAAAAAGTGGAGCCGAATACGGCGCGCCAGGAGGCTAACCGCTTCGATGCGCCGATTTCCATTTACGAAGTGCATCTTGGTTCATGGCGTCGCCATACCGACAATAATTTCTGGCTCAGCTACCGTGAACTGGCCGATCAGCTGATCCCGTATGTGAAGTGGATGGGCTTTACCCATATCGAACTGCTGCCGATAAACGAACATCCATTTGATGGCAGCTGGGGCTACCAGCCGACGGGGCTCTATGCGCCAACCCGCCGTTTCGGCACGCGCGAAGAGTTCCGCTATTTCATCAACGCCGCGCACGCCGCCGGCCTTAACGTCATTCTCGACTGGGTGCCGGGCCACTTCCCGTCCGATGATTTCGCGCTGGCGAATTTCGACGGCACCGCGCTGTACGAACATGGCGACCCGCGCGAAGGTTATCACCAGGACTGGAATACCCTTATCTACAACTACGGCCGCCGCGAAGTGAGCAACTTCCTGGTGGGCAACGCGCTGTACTGGACGGAGCGTTTCGGCATTGACGCGCTGCGCGTGGACGCCGTCGCCTCAATGATTTATCGCGATTACAGCCGTAAAGAAGGCGAGTGGATCCCTAACCAGTACGGCGGGCGCGAAAACCTGGAGGCGATGGAGTTTCTGCGCAACACCAACCGCATTATCGGCGAGCAGGTGAACGGCGCGGTGACGATGGCGGAAGAGTCCACTGATTTCCCGGGCGTCTCCCGTCCGCCGGAAACCGGCGGTCTCGGCTTCTGGTACAAGTGGAACCTGGGCTGGATGCACGACACGCTCGACTACATGAAGCTCGACCCGGTCTTCCGTCAGTACCATCACCACAAAATGACCTTCGGGATGATTTACAACTACACCGAAAACTTCGTCCTGCCGCTGTCGCACGATGAAGTGGTGCATGGCAAAAAATCGATCCTCGACCGTATGCCGGGCGACGCCTGGCAGAAATTCGCCAATCTGCGCGCCTACTACGCCTGGATGTGGGGCTTCCCGGGTAAAAAACTGCTGTTCATGGGCAACGAGTTTGCGCAGGGACGGGAGTGGAACCACGACGCCAGCCTCGACTGGCACCTGCTGGAAGGCGACGACAACTGGCATCACGGCGTGCAAAGACTGGTGCGGGATCTCAATTCCACGTATCGCCAGCATAAAGCGCTGCATGAACTTGATTTCGATCCTTACGGCTTCGAATGGTTAGTGGTAGAGGATACTCAGAACTCCGTATTTATCTTCGTGCGCCGCGATTCGCAGGGCAATGAAATCATTGTCGCAAGCAACTTCACGCCGGTGGTGCGCCACGACTATCGCTTCGGTATTAACCAGCCGGGCGAATGGCGCGAAATCCTGAATACTGATTCGCAGCACTATCATGGCAGTAACGCCGGGAATGGCGGCAAGGTGCGCAGTGAGGCGATTGCCAGCCACGGGCGCGATAACTCGCTCTCCCTGACGCTGCCGCCGCTTGCCACAATCTGGCTGGTTCGAGAGGCAGACGATGCAGCTTAACGCAGGCCATTCCGCTCCGCCTGGCGCCTGGTTTGACGGCGCTGGCGTAAATTTCACGCTGTTTTCCGCCCATGCGGAAAAGGTGGAGCTGTGCCTGTTTGATGAAAGCGGCAACGAAACGCGTTACGCGCTGCCCGCCCGCAGCGGCGATATCTGGCACGGTTATCTGCCAGAAGCCCGTCCTGGCCTGCGTTACGGTTACCGGGTACATGGCCCGTGGAGCCCGGCGCAGGGCCATCGCTTTAACCCGGCGAAACTGTTGCTCGACCCGTGCGCCCGCGGCGTGGACGGCGAGGTTATCGACGATCCGCGTCTGTATGGCGGTATCGAGACGCCAGACCCGCGCGATAACCACGAGGTGATGCCGAAATCGGTGGTGATGGATGACCGCTACGACTGGGAAGACGACGCGCCGCCCGCGACGGCCTGGGGCGAGACGGTGATTTACGAGGCGCATGTGCGCGGCTTAACGCGCCTGCATCCGGATATCCCGCCTGCGCTGCGCGGCACCTATGCGGCGCTCGGCCACCCGACGATGATCGCCTATTTCCGCCAGCTCGGCATTACGGCGCTGGAGTTACAACCTGTTGCGAAATTCTGCAGCGAGCCGCGTCTGCAACGTCTCGGCCTCGCTAATTACTGGGGCTATAACCCGCTGGCGCTGTGGGCCGTCGAGACGCGTTACGCCTCGCAGACCGCGCCGCAGGCCGCGCTTAATGAATTTCGCGATGCCGTTAAAGCGCTGCATAAAGCCGGTATCGAGGTGATCCTCGACGTCGTGCTTAACCACAGCGCTGAACTGGATCTCGAAGGACCGACCTTCTCCCTGCGCGGAATTGATAACCGTAGCTATTATTGGATACAGGACCACGGCGATTATCACAACTGGACGGGCTGCGGTAACACGTTAAACCTGAGTCATCCGGCGGTGGTGGACTACGCCCTCGGCTGCCTGAAGTTCTGGGTCGAGCAGTGTCACGTTGATGGTTTCCGGTTTGATCTGGCGACAGTCATGGGCCGTACGCCGGAATTTCGCCAGGACGCGCCGCTTTTTGAAGCGATGCGCCGCGACCCGACGCTATCAGGGGTGAAGCTTATCGTCGAGCCGTGGGATATCGGCCCCGGCGGCTATCAGGTGGGCAACTACCCGCCGCCTTTTGCCGAGTGGAACGATCGCTTTCGCGACGATATGCGCCGCTTCTGGCTGCGCCGCGAGCAGGATGTAGGCGAATTCGCCACGCGCTTTGCCGCGTCGGCGGATGTCTACCGGCAGGGCGCACGCGAGCCGTGGGCGAGCGTCAATCTGGTGACGGCGCATGACGGTTTTACGCTGCGCGATTGCGTGTCGTTTAACGACAAGCATAACGAAGCGAACGGCGAGGATAACCGCGACGGCGCGTGGGAAAACCACAGCAATAATCACGGTTACGAAGGCCTGGGCGGCGGGCTGAGCGTTCAGGATGCGCGGCGTGCGAGCACGCATGCGCTGCTGGCGTCGCTGCTGCTGTCGCAGGGCACGCCGATGCTGCTGGCGGGCGATGAACATGGCCACAGCCAGCATGGCAATAACAATGCGTATTGCCAGGATAACGAACTGACCTGGTTTGACTGGTCGCAGGCCGATGAGGGGCTTATCGCGTATACCGCGGCGCTGATTCGCCTGCGCAAGCAAATCCCGGCCCTTACCGCCTCGCGGTGGTGGGAAGAGAACGACGGCAACGTCCGCTGGCTGAACGCTGCTGGCGCGCCGATGCGACCCGAGGAGTGGCACAGCGGCGCACGCCAGCTGCAAATCCTCTTGTCCGATCGCTGGCTTGTTACCCTTAACGGCCGCGATGAAGTAAGCGAGATCGTATTACCTGAAGGGGAATGGCGCGCCGTTCCTCCGTTTGCCGGAGAGGATAATCCGGTTGTCATGGCTGTATGGCATGGGCCTGCGCACGGTGTGTGCGTCTTCCGGAAGTCATAAACAGGAGTTCGTCATGGTCAGGCTTGAAAAGAAAGATCCGTTGATGCTGGCAAGACAATTGCCAATGAAATCCGTGGCGCTGATCCTGGCGGGGGGGCGCGGCACGCGGTTGAAAGACTTGACCGCGACCCGCGCCAAGCCCGCCGTTCATTTCGGCGGCAAGTTCCGCATTATCGACTTCGCGCTCTCGAACTGCCTGAACTCCGGCATTCGTCGCATCGGGGTTATCACGCAGTACCAGTCTCACACGCTGGTGCAGCACATCCAGCGCGGCTGGTCGTTCTTTAGCGAAGAGATGAACGAGTTTGTCGATCTCCTGCCCGCGCAGCAGCGCGTACATGGCGAAACCTGGTACCGCGGCACCGCCGACGCCGTGACCCAGAACCTCGACATCATTCGTCGCTATAAAGCGGAGTATGTGGTGATCCTTGCGGGCGACCATATCTACAAGCAGGACTACTCGCGCATGCTTATCGACCATGTCGAGAAAGGCGCCCGCTGTACCGTGGCCTGTCTGCCGGTGCCGGTGGCCGAGGCGCGCGCGTTCGGAGTAATGGCGGTTGATGAAAACAGCAAAGTCATCGACTTCGTCGAAAAACCGGCGAACCCGCCTTCTATGCCTGGCGACGACACCAGAGCGCTCGCCAGCATGGGCATCTATATTTTTAATGCTGACTATCTTTACGAGTTGCTGGAAGAGGATGACAAAAATGAATCTTCCAGCCATGACTTTGGGAAAGACATTATCCCGAAAGTCACGTACAGCGGCGAAGCCTACGCGCATCCGTTCCCGCTCTCGTGTGTGCAGTCCGATCCTAACGCCGAACCGTACTGGCGCGACGTCGGGACGCTGGAGGCGTACTGGAAGGCGAATCTGGATCTGGCTTCGGTGACCCCGGAACTGGATATGTATGACCAGGACTGGCCTATCCGTACGCATATGGAGTCGCTGCCGCCCGCCAAGTTCGTGCAGGACCGCTCCGGCAGCCACGGCATGACGCTGAACTCGCTGGTGTCCGGCGGCTGCATTATTTCCGGATCGGTGGTGGTGCAGTCGGTGCTGTTCCCGCGCGTGCGTGTGAACTCGTTCTGCAATATTGATTCTGCGGTGCTGCTGCCTGATGTCTGGGTTGGCCGCTCCTGCCGCCTGCGTCGCTGCATCATCGACCGGGCCTGTGTTATCCCTGAAGGAATGGTGATTGGCGAAAACGCCGAAGAGGATGCTCGCCGTTTCTACCGCTCCGAAGAGGGAATTGTTTTGGTGACCCGCGACATGCTGGCGCGTTTGTCAGACTGAGTCGCACAAGGATTACGTGCGCACGGACGAGAATTTCCGCGCGCGATTGTTTCGCGTTCGGCGCGCCTGTTGCGCTGTGACTTTCAACGGGAGAGATAATGCAGGTCTTACATGTATGTTCTGAACTTTTTCCGCTGCTGAAAACGGGTGGTCTGGCGGATGTCCTTGGCGCGTTGCCTGCTGCGCAGATTGCCGAAGGTGTGGATACGCGCGTATTGCTGCCGGGCTTCCCCGATCTCCGTCGCGGCGTCGCGGATGCCAAAGTGATTACGCGCCGCGATACCTTCGCTGGGCCTATCTCTTTGTTATTCGGACATTTTAACGGTGTCGGCATCTATCTTATCGATGCGCCGCATCTCTATGACCGTCCGGGCAGCCCTTATCATGACACGAACCTGTACGCGTACAGCGACAACGTTATCCGCTTCGCCCTGCTGGGCTGGGTGGGCAGCGAAATGGCCGCTGGCCTCGATCCGTTCTGGCGTCCTGACATCGTTCACGCGCATGACTGGCATGCGGGCCTGACGCCTGCGTATCTGGCGGCGCGCGGTCGTCCGGCCAAGTCCGTGTTCACCGTGCATAACCTTGCCTACAAAGGCATGTTTTACGCGCATCACATGGATGACATCGGATTGCCATGGTCGATGTTTAACATGAATGGTCTGGAGTTCAATGGCGAGATTTCGTTCCTCAAGGCGGGCCTCTACTATGCCGATCATATTACGGCGGTGAGCCCGACCTACGCGCGCGAAATTACCGAGCCGCAGTTCTCTTACGGTCTGGAAGGGTTGCTGAAACAGCGCCACAGCGAAGGGCGGCTGTCGGGCATTCTGAACGGCGTGGATGAAAACATCTGGAACCCGGCGCACGATCTGCTGCTGGCCTCACGCTACACCCGCGATACGCTGGAAGAGAAGGCTGAGAACAAACGTCAGCTCCAGATTGCGATGGGCCTGAAGGTGAATGACAAAGCGCCGCTGTTCGCGGTGGTCAGCCGCCTCACCAGCCAGAAAGGGCTGGACCTGGTGCTGGAGGCCTTGCCGGGACTGCTGGAGCAGGGCGGACAGCTGGCGCTGTTGGGCGCAGGCGATCCGGTGCTTCAGGAAGGCTTCCTCGCGGCTGCGGCTGAACACCCAGGCCAGGTCGGCGTGCAGATTGGCTATCACGAAGCCTTCTCGCACCGCATCATGGGCGGCGCGGATGTGATTCTGGTGCCGAGCCGCTTTGAACCGTGCGGGTTGACGCAGCTTTATGGTCTGAAATACGGCACGCTGCCGCTGGTGCGCCGTACTGGCGGGCTTGCGGATACAGTGTCCGACAGCTCGCTGGAAAACCTGGCGGACGGCATCGCCAGCGGCTTTGTCTTTGAAGACAGCAATGCCTGGTCGCTGTTGCGGGCCATCCGACGCGCTTTCGTATTGTGGTCCCGTCCGTCTCTCTGGCGTTTTGTGCAGCGCCAGGCCATGGGGATGGACTTTAGCTGGCAGGTCGCGGCGAAGTCGTACCGCGAACTTTATCAACGCTTGTTGTAAAGGAACACGTGGATGAATGAACCCTTTAGCTACGCGTCGCCAACCCTGAGCGTGGAGGCGTTAAAACACTCTATCGCTTACAAGCTGATGTTCACCATCGGTAAAGATCCGGCTATCGCTAACAAACATGAGTGGCTGAACGCCACGCTGTTTGCCGTGCGCGACCGCATGGTGGAGCGCTGGCTGCGCTCCACGCGCGCGCAACTCTCGCAGGAAGTGCGTCAGGTGTACTATCTGTCGATGGAGTTTCTGATTGGCCGCACGCTCTCAAACGCGCTGTTGTCGCTTGGCATCTATGAAGATGTACAGGACGCGCTGGAGGGAATGGGTCTGAGTCTTGAAGAACTCATCGACGAAGAAAACGACCCCGGACTTGGCAACGGCGGCCTCGGGCGTCTTGCGGCCTGCTTCCTGGATTCGCTGGCGACGCTGGGCCTGCCGGGCCGCGGCTATGGCATTCGCTACGACTACGGCATGTTTAAGCAGAACATCGTTGACGGGCGTCAGAAAGAATCGCCGGATTACTGGCTGGAATATGGCAACCCGTGGGAGTTCCAGCGCCACAATACGCGCTATAAAGTGCGTTTCGGCGGCCGTATTCAGCAGGAAGGCAAAAAGACCCGCTGGGTGGAAACCGAAGAAATCATCGCGGTCGCTTCTGACCAGATCGTGCCCGGCTACGATACCGACGCTACCAATACGCTGCGGCTCTGGAGCGCGCAGGCCAGTAGCGCCATTAACCTCGGTAAGTTTAACCAGGGCGATTACTTTGCGGCGGTGGAAGATAAAAACCACTCCGAGAACGTGTCGCGCGTGCTTTACCCGGACGACTCCACCTATTCGGGGCGCGAGCTGCGTCTGCGTCAGGAATATTTCCTGGTGTCCGCCACCGTGCAGGACATCTTAAGTCGCCACTATATGATGCATAAAACCTACGCCAACCTGGCGCAGAAAGTGGCGATTCACCTGAATGACACCCACCCCGTGCTGTCGATTCCTGAACTGATGCGTCTGCTTATCGACGAGCATAAGTTCACCTGGGATGAGGCGTTCGAGGTGACGTGTCAGGTGTTCTCCTACACCAACCATACGCTGATGAGCGAGGCGCTGGAGACCTGGCCTGTGGATATGCTCGGCAAGATCCTGCCGCGTCATCTGCAGATTATTTTTGAAATTAACGACTATTTCCTGCGTACCGTTCAGGAGCAATACCCGAACGATACCGCGCTGTTAAGCCGCGTGTCGATTGTCGATGAGTCGGGCGGGCGTCGCGTGCGCATGGCCTGGCTGGCGGTGATTATCAGCCATAAGGTCAACGGCGTTTCTGAATTGCACTCGAACCTGATGGTGCAGTCGCTCTTCGCCGATTTTGCGAAGATCTTCCCGATGCGGTTCCTGAACGTCACCAACGGCGTGACGCCGCGCCGCTGGCTGGCGCTGGCGAACCCGGCGCTCTCAGAGGTGCTGGATGAGAATATCGGTCGCACCTGGCGCACCGATCTCAGCCAGCTGAGCGAGCTGGAGCAGCACATCGACTACCCGACGGTGAACCAGCAGGTGCGCGAAGCCAAGCTTGAGAATAAAAGGCGCCTGGCGATTTACATCGCGCAGCATCTCAATGTGGTGGTAAATCCGAAAGCGCTGTTTGACGTGCAGATCAAACGTATTCACGAGTACAAGCGCCAGTTAATGAACGTGCTGCATGTCATTACGCGCTATAACCGCATCAAGGCCGATCCCGAGGCGGACTGGGTGCCGCGCGTGAATATTTTCGCCGGTAAAGCCGCCTCGGCGTATTACATGGCGAAGCACATTATTCACCTGGTTAACGATGTGGCGAAGGTTATCAACAACGATGCGGAAGTGAAGGATCGGCTGAAAGTGGTCTTTATCCCGAACTACAGCGTCAGCCTTGCGCAGCTCATCATTCCGGCGGCGGATCTCTCAGAGCAGATTTCGCTCGCGGGCACCGAGGCATCCGGCACCAGTAACATGAAGTTTGCGCTCAACGGCGCGCTGACCATTGGCACGCTCGATGGCGCGAACGTGGAGATGCAGGAGCATGTCGGCGAAGAGAACATTTTCATCTTCGGCAACACCGCAGATGAAGTGGAAGCGCTGCGCCGCGCCGGCTACAATCCGCGCGATTACTATGAGCAGGACGAAGAGCTGCGCCAGGTGCTGACCCAGATAGCCACCGGCGTGTTCAGCCCTGAAGAGCCGAGCCGCTACCGGGATCTGGTGGATTCGCTGATTAACTTTGGCGATCACTATCAGGTGCTGGCGGATTATCGCAGCTATGTGGATTGTCAGGATCAGGTGGACGAACTTTATCTTCAGCCGGAAGTGTGGACCACCCGCGCGATGCATAACATCGCCAACATGGGCTACTTCTCCTCTGACCGCACGATTCAGGAGTATGCGGAAAATATCTGGCATATCAATCCTGTACGCCTGTAAGATCGCTGCGTTATCAACACAACCAGAGTGGTGACACTCTGGTTTTTTTATGGGTGCGAAAGGCAAGGATGACGAAGAAAAACACAGGGGTGGGTGCGCTGCTTGTATCGCTGATAGGTGCGCCATTACTGGCTCAGGTCTATGGGGCGGTGGCGGATATCGCGCTTTCCGGCGTGATGCGCACATTCGCCTCAGCAAACATCGGCATCGCCGTGCTGGCGTTGCTGCAAGGGGTATCACTGGCGCTGCTTGGGAAACATCAGGCGACGCGGCGGCCCCACAGCGCACGCGCGTTCTGGGCTGTCTTTGGCTGGTATCTGCTGTGCGCGGCCGTGTTTAGTACCAGGGCGGCGTTTTTGCCCGACGCGCCGCGTGGCGCGTTATTCTTCGTCGGCTGGCTCCCGAGCGCGTACATGTGGCTGCTCGCGAAGGACGTTATCGCGGCGTGGCCGCTGTGGATCCCCGCGCTGGGACAGGGCATTGTGCTGGTAGGGTTTTATTACGGCCGACGCCGCGCCGCTTAAGCGCGTTACGCCTGGTACGACGCATCCATCAGAATGTGGCTCACACCTGCCGCGCCCACCACGCAGTTGCGGCCCGCGCGCTTCGCCTGATAAAGCGCGTCGTCCGCCCGGTTCTTCAGCGTTTCGCCGTTGACGTCCTCACCTGTGACGGTGGCGGCGCCTGCGCTTATCGTCAGCACTTTCTCTTCCCTCGGCGTCGCCGGGTGCGACAGTCGGGCGTGATGGATAGCTTCAAGCGCGCGTAGCGCCACACGCTGTGCGGCATGCGCGTCCGCGCCGGGCAGAATAATCGCAAACTCTTCGCCGCCGTAGCGCGCGACTCTGTCGGTATTGTGCAGCGGCAGGTGACGCAGAATGTCGCCCACCGCTTTCAGGCAGGCATCGCCCGCCACATGTCCCTGGGTGTCGTTATAGATTTTAAAGTAGTCGATATCGCACATCACCAGCGAGACCGGCGCGCCGGTCTCCTGCGCGCGCGTGATGCACTGCTCCAGATAGATATCGAACTGGCGGCGGTTAGCCAGCCCCGTTAAGCCATCCAGCAGCGCCAGATCCTGCAAAATATGGTTCGAGCGCGTCAGATCGTCACGCAGCCCGATAAGCTCTCGCTGATAACGCAGGCTGGCACGGATTTGCCGCAGCACCAGCACCCCGAAAACCAGCACTACGCCAAGCAGTACGGCATTAAGCGCCAGCGTGGGAATATTGTTACGCCACCAGGCGGCGCGCAGTTCGTCAACGTCATAACCTGCCGACACCACCAGCGGATAGCGTTCAAGCGTGGCATAGCCAAAAATGCGCGGCACGCCGTCAATTGCCGATTTCCAGGCGCCGCCGCCGGTTGGGGCGATTTTCAGCATCCGGGTAAAGAGTGGGCTGGAGGAGAGGGTGCGGTTGATGTAGGAGTCGGGAAACGGGCGCACATACAGCACCGTGCTGTCCGCGAAGGTGATCCCCAGCGTGTCGCTCGGCCCCATCTCGTAATAGCCGTAAAACTGGCGGAAATAGTCGAGCTTCACCGTCGCCAGTAGCACGCCGCGAAAGCGCCCCTCGCGGTTATTCAGCCGCACCGAGACCGGTACGACCAGCTCGCCGGTGGAGCGGCTGCGGATCACATGACCAATATGAATGCCGGTATCGCTGTGCTGTGTGTGCCAGCGAAAATAGTCGCGGTCGGCATTATTGGCCTGCGCCGGATAGACGCTGGCGGACGTGGCTATCCAGTCGCCACTGGCATCGTAGACAAACAACCCGTGCAACTGCGGCAGCTGGCGCTGCTGCTGGGCAAGCAGGCCACGCGAGCCGTTCCAGTCGGCGGGCTGTAGGAAAATGTCCTCTGAGCGGCGCACCAGTTCATCCAGCGTTAACTGCACCTGAAGAAATGTATCTTCCGCCTGTCGCGCCAGCGAAATGGACTGGTTACGCGCCTGTCGCTCCGTCTCTTCGACGCTGTGTTGCCACGATTGCCATAGCGAACTGCCGCTGACCGCTATCACCAGCAGCGAAATCAGCAGCAAAAAAGCCAGCATGACGGCATCCGGCGACCGGGATGTTGCCTTGCGCAAGCGGCGCTCTCCTGAGGGCAGGGTCAATAACCCATAGTAATACGATGTTATTAAGTGTAGCGACAGAAAAACACGTCAATGCGGGGGTTTAGCAGATAAAAAGACGCGGCCGCGCAGGAGTAAACGCGGCCGCGAAAGGGAAAGCATTACGAAGCGAGCGAGAGCGTCACGTTCGCTTTTTTACCGACGTTTTCGGTCAGCCACTGCGCCACGCGCGACTGTTCTTCAGCATTGAGCCACATGCCGAGTTTGGTACGGCGCCAGATGGCGTCGTCCAGGCGGCGCACCCATTCGTGTTCCACCAGATAACGCAGCTCCGCTTCGTAGAACTCATGGCCAAAGTGCTCGCCCAGCGCGTTAATATCGGCGGCATCGCCCAGAATCAGTTCGCTGTTGCTGCCGTAGGTGCGGGCATAGTGTCGCGCCAGTGCTTCGCTGATGAACGGATAGCGGCGACGCAGCTGCGCGGCGTAGTCGTCGCGCTCGCCCTGGAAAGCGCCGCCCGGCAACACCGCGTTACGGGTCCACGCCTGACCGATATTGCTGTAATAGGACGACAGTTTTTCCATCGCGTGTTCGGCAAGCTTACGGTATGTCGTGAGTTTACCGCCGAAGACCGACAGCAGCGGCGCCTGGCCGTTTTCATCGTGAATATCGAGCGTGTAATCACGGGTGATCGCCTGCGGCGAATCGGATTCGTCATCGCACAGCGGACGCACGCCAGAGTAAGTCCAGACCACATCTTCGCGGGTCAGCTGTTTTTTGAAGTGCGCGTTATACACTTTCAGCAGATAACCGATTTCTGACTCATCGATCGCCACTTCTTTCGGATCGCCTTTGTATTCGACATCGGTGGTGCCGATTATCGAAAACTCTTCCATCCACGGAATAACAAACACGATGCGTTTATCTTCGTTCTGCAGAATGTAAGCCTGTTTCTGGGTGTGCACGCGCGGCACCACGATATGGCTGCCTTTGATCAGGCGGATGCCGTAAGGCGATTTCAGTTTCAGGCCGTCATCGAAGAAGTTTTTCACCCACGGACCGGTGGCGTTTACTAAGCCGCGCGCCTGCCAGGTGTAGGTTTTGCCGGTATCGATATCTTCCGCTTCCACAATCCACATGCCGTTTTCGCGGCGCGCGGAGGTCGCGCGGGTGCGGGTCAGCACTTCGCCGCCTTTTTTCACGACCATCTGAGCGTTCGCCAGCACCAGACGGGCGTCATCGACCCAACAGTCGGAATATTCGAAACCGCGCACGATTTCCGGTTTAAGAACGGAGTCTGCGCCAAAACGCAAACCGGTAGAGCCCGGCAGGCTGGTGCGTTTGCCGAGGTGATCGTACATAAACAGGCCGGTGCGGATCATCCACGCCGGACGCAGATGCGGGCGGTGCGGCAGGCGAAAGCGCATCGGGAAGGCGATGTGCGGCGCCATTTTCAGCAGCACTTCGCGCTCGGCCAGCGCTTCGCTCACCAGGCGGAACTCGTAATGTTCCAGGTAGCGCAGGCCGCCGTGGATCAATTTGGAGCTGGCGGAAGAGGTGGCACATGCCAGATCCTGCGCTTCCAGCATCAGCACAGATAATCCACGCCCTGCGGCGTCTGCCGCGATACCGGCACCGTTGATGCCCCCACCTATCACAATCAGATCTTTGGTTTCCATGCTGCTGCCCTCACGCACTTTCGTTAAAGCTCATAAATGTTCGTTATCGCTCATAATAGCAAACAAACGCGCTTTTGATAACAACAAAAAAACATTTCAGTGTGATGTGAATAACATTATGGCGTTACAGACGGAGGAAGCCTTACACTTACGTTATTATCGGCATAACGCATCGTGCGTCGTTGGCCAGCCTTACGCCCCTTTAAAGATGAAAGAGAGCACCATGGATCAGTTTGAATGTATTAATGTCGAAGAAGCGCACCAGAAGCTCCAGCAGGGGAGCGCCGTGCTGGTGGATATTCGCGATCCGCAAAGCTATGCGATGGGCCACACGCCCGGCGCGTTTCATTTAACCAACGCCACGCTGCCCGCTTTTATGCAGCAGACCGATTTCGATGTGCCGGTGCTGGTGATGTGCTATCACGGCAACAGCAGCAAAGGCGCGGCGCAATATCTGCTCCATCAGGGGTTTGATCAGGTCTACAGCGTGGACGGCGGTTTCGACGCCTGGCATCGTCATTTCCCCGCAGAAGTGGCGCACGGAGAGAGTTAAGCATCGTGTCCGCGTCGTTCGCAGGTATACTGTTTTCCTCGTGTGGAGATACCTTTCTGAAAAGAACGACTTGCTATGTTGATGATTAACTCGTTTGACAACCCGCGTCTGGCGCAGGCGTTTGTTGACTATATGGCCACCCAGGGCGTGATACTGGAAATCCAGCGGCATGACACCTGGGATATCTGGCTTGCCGATGAAGCACAAGCGGAGAAGGTCAAAGCGGAGCTGAGCTATTTTCTCTCGCATCCGAGCGATCCGCGTTATCTCTCCGCCAGCTGGCAGACCGGGCAGTTGAACGCGGGTTTGCGCTACCGTTCTTATCCTTTTATGGCCACCGTGCGCGCCCATGCGGGCCCGTTGACGCTCGGCATGATGGCGCTGTGCGTCGTCGCGTATCTCGCGATGAGCGTTATCGGTTATGCGCAAGTGGCCGTCTGGCTTGCATGGCCTTTCGATCCCTCTCTCAAATTTCAACTCTGGCGTTATGTCAGCCCGCTGCTGCTGCACTTTTCCCTGCTGAGCCTGATCTTCAATCTGCTATGGTGGTGGTATCTTGCCGGTCCGCTGGAGAAGACCGCCGGCAGCGGTAAACTGCTGACGCTGACGCTGGTCACCGCGCTGGTGGGCGGCGTTATCCAGTATCAAATCGCGGGCCCGTGGTTCGGCGGCCTTGGCGGCGTAGTCTATGCGCTGGTGGGATACGTCTGGCTGCGCGGCGAACGCGAACCGGAAAGCGGGCTGCATCTGCCCCGCGGCATTCTGGTGTTTATGCTGTTGTGGCTCGCCATCGGCGGACTGGGGTTGTTTGGCAACAAGACGGCGAATGCCGATCTGGTGGCGGGGATGCTGATTGGCCTGGCGATGGCCATGACGGATACCCTGCATGCGCGAAAACGAAAATAATACGGCAACACGTCAGGAGAAGGGTGTGAAGCAAACACAACGTCACGATGCCATTATTGAACTGGTAAAAAAACAGGGCTATGTGAGTACCGAAGAGCTGGTGGAGCAGTTTGACGTCAGCCCGCAAACCATCCGCCGCGATCTCAACGATCTCGCCGAACAAAACATGATCCTGCGCCACCACGGCGGCGCGGCGTTGCCGTCGAGCTCAGTCAACACCTCCTGGCATGACCGCAAGGCGACCCAGACGGCGGAAAAAGAGCGCATCGCCTACAGAGTGGCGAGCCAGATCCCCAACGGCGCGACGCTGTTTATCGATATCGGCACTACGCCGGAGGCAGTGGCGCATGCGCTGTTGAACCATGAGAACCTGCGTATCGTGACCAATAACCTCAACGTGGCGAATACGCTGATGGTGAAGGACGATTTCCGCATCATTCTGGCGGGTGGCGAACTGCGCAGCCGCGACGGCGGGATTATTGGCGAGGCGACGCTCGATTTTATCTCTCAGTTCCGGCTCGATTTCGGCATTCTGGGTATCAGCGGCATCGACAGCGACGGTTCGCTGCTGGAGTTCGATTATCACGAGGTGCGCACCAAGCGCGCGATTATTGAGAACTCGCGTCACGTGATGCTGGTGGTGGATCACTCCAAATTTGGCCGTAACGCGATGGTGAATCTGGGCAGTATTAGCCTTGTGGACGCGGTGTATACCGACATTATGCCGCCCGCCGGCGTGATGCAGGTGATTAACGCCAATAAGGTGCAGTTAGAGTTGTGCTGATGTGGTGAGTTTTGCGGCGACGTTGTCCGCGGAACGGCGGGTGCGCTGCGCTTACCCGCCCTACGATGCCTGGTAGGGTGGGTAAGCGCAGCGCACCCACCATTAACGCGGATTACTGCTCACCCTAAACCCCATACCCCATCATCTTCAACAACTGCTGGGCGTGCTGAACGGCATCCTGACGGTGCGCCACGCCGAGCTTCTGATACAAATTCCGGATATGGGTTTTAATCGTGGTGGCCGCCACATCAAGCTCGCCGGCAATCTGATCGTTGCTGTAACCGGAATAGATAAGCCCCAGCACCTGCCATTCACGCTGCGTCAGCGGGCTGGTGCGAATTAACTCCGGCACTTCCGGGTGATTCAGCAGCTTATTGACGAAATTCTCATCAAAATGCGCAAACTTGTGGCGATGATGCTGGTTAATATCGCGCAAAATACGCTGCGCGCGATGCTGTTCGATCTCCGGCAGCGTATTGAGCTGCAACAGCTGACGCAACTGCTGCGCCATCGCTTCGCCTTCAATCACGAAATGGCTGATAAACCCGGTGCGGTTCGCCAGCGTTAACGCCTCCATCAGCACCCGCTGGGCGTCGCTTTTCCGCCCGGCATTCCAGTAAAGCTGGTTCAGCAACAGCAGGTTGCGGTTGATATCGCTCATCAGACGCAGGCTGCGGGCGTTTTCATTCAGCTCTTCCAGCACCATCTCCGCGGGCTCGTAATCGCCAAGCAGGATCTGGACGCGGGCGATATTGCGCCACTGGCTTTGCAGGAAATGGTTATTGGCGAAGGCCGGTTTCGGCGTCTGGCGCAGCCAGGCCGCTGCCGCGGCTTTGTCGCCGGTCATCTGCCAGTAAATCACCCGCACTTTGTCGGCGTTAGAGACCCAGTCGCTGTGGTAATGCCCGTTACCGAGCAGGTTTTCGAGACGGTTCAGATGGCTGCGGGCGTTGTCGAGATCGCCGCGCGCCAGCGAGCACTGCACCAGCAGCGCCAGGCACTGCAACTGCTGCTGCGGCTGGTAGTTCGCCAGCACGGTCATGCCCGTACGCGCGCAGGCTTCCGCTTCATCCAGCCGCGCCCAGGCCCACAGCAGCTGCGCGCGAATGCGCAGCAGGAATTCATGCAGCGGCAGCTGTTCGAGATGCTGCTCCTGAATCAAGATGAACGCCTTCTCCTGCGTCTCCCAGGCGGCCTGTAAAAAGCCCTGGGCGAAGAGAATTTCGCTCTGCTGGATAAGGCTCCAGAGCGCGTAATGCCAGACATCGTGACGGCGCGCCATCAGTTCAGTTTGCTGCATCACCGACAGCGATTTCGTTAAATCGCCTTTGCAGTGCAGCACTTCGCCGTGTACCGACGTCGCCACTATGCGACTGTAGAAATTCGCCAGCGGCAGCGTCTCCAGCGCGACCATCGCCAGCCGCTCGGCCTCGTCCGGGTCGCCGTCGTTAATCGCCACCTGCGCGCGCAGGGCGTTGAATTCGCCATGCAGCGTGTCGTCCATTTCGCCTTTCATCTCCTGCTCGGCGCGCGCCAGCAGAGTATTGACTTCGCTGTAGCGGTGCTGGCTCTGCATCAGCCAGGCCTGCAACAGCACGAGGCGCGGGTTCGCCAGCAGGCTCTCCCAGGGCAGGGCTTTTAAAGACTGTTCCAGCAGAGTGAGTTCACTGTGGTTGAACAGCCCCCAGGCGTGATTGAGCAGAATATCGCGCAGCATATTGGCATCGCCCGCGGCAAGCGCGTGGTGGATGGCTTCACTCGGGAAGCCTTGCGCCATCCAGCTCTCCGCCGCCGCGCGGTGGATATCCGGCAGCTCTGTCGATAGCTCCCACTGGCAGCGCTGACGCAGGAAGTTACCGAACAGCGGGTGATAGCTGAACCATTCACCGGAATCATCCATACGCTGCAAAAACAGCCCCTGACGCTCGATCTCCTCCAGCCGCATCTGACCGTTTTCTTCGCCGGTTACGCGCACAATGAGCGCGTCGTTCATCGAGCGCAGCAGGGCGCTTTTCAGTAAAAACTGACGGGTATCGTTATCGACGTTGTTCAGGACTTCATCGACCAGATAATCGGAGAGATGGCTGGCGTTAATGCCCGCCAGGCGGCGCGCCGACTGATGCACCGCGCCGGTATTCTGGCGCGCCGACAGGGCGATAAGTTGCAGGGCGGTGGCCCAGCCTGCGACATCGTCGCAAAGGCGGCTGCTCTGCGCCGGTTCGATGGGCTGGCTCAGGCGGCAGTCGAAAAACTGACGCGCTTCCTGGTGCGTAAAGGCGAGCTGCTGGCTGCCGATTTCGAGTAACTGTTCGCGCACGCGCAGGTTGGCGATGCCCAACTGCGGCAGGTTACGCGACAGGACTACCAGCGTCAGGTGGTCAGGCTGATGGCGCAGGAAGAAGCGCATCGCCTCGTGGATAGCTGGGTTGGTGATAAGGTGGTAATCATCAATCACCAGAAAAAGCGGGCGCGGCCAGTCCGCCAGCTCAATGAAAAGCTGGGCGAAAAGCGACGAGAGGCTCGCGTACTGGCGTTTTTGGGCCATCACTTCGCTACTGGCGCAGTGGCCGCCGGTGGCCTGCTGGATGGCGGCGATAAGATAGCTGGCGAAGCGCTCCGGCTGGTTGTCGCCTTCATCAAGCGAATACCACCCCAGTTCGGTTTTACCTGCGGCCCACTGGGAAATTAACGTCGTTTTTCCGTAGCCGGCGGGGCTGGTGATAAGCGCCAGCCGGTAGTTGCTAGCGCCGGATAATTTAGCCAGCAGACGTTCACGAACCACAGTGTGTTCAAGACGAACCGGGCGACTTAACTTAGACGGTATCAACATAGGATCACTTCACTGTGCAGGAGGCAAAGAGATGACGATTTTTTTTGAGCTTCGTAATTAATACTAAATTAAGGTCGGACAGAATCGGGCTGAATGCAAGTTATGTCCTTTTTTGGGCATCTTAAAGTTGCACTCTGTCACATTTCCATTTTTTCTGTGAATATTTCAGCCCCGTGCGTCTGCGAAGGCCGTTGGCTCTGGCTTTGCGTTCTGTCGCGGCTGATTTTTATTTCGCCACCGGCGCAGTAAACTTTGCAAACCGGGAGCCGTTTTGCCGGTTTTTGTGCGCGAAATCACCGTAAAAAAGCGTCAGAACCGGGCTGAAGCGTTATTTTTAGTGAGAATTCATTTCTGCGGTAACCGCGTATCTGGCGGGGTGGCGGTGTCAGATTACAACGCGGCGTACAGGGGCCGAAGGCGTAGTATTTCCTGCGTGTTTTACCGCTTTCCGTGTGGGTTTTAGTGCCCGGGATCACAGTTTTTGCTACTACCCGTTCCTCCTCCCTCGCTAATCCTGCGCAGGATGAGGAATTCGCAAAGGGGGCCGGGCAAACTAGCGGAAATTCTCCTTATTTTTGCTACAGGACCCCGATTCACTATGTCACAGCCCACCTTTAACCCGGTCGAATTCGAGGCTGCTCTGACCCGTCAGTGGCAGCGTTTTGGTTTACACAGCGCCAAAGAAATGACGCAGCGCCAGTGGTGGCAGGCGGTCAGCGGCGCGCTTTCAGACATGCTCGTCGCGATCCCGCCGCACCAGCCGCAGGCGAAACAGCGTCACGTGAACTATATCTCGATGGAGTTTCTGATTGGCCGTCTGACCGGCAACAACCTGCTCAACCTTGGCTGGCACGATGAGGTGAGCCGCATTCTGGAAAGCCATAATATTCATCTGGGCGATTTGCTGGAGCAGGAAACCGATCCGGCGCTGGGGAACGGCGGTCTGGGGCGTCTGGCGGCCTGCTTCCTGGATTCCATGGCGACCGTCGGGCAATCGGCGACCGGCTATGGCCTGAACTACCAGTACGGCCTGTTCCGCCAGTCTTTCGAAGACGGCAAACAGATGGAGGCGCCGGACGACTGGCACCGCCGCAGCTACCCGTGGTTCACCCATAACGAGGCGCTGGATGTGCAGGTGGGCATCGGCGGTAAAGTGATTAAAGACGGGAAAACCGCGCGCTGGGTGCCGGGGTTCGTCATTACCGGCGAAGCGTGGGATCTGCCGGTGGTGGGTTACCGTAACAGCGTGGCGCAGCCGCTGCGTCTGTGGCAGGCGACGCACGCCCATCCGTTCGATCTGACCAAATTCAACGACGGCGATTTCCTGCGCGCTGAGCAGCAGGGCATCGACGCGGAAAAACTGACCAAAGTCCTCTACCCGAACGACAACCATCAGGCAGGCAAAAAACTGCGTCTGATGCAGCAATATTTCCAGTGCGCCTGCTCCGTTGCCGATATTCTGCGTCGTCATCATCTGGCGGGCCGCAAACTGGCTGAGCTGCCGGATTACGAAGTCATCCAGCTTAACGATACGCACCCGACCATCGCTATTCCTGAACTGCTGCGCGTGCTTATTGACGAGCATCAACTGAGCTGGGACGACGCCTGGGCGATCACCAGCCGCACCTTCGCCTACACCAACCATACCCTGATGCCGGAAGCGCTGGAGTGCTGGGACGAGCGCCTGATCCGCACGCTGCTGCCGCGTCATATGCAGATTATCAAAGAGATCAATACGCGCTTTAAAAAGCAGGTGACGAAAACCTGGCCGGGCGACGAGGCGGTCTGGGCGAAACTGGCCGTGGTACACAACGGCCAGGTACGTATGGCGAACCTCTGCGTGGTGAGCGGTTTTGCGGTGAACGGCGTGGCGGCGCTGCACTCCGATCTGGTCGTCAAAGATCTGTTCCCGGAATACCACCAGCTGTGGCCGAATAAATTCCACAACGTCACCAACGGCATCACGCCGCGCCGCTGGATGAAGCAGTGCAACCCGGCGCTGGCCGCGCTTATCGACAAATCGCTGAAAAAAGAGTGGGTGAACGATCTCGACGCGCTGGCCGGGCTTGAGAAATATGCCGACGACGCCGCGTTCTGCAAGGCGTACCGCACTATCAAGCAGGAAAACAAACAGCGTCTGGCGGCGTATATCCACGCCCGTACCGGCATTGAAATCAACCCGAACGCGCTGTTTGACGTGCAGATCAAACGTCTGCATGAGTACAAACGTCAGCACCTCAACCTGCTGCACATCGTGGCGCTGTACAAAGAAATTCGCGAAAACCCGAACGCGAACCGCGTGCCGCGCGTCTTCCTGTTTGGCGCAAAAGCCGCACCGGGTTACTACCTCGCGAAAAATATCATCTACGCTATCAACAAAGTGGCGCAGGCGGTGAATAACGATCCGCGGGTCGGCGATAAGCTGAAAGTGGTCTTCCTGCCGGATTACAACGTCTCGGTCGCCGAGATGATGATCCCGGCGGCGGATATCTCCGAGCAGATCTCTACCGCCGGTAAAGAAGCGTCCGGCACCGGCAACATGAAGCTGGCGCTGAACGGCGCGCTCACCGTCGGTACGCTGGATGGCGCGAACGTCGAGATTGCCGAACAGGTGGGCGAAGAGAACATCTTTATCTTCGGCCATACCGTCGAAGAAGTGAAAGCGCTGAAAGCCAAAGGGTATGATCCGGTGAAATGGCGCAAAAAAGACAAACTGCTGGATGAAGTGCTCAAAGAGCTGGAAAAAGGCGTCTACGCGGATGGCGATAAACACGCTTTCGATCAGATGCTGCACAGCCTTGGCAAACAGGGCGGCGACCCGTACCTGGTGATGGCGGACTTCTCGGCTTATGTTGAAGCCCAGAAGCAGGTGGATGTGCTCTACCGCGACCAGGAAGCCTGGACCCGCGCGGCAATTCTCAACACCGCGCGCTGCGGCATGTTCAGCTCTGACCGCTCCATCCAGGATTATCAGCAACGTATCTGGCAGGCAAAACGCTAAAGGAGCCGCCATGGAAAGCAAACGCCTTGACTCCTCCGCCCTTGCGGCGGGGATTAGCCCTAACTACATCAATGCGCACGGCAAACCGCAGGCGATTGGCGCTGAGACCAAACGGCGTTTGCTGGAAGCGATGAACCCTGAGGCCGCCCCAAAAGCGGCCGATAAATCGCCGCTGCCGCCGGTGAAAGTGGTGACGAAAAGCCGCCGTATGCAGTTAACGCCGCAAGGCCGCGGTGACTACCACTGGCTGCTGACCAGCGAAACCGGCGAGCAGTTTAGCGGCAACGCGCGCGGCGGCGAGGCGCTGACACTGCCTGCGAAGCTGGAAGAGGGGTATCACACGCTGACGCTTACGCGTGACGATAATCGCTGGCACTGTCGGCTTATCGTCGCGCCGAAGCGTTGCTATGAGCCGCAGCCGCTGCGTGAGGGTAAAAAACTCTGGGGCGCGTGCGTACAGCTTTACACGCTGCGCTCGCAGAACAACTGGGGCATCGGGGATTTCGGCGATCTGAAAGCGATGCTGAATGAAGTGGGCCCGCGCGGCGGCGCGTTTATCGGCTTAAACCCGATCCATGCGCTCTACCCGGCGAACCCGGAAAGCGCGAGCCCGTACAGCCCGTCGTCCCGCCGCTGGCTTAATGTTATCTATATTGACGTTAACGCCGTGGAAGATTTTCGGCGTAGCGATGAGGCGCAGACCTGGTGGAAGCGCGACGCCACGCAGCAGGCGCTGAAAGCGGCCCGCGAGTCGCAGTGGGTCGATTACTCGACCGTGACCATGCTGAAGCTCACGGCGCTGCGGATGGCCTGGACGCGTTTCTCCACGCGCGGCCCGGATGATGACGATGTGGTGGCGTTTCGCGATTTCGTGGCCCGCTCGGGCGAAAGCCTTTACTGGCAGGCGGCGTTCGACGCGATTCACGCCTGGCAGGCGCAGGAAGATCCGATGCGCTGGGGCTGGCCGGCCTGGCCGAAAGCGTATCAGAACACCAGCAGCCCGGAAGTGCAGGCGTTTTGCAAAAAACGGGCGGATGAGGTCGATTTTTATCTCTGGCTGCAATGGCTCGCGTATGAGCAGTTTGCCCGCTGCTGGGAGACCAGCCAGTCATACGACATGCCGATCGGGCTGTATCGCGATCTGGCGGTCGGCGTGGCGGAAGGCGGCGCGGAAACCTGGTGCGACCGCGAGCTTTACTGCCTGAAGGCGTCGGTCGGCGCGCCGCCGGATATCCTGGGGCCGCTTGGCCAGAACTGGGGCCTGCCGCCGATGGATCCGCACGTGATGCAGGCGCGCGCCTACGAGCCGTTTATCGAACTCCTGCGCGCCAATATGACCCACTGCGGCGCGCTGCGCATCGACCATGTCATGTCGCTGCTGCGTCTGTGGTGGATCCCGTACGGCGAAACAGCAGATAACGGCGCTTACGTGCAGTATCCGGTCGACGATCTGCTGGCGATCCTCGCGCTCGAAAGCCAGCGCCACCGCTGCATGGTGATCGGCGAAGATCTCGGTACGGTTCCGGCGGAAATCGTCGGCAAGCTGCGCGACAGCGGCGTCTACTCGTACAAAGTCCTGTACTTTGAAAACGAAGGGGGCAGCCGCTTCCGCGCGCCGAAACGCTGGACGTCGCAGGCGATGGCGGTTGCGACCACTCACGATCTGCCGACGCTGCGCGGCTACTGGGAAAGCGGCGATTTAACCCTTGGGAAAACGCTGGGGCTCTATCCCGATGAAGAGGTGTTAGAAGGGCTGTACGCCGATCGCGAGCGGGCGAAACAGGGGCTGCTGGAGAGTCTGCATCAGCATGGCTGCCTGCCGAAACGCGCAGGACACCACGCCGCGCGCATGAAAATGGGCGCCACGCTGAACCGCGCGCTCCAGCGCTATATCGCCGACAGCAACAGCGCGCTGCTCGGGCTTCAGCCGGAAGACTGGCTGGATATGGCGCAGCCGGTGAACGTGCCAGGCACCAGCTATCAGTACCAAAACTGGCGTCGCAAGCTCACCGTCGATCTGGAAACCATGTTTGCTGACGACACCGTTAACCGGCTGATCAAAGACCTTGATAAACGTCGCCGCGCCGCATCGGCGGTAAAGCGTAAATAACAGTTCGCCCCTGCGCGTCGCGAAACGCGCGCAGGGGCGACTATTTTTGCCTCCCTCAATAAAAAGCTTGCTTTGTGGGAGCCAGCATGCGTTAATGCACTCCTCGGTTTGCGAGACAGACCCGTCGAAAAGCAGTTTAGTAAAGCAGTTCTCATTTCAAGTGTTATCCCAAGATATCCCTTCTTTTTGAGTCTCCTCCATAAGCGCTAAGTAAATTCTGTTATGCAGGCCACGCAACGCCGTAAGGCTCAATGATTTTTTAAGGTGATAACATGTCTGATAAAATGACTGGTTTAGTAAAATGGTTTAACGCGGAAAAAGGTTTCGGCTTCATTACTCCGGACAACGGTAGCAAGGACGTTTTCGTTCACTTCTCCGCAATCCAGGACAACGGCTTCAAAACCCTGGAAGAAGGCCAGAAGGTCTCTTTCACCGTTGAAAGCGGCGCGAAAGGCCCGGCAGCTGCGAACGTAACTGCCATTTAATCGCTCCCCTTGCGCGGTTTCCGACAGCGATGACGGGTTAACCCTGAGCAGTGAAATCGACGCAAAAAAGAACCCGCCTTGTGCGGGTTTTTTTATTCCGAGCATACGCGAAAAAAAAGCCCGCTTAAAGCGGGCTTTTTTACTGGCTTGCGATCGCGCTTAGTAGTAAGAGTGCTCGCCGCGCTGGTGCTCGGTGAGATCGCGCACGCCTTTAAGTTCCGGGAACTCGTTCAGCAGCTGCTTCTCGATACCTTCTTTCAGGGTCACGTCCACCATGGAGCAGCCGTTGCAGCCGCCGCCGAATTGCAGAATGGCGTAGCCTTCGTCGGTGATCTCCATCAGCGTAACGCGACCGCCGTGGCCTGCCAGCTGCGGGTTGATCTGCGACTGCAGTAAATATTCCACGCGCTCCATCAGCGGCGCGTCATCCGCCACTTTACGCATTTTCGCGTTAGGCGCTTTCAGCGTGAGCTGCGAGCCCAGCTGGTCGGTCACGAAATCGATTTCCGCATCTTCCAGATACGGCGCGCTCAGCTCGTCGATATAGGCGGTGAGCAGGTCGAATTTCAGTGCGGTATCCGTAGCTTCCACGGCGTCGGGCGGGCAGTAGGACACGCCGCATTCAGCGTTCGGGGTGCCTGGGTTGATAACGAATACGCGGATCTGCGTCCCTTCTTCCTGGCTTGCCAGTAGCTTGGCAAAGTGTGCCTGGGCGGCATCGGAAATACGGATCATAGCAATGGCCTAATAGTTGACTATTTTAGTTGGTTATAATACGCCCATCATCGAGGCTCTACAAGGTTCGACACAGGCACCATACCTGGACAGTCGCCGCGCCGTTGCGCTTAAGCAGGCGCGCGATCTGGGCAACAGTACTCCCTGTCGTGACGACATCATCCACAATAACGATATGGAGACCCGCCACCGGTAATTCAACCCGGAAGGCGTTTTTCAGGTTGCTGCGCCGCTGCCGGGCGTTGAGCTGCCGCTGGGGCGGAGCGGCTTTGATGCGCGCTACCGCGTCCGGCGCATAGCGTATCCCGAGCCAGCGTGACAGCGCCCTGGCGATAAGTGCGCTTTGGTTAAAACCGCGTCGCCAGACGCGTGTGCGGTGCAGCGGCACGCTGATGAGCAGATCCGCCGCGGGAAGCGCGCCGCTGCGCTTCGTGGCAAGAATTTTCAACAGCAACAGGCGGGCGAGCGCGGGCGCCAGCGCCGTACATCCTTGAAATTTAAACTGATGCACCAGTCCGCTTACCGGCGGCGCGTATTCGCTCGCGGCGAGTAGCCGCTGCCAGACGGGCGGCTTTTGCAGGCAGCGGCCGCACGGCTGTGTCTCACACGCGGCAGGCAGCCCGCACTGCGGGCATACGGGTATCTGCCGCAACCGCTGGCAGCGCGAACAAATTCCCCAGTCCGGCACGCGCAGCGGCATCCGGCATAGCCAACACATCCCCGGTATTGTTAGCATGGCAACCTCCTTGTACATCAATCATGAGAAGAGTAACGGATGAATGACCTCTGGTGGCAGACCACGGGCGAAGGAAATTGTCATCTTGTGCTGCTGCACGGGTGGGGGCTGAATGCCGAAGTGTGGCGTTGCATTTCGCAGGAATTACGCTCGCACTTTACGCTGCATCTGGTCGACTTGCCGGGCTACGGGCGCAGCCAGGGCTTTGGCGCGCTGACGCTTGACGAAATGGCGCGCCTGGTGGCGAGCCGCGCGCCTGAACGCGCCGTCTGGCTGGGCTGGAGCCTTGGCGGGCTGGTGGCAAGCCAGGTGGCGCTCAATGAACCGTCGCGCGTCGACGCGCTGGTGACGGTCGCCTCGTCGCCCTGTTTTCAGGCAGGCGACGACTGGCCCGGCATTAAGCCCGAAGTGCTAAGCGGGTTTCAGCGTCAGCTGAGTGAAGATTTTCAGCGCACGGTGGAGCGTTTTCTGGCGCTGCAAACGCTCGGCACCGAGACGGCGCGCCAGGATGCGCGCGTGCTGAAATCTATCGTACTGGCGCAACCGATGCCCGGTGCCGAGGTATTAAACGGCGGGCTGGAGATCCTGAAAACCGCCGATCTGCGAGAGGCGCTCACCGCCTGGCAGGGGCCGTTTTTACGCCTATACGGGCGTCTTGACGGGCTGGTGCCGCGCAAGGTCGCCGCGCTGCTTGATGAGCGCTTTCCTGAAAGCGAATCGCTGGTCTTTGATAAAGCCGCCCACGCGCCGTTTATTTCTCACCCGCGCGAATTCTGCGACGCGCTGCTGGCGTTAAAGGCTCGCCTGGCAAACCCGTGAAAGCGCGCCATACTTTAGATGTCATTGTTATCGGGGCGTTTTTATCCCGCCCTTAACATCATCTGAGCAGGGAGTCATTCTTATGAAATTACGCACCGGTATGCTGTTGTCTGTGGTTCTGGGTTCGCTCTCTTTTGGCGCGCTGGCCGCGCAAGAGCTGCAGAAAGATAAAGTCAAAGAGATGAATCTCACCAAAATCGGCACTATCGTCTCTGACAAAGGCACCGCGCCGATGGACGCGAAAGAAGAACTGATTAAGAAAGCCGATGAAATGGGTGGCAAATATTATGTCATCACCAGCGGCGAGAAAACCGGTAAGGATATCCACGCCACGGCGGATGTTTACAAGTAAGCGGTTTATCAATAAGAAAAGGGGCGGGCACGATGCCCGCCCTGTCGGTTAACGCAGCCGCCACACCTCTTTACGGCACGCCTTGCCCTCCGGGCAGTGGCGACAGCTGCCGCTCAGGCAGCCCGACAGCCACTCCTCCTGACGTTCCGCTTTCCCCATCGCCTCCAGACGACTGAGCATGGCATTGACCAGCGGCAGCGGCGTCGCGAGCTGTTCACTGATACGCTGCGCGTCCATTCTTCCCGAGAGCGCCAGCAGATCCCGCACCTCAATCAGCGTGGCCATCAGTGACACTCCCCGGCGGTCGTTTCGCAGCAGCGGGCCTCGCGACGCGGTGTCAGCAGGCTCACATCCACCCGGCTGCGCGCCCGACGTAGTGCCGTGAGCAGCGCGATATTAAACAGAACGACCGCCAGCATCGCCGTAAGGCTATAGAGCGGATGCGCCTGGAATGTCGCGCCCTGATAGAACAGCGTCGCCAGTGAATACGCGATATTCAGCCCCCAGAGAATCGAAAAGCCCATCCAGCCGCGGCTTGATTCGCGGGCGATGGCGCCCATCACCGAGATGCAGGGGATATAGAGCAACACAAACACCAGATAGCTGTAAGCAGCGGCTTCGCTGCCAAATTTCGCGCTCATCACGCCCATCGCCCCGGTCGCCATCTCACCGTCGCCTTTGCTCGCTTCGATGGGGTTCGCCAGCACGCTCAGGCTGAAGGTGTCTTTCAGGCTCTGCCAGGTTTCCGCCAGCGCGCCAGTCAGTTCATCCTTCAGGCTAAAGCTCGCGGCATCGAACGGTGCCTCGTGGATGTTTTCGGCGGTATAAAGCGTGTTCAGCGTGCCGACCACCACTTCTTTCGCCATCGCGCCGGTGAATAACCCGACGGTGGCCTGCCAGTTGTCTTCCTGCACGCCGATGGGTTTTAACAGCGGCGTCAGTACGCGGCTGACGGAGGCCAGCGCGGAGTCGTTAATGTTGTCCACGGTCTTGCCGCTGAACGAAAAGCTATTCAGCGCGCCAATGAACACACTGACAATGACGATGACTTTCCCGGCGCGCAGCACAAAGCCTTTCAGGCGCTGCCAGGTTTGCAGCAGCAGGCTTTTCAGGTGCGGCACGTGATATACCGGCAGCTCCATCACAAACGGCGTGGCTTCGCCGCGCATGATCGTAAACTTCAGCATCAGGCCGGTCAGGATCGCCATGACGATGCCAAGCAGATAGAGCGAAAAGACCACCAGCGCGCCCTGCTGGCCAAAAAAGGCGGCGGCGAATACCGCGAAAATCGCCAGCCGCGCGCCGCAGGACATAAACGGCGCCATCATGATAGTCATCAACCGTTCGCGCGGCGCGTCCAGCGTACGGGCGCCCATCACCGACGGCACGTTGCAGCCAAAGCCGACAATCAGCGGAACGAACGATTTACCCGGCAGACCCAACGCCTGCATCAGGCGATCCATCACAAACGCCGCGCGGGCCATATAACCGGAATCTTCAAGAAACGACAGAAACAGGTACATCATGCCGATTTGCGGCACGAGCGGCAGCACGGTGTTGATGCCGCCGCCAATCCCCTGGGCGAGGAACAGCGTCAGCCAGGTGGGGAAATGCAGCGTATAGCCGACCCATTGCAGCCCGTGAATGAAAATCGCCACGGAGCCCGCGTCGAAAATCGGCTGCAACGCGCCGCCGATGTTAATGGCAAGCAGGAACATCAGGTACATCACGCCGAGAAAGACCGGCAGACCCAGAAAACGGTTGAGAATAATGTTATCCAGCGCGGCTGTGAGGCGGTGCGGCTCGGCGGTGAGGCTGTTGCTGACGGCGTCGCAAATCGTCGAAATGCTCTGATAGCGGGCGTCAACGATATGCAGCGCCGGGTCATCAAGCTGGCTTTCAAGCTGTGCCTGAATGTGCGGGAGCCGTGCGGCGGCGTCGCCCGCCACGCTGTGGCTGTAGATATCGCCTTCGAGCATTTGCAGCCCGAGCCAGCGGCGTTGCTGGGCGGAGAGATCGCCGGGCATCGCCGCCGCCAGAGTCTCAGCCGCTTCAGAAAGCGGCGCCGGGTAATGGACGCGCTCAATCGTCTGATTACGCTTGTGGCGGTCAATGGCGAGCTTCAGGCTGTCGATGCCGCGGGCGCGCGTAGAAACCAGCGGCACGACCGGGCAGCCGAGGCGGTTCGCCAGCGCGTCGATATCAATGCGGATGTTTTGTTTGTCGGCGATATCCAGCATGTTCAGCGCGACCACGCACGGAATGCCGAGCTCCAGCAGTTGCAGCGTCAGGTAGAGGTTGCGCTCAAGGTTGGAGGCGTCCACCACGTTTATCAGCATGTCCGCATCGCCGCTGAGGATGTAGTGACAGGCGATTTGTTCATCGAGCGAGGTTTGCGAGGAGATGGTGGTCAGAGAGTAGGTGCCAGGCAGATCGACCAGCGTCACCTGGTGATCGGTCGTCGCGAAGCTGCCCTCTTTACGCTCTACCGTCACGCCCGCCCAGTTGCCCACGCGCTGCCGCGCGCCGGTGAGCTGATTAAATAGCGTCGTTTTGCCGGAGTTCGGATTGCCGATTAAGCCAATGGTTAATTTTTTCATTTGCGTTAACTCAACACAGAAAGAGGTCAGCGGGTCGCTTCAACCTGCAAAAGCGCCAGATCTTTTTTTCGCAGCACCAGGCTTACGCGTCGGGTTTCGATATGAATCGGGTCACCCAGGGGAGCCACGCGTTTTACCTCAAACGATGAACCCGGCAGCATGCCGAGCGACAGTAACTTCTGGCGGTAGGCCGGGCTGATTTCCCGGGCGAAACCCGTGATTTTCCAGCTGCTGTTAGGTGTGAATTGCATAGGACCTGCTTATTCCGAATGCGCTCAGCGGCGGTGAGCCGTAGCGATACAACGGCCAGGAGCCGATTATTGCGCGGGAAAGGGTTGTTTATCTGAGTAAGATGGTAATGAGAATGGTTTTTATCTGCAATGCAATAATGCGGCGTAACGATACTTTCTGATGTTTATTTGTTCTGGCGCAAAAAAACGCGGTCACCCGCGTTTTCAACAGACATGGTCAAATTATTTATTCTTTATTTTTCATTTAATTAAAATTAAAAGCAGCCAGAGATTATTGTGGCGTCTTTTATAAGTGTTATTTAGTTGTTCCAGTTGTTGTTTAAATGAAAAATGTAACCGCGTTCATATTTGATTTTATTTCTGAATGTGGATTTTTAAATACGTTTTGCGGTACGGGTAAGGAATGACAGGTGGGTGCGCTGCGCTTACCCGCCCTACAGAATCAACTCGTCTGTCAAAACGTAGGGCGGGTAAGCGTAGCGCACCCGCCACTGGCATCACCCGAAAAACCAATAAAAAAGGCCGGTTTCCCGGCCTTATGTGTTGTGCTGCGGCTTAACGCTTTTTGCCGAACGCGGCGGCGAGCGCATCGCTCATCGCGCTGTTGCCGCCCGCGCCGCTGTCGCGCGCCGGTTTGCGGTTATTCTGCGCCGGACGCTTCTGCGGCTCGCGGCTATTGCCGCCGCTGCCGCGCCGCGCGTTGCCTTCGCCCGGCTGCTCGTCGAGACGCATGGTCAGCGCGATACGCTTACGCGGTAAATCCACTTCCAACACCTTCACCTTCACGATATCGCCCGCTTTCACCACGGTGTGCGGATCCTCGACGAATTTGTCGGAGAGCGAGGAGATATGCACCAGACCATCCTGATGCACGCCGATGTCCACAAACGCGCCGAAATTGGTCACGTTGGTCACCGCGCCTTCCAGCACCATGCCCGGCTGGAGATCGTTCATCGTCTCCACGCCCTCGGCGAACTGGGCGGTTTTAAATTCCGGACGCGGATCGCGCCCCGGTTTTTCCAGCTCTTTAATAATGTCGGTCACGGTCGGCACGCCGAAACGCTCATCGGTAAAATCCACCGCTTTCACGTTACGCAGCGCGCTGCTGTTGCCCATCAGATCGCGCAGCGACTGCTCCGTCGCCGCCAGAATGCGCTCCACCACCGGGTAGGCTTCCGGGTGAACCGTGGAGGCGTCGAGCGGGTTATCGCCGTGGTTAATACGCAGGAAGCCCGCGCACTGCTCAAACGCTTTCGGCCCCAGACGGCTGACTTTCAGCAACTGCTGGCGGTTGCGGAACTGGCCGTTCTCGTCGCGCCACGACACAATGTTCTGCGCCATCATACGCGTCAGGCCCGCCACGCGGGTCAGCAGCGGCACCGAGGCGGTGTTGAGATCGACGCCCACGGCGTTCACGCAGTCTTCCACGACCGCATCGAGTTTGCGCGCCAGCTGGCTCTGACTGACGTCATGCTGATACTGGCCCACGCCGATGGATTTCGGATCGATTTTCACCAGCTCCGCCAGCGGATCCTGCAGACGGCGGGCGATAGATACCGCGCCGCGCAGCGACACGTCGAGATCCGGGAACTCCAGCGCCGCCAGTTCGGAGGCGGAGTACACCGACGCCCCCGCTTCGCTGACAATCACTTTCTGCGCGGTCACTTTCGGGAACTGCTTCTGCACGTCGAGGAAGAAACGTTCGGTTTCGCGCGACGCGGTGCCGTTGCCGATAGCCACCAGCTCCACATTATGCTTCTCGCACAGCGCGGCGATGACGACCGCCGCTTTGGCCGCCTGGCCGGTATGCGGATAGACGGTATCGGTCGCGACCAGCTTGCCGGTGGCGTCAACCACCGCCACTTTCACGCCGGTACGCAGGCCCGGATCGAGGCCCATCGTGGCGCGCAGCCCGGCGGGCGCGGCCATCAGCAGGTCATGCAGGTTACGGGCGAACACGTTAATCGCCTCGTCTTCGGCGCGCTCGCGCAGCGTGCTCATCAGCTCGGTTTCCAGATGCATCAGCACTTTGATGCGCCAGGTCCAGCTCACTACGCCTTTACGCCAGCTGTCGGCCGGGGCGTTATTCAGGCGCAGGCCGAGGTGATCGGTAATAATCTGCTCGCAGTAGCTTTCGCGGGGCGGCTCGTCGAACTGCGGGTCGGCGTTGAGCGAAAGCTGCAATACGCCCTCGTTGCGCCCGCGGAACATCGCCAGCGCGCGGTGCGACGGCACCGTGGCAATCGGTTCATGATGGGAGAAGTAGTCACGGAATTTCGCGCCTTCTTCCTCTTTGCCTGGCACCACGGCGGAGACCAGATGGGCGTTCTTCCACAGGTAATCGCGCACTTTGGCGAGCAGCGCCGCGTCTTCGGCAAAGCGCTCCATCAGGATATAGCGCGCGCCGTCAAGCGCGGCTTTGGTGTCGGCCACGCCGTTGTCAGCGTTGATAAATTTCGCGGCTTCCGCTTCCGGCTCGTGGGACGGCTCGTTCCACAGCAAATCGGCAAGCGGCTCAAGGCCCGCTTCGATCGCTATCTGCCCGCGGGTGCGACGCTTCGGCTTGTAAGGCAGGTAAAGGTCTTCAAGCTCGGTTTTGCTCTGGGTGCCGGTAATGGCCGCCTGAAGTTCATCGGTGAGTTTGCCCTGATCGGCAATCGATTTGAGGATAGCCGCACGGCGCTCTTCGAGTTCGCGCAGATAACCCAGACGCGTCTCCAGCTGGCGCAACTGGGTGTCGTCCAGACCGCCAGTGACCTCCTTACGATAGCGTGCGATAAACGGCACGGTGTTCCCTTCATCAAGCAGGCGAATGGCAGCGTCTACCTGTTCAGCCCTGGCCTGAAGCTCACTGGCGATAATACGACTGAGCGAATCATTCATCATGGCAATATCATCTGTTATGTACAAAAAGTCAGGGCACAGTTATACGGACTGAAGGGTAAAAATGCCAGCCGTAGCCGCGCCCGTGGCGGGTTTCGGAGCTATCCGCAAAGGGTTACTTCACATACTCGATGGCGTTCACATACCAGGTGGCTTCGCCGCCCGGCGTCTGGACGGTCGCCACGTCGCCTTCCTCTTTTTTGAGCAGCGCGCGGGCCATAGGGGAGTCGATGGAGATGTAATCTTTGCGCCCGAAAATCTCGTCATAGCCGACGATACGAAAACGCTTTACGTCGCCATCGTCATTTTCCACCTCAACCCAGGCGCCGAAAAAGACTTTGCCTTCCTGCTGCGGCGAATAGTCGACGATTTTCAGGTTCTCAAGGCATTTGGTGAGGTAGCGCACGCGGCGGTCGATTTCGCGCAGTCGCTTTTTGTTGTACTGGTAATCGGCGTTTTCACTGCGATCGCCAAGGCTTGCCGCCCAGGTCACTTTTTTAGTGACTTCGGGCCGCTCCTCGCGCCACAGATAGTCGAGCTCTTTTTTGAGTTTTTCGTAGCCTTCGCGGGTAATTAACGGCGTTTTCATCGGCTGGCCTTCGCAGAGAATTTTAACGTCCGTACCTTAGCGGGCGTGGTGGCGAATGTGAAGCGCCGGACGCGTGAAAACACGGCTGATTCACGCGCCTGAAACCGCAGGGCCCGCATACGAAATGCGCCAGTTCGTTTATGATTAGGGCTGAGGTCGGCAGCGTCGTCATGTCGCGCTTTAGCGATACGCCGGTTTTGTGATGAAAAGTGAAGATAAGCTGCTGTTAAATATGCTTTGTAACAATTTCGACTACAATATATACCAGATTTAACTCACCGGCTGACGCACACTTTTTTAGAATGGCGTTACAACTGTTTGAGCCTTTGGGAGTAAACACAATGCAAGAAAATTACAAGATTCTGGTGGTGGATGACGATATGCGTCTGCGCGCGCTGCTTGAGCGTTACCTCACCGAGCAAGGCTTCCAGGTGCGCAGCGTGGCAAACGCCGAACAGATGGATCGCCTGCTGACCCGCGAGTCCTTCCACCTGATGGTGCTTGATCTGATGCTTCCTGGCGAAGACGGACTGTCGATTTGCCGCCGTCTGCGCAGCCAAAGCAACCCGATGCCGATCATCATGGTCACCGCCAAAGGCGAAGAGGTCGATCGTATCGTGGGGCTGGAAATCGGCGCCGACGACTATATCCCTAAACCGTTCAACCCGCGTGAACTGCTCGCTCGCATCCGCGCCGTACTGCGCCGTCAGGCCAACGAGCTGCCGGGCGCGCCGTCGCAGGAAGAAGCGGTCATCGCTTTCGGGAAATTCAAACTCAACCTCGGCACGCGCGAAATGTTTCGTGAAGATGAGCCGATGCCGCTCACCAGCGGGGAATTCGCCGTCCTGAAAGCGCTGGTCAGCCACCCGCGCGAGCCGCTGTCGCGCGATAAGCTGATGAACCTGGCGCGCGGCCGTGAATACTCGGCGATGGAACGCTCCATCGACGTGCAGATCTCCCGCCTGCGCCGCATGGTGGAAGAAGATCCGGCGCATCCGCGCTATATCCAGACCGTCTGGGGCCTGGGCTACGTCTTTGTGCCGGACGGCGCTAAAGCATGAGGAAGCTGCGCTTCTCGCCTCGCAGTTCTTTTGCCCGCACGCTGCTTCTCATCGTCACCCTGCTGTTCGCAAGCCTGGTGACGACCTACCTGGTGGTGCTTAACTTCGCCATCCTGCCGAGCCTCCAGCAGTTTAATAAAGTCCTGGCCTACGAAGTCCGTATGCTGATGACCGATAAACTTCAGCTGGAGGACGGGACGCAACTGGTGGTGCCGCCGGCGTTTCGCCGCGAAATCTACCGCGAGCTTGGGATTTCGCTTTACTCCAACGAGGCGGCGGAAGAGGCGGGATTGCGCTGGGCGCAGCATTATGAGTTTTTAAGCCAGCAGATGGCGCAGCAGCTTGGCGGCCCGACGGAAGTGCGCGTCGAGGTCAATAAAAGCTCGCCGGTGGTGTGGCTGAAAACCTGGCTGTCGCCCAACATCTGGGTGCGCGTGCCGCTGACCGAAATTCATCAGGGCGATTTCTCGCCGCTGTTTCGCTATACGCTGGCGATTATGCTGCTGGCGATTGGCGGGGCCTGGCTGTTTATCCGCATCCAGAACCGGCCTTTGGTGGAGCTGGAACACGCCGCGTTGCAGGTCGGTAAAGGCATTATTCCGCCGCCGCTGCGTGAATATGGGGCGTCCGAAGTGCGTTCGGTGACGCGCGCGTTTAACCATATGGCGGCAGGTGTAAAACAGCTGGCAGACGACCGCACGCTGCTGATGGCGGGTGTCAGTCATGATTTACGCACGCCGCTGACGCGTATTCGTCTGGCGACCGAGATGATGAGCGAAGGCGACGGCTATCTGGCGGAATCTATCAATAAAGATATCGAAGAGTGCAACGCCATCATCGAGCAGTTTATCGACTACCTGCGCACCGGGCAGGAGATGCCGCTGGAAACGGCGGATCTCAACGCGGTGCTGGGTGAGGTGATCGCCTCGGAAAGCGGCTATGAGCGCGAGATAGAAACGGCGCTGCAAAGCGGCGAAATCCCGCTGCGCATTCATCCGCTGTCCATCAAGCGCGCTGTGGCGAATATGGTGGTGAATGCCGCGCGCTACGGCAACGGCTGGATCAAAGTGAGTAGCGGCACGGAACTCAACCGCGCCTGGTTCCAGGTGGAAGATGACGGGCCGGGCATTGACCCTGCCCAGCTCAAGCATCTGCTGCAACCGTTTGTGCGCGGCGACAGCGCGCGCAGCACCAGCGGCACCGGACTGGGGCTGGCGATTGTGCAGCGTATTATCGATAACCACCACGGGCTGCTCGATATCGGCAAGAGCGAGCGGGGCGGGTTGCGCATCCGCGCCTGGCTGCCGGTGCCGGTAGGTACGACGGTGGTTAAAAACAGCTAATTTTCTGCTCTTCACACCATAAAAAAACGGCTCCTTTACGGAGCCGTTTTTACATTCAACCCTTTAGCGCTGCGGGCCTGCGCTCACCAGCGCGGCGCCGGCAGGCGTGTCGGTGTATTTCTCGAAGTTGCTGATAAACAGCTGCGCCAGCTGCTGCGCTTTCTCCTGCCACTGTTCCGGCGAGGCATAGGTATTGCGCGGGTCGAGAATGCGCTCGTCAACGCCTGGCAGGCTGGTCGGGATAGCCAGGTTAAAGAGCGGCAGCGTGAAGGTTTCCGCATCGTCCAGCGAGCCGTTCAGGATGGCGTCGATAATCGCGCGCGTGTCTTTAATGGAAATACGTTTGCCAGTGCCGTTCCAGCCGGTATTCACCAGATACGCCTGCGCGCCGGCCGCCTGCATACGTTTCACCAGCACTTCGGAGTACTGCGTCGGGTGAAGCATCAGGAAGGCCGCGCCGAAACAGGCCGAGAAGGTCGGGGTCGGCTCGGTTACGCCGCGCTCGGTGCCCGCGAGTTTCGCCGTAAAGCCCGAGAGGAAGTGATACTGCGTCTGGCTGGCCGTCAGGCGCGAGACCGGCGGCAGCACGCCGAACGCATCGGCGGTCAGGAAGATCACTTTCGTCGCGTGGCCCGCCTTCGACACGGGCTTCACAATGTTATCGATGTGGTAAATGGGGTAGGAAACGCGGGTGTTTTCCGTTTTGGACGCGTCGTCAAAATCGATACTGCCGTCGTCGCGCACGGTGACGTTTTCCAGCAGCGCGTCGCGGCGAATGGCGTGATAGATATCCGGCTCGGCTTCTTCAGACAGGCGAATGGTTTTGGCATAGCAGCCGCCTTCGAAGTTAAACACGCCGTCATCGTCCCAGCCGTGCTCGTCATCGCCGATAAGGCGGCGTTTCGGATCGGTCGAGAGCGTGGTTTTGCCGGTACCGGAGAGGCCGAAGAACACCGCGACATCGCCTTTTTCGCCGACGTTCGCCGAGCAGTGCATTGAAGCGATGCCTTTCAGCGGCAGCAGGTAGTTCATGATGGAGAACATGCCTTTTTTCATCTCGCCGCCGTACCAGGTGCCGCCGATAAGCTGCATCCGCTCGGTCAGGTTAAAGGCCACGAAGTTCTCAGAGTTCAGCCCCTGCGTCTGCCAGTCCGGGTTGGTGCACTTCGCGCCGTTCATCACGATAAAATCGGGCTCGAAACCCTCCAGTTCATCATCAGACGGGCGAATAAACATGTTTTTAACGAAATGCGCCTGCCAGGCCACTTCGGTAATAAAACGCACCGCCAGGCGGCTGTCCGGGTTGGCGCCGCAAAAAGCGTCAACGATGAACAGGCGTTTACCGGAAAGCTGCCGCGTCACCAGGCCCTTCAGATGCTGCCAGGTTTCCGGCGTCAGCGGTTTGTTGTCGTTTTTGCCTTTGCCCTTATCGGACCACCAGAGCGTATCGCGCGTGGTGTCGTCGCGCACGACGTATTTATCTTTCGGCGAACGACCGGTAAAAATGCCCGTGTCGACGGCGACCGCTCCCAGATCAGTTAGCACCCCGCGCTCATAACCCTCCAGTGACGGGTCGAGCTCTTCGCGATAAAGCGTGTCGTAATCGGGGTTATAAACCACCTCCTGGACGTCGTTAATACCGTAAGCCTTGAGATCCTGCGGGGTTATGCCTGTAACTCGCATTTCACTGCTCCTTAGCCAATTTATACTAACTGAAAGTGTAGGGTCATTCCGGGGATGTTAACCGCGACAGGCTTCATAGATTTACGTTACTGATGGGTCGCCAGGCGCGCCATAGTGGAAAATTCTGTGAGACCGGTCACGACGGGACTCAGAGTATGGCAACATTTTATCTGTGTACGCGTTAATTGTTCCGAATATGTTATAAAAGCCGCCCGCTAAACCCGCACTTTGTGACTGTAAGCGCTTTCCTGAAGAAAATTATCTTTTCTGTGAAAACCAAAACCGGCGGGCGATCGCACAGGATAAACGTGCTTTTGCGGATACGCGTACGGCTCCGGCGCCTGAAACCTGTCTTTTTCCACTTCACGCTCACTTCACGAAGGCGAATTATCTTCATCACGTGAATGCGTTTTTAAAGGATTATCCCCATGTCTGAACTCCATCCCCTGGCGCCCGCGACGCGCTGGGGTATCGTGATGATTGCCGCGATCTGCGGTCTGCTGATGTTTTTAACCGGCCCGCGCAGCTTGATCGTGATGAGCCAGGGCTCAGCGCTGGTGCTGCACTCGCTGGCCATCACGCTATGCGCGAGCGTGGCGCTTGCCGCGACCCGCCTGCGCGCGCTGCGTTTCTGGTTAATGACGGGCGCGCTGCTGGCGCTGGTCGGCATGATGGCGGGCTGGATGCGCTGGTCTGTCACGGGCGTGGATGAGCTGGATGCCGCAGAGATGGTCGCGAACTGGTATTTCCACCTGGCGGCCACGCTTTTTATGGCGCTGCCCTGGCTACAGCGCGACAGCGTATCCGGCGAGCCCGTCCCACGCCGCCTGATGCTGTGGAATAACGGCGTCGCGCTGCTGCTGGCGCTGGCGCTCGCTGGCCTATTCTGGGGCGTGCTGCTGCTGTGGGCGAAGCTCTTCAGCGCGGTGAATATCCACTTTTTCGACGATCTGTTTTTTGACAAGCCGCTGTTCGGCTACGTGATGGTGACCGTTTCCGGCGCGGTATGTTTGCTGCTGTGCCGCAGCCAGACGCGCATTACCGAGGCGCTGATCCGCTTTCTGACGCTGGTGGCGTCCGGCCTGCTGCCGCTTGCCGCTCTCATCGCGCTGCTGTTTCTTGTGACGCTGCCGTTTGTTGGCCTGAGCGGTCTTGCGGCGCGCACCTCCTGCACCGCGCTGCTGGATACGCTGGCGCTGGTCTTGCTGTCGCTTTCAGGCCTGGCCTGCGCGCCCTGGCGCAGCGCGCCGCCGCCGCACAAGGCGCTGCGTCTGCTGAACGCCGCCGGGCTTATCGCGACGCCGCTCTTTTCGGCGCTGGCCGGGTGGTCGCTGTGGCTGCGCGTGCAGCAATATGGCTGGACGCCGTCGCGCGTTTACGCGGCGCTTATCACGGCGACCGTGCTGTGCTGGGCCGTGTGCGCGGCGCTGCAGGTGGCGCGGCGGATGAAGAGCAGTGAACCCGTCAGCGATCGCGGCGGCCGGGTCGTCATGCTGTTTTCGCTCGCGCTATTAGTATTAAGCCATTCGCCGGTGCTCGACCCGTGGCGCATTAGCGTTGAGAGTCAGATGGCGCGCTATGAGAGCGGGGCGCAAAAGGCTGATTTAATGAGCCTGTATATGCTGCAACATGCCGGGCGACGCGGCCAGGCGGCCCTGAAAAAACTTCGCAATAACACGGCTTTCATGGCGGATCGTGAAAACCGTCAGGCGCTGCGCGATATGCTGGACGGGGATCCGTCGTCGGCGGTGAACGAGGCCGATCTGCGCGACGTCATTGCGCTTGCCTCAGGCGCGCAGGCGCCCGCGGAAAGCTGGTGGCAGTGGGTGCGCAAAGAGGATACCTACAGCATGCGCGGCTGTTTATATGAGAAAGGCAGTTGCGTCGTGGCGGCGCTCGATCTCAACCACGACGGTCAGAACGAAGTGCTGCTGTGCAGTAGCGACACGCGCAGCTGTAGCGTGACGATGCACGAGAACGGCCAGTGGCGGCAGGCGGGCTGGAGCCTTGAGGTGCCCGGCAGCCTGACCCGCGAAAAATTCGACAAGGCGCTGCGCGAAAACCAAATCAAAGGAAAAGATAAAACCTGGCAGGATGTGGAAATCGGCGGGGTGAGAATACCGATCAGTTATCAGTAAGCGTATAGCAGGAAACGCTTCCCGCCGGCCGGCGGGAAGCGTCAGCAGGGTTTAGTGCACCTGCGGATCGGCCGGGGAGACGTTTTTGCGGATCCCGGCGATATCCATCGCGTCAAACACGTAGTGGTTACCGCAGTAGTCGCAATGCATATCCACTTCGCCGTCTTCTTCCAGAATCTGTGCGATTTCTTCATCCGGCAGCGTACGGAGCGCATCGGCGCAGCGCTCACGCGAGCAGGTGCATTTAAACTCCACCGCCTGCGGATCGTAAACGGTCACTTCTTCTTCGTGGTAGAGGCGCCACAGCACATCGTTAGCAGGCAGCGTAAAGAGTTCATCCGCTTTGATGGTTTCAGTCAGCGTCGCCAGATGGTTGAAGTCTTCCGTCTGGGCATCCTGCGCCGGCAGTACCTGCAACAGCATACCGCCTGCGGCAGGCTGGCCCTGCGCTTCGCCGGTGCGGATAAACAGACGGGTCGGCAGCTGCTCGGAGCGCATGAAGTAATCTTCCAGGCATGCGGCAAGGGTATCACCTTCCAGGCCAACCACGCCCTGATAGCGCTCGCCTTCTTCCGGCGTAATGGTGATGACCAGATAGCCGTTGCCCACCAGCGTTTTCAGACTGGCATCGGCCGGGACATCGCCCTGCACGCGCGCGACGCCGCGCATCTGCTGGCGGTTATTGCCGTTAATGACGGCAAGCGTCATCGGGCCGTCACCCTGCAACTGAACGGTGATATCGCCCGCGAATTTCAGCGTCGCGGTCAGCAGACTGGTGGCGACCAGCAGCTCGCCCAGCAGGGTTTTCACCGGCATTGGGTAGTCGTGGTTTTCAAGTATCTGTTTCCAGGTTTCTGAAACCGTCACCAGTTCGCCGCGCACGGCATAATTTTCAAAAAGATAGCGGTGTAGTTGGTCGTGTTGAGCCATTATTCTCTCTCCTGGCGTGACGGTTATTCGCTGTCGCCAAATTTAAATTTGATCAGATCGCGGCGCTCTTTTTTATCCGGGCGGCGATCCGGATGCGGCATGGAAAGGGCGTTGAGTTTACGCGCCAGCGCGAGTTTTTCGCGCTTTTCGATACTTTCTGCCGTCTCTTCGTACAGCAGTACCGCCTCGTTTGCCGGTCGTCGCTGATCGGTAATACCTTTTACCACCAGCGTGCGTTCATCGTTTCCCTGGCGCAGCGTTAATACCGCGTTCGGTTCGATAATTTTACTCGGTCTGGTCCGTTGCCCGTTGTAGTGCACCTTGCCGCCTTCGATCATCTCGCGGGCCAGCGTGCGGGTTTTATAGAAGCGCGCCGCCCAGAGCCATTTGTCCAGGCGAACCCCTTCCGTAGATTTCTCTTTCATCACGACTCCTCGGTTTGCAGCGAGGGGATCAGACGCCGGTAATCGCCAAGCGCCGGATGGCGCTGATAGCTTTTATCCGCAACGCCTGAATCGGGATTGGTGACGCCAAGGCAGTAGCGAATACCAAACCGCGCGGCGGCATCGAGAATCGGCTCGCTGTCGTCGATAAACAGCGTGCGCGATTTTTCAAGGCCGGTGTGCCGGGCAACGGCCTGCCATAACCGCTGATCCTCTTTTGGATAACCAAATGTGTGGGTGGAAAGTAATAAATCAAGGTGCTGAGCAAGCCCAGTATGCTCAAGCTTGACGGCCAGATTATGAGGATGCGCGTTGGTCAGCAAAATACGCCGCTTGCCGCAGGCTTTCAGCGCGTCGAGAAACGGCACGGTATCTTCACGTATCAGCGCACGCGGCCCTTGCTCGGTCGTCATGGCGCAGATATCGAGCCCCAGGCGCTCGCTCCAGTAATCCAGACAGTACCAGTTTAGCGTATGCTGCACGGCGTGATATTCGGCGCGGATATGATTGTGGGCGTCATCCAGCGAAATGCCTCGCTGCTGGCTTAAGGTTTCGGGCACCAGCTTCTGCCAGAAAAAGGTATCGAACGCCAGATCGAGCAGCGTGCCGTCCATATCCAGCAGAACGGTATCAACCTCCTGCCAGGCGATATCAATAGTCATGGGAACTCCCGCCTGAGGAAAAAAGGGGCGACAGATTACCATAAACCTGTCGCCGCCGGATTATCAGAACAGGGGGCGAATATCCGCGGAGGGGACCAGCTGCGGGTTGAAGCAATTTTCGTAGTAGCGCTGGATTTCTTCGATACGGGTGCGGCTGCGCTGCCAACGACGCAGCGCGACGACGCCGTTATACAGCGCGCAGATAAGCATCACCAGCATCAGGAGCGTGGTGCCGAAATAGCGCCACAGCCCGGCGCTGTCCGGAATACTGCTGAGCGTAACATGCTGGGTGCCGTTGGCATCGGTGCGCAGGCTGGTGACGACGCCTTCAGCGTGGAACGGCGTCTGCATCAGCATACCGGCCAGACGCTGAAACTCTTTCCACTGCTCCTGCGGCGGGAAATCATACAACGATGTCGGCGGTAGCGGCTGGTTCACCATATCTTTGCCTTCATCGCTGATAAGCATAAAGCCGCCCGGCGGCGGGCTGTTGAGCGACTGCGCGGCGCGGCTGGTTTCACGTACGAAGAACGGCGCGGTTGACGCAATCACCAGATTATCGAGCGATTCCGCGCTGACCGGGCGCAACAGGACATTGATGCCGTCGAGTTTGCCTTCGCTGGCGCGTTTCACGAGCGACGGCCAGTCTTTGGTATTGCCGAGGTTCACCAGCGCGTTTTTCAGTCTCACGCACTCTTCTTCGCCCGTACACAGCGCTTCGGTTTTCAGCACGATCTCCGCGAAATCATCCAGCAGCACCATGCCCGATTTCTGGATAGCCGACGCCAGTTGCGGGTTGATTTTGGTGTCACCTTCCTGCGGATGCAGCTGGCGGTTAACCGCATCTGCCAGCGCCGTCGCTTTGGTTACCGTATCGGATTCCGGCAGGGGCAGGGGGCTTGCGTTATTCCAGAGAATTTGCGAGCAGTCGAACGGCATAAACGGGTAGTTCTGGCGCGTGGTGTAACGCCCCGGCAGATGGATATTACACATGCCCGTGCCGTTGATACGCAGCGTGTCGCCAACGCGCAAACCCGCTTCTTCAAGCTGCGCGACGCTGGTCGCTTCGACCGTTTGCGCGCCTTTAAGCCAGGAGAGCGTCAGCTTAAACGGCATATCGAGCGGCACCCAGATAGTCAGGAGCAGCAGCACCAGCAGTGCGCCCGCGCCGATGACCGCGCTGCGCAGCCAGTGCTGGAGCGGGAAATGTTTCACTTCATCATGCAGCGACAGGAAACGCCCCTGGCGCACCACATGCCTGTCCATATAGATATCGATATCCGTTTTCTGGCCTAAATCATGGGCGATAAACGGCTGCCAGTGCGGCGGATAGATAAGGTCGATAATGCCGAGCGAAATATTATTGAGCTGTTCCTGATTGGTTTCGCCAAACAGACCCCAGCGTTTGGGCGTGCCGCGCAGGCAATGGATTTCGCGCAGCGCCGTTTTCGCCGGCGGCGCATACAGCCCCCACAGGCCCGCGCCCAGCAGCAAAATCGCGCCGCCCGCAAGCCAGGGCAGCATCATCGGCGGCGTCACGAGGCAGAGGAAAAAGAGCACAAACGCGGCGCAAATCAACAGCGCTTCGCGCAGCCCGTCCGGGCGTCCAAGCAAGTGCTCTTCCTGCGTCTCCTGACGAATATTCAGCAGCTCAATCTGTTCGCTCTCTTCGCCGCGAATGGACGCCAGGCCTGACGCCGGGCCTTCCAGCACGTAGCCGCGCGCTTCATGCACGTGTTCCTGGATCGAATGGCCGTTTAGCGAAATAACCAGCGGCAACGTTCCGGTGCGGATAAGCTCGACGCTGTTATCATCCGTGATGTATTGCTCGCAGAAAGGCGGCAGATGCACTTCGACCGAATCCAGGTAGTAGCGCCATTTGTTCGGATCGTCTGATGAGAGGCCGTAGCGGGTAATGGCCCGACGGATACAGTAGACAGTGCTGCTTTGCGGCGTCAGCGTTAACCGGACTGGCGGCTTAATCGCGCCGGTCGGCGTCGGCGAATCCTGAAAACGAGAGAGCGTTTCCAGATAGCTTTCGATGGCGCTACGCTCTTCACTGCTGAGTTTACGGGTCGTGGCGCCAGCAAAAACCTGGGCGGGTAAACGGGGATGACGGGGGCGAATTTTGCGCTTTATCCACCAACCTGCAATGACGATGCAGGCCAGCATAGCAGCGACTAAAATCAACAAGGTGCTCATGCTTTCCCCATCAAATCACGGTACTCGATGCAAATGTAAACAAGTATTGCCTATGCAACATTAAGGCAGAACAATGAACAAAAATCGACAGGTATGGGTTCAATTTGAGTGAAATTTTTTGAGGCATACCAGCAGTAAATCAATGTTAGCAAAGCGAGAAGCGCGGAAATATCAGCAAATTCTTATTTTAAATTCAACCTCTTGACATAAATGGGTATTTGGGTTTTACGTGCGCGTGACGTTGCGGGAATGTAAATAAAAAACGAATCACATTGCCCGAACCGTGCGGTGTGTCGCACAATGAGAAGAGATATTGTCACCCGGTGGCCGGTTAAAATGAGTAAACCCCTGCAAAAACCCACTATTTTACATATCGAAACGGTTGCCCGTTCACGTCTTTTTAGCGTCGAGCAGGTGAGTCTGGCCTTCAGCAACGGCGAGCAGCGCGTCTATGAGCGCATGCGTCCTTCCGAACGCGAGGCGGTCATGATCGTGCCGATTATTGACGATCATCTGGTCTTAATCCGTGAATATGCCGTCGGCACCGAATCCTATGAGCTGGGCTTTTCCAAGGGACTTATCGATCCAGGTGAGAATATTTACGAAGCCGCGAACCGCGAGCTCAAAGAAGAAGTCGGCTTTGGCGCGAAGCAACTGACGTTCCTGAAAAAACTCACCATGGCGCCGTCTTATTTCTCCAGCAAAATGAATATTCTGGTGGCGGAAGATCTCTACCCGGAAACGTTGCAGGGCGACGAGCCGGAGCCGCTGGTTCAGGAGCGCTGGCCGCTCGCGCATATGATGGATCTGCTGGAAGACCCCGATTTTAGCGAGGCCCGCAACGTCAGCGCGCTGTTTTTAGTGCGAGAATGGCTGAAGATGCACGGCAGGCTGTAGCCAAAGAAAACGCCCGTTAAAGGGCGTTTCAACCCGCGCAACGGATAAAAAAACGCCCCATGATGGGGCGTTTTGTGTTTTATCAGAACAGCTCGTGGGTTTCCCCGTTATCGATAATCGTCGTACCGACTTCATGCACCGCCTGTTGGGTCGGTTGCGTGCCTTCGATAAAGAACTCCTGACGACTGTTGCCGCCGTTCGCGAGCTGGCCGGTGCTGCGGTCGATGTTGACCGTCACGATGCCAGGCGGCGGGGTTAACGGCTCTTCCGGCACGCCTTCCAGCGCGGCTTTCATGTACGCATCCCATGCAGGCTGCGCGCTTTTTGCGCCGCCCTCATAGCCGGAAATCTGATTTTTAATCGCGCCCGAGGCCGTGGTGCGGCCCAGATCGCGGCGATGATCGTCAAAGCCTATCCAGACCGATGTCACCACACCCGGACCATAACCGGAGAACCAGGCGTCTTTCGAGCTGTTGGTCGTCCCGGTTTTACCGCCGATATCGCGGCGCTGGAGATCGCGGCCGGCGCGCCAGCCCGTGCCCTGCCAGCCCGGCTCGCCGAAGATATTGCTGTTCAGCGCGCTTTTAATCAAAAACGACAGCGGCGTGCTGATGACGTGCGGCGCATATTGCGGCGCCGGGCTTTGCGCGACCAGATCGCGGTTCGCCTGCTCAAGCTGCGGCATCGGCACCGGGGCGTTCTGCTGTTCAGCGGAGGTGGCGACGTTTTCCACGTCTTTATTTTCCAGCACGTCTGACTTCGGCGTTTCGCCGTAAATCACCGGGATATCGCAATCCGGGCAGGCGATTTTCGGTTTCGCTTCAAACAGCGGTTCGCCCTGGTCGTTGGTGATTTGGCTGATAAACCACGGGTCGACCAGGAAGCCGCCGTTCGCCATCACCGCGTAGCCGCGCGCCACCTGCAACGGCGTAAAGGAGGCGGAGCCCAGCGCGAGCGATTCGGTATGCACGATATTCTGCGCCGGGAAGCCGAAACGCTGCAGATATTCCGCCGCGTAGTCGACGCCCATAGCGCGCATGGCGCGAACCATCACCACGTTCTTCGACTGGCCCAGGCCCTGGCGCAGACGAATCGGCCCGGCATATTCCGGCGGAGAGTTTTTCGGCCGCCAGTCGGAGCCCGCGCCCGCATCCCAGCGGGAAATCGGCACGTCGTTCAGGATGCTCGCGAGCGTCAGGCCTTTGTCCATCGCGGCTGTATACAGGAATGGCTTAATGTTCGAGCCGACCTGGCGCAGCGCCTGGGTCGCGCGGTTAAATTTGCTCTGGTTGAAATCAAAACCACCTACCAGCGCCAGGACCGAGCCATCTTTCGGGTTGATGGAAACCAGCGCCGAGTTCACATCCGGCACCTGAGCGAGCCACCAGCTGTCATCCACCTTACGCACCCAAATCTGCTGGCCGGCCTGCAACACGTCGGTCACGCGGCGCGGCGTCGGGCCCTGCGCGGTATCGGAACGGTAAGGACGCGCCCAGCGCACGCCGTCCATCTTCAGCGACACCGACGAGCTGTCCGCCAGCAGGGCTGTGGCTTCGTCCGTATTTGCCGAGGTGACGACGGCAGGCAACAGCGGCCCGTAGGTCGGCAGGTTTTTCAGCGAATCGGTGATTTTCTTGCTGTCCCACGCCATCTCGCCCACGCGCCACAACACGTTAGATGGGCCGCGGTAGCCGTGGCGCATGTCGTAGTCCATCACATTATCGCGAACCGCTTTCTGCGCGGCCTGCTGAATGCGGCGGGTAATGGTGGTGTAGACCTTATAACCGTCTTCATAGGCGTTTTCGCCGTAACGGCTAATCATCTCCTGACGCACCATTTCCGTCAGGTACGGCGCGGAGAAGGCGATTTCCGGCGCGTGATAATTGGCGTCAATGGCTTCGCTACGGGCGTCGTCATACTGCGACTGGCTGATATAGCCTTCGCTCAGCATACGTGAGAGCACGACGTTACGGCGCGCGGTGGCACGCTCAAGCGAGTAGAGCGGGTTGAACGTCGACGGCGCTTTCGGCAGACCGGCGATCACGGCGATTTCACTTAAGGAAAGCTGATCCACCGTTTTGCCGAAATAGACCTGCGCGGCCGCGCCCACGCCATAGGCGCGGTAGCCGAGGTAAATCTTGTTCAGGTAAAGCTCAAGGATCTCATCTTTCGTCAGCAGTTGCTCAATACGCACCGCGAGAAAGGCTTCCTTGATTTTACGCATCAGGGTGCGTTCCGGGCTTAAGAAGAAGTTACGCGCCAGCTGCTGCGTAATGGTGCTCGCGCCCTGCGAGGCGTGACCGGAGAACAGCGCGACGCTTGCGGCGCGGAAAATCCCGATAGGATCGACGCCGTGGTGATCGTAGAAGCGGCTGTCTTCCGTGGCGATAAACGCCTTCACCATTTCTGGCGGGATCTGATTGAGCGTCAGCGGAATGCGGCGCTTTTCGCCGTACTGTGCGATCAATTCACCATCGGCGCTGTAGATCTGCATAGGGATCTGCAACCGCACATCTTTCAGCGTGGCGACATCAGGCAACTGCGGCTCAATAAATTTATACAGACCGTATATCGAGCCGGCTCCCAGCAGAATGCAAAAGACTGCAAGGAAGAATAAATACTTTACGAACTTCACCGAGGATTTCCCATTTAGTTTCTGTTGGGCAGTTTATAAACAACCGCGCGGTAGTATAAAGGCAAGCCAGAAGCATTGATATTGCATTTTCATTTTGCGGGACAGGGAGAACGTCAAAAATGATCGGCGCGCAATGGCAGATAGGCCTGCATATTCAATCAGATAGTGTTATTTCCGTGGCGTTAACGCCTAAGCGAGGCGGCTGGCGCCAGCAGCGCTGGTGGGCGCTTCCGCTGGCGCCTTATCATGACGACGAACAGCGCCGACAAGCGTTAATCGAAGCACTAACGCCGTGGCGCGCGCAGTTGCCGCGCTATGCATCCATCCGGCTCGGATTTCCGGCGCAGCGCACGCTACAGCGCGAGCTTCCCCGGCCCGTTACCGCGTTATGCGAACCGGAATGCGAAGCCTGGCTTGGCGTCGTTGCGGCGCGCCAGCTCTCTCTGCCGCCCGACGCGCTGGCGTTTGATTATACCGAGAGCCAGGAGGGCTATGCCGTAACCGCCGCGCGCGCTGTGGAAGTGGCGGAACTGACGGCCTGCGCCCGCGCGCTGCGTTTTACGCCCGCCGCGCTGACGCCTGACGCGAGCGCGCTGGCCTGCTTCTTTCCGTATGTTGATAACACCTGCAAAGTCATTGTGGCGCAGGCGGGTGCGCAGTGGCTGTGGGCGACCCGCGAGCGCTGGGGCGTGTGCGCGACGCCAGGCGCGGAGGGCTTATTGTCGCTTGGCGTGCAGCTTAACGTGCCGGCGCAGGAGATAACCCTGTGCGGCGCAATCCGGGAAGAGGGCGACTGGCAGGGGTTTGATCCCTGGCAGGCCATCACCTGGCCCTGCCCGCCCTTGCCGGATGAGCGCGGACGCTTCGCTGTCGCCATTGGGCTGGCGCTGGGAGCGGCGTGATGAGGCGGCACGTTAATCTCTTACCGTGGCGACACGTAAGGCGGCGCACGCGGCTGATGCGCTGGGGCGGCTTTTTTCTTCTCGTGACGCTTGCGGCAGCGCTGGTGGCTGTGACCGGTCACTACGTCATTAGACATCAGCAGCGCGCGCGACAGCAGCAGCTTGACGCTCTGCTCCTCGTCGTGACGGAGCAAAAAACACAGCTGCAGCAGTCGCAGCGCGCCGGGGCAGAATATGAGGCGTTACGTGCGCGCTGGCAGCAGCGTGAAAGCGCCCGTCAGGACGTCGCGGCGTGGCGGCAACGCCTGCTCACACTCGCCGATGCCCTGCCGCCGTCGCTCTGGCTCACCACGCTGCGTTTTCATGACGAGCGTCTGGAGCTCACCGGCAATGCCTATGAACCGCAGGCGCTCAGTCTGTTTGAGGAAAATCTGCGTGGGCTTGCGCCTTTTACGCAGGTGACGCCGGGTGAAACGCGCCGGGAGGCGGAGGGCTACTGGCGTTTTAGCCTCTCATTGCAGAAGGAGCCTGCCGATGCGGCTCCTCATTGATCGCTGGCTTAGCGGCCCGCTGTTGCTGCGCGCGGCGTGCGCCGTGGGCTGGCTGGCGGCGCTTACTGGTGCCACTTATGCATGGCTGGCGCCGCTTTGCCAGGATGTTTACCACTTAGAAACGCAGCTTGAACAGCGGGGTGCCGAACGGCAAACGCTTCAGCGACTACAGGCCGCTCAACCCGATCGGCGAGAAGCTGTCGCCGCGCTGGAAGCGCAGCTCACCCTGAAGCCATTTTCGCCGCTGGCGCTAAACCCCGGCCCCGACGGGCACCTTCTCCGCTGGCAACCGCAGGGCGATACGGGCGAGCTGGAACTGGCGTTAGCCTGGCAGCATGTACCGGCCATTTTTGAGGGGCTCGCGCAGAGCGACATGCTGCCGCTCGGGTTTACGCTGCGCAGAGAGGACGAACAGAACCTGCGTCTGACGCTACAACTGGGGCGTGCTCATGAGAAGTAGCGCGCTAGGGGCATGGCTGATGCTGGCGTGTTTCCCGGTCTGGGGCGAGGGCGATCCTTTTGCGCCGCCGCAGGCGCGCTGTCAGCTGCATCAGGCGGATCTCTGGCGCTATGGCGGCATGGTGAAAAAGGGCGAGTCGGTGCGGGTGCTGTTGCAGACGCCGGATAAAAAGTGGCTGCGTGTCAGCCCCGGCGCGACGCTCCCGACAGGCTGGCAGCTCACCGGTGTCGAAGCCGGTAAGGTGACGTTAAAAAGTGGCGAAGGGTGTCGCCCTTCGGTTCTGGTATGGACACTTAAGGATGCGCATCATGATAAGGAAATCCCTTCCTTTATTATTACTCGCAGCGACAACCGTCTGCGCGGCGCCCGCGAGCCCGGGCGTCTCACTGGTGGCGGATGAAACGCCGGTCGTCCAGCTGTTACAGGCGCTGGCTGAGAGCGAACAGTTAAATCTGGTCATAGCGCCCGGCGTGGAGGGCGTGGTCTCGCTGCACTTGCAGAACGTGCCCTGGCAGCAGGCGTTTCAGATGGTCACGGAGAGCGCGCGGCTACGCTGGCGCAAAGAGAGCAATATTTTGCGGGTCTACCCGGAAACCTGGGAGCAGCAAACGCAGGCCCAGCGCGAAGCGGCGCGCCAGCAGCAAGAGCGTAGCCTGCCGCTGGCGAGCGAGACCGTCACGCTGCGCTATGCCGAAGCCACGGAGCTTGCCGCCGGGCTGGCGGCGCTCGGCGATAAACTGATGACGCCGCGCGGCAGCATCACGGTGGATAAGCGTACCAACCGGTTGTTGATACGCGATACCGCAAGCGCGTTGCGTCAGGTGCAGGAGTGGGTCGCGAAAATGGATATTCCGGTAGGCCAGGTGGAGCTGGCCGCCCATATCGTTACCATCAACCAGCAGAGCCTGCGCGAACTCGGCGTCAAATGGAGTACTGCGGATGCCGAAGGCGCTACGAAGCTCTATCACCCCACCACGGTCTCGGCAGATCTGGCGGTAGCGAACGCCACTACACGGCTTGGCTTTAATATCGGCCGTATCGACGGGCGCATGCTGGAGTTCGAGCTTTCGGCGCTGGAGCAAAAGCAGAAAGTGGAAATTATCGCCAGCCCTCGTCTGTTGGCCGCGCATCAGCAGCCAGCCAGCATTAAGCAGGGCAGTGAAATCCCGTATCAGGTGTCGAGCGGCGAAAGCGGGGCGACGTCGGTGGAGTTTAAAGAGGCGGTGCTGGGGATGGAAGTGACGCCCACGATCGGCCAGGGCGGACGTATCCGGCTGAAGCTGCGTATCAGCCAGAATATGCCGGGCCAGGCGCTGCAACAGGCCGACGGTGAAGTGTTAGCCATTGATAAACAAGAGATTGAAACGCAGGTTGAGGTGAACGACGGCGAGACGCTGGCGCTCGGCGGGATCTTCCAGCAAAAAAATAAAACGGGGAATGAACAGGTGCCGGTATTGGGAAATATTCCGCTCTTCGGGAGCCTGTTTCGCCACGACGGTAAAGATAAAGAAAAGCGTGAACTAGTGGTGTTTATTACGCCGCGTATCATCAACGGCGCCTGATCGCGCAGGAGTTTTTAGCCATAATCGTCGCCGGATGTTTGACGCAGAGTTGGAATTAGCATACAAGGAGTACCGATTTGAGAGTCGGTCAAAGGCGGTGCGCCCGTTATTGTTTTTCACTCCTGTGCGTCAGACGCGGTGATTTATTCGGTTGCCAAACTACCTTGAGTGTTGAGATAATTTTTGATCTGACTCTCGCACTATCGCTTAAGAGGTTTCAGTTCATTTCCCGCAGCTCAGGGTTATTTGCTCGCGGGTTTATCATCAACGAATTGTCTTAGTAGTACCGAAAAAATGGCAGAGAAACGCAATATCTTTCTGGTTGGGCCTATGGGTGCTGGCAAAAGCACTATTGGGCGTCAGTTAGCACAACAGCTCAACATGGAATTTTACGACTCCGATCAAGAGATCGAAAAACGTACCGGGGCTGATGTCGGCTGGGTCTTCGATGTAGAAGGCGAAGAAGGTTTCCGTGATCGCGAAGAAAAAGTCATCAATGAGCTGACGGAAAAACAGGGTATTGTACTGGCGACCGGCGGTGGCTCTGTCAAATCCCGCGAAACCCGCAATCGTCTCTCCGCGCGTGGCGTGGTGGTCTATCTGGAAACCACTATCGAAAAGCAGCTCGCCCGTACTCAGCGCGATAAAAAACGTCCGCTGTTGCAGGTTGATACGCCGCCGCGTGAAGTACTCGAAGCGCTCGCCAATGAGCGTAATCCGCTGTACGAAGAGATTGCCGACGTCACCATCCGTACTGACGATCAGAGCGCAAAAGTTGTGGCTAACCAGATTATCCATATGCTGGAAAATAACTAATTCCGGCGAATCCTTACTCACCTGCGGGTAAAGCACAGAAGGTTACTGAACGTCATGGAGAGGTTAACGGTTACTCTCGGGGAACGTAGTTACCCTATCACCATCGCAGCCGGATTGTTCAACGATCCGGCTTCCTTTTGGCCTTTGCGTGCAGGTGACCAGACCATGTTGGTCACCAATGAAACGCTGGCGCCGCTGTGGCTGGACAACGTCCGCTCTGTGCTGGAACAGGCTGGCGTGAAGGTTGACCAGGTGATTTTGCCCGACGGCGAGCAGTATAAAAGCCTGGCCGTGCTGGAAACCGTATTCAGCGCGTTGCTGGAAAAACCGCATGGCCGCGATACCACGCTTATCGCGCTGGGCGGCGGCGTCATCGGCGATCTTACTGGCTTTGCCGCGGCGTGCTATCAGCGCGGCGTGCGCTTCATCCAGGTGCCGACCACGTTGCTTTCGCAGGTCGATTCCTCCGTCGGCGGCAAAACGGCCGTTAACCATCCGCTTGGCAAAAACATGATAGGCGCCTTCTGGCAGCCCGCCTCCGTGGTGGTCGATCTCGACTGTCTGCAAACCCTGCCTGCGCGTGAGCTCGCCTCCGGGCTCGCGGAAGTTATCAAATATGGCATCATCCTTGACCGCGATTTCTTCTACTGGCTGGAAGAGAACATCGACGCGCTGCTGGCTCTCGATGGCGCGGCGATGGCGTACTGCATTCGCCGCTGTTGCGAGATCAAAGCCGATGTCGTCGCGGCGGATGAGCGCGAAAGCGGCATGCGCGCATTGCTGAACCTGGGCCATACTTTTGGGCACGCGATCGAAGCGGAAATGGGTTACGGCAACTGGCTGCATGGCGAAGCGGTATCCGCGGGCATGGTCATGGCGGCGCGCGCCGCAGAGCGTCTCGGCCAGTTTGCGACGCAGGATGTCGAGCGCATTATCACGCTGCTCAAACGCGCAGGTTTGCCGGTCACCGGCCCTGCGTCTATGGCGCCGCAGGCGTACCTGCCGCACATGAAGCGCGATAAAAAAGTTCTGGCTGGCGAGCTGCGCTTAGTGCTGCCGCTGGCTATCGGGAAGAGTGAAGTGCGCGGCGGAGTGCCGCACGATCTGGTATTAAGCGCGATTGCTGACTGTCAGCAGGCGTGAATGAAAAGTACTGTTCGCCAGTAATGGCGTTTTTACTATCGGGCAATAGCGTGGCGCAGGCCGCAATGAGCCTTCGAGTGGGGTGTTAAATGGATGAATTCAAACCAGAAGACGAGCTGAAACCCGATCCCAGCGATCGTCGTACTGGTCGTTCTCGTAAATCTGCTGAGTTCGATAACGAACCGCAAATCAACATTGATGACGTTGATCTGGATGCAGACGATCGTCGTCCGTCGCGCGCGCGTCGTGAGCAGACGCAAGAGACTTACGAAGCGGATGAATCGCTGGCGGATGAGGAAGACGTGCAGGAACGCCGCTCGCGCAAGCGTAAAAAAGCGCCGCCGAAAGGGCCCATTTCTCGCCAGCATCTGATGATGGCGCTCGGTATTTTTGTGCTGGTGCTGCTGATTATCGGCATCGGTTCAGCGCTGAAAGGCCCGGACACCACGAAAACCGACGACGCGCAGGCGCAAAACGCCGAGAAGAATATCGATCTCGCGGGTAACACTGGCAGCCCGTCAGACCAGGCTAACGGCGCGCAGCCGCAGCCGGGCAACACCTCTGCCGCGAATCAGAACACCAGCAACGCGCCGCAGGATATCTCTCTGCCGCCGGTTTCTTCGACCCCGACTCAGGCTGAGGCGCCGTCTGCGCCGCAAGGCCAGCAGCGTGTCGAAGTCCCGGGCGATCTGAACAATGCGCTGACGCAGCAGCAGGGCCAGATTGATAACGCGGTGTCCGGCTCTACGCTGCCGACCGAGCCCGCGACCGTCGCGCCGGTGAATGGCAACGCCGCCGCGCCGCAGCCGTCGCGTGACGCCGCGCAAAGCGAGAAGCCTGCGCGTCATAACGCCGCAACCACGCCTTCGCGCCCTGAGCGTAAGCAAATGGTGATTGAGTCTGAACCGCGTAAAGCGCAGACCACCCAGAGCAAACCGCAGCAGGCGCCAGCGAAAACCGCAACCACCGAACAGAAACCGGCCAGCACGCCGAAGCGCAGCGAACCGGCGACCGGTACCGCCTCTGCGCCGGTGAAAGCGCCTGCGACCACCACGGAAGCGCCGAAAAGCGCGCCTGCGGCGAGCCAGCCTTCCGCTCCGGCGGGTGGGGCGAGCGCCGGTAACGTCGGTGCGCTGAAATCCGCGCCGGGCAGCCACTACACGCTTCAGCTGAGCAGTTCGTCGAACTACAACAACCTGAACGCGTGGGCGAAGAAAGAGAATCTGAAAAACTTCGTCGTATACCAGACGACCCGTAACGGTCAGCCGTGGTATGTGCTGGTGAGCGGCGTTTATGGCTCGAAAGAGGAAGCAAAACGCGCCGTCTCTTCGCTGCCAGCCGACGTGCAGGCGAAAAACCCGTGGGCTAAGCCGATTCACCAGGTCCAGGCCGATCTGAAGTAATGAGTAAAGCGCAGTATGCTGTCGGAGCCTCCTCCACAGCGTGGGAAGGTATGAATTAATCAGGCAGCATGAAAAAATATCGCGCTTTTCTTAAATGGGCAGGGGGGAAATACCCCCTGCTCGAAGAGATCAAACGTCATCTCCCTGAAGGGGAGTGTCTTATCGAGCCCTTCGTCGGCGCGGGGTCGGTTTTTCTTAACACCGACTATTCGCGCTATGTGTTGTCAGACATCAACAGCGATCTGATAAGCCTCTACACCACGGTGAAAGATAAAACTGACGATTATGTCAGCGAAGCGCGTCTGCTGTTTACCGCCGAGCATAATCAGGCCGAGGTGTACTATCAGTTACGCGAAGAGTTTAATCAGAGCCGGGATGAGTTCCGCCGGGCGCTGCTCTTCCTGTATCTCAACCGCCACGGTTACAACGGGCTGTGCCGCTACAATTTGCGCGGCGAGTTCAACGTGCCGTTTGGCCGCTATAAAAAGCCCTATTTCCCGGAGACGGAGCTGTATCATTTTGCGGAGCGCGCCCAGAACGCGCTGTTTATCTGCGAATCCTATGACGCCAGCATGGCGCGGGCGCAGCAGGAAAACAGCGCGGTGGTCTATTGCGATCCGCCTTACGCGCCGCTTTCCGCCACCGCGAATTTTACGGCTTATCATACGAACAGCTTTAATCTCGAACAGCAGCAGCATCTGGCGCAACTGGCGGAAGGGCTGCAAACCCAGCGCATTCCGGTGCTCATTTCTAACCATGATACCGAGCTAACCCGCCAGTGGTATCAGCAGGCGAAGCTGCATAAGGTGCGGGTACGACGCAGCATCAGCAGCAATGGCGGCACGCGCAGAAAGGTGGACGAACTGCTGGCGCTTTACGAAGCCTGAGTGAGTTCCGTCCGCCATACACACAAGACTTAATGGAGAAGCGGATGAAACAGTATTTGATTGCCCCCTCGATTCTGTCGGCCGACTTTGCCCGGCTGGGTGAAGACACCGCCCGGGTGCTGGCCGCCGGTGCCGACGTCGTCCATTTCGATGTTATGGATAACCATTATGTGCCCAACCTCACCATCGGGCCGATGGTGCTGAAGGCGCTGCGCGATTACGGCATTACCGCGCCGATCGACGTGCATCTGATGGTGAAACCCGTGGATCGCCTGATCCCCGATTTTGCCGACGCGGGCGCCAGCATCATTACGTTCCACCCGGAAGCCTCCGAGCATATCGACCGTTCGCTGCAACTGATCAAAGAGCACGGCTGCAAAGCGGGCCTGGTTTTTAACCCGGCGACGCCGCTGAGCTATCTCGACTATGTGATGGATAAGCTGGACGTCATTCTGCTGATGTCAGTCAACCCCGGCTTCGGCGGTCAGTCGTTTATTCCGCAGACGCTGGAAAAGCTCAAAGAAGTGCGTCAGCGCATCGACGCCTCCGGGCGCGATATCCGTCTGGAAGTGGACGGCGGCGTGAAGGTCAGCAATATCGGCGCTATCGCCGCGGCGGGTGCCGATATGTTTGTCGCGGGCTCCGCCATCTTCAACGAGCCGGATTACCAGAAAGTCATCAACGATATGCGTAGCGAGCTGGCGAAGGTTTCTCATGGATAATCTGCAAACGATCCGCGCCGTCGCCTTCGATCTCGACGGCACGCTGGTGGACAGCGCGCCAGGGCTGACCTACGCCGTGGATAACGCGCTCTATGCGCTGGAACTGCCGACGGCGGGCGACGCGCGGGTTATCACCTGGATTGGCAACGGCGCCGATGTGCTGGTTGAGCGCGCGCTGAGCTGGGCGCGTCAGGAGAAAGCTACGCTGCGCGCCGCCGCGGGTAAGCCTGTGGAAACCGACGGCATTCCGGAAGAAGAACAGCGCCGCATGATGCGCCGTCTGTTTGACCGCTATTATGGCGAGGCTGTCGAGGCCGGTAGCGCGCTGTTCCCGGAGGTGGCGCAGACGCTCGACGCGCTGCGCCGTCATGGGCTCGCGCTGGGGCTGGTGACCAATAAGCCGACGCCATTCGTAGCGCCCATGCTGGAATCGCTCGGCATCGCAGACTATTTCAGCATTATTATCGGCGGCGATGATGTGCAGAATAAAAAACCGCATCCGGAACCGCTTCTGAAGGTTATGGACGCGTTGCGGGTTACGGCGCAGGAGTTGCTCTTTGTGGGCGATTCACGCAATGATATTCAGGCGGCGCAGGCCGCGGGTTGCGCAAGCGTCGGTCTGACCTATGGCTATAACTACGGTGAAGCGATAACGTTAAGCCACCCGGATTTCGTCTTTGACCATTTCCGCGACTTACTGCCCGCGTTCGGGCTCCCCCACAGTGACAATCAGGAATTGAAAAATGAGTAAGCCCATCGTTTTTAGTGGCGCACAGCCATCCGGAGAACTGACCATCGGTAACTACATGGGTGCGCTGCGTCAGTGGGTTAACATGCAGGACGACTACCACTGCATCTACTGCATCGTGGATCAGCATGCCATCACTGTGCGTCAGGACCCGGCTGCGCTGCGCAAAGCCACGCTGGATACGCTGGCGCTTTACCTCGCCTGCGGCATCGACCCGAAAAAGAGCACCATCTTCGTTCAGTCTCACGTGCCGGAGCACGCGCAGCTGGGCTGGGCGCTGAACTGCTACACCTATTTCGGCGAACTGAGCCGCATGACGCAGTTCAAAGATAAATCCGCGCGCTATGCGGAAAACATCAACGCCGGCCTGTTTGATTACCCGGTGCTGATGGCGGCGGATATCCTGCTGTACCAGACCAACCTGGTGCCGGTGGGCGAAGATCAGAAACAGCACCTGGAGCTGAGCCGCGATATCGCGCAGCGCTTCAACGCCATCTACGGCGACATTTTCCGCGTGCCGGAGCCGTTCATCCCGAAATCGGGCGCGCGCGTGATGTCACTGCTGGAGCCGACCAAAAAGATGTCCAAGTCGGATGACAACCGCAATAACGTCATCGGCCTGCTGGAAGATCCGAAATCCGTCGTGAAGAAAATCAAACGTGCGGTAACCGATTCCGACGAGCCGCCGGTGGTGCGCTACGACGTGGCGAACAAAGCGGGTGTTTCTAACCTGCTGGATATTCTTTCCGCCGTGACCGGCCAGAGCATCCCGGAGCTGGAGCAGCATTTCGAAGGCAAAATGTATGGCCACCTGAAAGGCGAGGTGGCGGATGCCGTCTCCGGCATGCTCACCGAGCTTCAGGAGCGCTATCACCGTTATCGCAACGATGAAGCCTTCCTGCAAAGCGTGATGAAAGAAGGGGCTGAAAAAGCCCGCGCGCACGCTGGCGAAACGCTGAAGAACGTGTATGAAGCCATTGGGTTTGTCGCGCAGCCGTAATAAAAAACCGGGTAAGCCCGGTTTTACGTATCGCGTTGAAACCACCTCTCAGGAGGTGGTTTTTTATTGCTTAGCGCAGGCGTATTACTGCTCCGCCGCCGGGCCGCAGCCGCCAATTATTTTCGAAATAGAAATCGCCGGGTGAAGCAGATAGTCGTAGCTGCAGGTTTTATTTTTATTTTCGATATGACCAGTACAGGCGGTCAGTGAGGAGAGTACGGCGGCCAGCATTGCGAGTTTCATGACGTGTTTCATTGTGCATCCCTATTGATAAAGTGTCCTAAATAGCTGATATGAATGTCTTTTATGACCATTCATAACGGGACGACTTTATGCGGCTTCAGGCAGGGGAAGTCAACGTCAGTAACAGGACTTGCAGGGCAGGAAAAACCGCGTGGGCGCTGCCATTCAGCGCCGCTGGTTGTCGATGGTCAGAGTGACGCGGTTAGCGCGGCAGAACAACTCGGAATAGTGCACGGGTTTCTGATGCTGGTCGTAGGCGATTTTGCTGATGCGAAACAGCGGCTCGCCCAGTTCGCATTTCAGCCACTGCGCCTCGGCTTTGGTGGCGGTAAAAATATCGATGGTTTTTTTATCGCTCACCACCTGCGTATCGAAGCGCTCCTGAAACAGCTGATAGGTCGATGCGCCTGCGCTGTAGATCTCGTCAAACTGCGGGTAGCGGGAGAGCGGGATCCACGAGGCGTCGATAAACAGCGGTTCGCCATCGAGATACATCACCCGGCGCAGCAGGAACATCTCGCCGCCGCCCGGAATATTCAGGCGTTCGCAGAACGGATCGGCGCTGACGCGCGCCTGTTCAATCACTTCTTCTTTGGTGGGCTTGCCCTGCGATACGCCGAAATCGGTAAAGCCGCTCACGGTCAGCAGGGCGTTTTCCACTTTCTTGCTCTGCACAAACGTGCCTTTGCCCTGCCAGCGGATCAGGACGCCATCTTTCACCAGATCGCTAATCGCCTTGCGGATGGTGATGCGGCTGACGTTGTAGAGCGTACACAACTCGCTTTCAGTGGGGATCTGCTGCCCGGCCTGGTACACGCCATGTCCGATATCATCAAGCAGACGCTGGCGGACGGTGGCATAAAGGAGTTGATGAGAGTAGCGCTCCGTAGCTGGCATGTATCGACCCTGAAGTTGTAGAAAACGTGGGGATGATTATAAGAGCGTTTATTGAGGAGTGACAGGGCGTTGGCGTGAGTTGCGTCACGCCAACGCAGACCTTACCAGGCGCCGTGATAGCCAAGCGTTCTCGCCGCGCACTGCGTACCCTGTTTCATCGCATCAACCAGCGGTAGCCCGGCGGCGATGGCGCAGAGGAAACCGGCGATGTATGAATCCCCGGCGCCCATGGTATCAACCACCTCGACCTGCTCCGGCGGCATGCGCCAGAACCGCGCGCCATCCCACGCCAGACTGCCGTTCTCGCCGAGCGTGGCGACGGCGACGCCTGCGCCGCACTCCACCACCGTTTGCAGGCGGTCGCGCAGCCAGGGCGTCTCGTCGTGCGCGGAGGCAAACGCATAATCGAGATGCGCCGGCAGCGTGCGCCACAGCGGGCTTTCCCATTTGTCGGCAAAATCAAACGACAGCGTTTTCCCGGCGGCGTGGAGCGCCGGAAAGACAGCGTCGGCATGGCCCCAGATGGCGGAGTGAATGATATCGAACCCCATCAGCCAGCGCAGATCCTCGTCGCTGACCATAAAGTCCGCCATCACGCCTTCGGTGTAGTCGCCAAGAATGCGGTCATTATGGCGAAGCTCCACCTGGGTCTGCGCTGTGACGCCCGGTGTGGTGTGCAGATGCGAGATATCGATGCCGTGGCGCGCCAGGTCCTGCTTCAGCATGTCGCCATAGTCGTCATCGCCCACCCAGCTGACGCAGGCGGGTTGCATCCCGTAGCGGGTGCTGTAAACCGCTACGTTAACCGCGTTGCCGCCGGAGAACGCCTTGCCAAGCTGCGGGTAGATATCCACGCAGTTATCGCCGACCGTCGCCAGTTTTTTCATAGCGCCTCCTCTGGCAGCAGGTCGCGAAAGCGCGCCAGCGCCTGGCGGGCGTAAAGCCGCGGCTCGTTCATATACATGGTGACCAGCTCAATAGTGCAATAGCCGTTGTAGCCGCGATCGATGATGTCGCGCATCAGCTCGCGCAGCGGCATTTTGCCTTCGCCGGGGATGTAGTGGCTGTCGCTTGCGCCATCGCTGTCGACGATATGCAGATGGCGCAGCTTATCGCCGAGCTTGTCGAAGTAACTCATCACCGGCTCGCCCTGCACAAACGGCGCGCAGATGTCTACCATGCTGTAGAGGCGCGGCGACGGCACCATTGAGAGCGCCCGCAACACGTCGTTAGCGTTGCACACAACGTTGGATTCATAAGGCGTGAGCGGCTCCAGCAGCAGGTCGATGCCGATATTTTCGGCGACATCGCACAGCTCGCGCAGGTTATCGGCGAGGCGCTGCCAGATGGCGTCAGGCCCGGTGAGGTAGCCCGCGTGGGCGGCGGAGATCATTGTAAAGCCCGCGTCCATCTCTTTGGCCATCTCCATGGCGAGCTTGATCATGTCGAGGCTTTCGCGGCGCATCCGCTCGTCGCCCAGCATCATGTTATAGGGATAGCCGTTGGTTTCCGGCGTGTAGCCGATGATCGGCATCTGATAAACGCGCGACAGTTCTTTCACCTGGCGAATGCCGCCTGCGTTGAGATCCGGCGCAAACGCGTGCGGCCTGCCGCCCCACAGCTCCAGCCCGTCATAGCCCAGTTCGTGCGCGTCGCGAAAGGCGTGCTCCAGCGGCAGTCGCTGATGCCCGCAGGTAAACATACCCGTTTTCATAACCCTTCTCCTTGCATGAATGTCCCGGCCCCCGCAGAGGCCGGGCGGGGGATCAATACTCGACAATGCCGCCGTAGTAGCGACGGTCGTCCGGGTTGTGGTCTTTGTAGATGGAGAGGTAGTAGCAGAGCCACTCCATCGGCACGAACATCAGGAACGGCGCGAGCCACGGGTGCAGCCCCTGGGAAATCTCCGCGTAGTCGATAACGATGACGTTATCGGTACGCTCACGCACAAAGCGGATAGCGCGCTCGGTGGTGTGGCGGCTCTCATCATTGCCAAGCAGGAAGAGGAACGGCACGCCCGGCTCGACTATCTCCAGCGGCCCGTGGCGGAATTCGCCGCTCTCAATCACCGAACCGTGCGTCCAGGTGAACTCCATCAGCGTCACGATCCCTTCTTTGTAGCCAAGCGGACGCAGCGGGCCTGCGGAGACGGTGTAGATCATCGGCCACTGCGACGCCTGCTCGCCGAGCTGGCGGCCCTTGTCTTCCCAGGTGCGCACCAGATGGCCCAGCGCCTGCGGCAGCTTGCGCAAGTCGTTTTTGATTTTGCCGATCTCGGCGTGCGGCGCCTGGCGGGTGATCATCTCCAGCACCACGCTGTAGCAGAGCAGCAGGTGGATTTCCCAGATGCAGTCAGCTTCATACGCCACCACATGTTCGGCGGCCTGCACGATCGGGCTGTCCGGGCGCTTGGTGAACGCGGCGGTCAGCGCGCCGCAGGCGGCGCCCAGCGTCAGCGCGTTGATCACTTCTTCGGTTTTGCCGTAGTCGGAGACGCCAATCACCGCGCATTTCGCATCGAGGCGGTGCGGCGTGTTGTCGCAGAACTCCCAGCCGGAAAGCGCGTAAACCTGAAGGCTCGAGTAACGGTCCGCCAGGTGCTTCGCCGTCTGCGCCGCGTTAAGCGGCGAGCCGCAGGCGACGAAATAGATGCGATCGATGCCGCGATTGATCATTTCGTCCACGATGGCGTGCACGCGCGGCACATCCTTCTCCAGAATCTTCTCCACTTCCTGAACCATGTTTTCGGTGACCAGGAAATCCACGGTGCTTTTATCGATATTCAGCATGAAACAACTCTCCAGACAGGGTTAAGAAACATGAGCCAGACGGCGGTTGCGCTTTTCCCAGAAGGCGTAAGCGGGCAGGCCGGTGGCGATAACAATCAGGGCGCAGATAAGGCCGGGAACCGGTGCCCACACAAAGGTGGAAGCGACCAGAATCAGGCTTGACGCGATGGCGGCGAAGGTCATCAGGCCGAAGGCTGGCGTGCGCCACAGCGGTTTGTAGTCCTCACGTTTGCGACACCAGATGATGGAGCCGAAGGTGAGCGTGTTTTTAAAGCACATCACCAGCGTGAAATAGCCGAGCAGGCTGGTGAGGTCTGACACGAAGATGAAGAAGATGCCCAGCGCGCACTGCAAAATGATGGAGACATCCGGCGTGTTGTACTTCGGGTGCACGTGGCCGAAGCATTTGAAAAAGAGATTGTCTTTCGCCATCGCGTATTCCAGGCGCGGCTGGTACATCACGCAGCTGGAGAGCGAACCCAGAATAACGATCATGGCGGTAATGGCGACAAACACGCCCGCCACGCTGCCGAGCGCCGGAATATAGGTCAGCGCGTCGGAAATCGGCGTTTCGGAGGCGGCGAGCTTGTCAAACGGCATCAGCCCGGAGATAACCAGCGCCAGCAGCGAGTAGAGCACCAGCACCAGCAGGCAGGAGCCAATCAGCGCCCGCGGCATGGTTTTGCCGGGGTTTTTGATTTCGCCGGTCATATAGCAGATGGACGCCATACCGGTGTAGGACCAACTGGTAGCCGAGATGCCCGCCAGCAGCGCCATAATGCCCGCTGCCGTGCTGGTGGTGGCGCTGGCGGCAGGCGCCGTGAAGTTATCGCCCTTCAGCCAGAAGACGCCGATGCCAATCACAATCGCGAAAGGAATGATTTTGGCGATAGTAATCAGCGTCTGGAATGTGGCGCCGCCCTCCACCGAGCGCAGGTGCAGCAGCATAAAGGCGAGGATCAGCCCGGTGGCGACAAGCTTGCCGGTGAGCGGATCGAGCGGCACCAGAAAACCGAAATTACTGACGATGGCGAGCGCCATAATGGAGAGCGACGGCGCGTCGTTGGCCCAGAAGCTGGCCCAGCCGGAGAGAAACGCCAGCGGGCGGCTGCCGGCGTTTTTGAGATACACGTAATCTGCGCCGTTCTCGGGGTAAGCGGTAGAGAGCTCCGCGTAAACGCACATCTGCGGGATCACAATCAAACCGCCAATCACAAAAGCGAGCACCGTGAGCCACGGCGTGCCTGCCGCTTTCGCCACTTCACCAACCGAAACGAAAATACCGGAACCGACGGTCGTTCCGACGGAAATGGCCAGCACGGCCCAGAAGCCGAGCTTGCGTTGGAGTTCCTGGCCTTCCATATCGTTACCTTTTTAGTATTGAACAGGGTTGTAGGATTCAGAGCGCGTCGCCCGGATGAAGGCAGCAGGAGGCCGCACGACCCGGCATAGCGGGTTGTGGGATGCCGTCAGGCTGTTTTCATAATGAGATGACGCATAACCAATATAACAACACATGATGAATAATGTTGGCGAGGCAGATCACAAAATCGCCGCATGTTAGCGATATGTAATATATTTAGTGGTTATGTATTTGAAAGATAAGAAAAGAAAGTTTGAGGCCAGCGGCGCTGGCCTGAGAAGAGATTATTTAGACGAGAACCAGTTGAGCTTATCACGCAGCGCCACAACGCGGCCGACGATAATCAGGCTCGGGCTTTCCACACGCTGCGCCAGCGCGCCAAGCTCGGTCAGAACACCGGTAACGACGCGTTGTTTGACGCTGGTGCCGTTTTCGACCAGCGCCACCGGCATCTGTGGATCCATACCGTGTTCGATGAGTTTTTCCTGAATAGCCGCGGCCTGGTTTAATCCCATGTAGAACACCAGCGTCTGTTTTTCCGCGGCGAGATTATGCCAGTCAAACTCACCGCCGTTTTTCAGATGCCCCGTGACCAGACGCACGCTCTGGGCGTAATCGCGATGGGTCAGCGGCAGCCCGGCGTAGGCTGAACAGCCCGACGCCGCGGTGATGCCCGGTACCACGGAGAAAGGAATGCCTGCGTCGCACAGCGTTTCCAGCTCCTCGCCGCCGCGCCCGAAGATAAACGGATCGCCGCCTTTCAGGCGCACGACGCGTTTGCCGCGCTGGGCTTCGCGCAGCAGGATCTGGTTGATCTCCTCCTGCGGCACGCAGTGATAGCCCGCGCGTTTGCCGACAAACACGCGATCGGCGTCGCGGCGCACCAGATTCATAATCTCATCGGAGACCAGACGGTCGTAGACCACGATATCCGCCTGCTGGATCTGCTGGAGCCCCTTGAGCGTCAGCAAACCCGGATCGCCAGGCCCGGCGCCTACCAGCACGACTTCGCCGCGATCATCAAGCGGTTCGCTCAGCAGCGTTTCGGTAATACGGGTGACGGCCTGTTCATCGTCATTGGCAAGCGACTGCGCGAGGCGGTCGTTCACGAAGAATTTTTCCCAGAAGCGGCGGCGCTCGCTGACAGAGGCGAAGGTTTGCTTCACGCGACGGCGCAGTTGCCCGGCATAACCGGCGACCTTGCCGAGGTGCTGCGGAAGCAGCGCTTCGAGCTTTTCACGCAGCAGGCGCGCCAGCACCGGTGACGTGCCGCCGGAAGAGACGGCCACCATCAGCGGCGAGCGGTCGATAATCGACGGCATGATGAAGCTCGCCTGTTTCGGCGCATCCACCACGTTGCAGAAGATACGCCGCGCTTCGGCAGCCTCGCTGACCTGATTATTCACCGCGTCGTCATCCGTCGCGGCGATCACCAGCCAGCACTCATCAAGAAGCGTGGCGTCAAACTCACCCTGCGCCAGGCGCAGCATGCCCTGTTCAGCCCAGGCTTCAAACTGCGGCGCGAACGCGAGCGCGTTGACCGTAAGCGCCGCGCCTGCCTCCAGCAGCAGACGCGCCTTACGTTCTGCGACATCGCCGCCGCCGACCAGCAGGCAGGCGCGATGACGTAACTGACAAAATATCGGCAGGTGATCCACGGCGTATCCTTCTTATCGGGCTTAACGGGCGGTTTCTGGTGCGGTGTGGGCGGCAGGCTGCGGGCGCTCCGCTTTCGGGGTAGCATACCAGTAACCCAAACCCATGAACACGGCGCCAGAGAGCGTATTGCCGAGGGTTACCCACAAGAGGTTATGGCCGATACCACTAAGCGTGAAAGCCTCGTTGTGATGACCAAACCAGGAGAGCGCGAACAGCGTCATGTTAGCGACGGAGTGCTCATAGCCCGAAGCGATAAAGGCCAGCAGACACCACCAGATGGCGATAAATTTCGCCGCCCCTTCGGTGCGGAGCGCCATCCAGATAGCGAGACATACCAGCCAGTTGCACAGCGCGCCTTTAAAGAACAGCGCCATGGCCGGCGCGCTGGTTTTCGCGAGCGCGACGGTATGGACGAGGCTGGTGTCGACCGGCAGCAGGCTGCCGCCGCCCCAGCTGTAAAGCAGCGCGACAAACACCGAGCCGACCAGATTGCCAAGCCAGGTCTGCGGCAGGATTGCCCACATCTGACCGTGGCTGATGGCGCCCGCTTTGACGCCGAGCGTCAGAAACATCGTGTGGCCGGTGAAAAGCTCTGAACCGGCGATGATAACCAGCGTCAGCGCGATGCCGAACGTGGCGCCCATCACCAGCGGACGAACGGAAGGGTCAAGCAGATTGCCGAGGGTGAAAATCAAAATAATACCGAGCCCGACGTAAGCGCCCGCCATTGCGGAGCTGACCCAGAAGCCCAGAGGATTATTTGCCGAGAGGCGAGCGATGCGGGCCGCATTGGCCGCGCACTTATTGATCGTGTCGGTAAACATAGTGGTTATCCTAAAAAGTGAGTGAAAGTAAAAAATTAAGAAACGAAAAAGGTGATTCAGAGCGGCGCGCTGTTTATTGCGCGCGTAATTGTTGTTGTCCGTAACGAGCGTTCCTGTAATGCGAACGCCGATGACGCTTTTCATGAGCGGAGGCTTGAGCCTCTCTGCTTTACGACGCCCTTTGCGAAGGGCGGTTATTGCTATTTGAAAATGGGGTGGATGCGCTGCGCTTATCCACCCTGGGGTGCCAGGAAACCGGCGTCCGGGGCGGGTAAGCGAAGCGCCACCCGCCTGCCTTTCTGCGTTACGCCTTCACCTGTACCTGGCCATCCTTCACGCGCGCCTCAAAGTGCGCCACAGAACGGCTTTCATCTTCCATACACAACCCATCGCGCAGGCGGAAGCGCTGCTTTTTCAGCGGGCTCGCCACCCATAAATCGCCCTGATGTTCGGCGATGATGCCGCGCGACAACACGCTGGCCTCAAAGAACGGGTCGATGTTGCTGATGGCGTAAACCTCGTCGTTCGCGCGCGGGCGGAAAATCGCCACCTGGTTTTTGCCGACCAGCGCGCAGACGCCGGTCGCCGGGATAATCTCATCGAGCGAACAAATCGTGTTCCACTGGCTCATACGGTTTCCTCCACGAAGGTGACAGGGATGCGCTCATACGGCGTGGCCGGACGGTGCTGCTGGCGCTCCGGCACCACCTGCACGTTCGGGTCGCGGCGATCGCTGTTCACGAAGTGTTTAAAGCGGCCCTGCGCCTGCGGATCGTTGACCGTTTCGGTCCACTCGCAAATGACCGCTTCGCGCAGACGGGTCATTTCGGCTTCCAGCTGGCTGTTCAGGCCCAGTTTGTCGTCGATGATGACGCGTTTCAGGTAGTCGATACCGCCTTCCATGTTGTCCAGCCACGGCGCGGTACGGGTCAGTTTGTCCGCGGTGCGGATGTAGAACATCATGAAGCGGTCGAGATAGCGCACTAAGGTCTCTTTATCGAGATCCGCCGCCAGCAAATCAGCGTGGCGCGGTTTCATGCCGCCGTTGCCGCAGACATAGAGGTTCCAGCCTTTTTCGGTGGCGATAATACCGACATCTTTACCCTGCGCCTCGGCGCATTCACGCGTACAGCCGGAGACGCCGAATTTCATTTTGTGCGGCGTGCGGATGCCTTTGTAGCGGTTTTCCAGCTCAACGCCGAAGCCCACGCTGTCGCCGACGCCGTAACGGCACCAGGTGCTGCCGACGCAAGTTTTCGCCATGCGCAGCGCTTTGGCATAGGCGTGGCCGGTTTCGAAGCCTGCGGCAATCAGCTGACGCCAGATTTCCGGCAGGTCGTCTTTCTGCGCGCCGAACAACCCGATGCGCTGGGAGCCGGTGATTTTGGTGTAGAGGTTAAATTCGCGGGCGATACGGCCCACTTCCATCAGCCCTTCCGGGGTGATCTCGCCGCCAGCCGAGCGCGGGATCACGGAGTAGGTGCCGTCTTTCTGGATATTCGCCAGGAAGTTGTCGTTAGTATCCTGCAGCGGCGTGTGCTGCGGCTTGAGAATGTACTCATTCCAGCAGGACGCCAGCAGCGAGCCGACGGTCGGCTTACAGACTTCGCAGCCGTAGCCTTTGCCATATTTCGCCAGCAGTTCGTCGAACGATTTAATGCCTTCCACGCGGATGAGGTGATACAGCTCCTGGCGGGAGAACGCGAAGTGCTCGCACAGGTTGTTGTTTACTTCGATGCCCTGTTTCGCCAGTTCGGCGTTCAGCACCTGAGTCACCAGCGGGATGCAGCCGCCGCAGCCGGTGCCGGCTTTGGTTTCGGCTTTCAGCGCCGCGACGGTATGACAACCTTTGTTGATGGCGGCGATCAGCGCCCCTTTGGTTACGTCGAAGCAGGAGCAAATCTGCGCGCTGTCCGGCAGTTTATCGACGCCGATAGACGGTTTGCCCTGGCCTGCGTGCGCCGGGAGGATCAGCGAATCCGGGTTTTCCGGCAGCTCGATGCCGTTCAGCACCAGTTGCAGCAGGTTGCCGTAATCGCTGGTGTCGCCTACCAGCACCGCGCCGAGCAGCGTTTTGTTGTCTTCGCTGACGATGAGGCGTTTGTAGATCTCTTTGCTTTCGTCGAGGAACACGTAGCTGCGTGATTTCGGCGTGCGGCCATGCGCGTCGCCGATGCCGCCGACGTCAACGCCCAGCAGCTTCAGCTTGGCGCTGAGATCCGCGCCTTCAAACTGGTTGCCCGCGTTGCCGAGAATGTGGTCGACCGCCACCTGCGCCATTTTGTAGCCCGGTGCGACAAGGCCATACACGCGGCTGTTCCAGCTGGCGCATTCGCCGATAGCGTAGATATCCGGGTCGGAGGTCTGGCACTGGTCGTTAATCATGATGCCGCCGCGCGGCGCAATCTCGAGATCGCACTGTTTCGCCAGTTTGTCGCGCGGGCGGATGCCGGTGGAGAAAACGATGAAGTCGACTTCCAGCTCGCTGCCGTCGGCAAAGCGCATGGTTTTACGCGCTTCAGTGCCTTGCTGGACAATCTCCTGGGTATTTTTGCTGGTGTGAACTCTCACGCCCATGCTTTCAATCTTACGACGCAGCTGCTCGCCGCCCATCTGGTCGAGCTGTTCCGCCATCAGCATCGGCGCGAATTCGATGACGTGGGTTTCGACGCCTAAGTTTTTCAGCGCGCCCGCGGCTTCCAGACCGAGCAGACCGCCGCCGACAACCGCGCCGCGTTTGCTGCGACGCGCGCAGGCTTCAATCGCGTTCAGATCTTCGATGGTGCGGTAAACGAAGCAGTCCTGGGTTTCGGAGCCTTTAATCGGCGGGATCCACGGGTAGGAGCCCGTCGCCATGATCAGTTTGTCGTAGAAGACGGTGCGCCCGGCGCTGGAGTGGATCACTTTCTCCTGGCGGTTAATGGTGATCGCACGCTCGCCCACCAGCACTTTCACGCCGTGCTTGTCGTAGTAGCCTTCGCGGACCAGCGACAGCTCTTCAGCGGTGTGATGGGAGAAGTAAGAGGAGAGGTGCACGCGGTCATAGGCGATGCGCGGCTCCTCACAGAAAACGGTGATGTCGAACTGGCCTGGATCGGCTTTATCGAGAAGGTCTTCGATAAAGCGGTGACCAACCATGCCGTTACCGATAATAGCGAGTCTGACTTTGCTCATTTTTGCCTCGATTTCTTTTCTATTACCGCCTACCTTAACGATTCAGCACCCCCGCTTATTGATGTAAATCAATTACATCTTTATATACCCCTTAATAGGTATTTCCTTGATTTTTGTAGGTTTTTCTAAGTACTGGAATTGATTAGGATTTCGCGACTGTCTGTTTTTTGAGCCACGGTGGAATGAATTTTCGCCAGAACCATTTACGGTGTGAACGCGTTAATGCATGGCAAGAAAGGGCAATCGTGAGGAGAAAAACGACGGGGAAAAGATAAGAGAAAATGTCCCTTCCCGGCCGGGAAGGGACAGGCAAAACTTAATGCGCTGCCGCGGTTTTCGCGTGCTGGCGATGACGGCTGACAAAGCCCAGCGCGAAGCACATCACGAACACGACGGCGTAGAGGCCGTTGGCGGTAAACAGCGCCGCCTGCGGGCCGTGATTCGCCACAATCGGGCCGGTCACGATAAAGGTCAGCATGGTGCCGACGGTGCCGCAGGTCAGGATGAAGTTAACCAGTTTCGGCGAGGAGACTTTGGTCTGCTGCGAGCCGAGCGTAATGATGGTGGTGTAAATCGCGCTGGAGAAGAAGCCCAGCGCCAGAATGAACCACGCCATATGTTCCGGCTTGCTGGTGATGAAGAAGTACATCAGCACCGTCGCGAGACCTGCCAGCACGGTCAGGATGCGCTGCAAATCAAAGAAGCGCAGCACGAAGCTGAAGACCCACATGCCGACCATATAAGACATCCAGAAGTTGCTCACCAGCGTACCGGCGTCGTTGAGGTTCATGCCGAGGCCTTTGGTGGCATATTCCGGCACCCAGCCGATAAAACCGAGCTGACCCAGAATGTAGCAGAGCGCGGCGATGGAGAGGAACAGCACGCCCACGCCCCATTTCTCTTTTGCTACCGGCTTGTTTTCCTGCGGGGCATGTTTGCCGAGCACCGGGAAATCGCAGCCGAACGTCAGGATGAAAATCGCGACATAGACCAGACCGATGCAGGCGTACACCCAGTACCACTCAATGCTGCGCGCCAGCAGGAAGGCGGCGACCATCGGGAAGATCATCCCGGCCATGCTAAAGAAGGAGTCGGTAAACAGCAGGCGGGAGCCGCGCTGACGGCCTTCATACATATGGGTAATCAGGAACGTCCCGATCGACATCGTGATCCCGCTGACCAGGCCAAGCACAAACATGGCGGCGGAGAAGAGCGTCAGGCTCTGGCTGAACATCAGCGCCACCACGGCCAGCACCATCAACACAAAGCCAAAGCGCAGCTGGGTTTTCAGCGGCACGATTTCCATCAGCCAGGCATTCAAAAAGATAGAGATCAAAATCCCGGCATTCAGGAACGTGAAGGTGTTGCTCATGCTGGATACAGGCAGTTTGAAATACTCTGCGATATTACCCATCACCATCCCGGTGACGATTACCAACGCGCCGGTTAGGGCGTAGGAAAAAAAGCTGATCCATGTGAGCTTAATACGATTGCTGTTAGTCATGACTGGCCTGTGAATAGAAGTGTAAAGCGCGTTGACGGCGCCGGGAACCCAGGCATTCTAGGTGGTATTGTGATCCAATAAAACATTCATTGATCACATGCTGTGTAAAACGACATAGTTTATATGACGCGGCTCACACAATTTTACGTAGCAGATCCGATGAGCGCTTTTTCGCTGCGCGCTGGTACGTAAAACCAGGTAAATCTCTGGCACGGCATGCGATCGCTATTTAGAATCGACCCACTCGCTTTTTTCTGCTTCGTAAGGAATTCTTCATGCTCAAATCCACTCTGGCGGCTGTTGCGGCTGTATTTGCTCTCTCTGCCCTTTCTCCTGCCGCGCTGGCGGCAAAAGGCGACCCGCATGTTCTGCTGACGACCTCTGCGGGAAATATTGAGCTGGAGCTGAACAGCCAGAAAGCGCCGGCATCCGTGAAAAACTTCGTTGATTACGTCAACAGCGGTTTTTACAACAACACGATTTTTCACCGCGTGATCCCAGGCTTTATGGTGCAGGGCGGCGGTTTTACCGCGGATATGCAGCAGAAACCGACCAACGCGCCGGTGAAAAACGAGGCGGATAACGGCCTGCCTAACGCGCGCGGCACCATCGCGATGGCGCGCACCGCCGATAAAGACAGCGCCACCAGCCAGTTCTTTATCAACGTGGCGGATAACGCCTTCCTGAACCACGGCCAGCGCGATTTCGGCTACGCCGTTTTCGGTAAAGTGGTTAAAGGCATGGACGTGGCGGATAAAATCGCCCAGGTGCAAACCCACGACGTCGGCCCATACCAGAATGTGCCCTCCAAACCGGTTGTGATCCTCTCCGCGAAAGTCCTGCCGTAATCTTCCTGCGCACGCGGGCTACAGGGCCCGCGTCGCGTCTCCTCCCGGCAAACCGGCCCATTGCTGCTTATACTTGTGGCACACGGGGTTACGTTCAGGGAGGCAAAATGTCCAGAAAACTCACCGATAAACAAAAGTCCCGGCTGTGGGACGCGCAAAAGAATCAAAACTTCCAGGCCAGCAACAGGCTGGAAGGCATTGAGGTGCCTCTGGTGACCTTATCCCGCGAAGAAGCGCTGGCGCGCATTGAAGAGCTGAGGGGGCACTATGAGCGATAAATTCGGCGACGGGCGCGACCCTTACTTCTGGTCCGGCAGCGATGTGCTGCGTAACCGGCTGAACATTCATGCCGCCCAGGATCTGCAACATGCCGAGCGCGAACTCACCTCGCTGCGCGCGGCGACGCTGGAACTCGGGCCAGTGCAGCGCGGGCTGCCGCATCTGTGCGCCATTCACCGCCAGCTGTTTCAGGATCTCTATGAGTGGGCGGGCGAGCTGCGCGAGGTGGACATCTACCAGGGCGAAACCCGCTTCGCGCACTTTGAATATCTGGAGAAAGAGGGTAACGCGCTAATGCAGGCGCTGGAAGATGAAGACTATCTCATCGGTCTGGAGCCGGAGGCGTTTGTCGCGCGTCTTTCGCACTACTACTGCGAAATCAACGTGCTGCATCCGTTTCGTATCGGTACGGGCCGCGCCCAGCGCGTCTTCTTCGAACAGCTGGCGCTGCATGCGGGTTACAGCCTCGACTGGCGCGGTGTGGATGTCGACGCGTGGCGCGCCGCCAACCAGGCGGGCGCGATGGGCGACCTGGCGCCGCTTGAGAAAATCTTCGCGAGCGTAGTGAGCGACGCGCGGGAAAACGAGTAAACTGACGCGGTTCTTTTTTACGGAGCCGCCATGTTACTGCTTATCGACAACTACGATTCTTTCACCTGGAACCTGTTTCAGTATTTCAGCGAGCTGGGCGCGGAGGTGGTAGTCAGGCGCAACGATGAACTGACGTGTGAGGATATCGAGGCGCTCGCCCCGGCGCGGCTGGTGATTTCTCCCGGTCCCTGCACGCCGAATGAAGCCGGTATCTCACTGGCGGCAATCCGGCGTTTTGCCGGGCGCCTGCCGATCCTCGGCGTTTGCCTCGGGCATCAGGCCATCGGGCAGGCCTTCGGCGCGTCCGTTGTGCGGGCCGAAAAGGTCATGCACGGCAAAACTTCGGTGATTTCACATAACAATAACGGTGTTTTTTCCGGGCTTAATAACCCGCTGACCGTGACCCGCTATCACTCGCTGATTATCGACCGCGCCACGCTCCCTGCGGCGTTTGAAATCACTGCCTGGACAGAGGCGGGCGAAATCATGGGCATTCGCCATCGCCACCTTGCGCTTGAAGGCGTGCAGTTTCACCCGGAAAGCATTCTCAGCGAGCAGGGCCACCAGCTCCTGGCGAACTTCCTTTCGCGCTGAATTTTTATTGCCTTTTAGTGATTTTTTATTCATATTTTGTGCTTATCTTTTCATGTGCGATGGCACATTTACTGGATGGGCATGAAATGGCAACTGAAAAAACAGCAATTACGCGCGCCACCTTCGATGAAGTGATCCTGCCGATTTATGCACCGGCTGAATTTATCCCGGTGAAAGGCAAGGGTAGCCGCGTCTGGGATCAGCAGGGCAAAGAGTATGTCGATTTCGCGGGCGGTATCGCGGTGACGGCGCTCGGCCACTGCCACCCGCGGCTGGTGGAGGCGCTGAAAGCGCAGGGCGAAACGCTCTGGCACACCAGCAACGTCTTTACCAACGAGCCCGCGCTGCGCCTGGGCCAAAAGCTGGTGGACGCCACGTTCGCCGAGCGCGTGGTGTTTATGAACTCCGGCACCGAAGCCAACGAAACCGCGTTCAAGCTGGCCCGCCATTACGCCATCACACGTCACAGCCCGTACAAAACGAAAATCATCGCGTTTCATAACGCCTTCCACGGACGTTCGCTGTTTACCGTCTCCGTGGGCGGCCAGGCGAAATACTCCGACGGTTTCGGCCCGAAACCCGCAGATATCATCCATGTGCCGTTCAATGATCTCAATGCGGTCAAAGCGGTGATGGACGACCACACCTGCGCGGTGGTGGTCGAGCCGGTGCAAGGCGAGGGCGGGGTGACCGCCGCGACGCCGGAATTCCTGCGCGGCCTGCGCGAGCTGTGCGACCGCCATCAGGCGCTGCTGGTGTTCGACGAAGTGCAATGCGGCATGGGCCGCAGCGGCAAGCTGTTTGCTTACATGCATTACGGCGTGACGCCGGACATCCTGACCAGCGCCAAAGCGCTGGGCGGTGGTTTCCCGGTCAGCGCGATGCTCACCACGCATGATGTCGCCTCGGCGTTTCACGTGGGTTCGCACGGCTCCACCTACGGCGGCAACCCGCTCGCCTGTGCGGTGGCGGGCGAAGCGTTTGATATTATCAACACCCCGGAGGTGCTGGACGGCGTGGCGCAAAAACGCGAGCAGTTCGTGCAACACCTTCAGCGCATTGGCGAGCAGTACGGACTGTTCAGCGATATTCGCGGCATGGGCCTGCTGATTGGCGCCGAGCTGACCCCGGCCTTCCACGGACGCGCCCGCGATCTCCTGTACGCCGCCGCGGCGGAAGGCGTGATGGTGCTGAACGCCGGGCCGGACGTGATGCGTTTCGCGCCGTCGCTGCTGGTGGAGAGCGCCGATATCGACGAAGGGATGACCCGTTTCGCGCGCGCCGTCGCACGCGTGGTGAACGGTTAATCAGCGTGACTGGCTCAGGCGTCGCCTGAGCCAGATACCGTGATGCGGGCGCTGGCGCCACGCCACGGAAGAGATGGTGTGCATGGTGCGCAGATGATCGAGAATGCGCAGCAGATGATGCTCCATTACGCCCGGCGCCCCTTCCGGCAAGACCTCTTCGCCCTCCAGTACCGCCTCGTTTTGCGTGTCGCCCGGCGCGTCATGCTCCAGCCGCTGCTGGCAGCGCTGTAGCGCAATTTCACAGGCCTGTAAGTAGCGCGCCGCCGTCTCGGGCGCCAGCGTGGTTTGCTCGCGCGCCATCGTCGTTATCGCGTTGATGTGCTCGACGATAAACTGACTGTGCGTGACCCACAGACGCATATCCTCCAGATAACGGCTGTTAAAGCCCGGCTCCTGCATGGCCTGATTGAGCGAGTTATAGAGCGCGTTGTGCGCCTGGTTGACCTGCATCCGCTGCCACGCCAGCGGGCCGGGCTGCGGATCGTCGCTCAGGATCAGGCGCAGCGCCTCCTGGTCGGCCTCCAGCGCGTCATGCGCGTTCTGGCGCAGCAGGCCGCTCTGCCACTGGGGCCAGAGCCAGACCATGCCGCCGAATGCGATAAGGCAGCCGGACAGCGTGTCTATCAGGCGCGCCACGATGTACTGCTCGCCGTTGAGCGTCAGGATTTGCAGCGAATAGACCGCCGTGACGGTAAAGCCAATCATCGCCCAGCCGTAGTGCCGCCGGATTATCAGATAACTGATTAACGTCACCAGCAACATACCGAGCAGGGTATAGCCCTGCGGCACATTCAGATGCAGCGTGATGCCCGCGATAATCAGCCCCGCCAGCGTGCCGCCCGCCCGATGCAGGATGCGCACCCGCGTCGCGCCATAGCCGTTTTGCGTGACGAACAGCACCGTCATCAGGATCCAGTACGGTTTCGGTAAATTGAACGCGCTCCCTAACAGGCCCGCCGCCGCCAGCATCACGCCCAGGCGCGCGGCGGTGCGCAGCGCCGCGGATTTCAGCGACAGATAGCTTTTCAACGCCCGTAGCAGCGGCAGGCGGCGCTGGCCGCTGTCCATCAGGTCACGGGCGTAGAGCGGGCGCTGGGTGCGTAGCACGCGCGCGATGCGGCTGAAATGGTATTCGCAGAACTGGCCGACCGGGTTATCCGGGTGCTGACGGGCGATTTTCGCCAGCGCCTCAATCTGCTTATCCATTGAGAAGCGGTGCGAGTAGCGATGGTAGAGAATATCGTCAGAGAGCGTGCGCAGGCGCGTGGCGACGGTCTGGGCCGTCCAGCGCAGCACCGCCTCGGCGTGGCTGCGTTCCACCAGCTTTTGCACTTCACGCGGCTGATGCAGAGAGACCGAAATGTGCTCCTGAAGATCCAGCGCCACCTGAAACGTGCGTAGCAGGCGCTTGTAGCCGTTCTGCTTAGTGGCTGAGAGCATCTGTAGCTGCTGATAGCACTGGCTTATCTGATCCACCACTTTTTGCTGATGCACCAGCAGTGGAGGCAGCGCCTGTTCCGGCTCGGTGTGGCGCGTCAGCAGGCTATATTTCGCTTCGCAGTAGTCGGCGAGGCTTTTATAAATCAGGCTTAACGATTCGCGCAGCGGCTGTTCGCGCCACAGCCAGAACCAGAAACCGTTAAACGCGCCATACCAGAGCGTGCCGAGAACGTAGAGCAGCATCGGCTCCCAGACGGGCATATTCCCGGCGAGGCTTAACGTGAAGATGGCCGCGATAAGCGACGCGGGCAGCAGGCGCGCATGCAGGGGGCTTATCTCCGCCGTCACGCCCAGCAGCAGCGCCAGCATCAGCAGAATAAGCGGCAACGGGATGGCCTGTAACAGCAGAAACTGCACCGCCAGGCTGCTCAGCGCAAACAGCGAAGCGCCGATGATCAAGCGTTTGAAGAAGCGTTTGTGCGGGGTATCGAGACCGGCAATGTTGCAACAGGCGGGGACGAGTGAAAACAGTAACCCTTGTTGGAGATGGCCCAGCATCAGCCCGACCGCCACCGGCAGGCTTAAGATCAGCGTTTGCCGTAAAGCGTAATTGATTTCAGGGTGATAGATAAGACGACGCCACATAGGGGAGAAGTATAGATACAAAAACGGCGTGTTACCGAAGCGACACGCCGTTTTTTGATTTTTTAGCGGGTACCGTAAACCACAATGGTTTTACCGTGGGCGGAGATCAGGTTCTGATCTTCGAGCATTTTCAGAATGCGGCCAACGGTTTCGCGGGAGCAGCCGACAATCTGGCCGATTTCCTGACGCGTGATTTTAATCTGCATTCCGTCCGGATGGGTCATCGCGTCCGGCTGTTTCGCCAGGTTCAGCAGCGTCTGCGCGATGCGGCCGGTCACGTCCAGGAAGGCGAGGTTGCCCACTTTCTCTGAGGTGACTTGCAGGCGGCGAGCCATCTGCGAGGAGAGACGCATCAGAATATCCGGGTTAACCTGAATCAGCTGACGGAATTTTTTGTAGGAGATTTCAGCCACTTCACAGGCAGTTTTAGCGCGAACCCAGGCGCTGCGTTCCTGACCTTCCTCGAACAAACCCAGTTCGCCGATGAAGTCTCCCTGATTCAGGTACGAGAGGATCATCTCCTTGCCCTCTTCATCTTTGATCAGCACTGCCACTGAGCCTTTGACGATGTAATACAGCGTCTCCGCTTTTTCACCCTGGTGAATCAGCGTGCTCTTAGATGGATACTTATGAATGTGGCAATGAGACAAGAACCATTCAAGAGTCGGGTCTGTTTGCGGTTTGCCAAGCACCATGCGCGGTTATCCTCTGTTTTAAACTGGCTCCAAAGACAGGGCGCGTAACCCCTGTCTGGCTTTGCAATCATCATCTTCCCGCTTCCAGGGAAGTTGGCTGTCCGTGGACATCGCAGCCGATAAATTGTCTTCTCCTCTGCACCCATGCGTAACATCAATGTATCGCCGCTGCATCCAGACTGTTTTAGCATAGCTTTTCTCAGGTGTCTCCTGTTGTCTCGTTTCAGCTTGACGCAGGTCGCCTTCCGTTGCCTCTGACGACGCGCGCGCGTAATCTGTCAGAAAAATGAATAGCCTGGAGCGAATAACATGCATGCACGAGTGAAATGGGTGGAAGGCTTAACCTTCCTTGGCGAGTCCGCTTCGGGGCATCAGATCCTGATGGACGGCAACTCCGGCGACAAAGCGCCGAGCCCGATGGAAATGGTCTTAATGGCGGCAGGCGGCTGCAGCGCTATCGATGTGGTCTCTATTTTGCAAAAAGGCCGTCACGACGTGACCGACTGCGAAGTGAAGCTGACCTCAGAGCGTCGTGAAGAGGCTCCGCGTCTGTTCACGCATATCAATCTGCACTTTGTGGTGACGGGGAAAGATCTGAAAGACGCGGCAGTGTCGCGCGCGGTGGATCTGTCGGCGGAGAAGTACTGTTCAGTGGCGCTGATGCTCGGCAAAGGGGTTAACATCACCCATTCCTACGAAGTGATCGACGCGTGATGTGACGGCGGGCGGCCCGGCAGGCGCAGCGCCACCGGGCCATTCTGTCACGCTATCTGCTTCCCTTCCATCAACCGCTGCACCAGCGGCAGCATAATAAGCTCCATCGCCAGCCCCATCTTGCCGCCCGGCACCACCAGCGTATTGATGTGCGAGATAAACGAGCCCTGTAGCATCGCCAGCAGCCAGGGGTAATCGATATTGTCCAGATTGCGGAAGTGAATCACCACGAAGCTCTCATCAAGCGACGGAATGCTTTTCGCGGCGAACGGGTTGGACGTGTCCACCGTCGGCACGCGCTGGAAGTTAATATGGGTGCGCGAGAACTGCGGCGTGATGTAGGAGATGTAATCTTCCATGGAGCGCACCACGGAATCCATCACTGCCTCGCGGGAGTGGCCGCGCTCGCTGGTATCGCGAATCAGCTTTTGTATCCACTCAAGGTTGACGATTGGTACCACGCCTACGAGCAAATCGACATGCTTCGCCACGTCGTTTTGCGGCGTCACCACGCCGCCGTGCAGCCCTTCGTAAAACAGCACGTCTGTCGGTTCCGGCAACGGCTGCCACGGCGTGAAGGTGCCGGGCACCTGGTTCCACGGCACCGCTTCGTCATAGGTATGCAGATATTTGCGCGACTGCCCTTTGCCGGTCAGGCCATACTCCACAAAAGTTTGCTCCAGCAGGCCGAAATCGTTCGCCTCCGGGCCGAAATAGCTGATGTGGCGACCAAGATCGCGCGCTTTGCGGATAGCCATGTCCATTTCCGGGCGCGTGTAGCGATGGAAACTGTCGCCTTCCACTTCGGCGGCATGAAGATTTAGCTGGGCGAAAATTTTGCGAAACGCGAGGCTGGTGGTGGTGGTTCCCGCGCCGCTGGAGCCCGTGACGGCGATAACCGGATGTTTGGCAGACATAGCGAGACAACTCCCTGAAGCGGCGGGGCAGGACTCCGCCTGGAACGTTAACCGCGAAACTGCGAACGCGGCATGATATTGACCGTTTCGTGCAGTTCAGACCACACCAGAACGGCCTCGCCACTTTGCAACTGACGCCGCACGTCGGCGACCTTTTGCTCAAGCGAGCGTTCATGTTCACCATAATCGGTGCCTTCGCGCAAGACGAAGGCTTCAATCAGGCGGTCCAGGGTGTCGGGCGCCAGCTCTTGCCAGGGAATGATCATTTATCGGTCCAGATAAGGGGTTAACCAGTCAGGAATGCGCTGCTCCAGCCACATTTTGGGCTGACGCAGCGTGCCGCCGACAAAGCCCACGTGGCCGCCATGCTCCGTCAGCTGATATTCAATATTAGCAGGCAGCGTGGCGGTATCGGGGATCACGTGATGATCCATGAACGGGTCGTCTTTGGCATGAATAATCAACGTCGGGCGGCTGATATTCGTAAGACGCGGCATGGCGCTGCACTGGCGATAGTAATCGACGGCGTCGCGAAAGCCGTGAATTTTTGACGTAATCAAATCATCGAAATCGCGAATGCGGCGCAGGCGTTTAAGCTGGGCGAGTTCAATCGGCAGCGTGCCGGGCCAGGCTTTCAGCTTGCGAGAGGCGTTGGCTTTCAACAGGTTCAGCAAATAGAACTGATAGAAGCGCGAAAAGCCTTTTTCCATATGGTTGCAGCAGTGTTCCAGCATAAACGGCGCGGACACAATCACGCCTGCGGTCAGCGGGAAACGGGCGTCAATCTCCGCCATCAGGCAGCCAAGCATATTGCCGCCGAGCGAATAGCCGACCGCCGCCGTCGGCACGGTGCCGTAGCGTTCATCCAGCCAGCGCAGGAAAAAGGTGCCGTCTTCGGTTTCCCCAGAATGGTAGATGCGCCCCATCTTGTTCGGCACGCCGCTACAGCCGCGAAAGTGCATCACCACGCCGAGCCAGCCGCGTGCTTTCGCCGCATGGATGAGGCCGTGAACGTAAGGGCTGTGCAGGCTGCCTTCAAGCCCGTGAAACACCACCAGCCGTGGCTTATGGCGCGCCTGGTCAGGGTTTTCGCTAAACGCCAGGTCGACAAAATCGCCGTCCGGCAGATCCAGACGCTGCCAGTGCGGCTCAAACTGCACCCGGCGGCGCAGCACGCGCGGCAGCATGGTTTGCAGGTGTGGATTGCTGACTCCCGGCATTGGCTGAAAGTGTGAGGAATCGGTGTTCAGTGCAGGAAGTTCTGCGGGAGTAATGTCGGCCATAGCTGATGTCTTTTATTAGTTCGCTAACTACTATACCGGTTGTTATCCATTTTGTTGATGCTTTGGTGCGGATCATTCAGCCAGTAAATTGCGCGAGAACAGGTGAATATCGGCGTCCGGCTTGCGTCGCCAGAGCCTGGCCTTACGGGCGCCGGTGGCGACGCTCTCGCCGGTCTCTTCAAACATCCCTGAGGCTTCAAAGCGGCGGATCAGGCTTTTACGCTGAATGGGCTGGCCGAGAATAATTTCCGTCGCCTCCTGAAGCTGGCTCAGCGTAAAGCACTCCGGCAGGCAGTAAACCGGCAGGAGCGAATACATCGTTTTCTGGCGCAGGCGGCGCAGCGCCGCGTCGATAATCGTCAGGTGATCGAATGCCAGTTCAATCGCGCCAAGCTCCGCCACCGGCACCCACCGCGCATCGCTGACGGAGGCGATATGCGGCTGGCAGTCGACCCAGGCGATTAGCGCAAACCAGGCGGTGGTGAGGCTCCAGCCGCGCGGATCGCGATCCGGGCCGGAGAAGGTCTCCAGTTGCTCCAGCCATGACGGGCGCACGCCGGTTTTCTCGGTCAGCTTACGCAGCGCCGTCGCGTGGGTGGAGTCATCCTTCCGCATATCGATAAACCCGCCCGGCAGCGCCCAGCGCCCCTGCTGCGGCTGACGGGCGCGCTGTGCCAGCAGCACGCAAAGCGCCTGGTCATGCAGGGTGAACAGCACGCTATCGACGGTCACCAGCGGAGAAGGGAACCGCGCAGGGTCATAGTTTTCCAGATATTCCGCTTCAGTGGTCATGCGCCGCTCCGTTTAATTGTCTCAGAGACAAGTTTACCAGCCCCGGGCACCGGGACAAAGCAAACCTGTAATGTTTTAATTTTCAGTAACATGCTATTTTTTAGCCAGCGCGGCGAAAATATCGCTTGCTTATTAGTGTCTCTTGGACAATATTAAATGTGTCACAAGGACACAAACTCATTAACCGGGGGCGAAAATGATGCAGCCGCAACTGATGGTAGACGGACAAGAGATTGCAACACAGACCGGGCGTTTTCCTGACGGCGCCGTATGGGCGAAAGTAACCGGCGAACTGCCGCGCGTCGCCTCGCTGATGTGTATTCGCGCCGCCGCCATGAAAACGATGGACGATTTTATGGTGCTGGCGCAACTGACCGACGCGGTGCGTCAACACTGCGATGTGCGCTTCAGCCATCTGGAGTTGCCCTGGCTGCCGTATGCGCGTCAGGACAGGCACATGCAGCCAGGCGACAGCTTTGCGCTGAAAGTCTTCGCCCGCCAGCTGAACACCCTCGGTTTCGACAAAGTGAGAGTGCTCGACCCCCACAGCGAGGCCGCCGCCGCCGCGATTGAAAATCTGGTGGCTATCCCGCAGGAGCGTTGCCTGTTACAAAGCAAGACGCTGGAGCGCGCCCTGAAAGCCGGCGAGTTAATGCTGGTGGCGCCGGATGCCGGCGCGCTTAAAAAAATCCATACCGTCGCGCAGGCCGCAGGCGTCCATGAGTTCGCCATTCTGACCAAACAGCGCAATGTCGTGACCGGCGAGCTGACCGGTTTTCGCCTGGTAGACGGCGATGTGCAAGGCAAAGCGGTACTGATTGTGGACGATCTCTGCGACGCGGGCGGCACGTTTATCGGCTCAGCCCAGGTACTGCGCGAGGCGGGCGCGCGAAGCGTCAGCCTCTATGTTACCCACGGCGTGTTTTCCAAAGGCGTCGACAACCTGCTGAATAACGGCATCGACCAGTTGTATACGACCACCTCCTTCGCGCCCGCTGAACTGGCGCAGGAACGGGTAGAAATGATTGATATCAATAAAATTTATAACGCGTAAGGAGAGGGAAGATGAACATGAATCCAATTCTGGCTATTGACGGCTACAAAGTGTCGCACCGCGAGCAGTACCCGGCAGGCACCACCAAAGTCTATTCCAACTTTACGCCGCGCAGCGACCGTCATTTCCACTCTCCTGTCGCGGACGGCAAGCTGGTGTTTTTCGGCCTGCAGGGGTTCCTGCAGTGGTTCCTGGTCGATCTGTTTAACGAGCAGTTCTTCGCGCGCCCTGAGGCGGAAGTGGTGGACGAATACCAGGCGGTGATGGACAGCTATATCGGCAAGGGCGCTGTCAGCGCGGATCACATTCGCGCGCTGCATCAGCTCGGCTATCTGCCGCTGCATATCAAAGCGCTGGATGAAGGCAGCAAGGTGTCGATGAAAGTGCCGGTACTGACCATCACCAATACGCGCCCGGAATTCTTCTGGCTGGTGAACTATCTGGAAACCGTGCTCTCGGCGGAGCTGTGGAAATCCTCCACCAACGCCACTATCGCGCATCACTACCGTACTATCTGCGAGCGCTGGGCAGAGAAAACCTGCTCTGACGTAAGCCACCTGGATTTTCAGTGCCACGATTTCTCGTTTCGCGGCATGTCTGGCCTTCAGGATACCGCGCAGGCGGGCTGTGGCCATCTGCTGAGCTTTAAAGGCACCGATAACATTCCGTCGATGCTCTATGCCCGCGATTACTACACCCAGGGCCAGGAGTGCTTCATTGCCGCGTCCATTCCGGCCACCGAGCACAGCGTGATGTGCATGGGCGAGAAAGAGAGCGAAATCGAGACGTTCCGCCGCCTGATTTGCGATCTCTACCCGAATGGCTTTGTCTCGATTGTGTCGGATACCTGGGATTACTGGCGCGTCATCACAGAATATACCCGTGAACTGAAAACGCAGATTATGGCGCGTGAAGGCCGCGTGGTGTTCCGTCCGGACAGCGGCGACCCGGTAGAGATCCTCTGCGGTACCGGCGCCGATGACGACACGCGCGCCGATCGCACGCCGGAAGAGAAAGGCTCGGTGGAAGTGCTGTGGGAAATTTTCGGCGGCACCGTGAATGACAAAGGCTTCAAAGTGCTCGACCCGCATGTAGGCCTGATTTATGGCGATTCCATCACACTTGATCGCGCTGAAGAGATCCTGCGCCGTCTGGCGGCGAAAGGCTTCGCCAGCTCAAACGTGGTGTTCGGCGTCGGTTCGTTTACGTATCAGTACAACACCCGCGACACGTTCGGCTTTGCGATGAAGGCGACATACGGCGAAGTGAACGGCGTGGGCCGCATGATTTTCAAAGAGCCGAAAACCGACAGCGGACTGAAACGCTCAGCGCGCGGGCTGCTGCGGGTGGAGCGTGATGACAACGGCGATTATCAGCTGTTTGACGAACAGACCCTGGAGCAGGAGAAGCAGGGTGAACTGAAAACCCGTTTTCTGGATGGCAAACTTCACAGCGTGGAGCATCTGGAAACCCTGCGCCAGCGCCTGGCGGCGCAGCGTTAACCCAGCCAACCGGGCGCCCGCGCCCGGTTACTCGTTTTGCAGCATCGCTTCTAATTGCTCCTGCGCGTCCAGCCACGCCATTTCGCACTCTTCCAGCGCCGCTTTGGTCTTCGCCTGCGTTTGCAGGCACTCATTCATCTCCGCTTTGCGAGCCGGATCGTAAATGGCGCTGTCGGCGAGCTTCTCTTCGACGCCCGCCAGCGTGGCGTTGAGCTTTTCCATCTCTTTTTCCAGACGGGTTATCTCTTTACGCAACGGTTGCGTCTGGGTGCGCAGCTCCGCCTCGCGGCGCTTCTGATCTTTGCGCGCCTGAGCGCTGTTGCCGTTGTCTTTCTCGCGGCTGGCGTCGTCGCCCTGGCTCTCCTGCTTCTGCACGTCGCTCAGCCACTGCTGGTAGTCGTCCAGATCGCCGTCGAACGGTTCGACTTTGCCGTCATGCACCAGATAGAGATCGTCGGTGGTGGAGCGGATCAGGTGACGGTCGTGCGAGACCACCACCAGCGCGCCTTCGAATTCGATTAGCGCGTCAGTCAGCGCCTGGCGCATGTCGAGATCCAGGTGGTTGGTCGGTTCATCGAGCAGCAGCAGGTTAGGGCGCTGCCAGACGATGAGCGCCAGCACCAGACGGGCCTTTTCGCCGCCGGAGAAACGCTCGGTGACGTCGGTGACTTTATCGCCCTGGAAGCCGAAGCCGCCGAGATAGTCGCGCAGCTGTTGTTCGGTTTCACGCGGGGCGATGCGCGCCAGATGCTGCAACGGCGATTCGTCGGCGCGTAAAAACTCCAGTTGATGCTGCGCGAAATACCCGAGCTTGATGCCTTTGGCGAGCCCGATGTCGCCGCTGATCGGGTTAAGTTCGCCCGCCAGCAGTTTAATCAGCGTCGATTTCCCGGCGCCGTTGCGCCCCAGCAGGCCGATGCGCGAGCCGGGCACCAGGTTGAGCTTGATGGAGTTCAGAATGATGCGCTCGCCATAACCGGCGCTGACTTTTTCCATTTTCAGCAGCGGGTTGGGCAGGCTTTCCGGCGCGCGGAAGCTGAAGTGGAACGGGTTATCCACGTGGGCAGGCGCAATCAGCTCCATGCGCTCCAGCATTTTGATACGGCTCTGCGCCTGCTTCGCTTTGGACGCCTTCGCTTTAAAGCGATCGATAAAGCTTTGCAGATGCGCGACGCGCTGCTGCTGGCTTTCATAGGTCGCCTGTTGCTGGGCGAGACGCGTGGCGCGCTGACGTTCAAACGAACTGTAGTTGCCGGTGTACTCGAACATATTTTGCTGTTCGATATGAATGATTTTGTCCACCACCGGATCCAGGAAATCACGGTCGTGCGAGATAAGGATCAGCGTGCCGTTATAGCTTTTCAGCCATTTCTCCAGCCAGATGACCGCGTCGAGATCGAGGTGGTTGGTCGGTTCGTCGAGAAGCAGCAGATCGGAGCGGCAGATCAGCGCCTGCGCGAGGTTAAGACGCATACGCCAGCCGCCGGAGAAGTCGCTCACCGGGCGCGTTAGTTGTTCATTGCTAAAGCCCAGCCCGTGCAGAAGACTCGCGGCGCGTGAGCGAATGGTCCAGGCGTCGATGGCGTCCAGCTTGCCGTGCGCTGTGGCGATCGCGTGACCGTCGTTGCGCTCGGTGGCGTCGTTCAGCTCGCGCTCAAAGGCGCGGTATTCGCGATCGCCGTCAATCACATATTCCAGCGCGGGCTGCGCGAGCGCAGGCGTCTCCTGATTCACCCAGGCCAGCTGCCAGGTGCCGGGGTAGGTGAAGCTCCCGCCGTCGGCGCTAATCTCGTTTTTCAGAAGCGACAGGAGCGTGGATTTGCCGCAGCCATTTTTGCCCACCAGGCCGACTTTCTGGCCCGGGTTGATCGTGGCGGTGGCGTTGTCCAGCAGCACGCGAGTGCCGCGACGAATTTGTAACGAGGAGAAAACAATCATAAGGCGCCGTAGATTCAGACTATGTTAAATTGTCATTGTATTCATGTAACGTGATGCTTTGGGCACCGCGTGGGGCCGCCATGGTAGCCCAAAATAGTAACAATGACGACGCCCTGGAGGGGAATGATGTCACAGACAGCGAAAGTTTTGCTGCTGTATGCCCATCCGGAATCTCAGGACTCGGTGGCCAACCGGGTTTTGCTTAAGCCGGCTCTGCAATTACCGAATGTCACGGTGCATGACCTCTATGCCCACTATCCCGATTTCTTTATCGATATCAGCCATGAGCAGGCGTTGCTGCGCGATCACGATGTGATTGTTTTTCAGTTCCCGCTTTATACCTATAGCTGTCCGGCGCTGCTGAAAGAGTGGTTCGACCGGGTGTTAAGCCGCGGTTTCGCGAGCGGCGTGGGCGGCACGGAGCTTGCCGGAAAATACTGGCGCTGCGTTATTACTACCGGCGAGCCGGAGACGGCCTATCGCCCGGACGGGTTTAACCGCTATGCCCTGAGCGACATTCTGCGGCCTTTCGAGCTGACCGCCGCTATGTGCCGTATGCACTGGATGACGCCGCTGATTATTTACTGGGCGCGGCGTCAGTCGCTTTCCGAACTGGCGTCTCACGGCCACGCGTATGAACGCTGGCTGGCGGACCCGTTAACGCCGGGAGGCTTTTGATGGAAGGTTCCGACCTGCTGCTGGCAGGCATTCTGTTTCTTTTCGCCGCGGTGGTGGCGGTGCCGATTGCGGCGCGCCTGGGTATCGGCGCGGTACTCGGCTATTTGCTGGCGGGGATCGCCATCGGCCCGTGGGGGCTTGGCTTTATCAGCGATGTCGAGGAGATCCTGCACTTTTCGGAGCTGGGCGTCGTATTTCTGATGTTCCTGATAGGGCTTGAGCTTAATCCCTCGAAACTCTGGAAGCTGCGGCGCTCGATTTTCGGCATCGGCGCCGCGCAGGTGCTGTTAAGCGCCGTGGTGCTGGCGGGGCTGCTGATGCTCACTGATTTCGCGTGGCAGGCGGCCGTGGTTGGCGGTATCGGGCTTGCGATGTCGTCTACCGCGATGGCGTTGCAGTTGATGCGCGACAAAGGGATGAACCGCACCGAAGGCGGCCAGTTAGGGTTCTCCGTGCTGCTGTTTCAGGATCTCGCCGTGATCCCGGCGCTGGCGATGGTGCCTTTGCTGGCGGGCAACGGCGATGAGCATCCGGACTGGCTGAAAATCGGCATGAAAGTGCTGGCGTTCGCGGTCATGCTGGTCGGCGGGCGTTATCTCCTGCGCCCGGTGTTTCGCTTTATCGCCGGTTCCGGGGTGCGCGAGGTGTTTACCGCCGCCGCGCTGCTGCTGGTGCTGGGCGCCGCGCTGTTTATGGATTTGCTGGGGCTTTCTATGGCGCTCGGCACGTTTATCGCGGGCATTCTGCTGGCCGAGAGCGAATATCGCCACGAGCTGGAAATCGCCATCGAGCCGTTTAAAGGCTTGCTGCTGGGGCTCTTTTTTATCTCCGTCGGCATGGCGCTGAACCTGGGCGTCCTCTATACCCATATTCTGTGGGTCGTGATGAGCGTGGTCGTGCTGGTGAGCGTCAAGATGGCGGTGCTGTATGGCCTCGGGCGTTTTCAGGGCTTGCGGCGCACCGAGCGGTTGCCGTTCGCGGGCGTATTGAGCCAGGGCGGGGAGTTCGCCTTTGTGCTCTTCTCCAGCGCCTCATCGCAGAAGCTCTTTCATAATGACCAGATGGCGCTGCTGCTGGTGACGGTTACGCTCTCAATGATGACCACGCCGCTGGTGATGAAAGGCATCAACCGCCTGCTGGCGCGCCACTTCAACGCCCAGGACGACCACGATGAAACGCCTTATGTGGAAGATGATAAGCCGCAGGTGATTATTGTCGGCTTCGGACGTTTCGGGCAGGTGATTGGTCGCCTGCTGATGGCCAACAAAATGCGTATTACGGTGCTGGAGCGCGATATCAGCGCGGTCAACCTGATGCGTAAATATGGCTACAAAGTTTACTATGGCGACGCCACCGAGCTTGAACTGCTGCGCGCCGCCGGGGCCGAATCCGCAGAGTCTATCGTCGTGACCTGCAACGACCCGGAAGACACGATGCGCATCGTGCATCTCTGCCAGCAGCACTTTCCGCAGCTGGAGATCCTGGCGCGAGCGCGCGGTCGCGTCGAGGCGCACGAGCTCCTCCAGGCGGGCGTCAAACAGTTCTCGCGCGAGACGTTCTCCAGCGCCCTGGAGCTTGGGCGCAAAACGCTGGTTTCGCTGGGGATGCATCCTCACCAGGCGCAGCGCGCGCAGCTTCATTTCCGGCGCCTTGATATGCGCATGCTGCGCGAACTGATGCCGGTACATACCGATAACGCGCAAATCTCCCGTGTACGCGAGGCGCGGCGCGAGCTGGAAGAGATTTTCCATCGCGAGATGCAGCAGGAACGACGCCAGCTGGACGGCTGGGACGAATTTGAATAGAAGGTGAACCTATGGCTGTGCGTAAACGTTTTATTGCCGGGGCCGTGTGCCCGAAATGCCAGGCGCAGGATTCTCTCGCCATGTGGCGTGAAAATCAGGTCGATATTGTCGAGTGCGTAAAGTGCGGGCATCAGATGCGCGAGGCGGATAAAGAAGTTCGCGAGAAGGTTCGCAAAGATGAGCAAGTCATAGGGATTTTTCATCCCGACTAGCGAGATGCCCCAGGTTTCTTTAAGCTAAAGGGTACACAGGCGCCGAATTGGGCTACAATCGGCGCCAGTCTTTTTTCCTCACTCAGGAGATATCATGAAAGTAGCAAAAGACCTGGTGGTCAGCCTGGCCTATCAGGTACGTACAGAAGACGGTGTATTGGTTGATGAGTCTCCGGTGAGTGCGCCGCTGGACTACCTGCATGGTCACGGCTCCCTGATTTCCGGCCTGGAATCGGCGCTGGAAGGTCACGATGTTGGCGATAAATTCGATGTGAACGTAGGCGCCAACGACGCTTACGGCCAGTACGATGAAAACCTGGTGCAGCGCGTACCGAAAGACGTCTTCATGGGCGTTGACGAACTGCAGGTTGGCATGCGTTTCCTGGCGGAAACCGATCAGGGCCCGGTACCGGTAGAAATTACCGAAGTGGGCGACGACCATGTTGTCGTTGACGGCAACCACATGCTGGCGGGCCAGAACCTGAACTTCAACGTAGAAGTTGTTGCTATCCGCGAAGCGACCGAAGAAGAGCTGGCCCACGGCCATGTTCACGGCGCGAACGGTCATCATCACGACCACGATCATGACCATGATCACGACGGTTGCTGCGGCGGTCACGGCCATAGCCACGACCACGAGCACGGTAAAGGCAGTTGCGGTAACGGCGGCTGCGGTTGCCACTAAGAGCCTGACAAAAAAGGGGCGCTCCGGCGCCCCTTTTTACTGCCCGCGATTTACCTGTCAGTAATGCGGCGGCGGCGTTTCTTCCGCCTGCGATGCGATCATTGACGGCTGTGAGGCTTTAATTTTCTCCACCATAATTTTGAGCTGTTCGCGCATCTTCGCGAGCTCAAGCTCATGCTTTGTGATGGCGGCGTTTAAGTCTTCAATGGTGGTTTCCTGAAACGCCAGCCGGCTTTCCAGCTCAGCAATGCGTTGTTCAGTCGATTCGTTTTGCATGATGTTTCCCCCTTTGCGTCGCGATTCTACGCAACTTTTCCGGATTCTGCCGAGTTGCTTCAACAGAAAGAAACTTATTTAAACAAATTAAGTCTGAAATAACGCCCGAAACGGAAAAGTGGTTATGTTGATTTCCGCTGCGACGTTTTATAGTACGACTTTCGTTTTTAAGATAACCCTGGGGTGAGAGGCCCCAACCCTGGAGATAATGGATGAAATCACTGTTTAAAGTAACGCTGCTGGCGACCACGATGGCTGTGGCGTTCAATGCGCCCCTGACTTTTGCTGCGCCAGCCGCACAGCAGCAGAATACTGCTGCCGCTGACAGCAAAGCCGCATTCCAGAACGACGATCAGAAATCGGCTTACGCGCTGGGTGCTTCGCTGGGCCGTTACATGGAAAACTCCCTGAAAGAACAGGAAAAACTGGGCATCAAACTGGATAAAAACCAGCTGATCGCCGGTGTCCAGGACGCGTTTGCCGATAAGAGCAAACTCTCTGACCAGGAAATCGAGCAGACTCTGCAGGCTTTCGAAACGCGCGTGAAAGGCGCCGCTCAGGCGAAAGTCGAGAAAGACGCGACGGAAAACGAAACGAAAGGCAAAGCCTTCCGTGACAAATTCGCCAAAGAGAAAGGCGTGAAGACCTCTTCTACTGGCCTGCTGTATAAAGTCGAGAAAGAAGGTACCGGCGCTGCGCCGAAAGAGAGCGACACCGTTGTGGTTAACTACAAAGGCACGCTTATCGACGGTCAGGAGTTCGATAACTCTTACAAACGCGGCGAGCCGCTCTCTTTCCGTCTTGACGGTGTGATCCCGGGCTGGACTGAAGGCCTGAAAAACATCAAGAAAGGCGGCAAAATCAAGCTGGTCATCCCGCCTGAGCTGGCTTACGGCAAAAACGGCGTTCCGGGCATTCCGGCTAACTCCACCCTGGTGTTTGACGTAGAACTGCTGGATATCAATCCGGCGGCGAAAGCAGACGCCGCACCGAAGGCCGCCGCAGGCGATAAAGCGGACGACGCCGCCAAAGCGAAGTAACGCTTCGCAGACCGCCGCCTTCGGGCGGCGGTTTTTTTTATCCGGGCCACGTATAATAAAAGCTGGCTAGTGTTGCGCCCGCTGTATTACTTTAGCGAGTTACGTAACAACTGAATGATGAGTCTGCCCAGACCTTGAGACGACAGGCTCGCTGTAAAGGGTGGTATGTTTTCATGTCCAATTCGCTATTAACCAATGAGGCCAGCGAACTCGATCTGCTGGATCAGCGTCCTTTCGAACAGACCGACTTTGATATTTTGCGCTCCTACGAAGCGGTCGTGGACGGGTTAGCGATGCTCATCGGCTCCCACTGTGAAATTGTGCTGCATTCCCTGCAGGATCTGAAATGTTCGGCAATCCGCATCGCCAACGGCGAACATACGGGGCGTAAAATCGGCTCGCCGATTACCGATCTGGCGCTGCGTATGCTGCACGATATGACCGGCGCTGACAGCAGCGTGTCGAAATGCTATTTCACCCGTGCGAAAAGCGGTGTTCTGATGAAGTCGGTCACTATCGCCATCCGTAATCGGGAGCACCGCGTGATAGGCCTCCTGTGCATTAACATGAACCTTGATGTGCCGTTCTCCCAGATTATGAGCACTTTTGTGCCGCCGGAAACGCAGGAAGTGCCGTCTTCCGTCAACTTTGCCTCGTCTGTAGAAGATCTGGTGACCCAGACGCTGGAGTTCACCATTGAAGAGGTGAACGCGGACCGCAACGTCTCTAACAACGCCAAGAACCGTCAGATTGTCCTTAACCTCTACGAGAAAGGCATATTTGATATTAAAGACGCCATTAATCAGGTGGCTGACCGGCTGAATATCTCCAAGCACACGGTGTATCTGTACATCCGCCAGTTCAAAAGCGGCGATTTCCAGGGGCACGAACGGTAATGCGCTTCGCACTGATGGTCACCGGGCCTGCTTATGGTACGCAGCAGGCCAGCAGCGCCCTGCAATTTGCGAAAGCGTTACTGGCGGAAGGCCATAGCCTTGAGAGCGTCTTTTTTTATCGGGAAGGGGTCTATAACGCCAATCAGTTCACGTCGCCGGCGAGCGATGAATTCGATTTGGTGCGCGCCTGGCAACAGCTGCACGATGAATACGGCGTCGCGCTGCACATTTGTGTGGCGGCCGCGCTGCGACGCGGCGTGACGGATGAAAATGAAGCGCGAACGCAGGGGCTGCCGAGCGCGAACCTTCAGCCCGGGTTTCAGCTGAGCGGTCTTGGCGCGCTTGCCGAAGCCGCGCTGACCTGTGACAGAGTGGTAGAGTTTTAATGAAACAGGTGGCTTTTGTATTTACCCAGGCGCCGCATGGCACTGCGGCGGGCCGCGAAGGACTCGACGCGCTGCTGGCGATGTCCGCGTTAACGGAAGAGATCGGCGTCTTTTTTGTCAGCGACGGCGTTTTTCAGATTCTGCCAGGCCAGAACCCGCAGGCGATTCTGGGACGCGACTATATCTCTACGTTTAAAGTTCTGCCGCTGTACGATATTGACCGCTGCTATATTTGCCAGGCATCCCTTCAGGAGCGCGGGCTTGGCGACAAACACGATTTTGTCATTGATGTCGAGCCGCTCAGCGCCGGCGCGCTGCGCGAGCGCCTCAATGATTACGACGTCGTGCTGACTTTTTAAGGAACGCCATGCTGTACACGCTTTCTCGCTCACCCTGGCAGTCTGATGTTAACGCGTTGCTGCGCCTTGTATGTCCTGGCGACGACATCCTTCTGATGCAGGACGGCGTGGTCGCTGCGCTTAACGACAGCCGCTATCTCGCTGCGCTGCTGGCGTCGCCCGCCCGGGTTGCCGCCTTACACTGTGATGTGGAAGCTCGAGGGCTCTCCGCTCAAATTTCGAGCAATATCGACACGATTAGCTATAATGAGTTCGTCAAACTTACCGTAAAACACGCAAGCCAGATGGCCTGGTAACGTGCGAACGCTGTATATTTCTTGACACCCTTTAAGCACAGCCCTAAAATTCCGCGTCCTCATATTATATGAGGGCGATTTATTACGTGTTTACGAAGCAAAAGCTATAAAACCAGGAGCTATTTAATGGCAACAGTTAACCAGCTGGTTCGCAAACCTCGCGCTCGCAAAGTTGCTAAAAGCAACGTGCCGGCGCTGGAAGCTTGCCCGCAAAAACGTGGTGTATGTACCCGTGTATATACCACCACTCCGAAAAAACCGAACTCCGCACTGCGTAAAGTATGCCGTGTTCGTCTGACTAACGGTTTTGAAGTGACTTCCTACATTGGTGGTGAAGGTCACAACCTGCAGGAACACTCCGTGATCCTGATCCGTGGCGGTCGTGTTAAAGACCTTCCGGGTGTTCGTTACCACACCGTGCGTGGCGCGCTTGACTGCTCCGGCGTTAAAGACCGTAAGCAGGCTCGCTCCAAGTATGGCGTGAAGCGTCCTAAGGCTTAATGGTTCTCCGTTAAGTAAGGCCAAACGTTTTAACTTTAATGTCAAACTAAACTCGTAGAGTTTTGGACAATCCTGAATTAACAACGGAGTATTTCCATGCCACGTCGTCGCGTCATTGGTCAGCGTAAAATTCTGCCGGATCCGAAGTTCGGATCAGAACTGCTGGCTAAATTTGTCAATATCCTGATGGTAGACGGTAAAAAATCTACTGCAGAATCTATCGTATACAGCGCGCTGGAGACCCTGGCTCAGCGCTCTGGTAAATCCGAACTGGAAGCTTTCGAAGTCGCTCTCGAAAACGTGCGCCCGACTGTAGAAGTTAAGTCTCGCCGCGTTGGTGGTTCTACTTATCAGGTTCCAGTTGAAGTCCGTCCGGTTCGCCGCAATGCTCTGGCAATGCGTTGGATCGTTGAAGCTGCTCGTAAACGCGGTGATAAATCCATGGCTCTCCGCCTGGCGAACGAACTTTCTGATGCTGCAGACAACAAAGGTACTGCAGTTAAGAAACGTGAAGACGTTCACCGTATGGCAGAAGCCAACAAGGCGTTCGCACACTACCGCTGGTAATCCCTGCGGCATGTTAGTCACCAGACGGGCGCTTCAGGTAAGCCGCCCGCTCTGGGTAACTTATCCTGAACGCCTAAGGCAATAGAGGAATCAAATGGCTCGTACAACACCTATTGCACGCTACCGTAACATCGGTATCAGTGCGCACATCGACGCCGGTAAAACCACTACTACCGAACGTATTCTGTTCTACACCGGTGTAAACCACAAAATCGGTGAAGTTCATGACGGCGCCGCAACTATGGACTGGATGGAGCAGGAGCAGGAGCGTGGTATCACCATTACCTCCGCTGCGACTACCGCATTCTGGTCTGGTATGGCTAAGCAGTATGAACCGCACCGTATCAACATCATCGACACCCCGGGCCACGTTGACTTCACCATCGAAGTAGAACGTTCCATGCGTGTCCTTGACGGTGCGGTAATGGTTTACTGCGCAGTTGGTGGTGTTCAGCCGCAGTCTGAAACCGTATGGCGTCAGGCTAACAAATACAAAGTTCCGCGTATTGCGTTCGTTAACAAAATGGACCGCATGGGCGCGAACTTCCTGAAAGTTGTTGGTCAGATCAAATCCCGTCTGGGCGCGAACCCGGTTCCGCTGCAGCTGGCGATTGGTGCTGAAGAAGGTTTCACCGGTGTTGTTGACCTGGTGAAAATGAAAGCCATCAACTGGAACGATGCAGACCAGGGCGTTACCTTCGAATACGAAGATATCCCGGCTGACATGCAGGACCTGGCTGACGAATGGCACCAGAACCTGATCGAGTCCGCTGCTGAAGCTTCTGAAGAGCTGATGGAGAAATACCTGGGCGGTGAAGAACTGACTGAAGAAGAGATCAAAAAAGCTCTGCGTCAGCGCGTTCTGAACAACGAAATCATCCTGGTAACCTGCGGCTCTGCGTTCAAAAACAAAGGCGTACAGGCGATGCTGGATGCGGTAATTGATTACCTGCCATCCCCGGTTGACGTACCTGCGATCAACGGTATCCTGGACGACGGTAAAGATACTCCGGCTGAGCGTCACGCTAGCGATGACGAGCCTTTCTCTGCACTGGCGTTCAAAATCGCTACCGACCCGTTCGTTGGTAACCTGACGTTCTTCCGCGTGTACTCTGGCGTGGTTAACTCTGGCGACACCATCCTGAACTCCGTGAAATCCGCACGTGAGCGTTTCGGTCGTATCGTACAGATGCACGCTAACAAACGTGAAGAGATCAAAGAAGTTCGCGCAGGCGACATCGCGGCTGCTATCGGTCTGAAAGACGTGACCACCGGTGACACTCTGTGTAACCCGGATCACCCGATCATTCTGGAGCGCATGGAGTTCCCTGAGCCGGTAATCTCTATCGCAGTTGAACCGAAAACCAAAGCTGACCAGGAAAAAATGGGTCTGGCTCTGGGCCGTCTGGCTAAAGAAGACCCGTCTTTCCGCGTATGGACTGACGAAGAATCTAACCAGACCATCATCGCTGGTATGGGTGAGCTGCACCTCGACATCATCGTTGACCGTATGAAACGTGAGTTCAACGTTGAAGCGAACGTCGGTAAACCTCAGGTTGCTTACCGCGAAGCGATTCGCGCGAAAGTTACCGATGTTGAAGGTAAACACGCTAAACAGTCTGGTGGTCGCGGTCAGTATGGTCATGTTGTTATCGACATGTACCCGCTGGAGCCGGGCTCAAACCCGAAAGGCTACGAGTTCATCAACGACATCAAAGGTGGTGTAATTCCTGGCGAATACATCCCGGCCGTTGATAAAGGCATCCAGGAGCAGCTGAAGTCTGGTCCGCTGGCTGGTTACCCGGTTGTTGACATGGGTGTTCGTCTGCATTTCGGTTCTTACCACGACGTTGACTCCTCTGAACTGGCGTTTAAACTGGCTGCTTCTATCGCCTTTAAAGAAGGCTTTAAGAAAGCAAAACCAGTTCTGCTTGAGCCGATCATGAAGGTTGAAGTAGAAACTCCGGAAGAGAACACTGGTGACGTTATCGGTGACTTGAGCCGTCGTCGCGGTATGCTGCGTGGTCAGGAATCCGAAGTAACTGGCGTTAAGATCCACGCTGAAGTTCCGCTGTCTGAAATGTTCGGATATGCAACTCAGCTGCGTTCTCTGACCAAAGGTCGTGCATCATACACTATGGAATTCCTGAAGTATGATGATGCGCCGAACAACGTTGCTCAGGCCGTTATCGAAGCCCGTGGCAAATAAGCCGCAGGGTTAAAACCAAAGTCCCGTGCCCTCTCGGCGAGGGGGCACTATAGTAAGGAATATAGCCGTGTCTAAAGAAAAATTTGAACGTACAAAACCGCACGTCAACGTCGGTACTATCGGCCACGTTGACCATGGTAAAACTACCCTGACTGCTGCCATCACTACCGTTCTGGCGAAAACCTACGGTGGTTCTGCTCGTGCATTCGATCAGATCGATAACGCGCCGGAAGAAAAAGCTCGTGGTATCACCATCAACACCTCTCACGTTGAATATGACACCCCGACTCGCCACTACGCGCACGTTGACTGCCCGGGCCACGCCGACTATGTGAAAAACATGATCACCGGTGCTGCTCAGATGGACGGCGCTATCCTGGTTGTTGCTGCGACTGACGGCCCGATGCCGCAGACCCGTGAGCACATCCTGCTGGGTCGTCAGGTAGGCGTTCCGTACATCATCGTGTTCCTGAACAAATGCGACATGGTTGATGACGAAGAGCTGCTGGAACTGGTTGAGATGGAAGTGCGCGAGCTGCTGTCTCAGTACGACTTCCCGGGCGACGACACCCCGATCGTTCGTGGTTCTGCTCTGAAAGCGCTGGAAGGCGAAGCAGAGTGGGAAGCGAAAATCATCGAACTGGCAGGCTTCCTGGATTC